>NZ_NEGZ01000005.1 GCF_002127585.1 Janthinobacterium sp. GW458P
TGTAGTGGTTTAATGTACCCGGACACTGATTTAGGCGAGAATGCTCGCCACAGAGAGGTGTTTGATGAGCAAGCAAAGACGTACGTTTTCCCCTGAATTCAAACAGCAGGCAGCATGCTTGGTGCTGGATCAAGGATACAGCCACGTGGAGGCAAGCCGGTCGGTCGGCATCGGCGAATCAGTGCTGCGCCGCTGGGTGCAGCAGCTTCAGTTAGAGCGGCATGGCATCACGCCACAGAGTAAGGCAATGACGCCTGATCAGCAGCGAATACAGGAACTCGAAGCACGCATTGAGCGTCTCGAGCGGGAGAAGTCTATTTTAAAAAAGGCTACCGCGCTCTTGATGTCGGAAGGGATAGAACGTACGAGGTAATCGATCAGATTTGTGGTGACGAATCAATCGAGTTGATCTGCGCGGTGTTCGACGTAGCGCGGTCATGCCTGTATGCATATCGGGAGCGCGCCCGGCACATTGATGTTGAGCGCATGGCATTGCGTAGCCGCGTGCACGAGCTGTTCGTCGAGAGTCGCAGTTCGGCGGGAAGCCGCAGTATCATGGGCATGATGCGCGAGGAAGGCACGGCAATTGGCCGCTTCAAAGTCAGTCGTTTGATGGAAGAGTTGGGGCTGGTCTGCAAACAACCTGGCAGCCATGCCTATAAGCAGGCTACGGTGGAGCGGGTCGATATTCCAAACCACCTCAATCGTGAATTCACAGTGGCGGCGCCAAATCAGGTCTGGTGCGGGGACATCACCTATGTCTGGGCGCAAGGCCGATGGTATTACTTGGCAGTGGTGTTGGATTTGTTCGCTCGCCGAGCGGTGGGCTGGGCATTCTCGCTACGACCCGACGCTGACCTTGTTGTGCAAGCGCTGGAAATGGCTTACGAGCAGCGAGGTCGACCACAGGGCCTACTGTTGCATTCGGATCAAGGTAGCCAGTACGCCAGTCGAAAATTCCGTCAGCGCTTATGGCGCTATCGGATACGACAGAGCATGAGCCGGCGGGGAAATTGCTGGGATAACTCCCCGATGGAACGGCTGTTCCGCAGCTTCAAAACGGAATGGCTGCCGTCAACTGGTTACATGACGGCACAGGAAGCACAACGGGACATTAGCCATTACCTGATGCACCGGTATAACTGGATACGGCCACATCAGTTCAACCAGGGACTGGCACCGGCCGTCGCCGAAGAAAAACTTAACGTAGTGTCCGGGATGGGTTGACCACTACACTTTCATCTTCTGGGAACTATGGATCAGGAGAGTTTAAGCGACGGGTGGCAATTCACCCCTTCCAAAATGAGTGTCAGCAACTGGATTGCGAATTAAACGGTGGTAACGAGACACTACCTTAGCCGTAAAAAATAATCCCCTTGAAAATTAGTCTTAACATTCTCTTCGGAGTCAAACATGAAAATGATCTCTGGAAATTCAGANTGACGGCACAGGAAGCACAACGGGACATTAGCCATTACCTGATGCACCGGTATAACTGGATACGGCCACATCAGTTCAACCAGGGACTGGCACCGGCCGTCGCCGAAGAAAAACTTAACGTAGTGTCCGGGATGGGTTGACCACTACAGATCCCGGCGAAAGTTTCTTCGCGAAAAACATGCGCGAAGCGCGCAGATACGAGCAACTGTATCTAGAACTTCAGTATAGGATTAAGTCACGGGAGATCGTGGGGGACGACAAGGAAACCTAACGCGCCCGGCGCTCGCTTGCTTTTTAACCCTCAACTCAAATGCCGTCGGTGGAAATACTTTGTAATCAATTTGGTCGCTAACGAGTGACCGGAAGAAATTGCGTTTCTAGTGATAAGTTGTTACAAAGTGTGAATATTTGTCGCCTGGAAATAGGCTATGCTAAACACTATTTTTTTGTTGATATTATATCAATAAATTCTCATTGGAAGTATTCATCAGAAAGCGGCACCTGTGCAGAACGACCTTCGATTTCCGGTAATACATCATTTTGCCGTGTCAAATTACCAACTCTACCCTGGAGATAGCGGTCAGGGTTTTTCCTACGACGTAAAGTCTGGCGTAAATATAGTTGTCGGCGTCAACGGCTTAGGGAAAACAACATTATTGAATTTGTTGCTTAAGCTCATAGCTGGGCCAAGCCAAATTCAAGCTGCCGCTGGGCTTGGTATGGGGAGTCGGGAAGAGGGCCGATCTGTTGCGCGTTTCTTTTCTGCGCGTGTTAAGGATGCAGCCGCTACCGCGACTGCGACTGCAACTTTAGGGTTTGGTGATCGAACTCTCACCGTAACAAGAAAACTTACGAATCTCGAAATAACTTACTTAAAAATTGACGGAATAGAATCGTCTGAAGTTAACGCTGAAGCTTATGAAAACCGTTTTAAAAGCGGTGTTCTGCAATTATCTGGCCTTCAGCAATTTTACGATTATCTCTTGTTAGTTCATTTTATATTTTTCTTCCTTGAAGATCGACAAGCACTGGTTTGGGATGAAGATGCGCAGGCGGAAGTCTTACGTGTCTTGTACTACAATCCAACCTCTCAGATTACCTATAGAGATTTATATAATAAAATTGCGCAATTTGATTCTGAAATTCGAAATACTCAGGCGGTATTAAGCCGTCATGAAAAGAAAATTCAAATCGAGTTGCTGAAGCGTGCTGATGATACTTCTGCCCGTGAGCTAAAGTCTCTACATAAGACCCTGGTCTCCTTAAAAGATTCTATGTCGGTCTTGGAGGAGAAAACTGATGCACTAAATAATAATCGAATAGCATATCGCGATCAAGTTGAAGCTTTGCGAGTCGAGAGAGAAACAAAAGTAAGCAAAGCACGTTCAATGCATGAAGAGTATCTGAGGACAGAGTTTGCAGCAGCTGAACATGAGGCTTTGTATGCGGTTGCATCCGTGATTAGTGAACGAGGTTGTATTTTCTGTGGATCACATACAGACCGGGCGCGAGCAGCGGTCCAGCAAAAACTGGATGTTCACCATTGCCCGCTGTGTGATGCCGGTCCGAGCGAACGAGAACACCCGCATGATCACCAGAGTAACGATAAGTTGGAACTACTGGCCGCAGCTCAGGTTTTTGAGGTCCAGGCAGAGGATAGTGCAGAGCAAATTTCCAGAGTGGATGCACTAATTCAAAAAGTTTCGGATCAATATCAAACATCAATGGGCAAGTTGATAGAACAGCGCAAGCAGCACCAAGAGGTTCAGCTGCAAATAAAAATATTGGAGAGCGGCCTTCCAAAAGATGCTGATGAAATAAAAGATCTACAAGAAAAATTGCTTGGCTTTAGGGATTTACTTGATTATTCTAAGCAAGAGAAGGCGGAGGCGGAGGCGGCCTTGGCGTCCATTGTTGATCCTGGTGAGGCCATCGTTGCTGACATGGCTGGCGCGATCATAAGGCGCTTCAAAGAATACATTACCGGATTCATGGCCGAGACTTGTACGCTTCAGTACGATGTTCGCGAAAAGAAGATCGGTCAAGGGCCCTCGACTGTTAAGTTCCGCTTCCCGGGCTTTTCGGTTCGCCTGACCTCTGGCGTGTTCAAAGATGAGGCGGCGAATCGCCTCTCTTCAAATGATGTTTCTGAATCTCAGCGCGAATTTATAGACTTGGCATTTCGTATGAGTCTTATCGCGGAAATTACTACTAGAAGCGCTGCGATGATGGTTGTGGAGACCCCGGAGGCGAGCTTGGATTCTGTTTTTGTTCCACGCGCTGGTACGATGATTAGACAATTTCTTCAAGTAGCTGAAAATTCATCGAATTTCTTAATTGCTAGTACCAACTTGAATCGCGAGGCGATGATACCTGCGTTGTTCGGGGTGATTCCAGAAACGGAAGCCTTACAGTATGCGAAGGAGAATAATCGAACCGAGTTCGAGGCAAGGGCAATCCAATCGGTACCTTCAGAAGAACGAACGACCCGTATGATAAATTTGTTGGAAATTGCCGCAAAAAATGCTGCATTGATTAAATATGAGGAAGAATACAAAGAAGAATTCCACAAAGCTGTCTTCCCATCTTGGGAAAAATTCGATGTGGTACTGGAGTCAGTGAAATGACATCTCCTCTTCCAAGTTTCATCCGACGCTATTGGATTTTACTGGTATTGCGCGCGACGTGCCTTTCCGGATCAGGCACCGTTTCATCAGATTTTTTTCACCGGCTTGTTTATTATGTGAATGCGCTATTACCTACCGTAGGATTGCCTGCAGAAACTGCGCGCGTCATGAAAGCTAGCTACGGCCCTTTTTTTCCAGAATATCAGTGGGAACTGGACCGGCTCGTTGGTGCTAACTTGGTCGAGGTCGCAGATTTGGCTTGGATTTCTACCGACCAGCGTTTTTTTGGAAAGTACCGAATTACACAAGCCGGCCGGACATTAGCAGAAAAATTATCTCAAGGCACGACTGGATTGGCGGACATCGAACGTGCGATATCAGAAATGGTGAGCGCTTTTCTTTCGACCCCTGGAGCCCTTTCTACGCTCGCCGCAAAATTGGATGCCAACTTCGGTCAAGACACCGTACGCGATGGTGAAATAATCGACTTCGGCGAATGGACCAAGGAGAATCATTCACGTGATGCTGCAGAATTTCTTTTTCAAACCTGGCTCTCCAAAATTATTCCTATATCTGGCGCGCCGGCTTCTTCGACTGCAATTCCGTCCAGCCCTACACAAGAATCGTCGCCCACCGGGAGATCACCTTATCGTGTTAATTGGTCGGCAGATGCGCAGCACTCAAGATCTTTCCATCTCTATGCCCACTACCTAGTCCATCGGCTTGTTCAGCAAGCGAAAAGCACGGTCGGGGTATAGCTATGAGTTCAACTACCAGTTTTGGCGCTGCTAACGCAAGCGACTTGGCCGCATCAATTGATATTTTGCCGACTGCCGGCATCGGTCCTGCTTTTAGCTTCGAACGGGCCGCAGGTAAGTCGATAGATCAAGTTCGACATGCGTGCAAGGACACGAGCTTGCCATTGCCAACGGCAACGTGCGTGACGTATGTTTTTTGTAGTGACTTGGAGAGGGCTTCAACGGAAAGCGATTTCGACCCGATTAATCTTGTTTGGACGACTGACACGTCTGTTCGATTGGGTGACATAGAGAACAGAATTGTACTGATCAGTCGCAATGGCGGCGCCGGTTGTCGTTCGAAGAACGTCTTTGTCAAGATGAGTGATCATGCAAATGCTTTGGCAAAAATGGGATTCGGAGCCTCTTCTGCATTGATTTTTCAGCTTCACAGTTCTGTAGTAACTCTATATCACGATGGCATCATAGGAAACGTGAACGAGGAACGAGCATTTGGGACAGTTTCTCAGTTGTTGATCGGGGATGCACTTGAGAAAGCTCTCGATTATTTTGATGACACATGGTTGAACGCACAGTTGGGGCATGCAATGGTCTGGGCAAAAAATGAAGACTATACCCATGTTCCTGCAGAGAACACGGAAAAGCTAATACAGAATCAGCTCCAATTGGCGTTAAGCATAGCAGACATGGGAAGTTTGGTTATGCACGAGATACTAAACCCTGACGGACGTGCCGATTTGCTTTTGAAATCTGAGACCCCTGCAGGCACGCACTCGGTAGTTCTGGAGCTGAAAGTTTTGCGGTCATTCAGCTTCCCTAAAACGAGGAAAGATGGAAAAGTATCCCCTGTCTCTGATGCAACGAACGAGGCGAGCGCCCTTGAAGTCGTAAAGCAAGCCTATGCCTATCGCAAGCAATTTACGGCATATCGCGCTTGCGCACGTTTATATGATATGCGCAAGTCGCATGCCGATACAAAAATCAAAGTAAAGTCTAAAGAGCTTGCTGATAAATTATCAGTGGAACTCTGGGTTAGTGAGATTCACCGCACGGTGCAAGACAAACGTAATGCTAAGGTTGCCAAGGAATTGGCTTCCTCAAGTACAATTAATTCCGGCAAATAGTGACTAGAGATTCAGGCAGGTTGAGTGTGCCGCCTTGCTGCGCGCTCGACCGCATTGAACGTACCTTGTGTTGTGCGATTACCTGTAATCCGTGTGCCGGAGCAAGTTCTTCCAAAATTTTTGGTACAGGGAGGTGCACACCTAAATATTGAGAATCGCCGACTACCAGTTCGATTCTACCGGCTTCACTAAGACGGGTACCAATTTCGCTCACGATACCTATAAGGTCGGCGAAATATGCTCCGATCATTTCAGGAATTCGCCCATCCCAGAGTTCCCCTCGTTTCGCGGATAATTGCTGATAAACATCTGCCAAGGTCTGTGAATTCAGGTTGAAAGTTAAATCTCTTCTAATCTGAACATGAGAACGGAGTGTTTGCTCGCGTAGAGAACGGTTTCCTTGCGAAGAGTCCAAGTAGCCAAGCATCCACAACTCGACGTTATAGACGTCGGTATAATCGAATGAGTTCGGATAGGGCGGTGAAAAAAGAGCGAGGTCGACGCCGGCGTCAACATGACCTATCTGTTCGCGAGAATCACCGCGGAGCAGTTTGTATTCAGTAATTTTTTTTCGAGCGGTTAATGGTGCGTCTTCAATTATTTTCGAGAAGGCGTCCTCGAACAAGGTGTCGACGTCGGGTATGGCACGTTGTTGCCAGCCCTTCCGATATCTACGGCCTTTACCGTTGACTACTGCGTTGCTAGCAGGGATGAGTACCGATCCCAATGCCACACGTGCGAGACGCTGAACGCTTGGGTCTTCTAGTTCATCGATAGCAGCGCGATAGCTAAGTACTTGCTCAGCTACGGCATGATTAAAGATCCAGCGCTCTTTGACGCCTGGCTCAATAAATGTTGGAGGAAGGAAATAGTTGCCTAATAAGTCGGGGCCACGGAGAGCTCTAGCTCTACGAATAAGTGAACGCTTGGCATGAAGTAAGCGGGCGGCATCAAGCACAGAAAGCTTGGCCTCGGTAAGATCCGCCAAAAAAGGGTTTACTTCAATTGCTGTTGGTATGATCCCAAAAAACTGGGAAGTCAGCGCAGTTGTGCCTGATCCTGAAAATGGGTCAAGGATATTTGTGGGAGCATTTGGTTGACGTTTGATTACTCCTTCGACAAACGACGGAGAAAATGCTTCTTTGAAATGGAACCATCGCTGGAATCCCACTGCAGCGGTCCCTTGGTTGGTCGTTGGGGCAGGCGAAAGCCATCCGGCTAGCCAGGAGTTGACCCCCTCTCCAGCCAAGGCTTCATGCGTCGGTCCATTGCTGCTACGATCCATTGAATCTCTCGTTGTTGTCATAGACTTTAGAAATCTTCAGTCATTATCTATCATAATATCATGAATTTGATGATATTATGATGAAATGTCGAGGCCATCAAAAAATAGATCATTAATGCGAGAAATGTGCGCGCGGCTGTCTGCTATGCTGGATTCGACTCGAATTTCGGATTCTGAGATTAGCCGTTTGCTAGGCTACGCGAATCCTGCAACCTTGGCTCGCATGCGACGTGGAGAGGCTTTTTTGGATTCAGAACGATTGGCGACTCTAGGACAGCTCAAAATATTTGCGGGGGCCTGTCCGAATCTTCATTGGGTACTAACTGGTCAGGGAACTCCACTTTTGGGACACATCAAAGACAAGCATATTGACGCAACAGAAACATTGATACGAAAAGCTACTGAAGAGTCAAATTTGGTTATCGGTCAGCAAACACCATCTATTGTGGCATCTTGACCAAGTCACCGCATCCGAAGCAATCAATGACTGTTCTTGATTGCATACTGTAAAAATCGTCTGGGGTCGATTTTCTCAGGCGTCATGCCGACTGCATATAACGAGTAGCGCGGAAATATCATATATCTTGCGTAGAGGGCAACGCTAGGCGCGAGGCTCTCTTGCCCCCTGAGACATCCACAAAAAAGACGACACATGAAACATCGATCAGGTTGGCCAAGCCATACTCATATGAGGTTCGCTCGTAACCAGCGCCATTCAAGAATATATTAAAATAAGTCAACGACAAGATGCCCGATCTAGCGGCCATTCAAGAACGCTGCTGGACGAAAAAAACTGGACGAGAATCGTAAATCCTTGATTCCAAACAGCCACGATTCAAGATTCTATTCCGACGTAACAGCCCGCCGGCACCATGGAGGACGGCTCACCTTGCAGCAAAGCACAGGCATTGTACCCCTCGAGATAGGCCGGTGCGGCAGATGCATGCCGCCACGCCAGCCTTCAACCGTGCAACTCATGCAAGAGTGCCGTTGCGGCACATCTATAGACGACGGCATACCGATACAGTATAGCAATGCGCAATGCCATCGGATAAGCCAGCACTCCCTGCATGCCGCTTCCATGCGCTGGCGCCTGTCGATGCTACTGCCCCCCCTCCTCGCCGCCGCGCCGGTATTACGCCGCCGACATGCAGTTTCGGGCAAGGCAACATGCAGTTCAGTCCCCATTTTGCGCAGTTCATCGCATTTCCATTCACGCCCCCGCGCCGCTTTGCTATCTTGCCATCGACAGCACGGCAGCCGCGGCGCGGCAGCCGGCTTATTTCCTGTTCCAAACTAAAACAATCATAGAGGAAACACCATGCGTACCTTGCTGGCCCTGTGCTGTGCCCTTGCCCTTGGCGGTTGCGCCATCGTCATCAACCCCGGCGATGGCGAAGTACGCCATGCCGACTCGGGTGGCAGTGCCATCCAGGGCAACGAGCAAGTGAGCCGCGACGTGCGCCAGGTCAGCAACGTCGACACACTCGACATCGACAGCATGAAGCGCATCGATATCAAGATCGACGTGCGCGTCGGACCGGCAAGCTCGCTGGTGATCGAGGCGGACAGCAATCTGCAACCACTGATCCATAGCGACGTGAGCGGCAATACACTGCGTATCTGGAGTGACAGCAACATTCGTAGCGGCAATGGCATCCATGTCATCTACACGACGCCGCGCTTGAGCAAGATCAATATCTCAGGCTCGGGCCGCCTGGTGGCCAGCGGTTTCAACGGCCAGGACTTCAGCCTGGTGCAGCGCGGCTCGATGAAGAGCGAGCTGTCCGGCAAGGTGGGCCGCCTTGACGTGGCCAACAACGGTTCGGGCAGCATCAACGCGGCCGCCCTCGCCAGCGGCAATACGGACGCCGTGCAGAACGGCTCGGGCCGCATCCAGCTGGGCGATGTGCGCGGCGAACGCATCAACGTGGCCGTCAACGGCTCCGGCAACATCAGCGCCAGCGGCGCCGTGCAGCGCCTCGACACCAACGTCAACGGCTCGGGCGACATCAACCTGGCGGCGCTGAGCAGCGACGTGGCCTACCTGGCGAGCAACGGTTCCGGCGACATCGATGTCACCGTGCAGAGCGAAGTCAACGCCCGCACCAGCGGCTCGGGCCGCATCACCGTGCATGGCGATCCGCTCCGCCGCACCTTGTCGGGCAAGCGCGTCAGCATCGTGCGCTAAACACCGCCCTGGCGAGACACGGGGGCCGGCTTGCTATACTGTCGGCTCCTCACCCGCTCGTCTGAAATCCCATGTCACCACTTGCCACCCTGGCATGCCGTCCATCCTGCGGCGCCTGCTGCACCGCACCGTCCATCACCAGCCCGATTCCCGGCATGCCTGATGGCAAGCCTGCGGGCGTGCGCTGCATCCAGCTGGCCGACGACAACCGCTGCAATATCTTCGGCCAGCCGGAGCGCCCCGCGTTTTGCGGCGGCCTGCAGCCATCCGATGAGATGTGCGGCAGCAGCCGCGAACATGCGGTGCACTGGCTGGCGGAGCTGGAACGGCTGACGGCGCCCTGAGCGGCTTGGCGGCGCGCACCGCCCCAGAATCAGTATTCCTGATGACCATCCATGGCCGCGCATAAGGCTGCGGCTGACAGATAACTGTTGACCACATTTGCACGTTTGCGTATATTCATGCACATTCCTGCACGTTTTAATTAAAACCTATGTCCGCCGCCCTGCTCCTCAAACAACGCCACGCGCTGATCCAGCAACAACTGCACGCCGACGGCCGCGTGCTGGCGCTGGACCTGGCGCGCCAGCTCGACGTGTCCGAAGATACGATACGGCGCGATTTGCGCGAGATGGCGGCGGCCGGCCTGTGCCAGCGCGTGTATGGCGGCGCGCTGCCGCTGGCGCCGGACGGCGGTACCTTGACGCAGCGCAAGCAGGCGGCGCCCGAGCGCAAGGCGCGCCTGGCGCAGGCCGCCGCATCCCTCGTGCGCGCCGGCCAGGTGCTGTTCCTCGATGCGGGCTCGACCAACCTGGCCATCGCCAGCGCCTTGCCGCAGTTGGCGCTCACTGTCATCACCAACGCGCCATCCATTGCCATGGCCCTGATGGAACATCCCGAGATCGAGCTGATCATGGCTGGCGGCAGGGTCGACCGCCGTGCGGGCGCCAGCCTCGGTCCGCAGGCGCTGCGCACAGTCGAGCGCATGCACCCCGACCTGTGCTTCCTCGGCGCCTGCGGCGCCGATGCGCACGCGGGCATAACGGCGTTCAACTATGACGAGGCGGAATTCAAGCGCAGCATCGCCGGCGCCAGCAAGGCCGTCGTCGTGGCCGCCACCAGCGACAAGCTGGGCACGGCCGCGCCGTTCGGCGTGCTGGCCACGGGCTTGCTGCAGCATCTGGTGCTGGAAGCGGACGCCGATGCAGCCCATGCCGCCGCCTTTGAACGGCTGGGCGTGCACGTAATACGTGCCCGCGCCTGATCTTCATTCATCCCTCTGTCCCTAGAAAATCTCCCTCATGCACCTTACCGGCACCCTGCAGCAACGCGCCACGCGCCTGGTCTTCTTCGCGGCCGGCCTCGGCATGGCCGCCTGGGCCCCGCTGGTTCCCTATGCCAAGTCGCGCCTGGGCCTCGATGAAGCGACTCTCGGCATTTTGCTGCTGTGCCTGGGCGCCGGCTCGCTGTGCGCGATGCCGTTTACAGGCATGCTTTCAAGCCGCTTCGGCTGCCGCAAGGTCATCGTCGGCGCCGGCCTGTTGCTGATCGCCATCCTGCCCGGCCTGGCGCTGGCGGCCACGCCGCTGCAACTGGGCCTGGTACTGCTGGTGTTCGGCGCGGCCATGGGCACCTTCGACGTGGCCATCAATATCCAGGCCGTGATCATCGAAAAGGCCAACGGCGGCGCCATGATGTCGGGCTTTCACGCGCTGTTCAGCGTGGGCGGCTTTGCCGGCGCGGCCTGCATGGCCCTGCTGTTGTGGCTGGGCCTGACGCCGGCCTGGTCCTGCGTGGTGGTGATGCTGCTGCTGTGCGGCGTGCTGGGCGCGGCGCAAGGCCACCTGCTGCCGACGGCGTCTGTCTCCGGCGAAAAGACGCCGCTGTTCGTCATGCCGCATGGCGCCGTCATTTTCATCGGTCTGCTGTGCTTTATCGTCTTCCTGGCCGAAGGCGCCATCCTCGACTGGAGCGCCCTGTTCCTCACCACCACGCGCGGCGTGGAGGAAGCCAAGGGAGGCCTCGGTTACGCCGCCTTCGCCATCGCCATGACGGTGGGCCGCTTCACGGGCGACAAGGTGGTCAGCCGCTTTGGCGGCAAGCGTGTGCTCACTTTCGGCGGTCTGTGCGCGGCTGGCGGCTTCTTCCTGGCCGTGCTGGCGCCGCATGCCAGCGTGGCCATGCTTGGCTTCGTGCTGATCGGCCTGGGGGCGGCCAATATCGTGCCCATCCTGTTTACGGCGGCAGGCAACCAGCAAGCGATGCCGGCCAGCCTGGCCGTGGCGGCCATCACCACCATCGGCTACGCGGGCATCCTGGCCGGTCCGGCCGTGATCGGCTTCGTGGCGCACGCCACCAGCCTGAATATCGCCTTCGCCATGCTGGGCGCCGCCCTGCTGCTGGTGGCGGCCAGCGCGCGCCTGGCTGCGCCGCCCCAAAAGGCTTCCTGAAGCCTCCCCCCGCCTGGCGGACAGCGGCAAAAAACCGCTGCCCGCCAGCGTCCAAATCGGCTCGCCGGACCTCCGGCATGGTAAGCTTCGACCCCGCGTACATTGCTGGCGCAACGCGGTCCCCCCATCCTGTCACTTATACCCGTTTATACATCTATGGATCTCATTCTTGCGTTAAAAGCCATCATCATGGGGCTGGTCGAAGGTTTTACCGAATTCTTGCCGATTTCGTCCACGGGACATCTGATCCTGGCCGGCAGCCTGCTCGACTTTACCAAGGATGTCTCGAAAGAAGTCATGGATGTCTTCGAGATCGCCATCCAGGCCGGCGCCATCCTGGCCGTGTGCTGGGAGTACCGCCAGCGCATCGGCAGCGTGCTTGCCACCTTCGGCAGCGAAGCGAAGTCGCGCAAGTTCGTGCTGAACGTGGCCATCGCCTTCCTGCCGCTGGCCGTCATCGGCTTAGGCGTAGGCAAGATGATCAAGCATGCGCTGTTCAAGCCAGTACCGGTCGCCATGGCCTTCATCATCGGCGGCGTCGTGATTTTGCTGGTGGAGCGCCGCGCGCGCACCAATCCCGTCACCGTGCGCGTCAATTCGGTCGATGAAATGACGCCGTTCGACGCCCTGAAGGTGGGCTGCGCGCAGGCGTTCGCGCTGATTCCCGGCACCAGCCGTTCCGGCTCGACCATCATCGGCGGCATGCTGCTGGGCCTGTCGCGCAAGACGGCCACCGAATTCTCGTTCTTCCTGGCCATCCCGACCCTGCTGGCGGCCACCTTCTACTCGCTGTATAAAGCGCGCGACATCCTGTCGGCCACCGACGTGCCCCTGTTCGGCCTGGGCACCGTGGCCGCCTTCATTTCCGCCTTCCTGTGCGTGCGCTGGCTGCTGCGCTATATCAGCTCGCACGACTTCACGTTTTTTGCCTGGTACCGCATCGTGTTCGGCTTGCTGGTGTTGGCCAGCGCCCACTACGGCTGGGTTGTTTGGGCAGAATAAGGCACTATGAATCAAGATCTTAACCAGCGCGCGCTGCACCTGCTGCAAACCGTTTTCGGCTACCCGGCCTTCCGCGGCCAGCAGGCCGACATCGTCGACCACGTCAGCCATGGCGGCGACGCGCTGGTGCTGATGCCCACGGGCGGCGGCAAGTCGCTGTGCTACCAGATTCCCGCGCTGCTGCGCGACGGCGTCGGCGTCGTCGTCTCGCCGCTGATCGCACTGATGCAGGACCAGGTCGATGCGCTGGAAGAAGTGGGCGTGCGCGCCGCCTTCCTGAACTCCACCCAGACCTACGAAGAAGCGAGCCGCATCGAACGCCTGGTGCGCACGGGCGGCATCGACGTCGTCTACGTGGCGCCCGAGCGCCTGATGACGCAGCGCTGCCTGGACCTGTTCCAGGCCTCGAAAATTTCGCTGTTCGCCATCGACGAAGCGCATTGCGTGGCCCAGTGGGGCCACGACTTCCGCCCCGAATACATCAAACTGTCGGTGCTGCACGAGCAGTTCCCGGACGTGCCGCGCATCGCGCTGACAGCCACGGCCGACCCGCAGACGCGCGCCGAAATCGCCCTGCGCCTGCAACTGGAAGACGCGCGCCAGTTCGTCTCTTCCTTCGACCGGCCGAACATCCGCTACCAGATCGTGGAAAAGGCGAATGGCCGCAAGCAGCTGCTCGACTTCATCAACACGGAACACGCGGGCGACTGCGGCATCGTCTACTGCCTGTCGCGTAAAAAAGTGGAAGAGACGGCGGAATTTCTGAACCAGAGCGGCATCCGCGCCCTGCCCTACCACGCAGGCATGGAATACGCCAAGCGCAGTGCCAACCAGGCGCGCTTCCTGCGCGAAGAAAACATCGTCATGGTCGCCACCATCGCCTTCGGCATGGGCATCGACAAGCCCGACGTACGTTTCGTAGCCCACCTGGATCTGCCGAAAAGCATCGAGGGCTATTACCAGGAAACGGGGCGCGCGGGCCGCGACGGCATGGCCGCCAACGCCTGGATGGCGTACGGCTTGCAGGACGTAGTGCTGCAGCGGCGCATGATCGACGAGTCGGAAGCGGACGACACTTTCAAGCGCGTGCTGGGCGTGAAACTCGATGCCATGCTGGGCCTGTGCGAAACGCTCAGCTGCCGCCGCATGCGCTTGCTCGAATACTTCGGCGAACCGGCTTCGCCGTGCGGCAATTGCGACACCTGTCTGGTGCCGCCCGTGTCCTTCGACGGCACCGTGCCCGTGCAAAAACTGCTGTCGGCCATCTACCGCGTCGACCAGCGCTTCGCCGGCGGCCACGTGATCGACGTGCTGCGCGGCGTGGAATCGGAACGCATCAAGACCTGGCACCACGATTCCCTTTCCGTCTTCGGCATCGGCTCGGATTTGGGCGAAGCGGAATGGAAATCGATCCTGCGCCAGGCCATCGCGCTCGGTCTCGTCTCGGTCGACCATGAACAATACAGCTCGCTGAAACTGACGGACGCCTCGCGCCCCGTGCTCAAGGGCGGCCAGAAAGTGCAGCTGCGCCAGTACCAGAAACCGGTGAAGACCAGCAAGCGCAGCACCAGCGTGGCGAAAGGTTATGTCGAGACGGACTTGTCTACCAGCGAGCAGGCGATCTTCGACAAGCTGCGCTGGTGGCGCGTGGAGACGGCGCGCACGCACAACGTGCCCGCCTACGTGATTTTCGTCGACGCCACGCTGCGCGAAATCGCCAAGGCCAAACCCACCTCGCTGGAGCAGATGCGCGGCGTGAGCGGCGTGGGCGAGAAAAAACTGGCCTCGTACGGCGACGAAATCGTCGCCATGATTCTGGAGATGATTTGATGGAAGCACTCTCGCCGGACCTGATTTACCAGGCCGTGAAAATCCTTGGCGCCCAGCCTGACGCCGAAGACGCGGTGGAAGCGCAAGTACGTACGCTGGTGCAGGACGACCTCACCGTGCGCCGCCTGGCCGACGTGGTGCCGGAAGCCTTCGGCCTGGTGCTGGCCTCGCACCTTCCCGGCGCCGAAAACATGACCTTGCCCAACACCTTCTGCGCCCAGGACGAGGATGGCGAGTGGGTGGAGTTCCCCCTGCGCCGCGAGCCGATCTTTGTCGTCGCTGCGGACATCGCCCAGCATACCTTCCACAACGGCCCGCGCGCCCTGATAAAAAATCTCGCCGACCGCAGCTCCCTGCTGGCGGCCATCAACAAGGCCCTGAACGCGGGCGGCTCGCTCGACGGCACGACCCTGGGCCCGCCGTCCTTCTTCGGCCTGCCCGCCGCCCTGTACCAGCCGGCGGCATCTCCCGATACGCCCTGACCACGTCATCTTGCCTCTGCCCTTGATAAAGGAACGCCGCCGCGATGGAAACCAAATGGCTGGAAGACTTCATCTCGCTCGCTGAAACGCATAATTTCAGCCGTTCCGCGGCCCTGCGCCACGTCACCCAGCCGGCCTTCTCGCGGCGCATCCAGTCGCTGGAAAACTGGCTCGGCATCGACCTGGTCGACCGCACCTCGTACCCGACGCGGCTGACGCCGGCCGGCGCCGTGTTCTACGAGCAGGCGCTGGAAATGCTGGGACAAATCAACGGCGTGCGCGCCCTGTTGCGCGGCAAGCGCGCGGCCACGCAAACGAGCGTCGACTTCGCCGTGCCGCATACCCTGTCGCTGACCTTCATGCCGAAGTGGCTGACGGCGCTGGAAGAGGGTTTTGCGCCCATCAACAGCCGTTTAATGGCGCTGAACGTGCACGACGCCGTGCTGCAGCTGGTCGACGGCGGCTGCGACCTGCTGCTGTGCTATCACCATCCGCGCCAGCCGGTGCAGCTCGATCCGGGCCGCTACGACATGCTGGTGATGGGCCGCGAAACCCTGCGCGCGTATGCCCGCTGCGGCCAGGACAAGGTGCCTGACTTCGTCCTGCCCGGCAGCGCCAAAGAGCCGCTGCCCTTCCTCTCCTACACCAGCAACGCCTACCTGGGACGCATGGTGGAACTGCTGGTGGCCGACGCCAAGATGCCGCTGTTCCTCGAAACCTGCTACGAAACGGACATGGCCGAAGGTCTCAAGATGATGGCGCTGGAAGGCCGCGGCATCGCTTTCCTGCCCGAATCGGCCGTCATGCGCGATGTCAAGTACAAGCACCTGGCGCGCGCCGACGGCGGTGCCCCGGGTTGGGAAATCGAACTGGAAATCCGTCTGTACCGCGAACGCCCGTCAAGCCTGCGCCCGGGCAAGCAGATCGTCGAGAGCCTGTGGCAGTACCTGGTGCAGGCGCAGGACGGCAAGACGCGCATGGGCAAGCGCCGCAAACGCGCCACCGAGGCGCCTCGCTCCTGACTGGCAATCCTGGCAATACAACTATGCAATAAATGCATAACCGGATGCGCACAAAGCATTGGCCGGGGCGTGAGGCTATCGCCTACGATGCGGTTCCGCTGCGCGCAACTCAATTGATTGCGCCTACCACAGCATTTTTGAATGCCAGGAAAAATCGTAGCGAACGGCAGTGATTGGTGGCCGAGAAGCGCAGCTGTACCAAGGTACAGCGAGCATCGGCGGCCGCAAAGCACGACGCGCAGTAGATTTTTCGGCATTACACCACCGTTTTGTCAGGAGCTTATCAAGCATGACCAGCAAGCACGCACTTCCTTCCTACCTCAATCCTGAAGACCTGGGCCCATGGGGCGTCTACCTCGAGCAGATCGACCGCGTTACGCCGTACCTGGGCAACCTGTCGCGCTGGGTGGAAACGCTGAAGCGTCCAAAGCGCATCCTGACGGTCGACGTGCCTATCGAGCGCGATGACGGCACCATTGCCCACTACGAAGGCTACCGCGTGCAGCACAATCTGTCGCGCGGCCCGGGCAAGGGCGGCGTGCGCTTCCACCAGGACGTGACCCTGTCGGAAGTGATGGCGCTGTCGGCCTGGATGACGGTCAAGAATGCAGCGGTCAACGTGCCATACGGCGGCGCCAAGGGCGGTATCCGCGTCGATCCGAAGACCCTGTCGCGCAACGAGTTGCAGCGCCTGACGCGCCGCTACACGAGCGAGATCAGCATGATCATCGGACCGAACAAGGATATCCCGGCACCGGACGTCAACACGAATGAACAAGTCATGGCGTGGATGATGGACAGCTATGCCATGATCGGCGGCAATATGTCGACCGGCGTGGTAACCGGCAAGCCTATCTCGCTGGGCGGCAGCCTGGGCCGCCGCGATGCGACGGGCCGCGGCGTGTTCGTCGTCGGCAGCGATGCGGCCGCCAAGGTCGGCATGTCGCTCGAAGGCGCGAAAGTCATCGTTCAGGGTTTCGGCAACGTGGGCGGCGTCGCCGCACGCATGTTCGCTGAAGCCGGTTCGAAAATCGTCGCGGTACAGGATCACAAGACCACCGTCGTTCATTCCGGCGGCCTGAACATCCCGCAACTGCTGGCACACGTGGCCGAAGTGGGCAGCGTCGAAGGCTTCCCGGGCGCCGAGGCATTCGTGCCGCGCGAAGATTTCTGGGGCATCGATTGCGACATCCTGATCCCGGCCGCGCTGGAACAGCAGATCACCGCCGAACGCGCGCAAGTCATCCGCGCCAAGATCATCCTGGAAGGCGCCAATGGCCCGACCCTGCCGGCAGCGGACGACATCCTGACCGACCGCGGCGTGCTGATCGTGCCCGACGTGCTGGCCAACGCCGGCGGCGTGACCGTCAGCTACTTCGAGTGGGCACAGAACTTCTCGAGCTTCTTCTGGACGGAAGAGGAAATCAACAGCCGCCTGACCCGCATCATGCGCGAAGCGTTCGACGCGGTATGGCAAGTGTCGCAAGAGAAGAAAGTGTCGATGCGTACCGCCACCTTCATCCTGGCATGCACGCGCGTGCTGCAAGCTCGCGAAGTGCGCGGTCTCTATCCTTAATGGCTGCCTGAGAAAAAGCCCAGGGCGTTGTTGCCTGCCCCTCGCCGTACTAGCGTACTGTCTTCGGGGCGACGCCTAGCCCTGGACATTTTTCAGGCGCCATCGGGTTATTGGCGCTTTTAAAAAAATCCCGCCACACTTTGTGTGAGCGGGATTTTTTGTACTGATCGCTACCCGAAGCAGGGTGCAGCATACTGGCATCCATCCCTGGGCATTGGTTTCAGGCGCATTGGCTTGCTGGCACCTCAAAAAAATCCCGCCACATTGCCATGTGAGCGGGATTTTTTGTATCCGATGACTTTTTTACGCCGCGTAGCCTTGCGGGTTCTGGTGCTGCCAGCGCCAGTGGTCGCGGCACATGTCGTCGATGGTTTTCTGCGCTTGCCAGCCCAGGAGTTCCTTCGCCTTGTCGGCGGAGGCGTAGCAGCTGGCGATGTCGCCGGGGCGGCGCGGGACGATGTCGTAGGGGACCTGGCGCCCGCTGGCGGCCTCGAAGGCGCGCACGGTATCGAGCACGCTGTAGCCGTGGCCCGTGCCCAGGTTGACGGTAAAGCCGCCCTCGGTGGAGAACAGGCGGTTCAGCGCGGCTACATGGCCGAGCGCCAGGTCGACCACGTGAATGTAGTCGCGCACGCCCGTGCCATCTGGCGTCGGGTAGTCGTCGCCGAAGACGGCGAGGCGCTCGCGGCGACCCACGGCTACCTGGGCGATGAAGGGCATCAGGTTGTTCGGGATACCGGCCGGATCTTCGCCGATCAAGCCGCTGGCATGCGCTCCAACGGGGTTGAAGTAGCGCAACACGCCCACTTGCCACTGGGCGTCGGCACGCACGAGATCGGCCAGGATCTGCTCGACCATCAGCTTGGAGCGGCCATATGGGTTGGTCACGGACAGGCGCGACGTCTCCACGATGGGCAAGGCTTCCGGATCGCCATACACGGTCGCCGACGAGCTGAACAAAAATCGCTTCACATTCGCCGCCGCCAGCACCTCCAGCAAGGCTACGGTACCCGTGACGTTGTTATCCATGTACATCAACGGTTGCGCTACGGATTCGCCCACGGCCTTCAGGCCAGCGAAGTGGATCACCGCATCGATAGCGTGTTCGCGCAAGACGGCAGACATGGCGGCCCGGTCGCGCACGTCGGCTTCATGGAAGGGCACGCTCTTGCCGGAGATGCGCTCCACGCGGACCATCGCCTCGCGTGCGCTATTGCTGAGATTATCCACCGCGACCACATCAAAACCAGCCGCCAGCAATTCGACGCAAGTGTGCGAGCCGATAAAACCCGATGCGCCAGTCACGAGTATTTTCTTGGTCATAATCTCAATCAATATAAAAAAGATAAGATTAACGGAATTTGGCCACCTTGCCAAGCGTGCACACGGCAGCGCGAACAATAAAAAAGCCCGCTGCGTCACCGCAGCAGGCTAATTCTCGTGTAAACGATACCGGCAGGCAAGCCGCCCAATGCGTTTACTTCTTGATGAACACCAGATCCCACACGCCATGGCCCAGCTTCAGGCCGCGGTTTTCAAACTTGGTCAGCGGACGATATGCTGGCTGCGGCGCATAGCCTTCCGCACTGTTTTGCAATTGCGGCTCGGCGCCCAGCACTTCCAGCATTTGCACTGCGTAATCTTCCCAATCGGTGGCGCAATGCAGATAGCCGCCCGGCGCCAGACGATCGGTCAACTGCTTGACGAACGGCGACTGGATCAGCCGGCGCTTGTTGTGCCGCGCCTTGTGCCATGGATCTGGGAAAAACACGTGGATGCCGGCCAGCGAATTGGCTGGAATCATGTGCGTAAGCACTTCCACGGCATCGTGCTGCAACAGACGCAGATTCGTCAGCGATTCTTCACCGATCAGTTTCAACAGGCTGCCGACACCCGGCGTATGCACTTCGACGCCAACAAAATCCTTCTCCGGCATGGCCTTGGCGATATGCGCCGTGGTCGCGCCCATGCCAAAGCCGATTTCCAGGATGACGGGCGCCTTGCGGCCGAACACCTGCTCGAAATCCATAGGTTCTTTAGCAAAAGGCAACAGGAACTGTGGCCCCAAGGTCTCAAGCGCGCGCGCCTGCGCGACAGACAACCTTCCCGCGCGGGTCACGAAGCTGCGGATGCGGTGTTCGGTCGGATCGTACATCATCGGCCGCGCAGGGCCGTTTGCTGGGATATCTGAAGACATGGGAGTGAAGAAGTAAGTAGCCGCGCCGCACAATGCCAGGCGCCAGCGGAAAATGGAGCGGGTGAAGGGAATCGAACCCTCGTCGTAAGCTTGGGAAGCTTCTGCTCTACCATTGAGCTACACCCGCGAAGCCTGCATTTTACGCGGGATAGCGAGGACTTGGCAAATTTGTAGAATGGCGCCCGGTGCGGCGGCGTACCCAGCAGGAATCTGGACTATATGGCAAATATAGATGCCATTTTCACCGATCAGGTCTTCGGGCTTACGGTAGTGGGCCAGCAATCTTGGCTTGGCTTGGCTTGGCTTGGCTTGGCTTGGCTTGGCTTGGCTTGGCTTGAGCAGCCAGGGATCGTAGCTGGCCCGCTTGTCCGGCTTTTGCAACGGTCATGGTTTCTCCTTGAGGGCGGCAGTGTCCTGCCACATGACCGTTTTCACAAAGTTATTTACACCCTTGGTCTTGGCATAGCGTCAACGCATCCTGCCATTGCGGCAGTCCGCAGAAGGTCTTCTTCAACCGTTCCGAGGACAGCACCGAATTGGCAGGTCGCCGTGCTGGAAGCGGATAGGCTTGCGCCAGTATCGGTTTGAGACGCGGCTTCTTAGCAATCGAGGCATGTGCCATGATCGCTTCGGTGAAGCCAAACCAGCTGGTTTGTCCTTGTGCCGTCAGGTGATACAACCCAGAATAGTTGTTCCACCACGCTTGACGATCTGCGGCAGCCACGCTTTGCGCCACGATATGCGCGGTGGTGTCGGCGATGGTTCGGCTCCAGGTCGGCGCACCGAACTGGTCGGAAACGATACTCAGCTCTTCGCGCTCCTGCGCCAGGCGGAGCATGGTCAGCAGAAAGTTCTTCCCATGCGTGCTGTAGACCCAGCTGGTACGCAGGATCAGGTGCGGAATGCCGGCTGCCTCGATTGCCTGTTCGCCGGCCAGCTTGCTGCTGCCATACACATTTACAGGGCCGGTCGGATCGGCTTCGACGTAGGGACCGTTTTTCGATCCATCAAAGACATAATCGGTGCTGTAATGAATCATTGCTGCGCCTAGTCTCTTTGCTTCCTCGGCCATGACACTCGGCGCCTCGCCATTGATACGCAGTGCCAGGTCTGGCTCGCTCTCCGCCTTGTCCACCGCAGTATAGGCGGCGGGGTTGACGATCAGGGTCGGCTTGATGCGGCGGATGACGTCGCGTACCTGGTCCAGGTCGGCCAGGTCCATCTGGCTGCGATCGAGTGCAAAGATTTCTCCCAGGCCCTGCAGGCTGCGTTCGAGTTCATAACCGACCTGACCGGTTTTTCCTGTGATTAAAATACGGCTCATGAAATAGGCTTGTTTCAGTGTGGAAAATTGATCGGGAGCGGTCAGGAAAAAACGTCGGCATTGGCCAGCAAGGTAGCGATTTTATCTTTGCCGGACAGCAGTGGCTCGCCATCGAGCGGCCAGTCGATGCCGATGGCCGGGTCGTTCCAGAGGAGGCTGCGCTCGAACTCTGGTGCCCAGTAGTCGGTCGTCTTGTACAAAAACTCGGCACTGTCGCTGGTGACCATGAAGCCGTGCGCAAAGCCTTCCGGTATCCATAGCTGGCGTTTGTTGGCCGCTGATAAGGTCACGCCCACCCATTGACCAAACGTCGGCGAGCTTTTGCGCAGGTCGACGGCGACGTCAAAGACCTGGCCGGCGGTCACACGTACTAACTTGCCTTGCGGCTGCTGAATCTGATAATGCAAACCGCGCAAGACCCCCTTGGCGGACTTGGAATGATTGTCCTGCACGAAGTCGCGCGTGACGCCAGTCAATTCGGTAAAGCGCTTCTGGTTGAAGCTTTCGTAGAAAAAGCCACGGTCATCGCCGAACACGGTAGGCTCGATCATCAGAACGCCTGGTATTGCGGTAGTTTGGATTTGCATAATATAAAATGAATCGCTCAGGCCTTGTATACTTTTTCTTCGAGCAGACGCAGCAGGTATTGCCCGTAAGCGTTCTTTTTCAGGGGTTGCGCCAACGCATCAAGCTTGGCCGCATCAATGTAGCCGCGACGGTAGGCGATTTCCTCCGGACAGGCAACCTTTAAGCCCTGGCGATTTTCGATGGTGGCGATGAACTGACCCGCCTCGAGCAGGGATTCATGCGTGCCGGTATCGAGCCAGGCCATGCCGCGGCCCATCAGTTCGACGTTCAGCTGGCCGCGTTCCAGGTAGGCACGGTTGACGTCGGTAATTTCCAGTTCGCCACGCGCCGAGGGGACAATGGCGGCGGCGATGTCGCACACCTGGCTGTCGTAGAAGTACAAGCCGGTCACGGCGTAATTCGATTTTGGCTTGAGCGGCTTTTCCTCGATGTTGATGGCGCGACGCTGCTCATCGAAATCGACCACGCCATAGCGTTCCGGATCGGTGACATGGTAGGCGAACACGGTAGAACCGCTGGTGCGCGCGGATGCTTGGCGCAACTGCGTTTCGAAGTCATTGCCGTAATAGATGTTGTCGCCCAAGATCAGCGCCGACGGTGCGTCACCGACGAATTCACGGCCGATGATGAAGGCTTGTGCCAGGCCATCGGGTGTGGGTTGCACAGCGTAGCTGAGCTTGATACCCCACTGGCTGCCGTCACCCAGCAATTCCTGGAAGCGCGGCGTGTCTTGCGGCGTGGAAATGATGAGGATGTCGCGTATTCCGGCCAGCATCAGGGTCGTCAGCGGATAGTAGATCATCGGTTTGTCATACACGGGCAGCAGCTGCTTCGATACCGCCATGGTGACGGGATACAGGCGCGTGCCGGAACCGCCAGCCAGGATGATGCCCTTGCGTTCGTTGCTTGTTTCCATTATTGCTGCTCCTGGACCGCATCGCGTGCCGCGTAATTTTTTTCTACCCACTTCAGGTAGTCGCCCGATTGAACATCGTGCACCCAAGCCTGGTTGTCCAGATACCACTGGACGGTTTTGCGTATGCCGGTGGCGAACGTTTCGGCCGGCTTCCAGCCCAGTTCGCGTTCGATCTTGCGTGCATCAATGGCATAGCGGCGGTCGTGGCCAGGGCGATCCTGCACGTAGGTGATTTGCTCGCGATAGCTGCCGGAGGCTTTCGGATCGAGCGTGTCGAGGATATCGCACAAGGTGTGCACGACTTCCAGGTTGGCCATCTCGTTCCAGCCACCCACGTTGTACACCTCGCCCAATCGTCCTGCCTCGAGCACGCGGCGAATCGCCGAGCAATGGTCGCCCACGTACAGCCAGTCGCGCACCTGCATGCCATCGCCATAGATAGGCAGGGCCTTGCCAGCGCGGGCATTGCTAATAACGAGTGGGATCAGTTTTTCCGGGAAATGGCAGGCGCCATAATTGTTCGAACAGTTCGTCGTCAGCACCGGCATGCCATAGGTATGGAAGTAGGAGCGCACCAGATGGTCAGAGGCCGCCTTTGATGCCGAATACGGGCTGTTTGGCGCATAAGGCGTCGTTTCCGTGAACGGCGGGTCATGCGGACCCAGTGTGCCGTATACCTCGTCGGTAGAGACGTGCAGGAAGCGGAAGCCGTCCCTGGCATCGCCTGCCAAACCTGACCAATAGGCGCGCGCGGCCTCGAGCAGGCTGAAGGTGCCGTTGACGTTGGTGGTAATGAATTCGCCAGGGCTATGAATCGAACGATCGACATGGCTTTCCGCGGCAAAATGCACGATCGCGCGCGGCTGGTGCTCTGCCAGCAAGCGCGAGACATGGGCAGTATCGCAAATATCACCGCGCACAAAGATATGGCGCGGGTCTTGTTCCAGACTGGCCAGATTGCTGAGATTGCCAGCATAGGTCAGTTTGTCAAAATTGATTACGGGCTCATCGTTGAGCGCCAGCCAGTCTCTTACAAAGTTGGAACCGATGAAGCCGGCGCCGCCAGTCACTAAAATCATATTGCTTTCCTTTGTTCACTTGAACGAATTCACAGGCATTCCCGAGTGTGCATTCGCCGATGGACGACCTGACTGAACGTGCCACTGCGACATAACATTAAGTATTTAATATCTTTTGTGACTATTATGATACTATCATTCGTGACGAATATGCACCATCTTTCTTGAAGATGACTTTAACCGTTTTCAGTAAAAATAACGATGTCACTAAATACAGACCACTTCTTGAGATGCCAGGCAGCCAGATAGGCACGCGCATCGTACCTGACGGCATTGCGGCCACTGCCTTGCCCCTGCCCCTCCATGGCCTGCGCAATACGCTCCCCCTGCGGGCTACGGCAAGGGCAGCCACAGCATCGCTGGCAACCGCGTCAACGGTGTCCCGCAAGGGATTTTCTACGCCCGCGTGCAATGGCCGGTGGAGCAGTGCCGACGCCGGCCGGGCACTGCGCACCGGGAAGCTTTGGCGACATCAACAACTCGTGCTATTGGCGCCTGCACGGCGATGTGCAGAGCAACGCCAGCGCAGGCTGGCGCGTGGGCCAAGGGACGCGCGCCGGGATTCTCGCCGTGGGCACGCAAGCTGTGCGACAAGCGCGACTTCCCCGACCTGACGGGCGCGGACACAAATGCCTTTGCAGCGTCGGCAGGCCAGCCACGCACCGTAGGCGCCAGCGCCTGCCATGATTTTTAATGAGAAAGTGAATTATCGGCCAGCGCCTCCAGGCGCTGGCGCACCTGGATCAGATCCGCCTCGCGCATGCGCGCCGCCGTCTGGCGCAAGGACTTTTCCGCACCGGACACGCCGGCCGCTGCCGCCATCGACAGCCAGATATACGCCTGCTGCAAATCGAGCGGACCGCCCTGGCCGCTGGCGGCCATCAGGCCCAGGTTCAACTGGGCCCGCGCATGCCCCTGGCGCGCGGCCAGCGCATACCAATCCCAGGCGGCGGCGTAGTCTTGCGGCACATCCTGGCCATTGTCATGACGCAGTCCCAGTGCGAACTGCGCCAGGCTGTGGCCCTGCGCGGCGGCGCGGCAATAGCAGGCGCAGGCCTGCTGGCTGTCGGGCGCGGGACCGTCGTCGCGGTCATGCAATACGCCCTGCATGTATTGCGCCGGCGCGTAATCCTGCTCGGCCGCACGGCGGTACCACTCCAGCGCCAGCAGTAAATCCTGCGGTACGCCCCTGCCGTTTTCATAACGCAGGCCCAGGTCGAACTGCGCCCGCACGTGCCCCTGCTCGGCCGCCTTGCGGTACCAGTACACGGCTTGCTGCGCATCCTCCGGCATACCCTGTCCTTGTTCAGACAACAGTCCCAGCTGGTACTGGGCGGCGGGGAAGCCCTGTTCGGCTGCCTGGCGGTAAAACGCCTGCGCCTGCGCGTAATCGTGCGCGCCATGCTCGTGATGCAGACCCAGGTTATGCTGGGCCGCCGCATGGCCCAGGTCCGCCGCCTTGACATACCATTCCAGCGCCGCCTGTTTATCGCAAGGCACGCCCTGGCCATTGTCATAGATCAGGCCCAGGTTGAACAGCGAGCTGGCGTGACCCTGCTGCGCCGCGCGGCGATACCAATGGATGGCCAGCTGACTGTCCTGTGGCAGCACGTCGCCGTTTTCATAACGCAGCGCCAGGTTGAACTGGGCCGGTGCATAGTCTTGCTCGGCCGCCTTGCGCAGCCAGGCGCTCGCCTGCTGGCGATCCTGGCGCACGCCCTGGCCATTGTCATAGCGCAGTGCCAGGTTGAACTGCGCGCGCGCATAACCTTGCTCAGCCGCCTTGCGGTACCAGGCGATGGCTTGCGCAAAATCCTGTGGCACGCCCTTGCCGTTGTCGTACATCATGCCCAGATTGTTTTGTGCGCCCGCATCGCCCTGCTCGGCGGCACGGCTGAACCACAGCATGGCCTGGGCGCTGTCCTGCGCGATGCCCTGGCCCTTGGCGTACAGCCAGCCCAGGTTGTACTGCGCCGCCGCATAGCCCTGCTCGGCCGCCTGCTGGTACCAGTGTGCGGCCTGCTTGAAGTCCTGCGCCACGCCCTGGCCCTTCTGGCACATCACGCCCAGGTTGTATTGTGCATGCTCGAGTCCCTGCGCCGCAGCCAGGCCGTACCAGTGCAGCGCCAGCGCATAGCTTTGTTCGATTCCCTGGCCATTGAAATGCATGAAACCCAGGCTATGCTGGGCATTCGCATTGCCTTTCTCGGCCAGGCCCTTCAGGCGCAGGTAGTCGGCCGTGTAGCGGGCGTCGGCAAGCGGCATGCTCAAGCCTCGACACTCAGCGCCTGCGCGGCGCCGGGGGCGCGATCGGCAATCAGGCGGTTCTGTTCCTGCAGCACGTTGATAAAACTGCCCAGCGAAATGGGCCGGTGATACAGATAGCCCTGCATGGTGGTACAGCCCTTGTCCTGCAGATAGCGCGCCTGGCCTTCCGTCTCCACCCCCTCCGCGATCAGGTGCAGACCCAGCCCGCGCGCAATCGAGATGATGGCCAGGATGACGGGGTAATGTCCGTGCTCGTCGTGGATTTCCTTCACAAACGACTGGTCGATCTTGATCGTGTGGATAGGGAAACGGTGCAGGTACGATAGCGAGGAATAGCCGGTGCCGAAATCATCGATGGCGACCGAAACGCCCAGCTGGCACAGCTTGTTCAACTGCTCGATCGCGTACTGCGGATTGCGGATGCAGATGTTTTCCGTGATCTCCACTTCAATCTTTTCCGGCGCGATGCCGTAGCGCGTCAGCGCGCCGCGCATCTTCTCGAAAAAGTCGCCCCGGTCCAGGTACTGCGGCGACAGATTCAGCGACAGGCGCACGGCTTCGCCACCGGCCGCATCCCACTGCAGCAGGTCGCGGCACAGCGCGCCCAGCATCCAGTCCGAAATCGGCAGCATCAAGCCGTTTTCCTCGGCAAACGGCAGGAATTCTCCAGCCGTCAGCAAACCGCGCTGCGGATGGTTCCAGCGCATCAATCCTTCCGCGCCGACGATACGGCCCGTCGTCACGTCGACCTGCGGCTGGTAGTACATCTCCAGCTGGTTCAGTTCCAGCGCCTTGCGCAAGCTCTGTTCCAGTGCGATTTTCTGGTGCGACACATCGAGCATGGACTCGTGATAAAAACTGTGGCCATTCTTGCCCAGCGCCTTGACCTGATACATGGCGATGTCGGCATGGCGCAGCAGCTCGTCGATGGTCTCGCCGTCGCCCGGATAAATGGCGATGCCGATTGACGCGGAGATGTGCACCTGGTTGCCATCAAGGTCGAACGGCTGATGCAGGCATTCGAGGAACTTGTCGGCGATCAGACGCGCGTCCTGGCGGTCGCGCAATTCAGGCAGAACGATGGTAAATTCATCGCCGCCCTGGCGTGCCAGGGTATCACCGCGACGCAGACAATCCTTCAGGCGCAGCGCCACCTGCTGCAGCAACTCGTCGCCCTTCACGTGGCCAAGGGTGTCGTTGACCAGCTTGAAACGGTCCAGGTCGATGAACATTACGGCCAGTTCCGTCAGCTTGCGCCGTGCCTGGATCACCGCCAGACCCAGGCGATCCTTGAACAGCATACGGTTCGGCAAGTCCGTCAGGATATCGTGGTAGGCCTGATAGGAGATGACTTCCTCCGCGCGCTTGCGGTCGGTGATATCGCGCGCCACGCCATAGGTACCGAAGTATTCCTGCTTCCTCGCCTCGTGATCGAGGCTGTGCACGCCGATCGAGTTGAGCGGGATCGTCATCAGGGTGTTGTTGAAGGTGCGGTCGCTGCCGCTGCCGCTGTGGCACTTCAGGCGCAGCTCCACATTGCGCGAGGCGCGCTCGTCGAGCCGACGCTCGTTGAAGGCATAGCGTGCGCGCTCCTGGTCTTCGTCGTGGACAAGGATGGAATAATGGCTGCCGATCAGCTCCTCGCGGCTAAATCCCAGCAACTGGTGCACGCGGTCGTTGATGAAGGTAATGCGGCCTTCGTGATTCAGGGTATAGATGATGTCTGGCGAACTGTCGACCAGATACCGGTACATCTTTTCCGAGTTTTCCAGTTGCAGCGCAATGCGCTCGTTATCGTACGCCAGCTTGCGCTTTTGCAGCGCATTTTCCACCGTCTTGAGCAGCTCCTCGCGGCTGTACGGCTTGCGCAGATAATCGTAGGCGCCGCGCTTCAGGGCGCCGATGGCCGCCTCGATGCCGACATCGCCGCTCATGACGATCACGTCGCCCTCGATGCCGCGCCGGTTGATATGGTCCATGATTTCATGGCCGTTCATGTCCGGCAGGCGCAGGTCCAGCAGGATCAGGTCGAAGCGCAACTTCGACAATTGCGCCAGCGCCTCGCTGCCGCAGGTGGCCGTATGCAGCTGATAGCCGCGGTCCTTCAGCAATTCATGCAGGGAGGAGAGCAGCCGGGGCTCGTCGTCGACCAGCAGGATGCGTGGGCTATTTTCCAGGTCGAACGGAATGGCGGAGGAATTCATGAACGTTACGAAGACAGAGCAGTATTGCCGAGCGCGGGCATGGCGCCGGAAGCGGCGGCAGCCCCGTTGGACACGGGAACGGGCAGCAGGATTTCAAACGAGGTACCGGCCTTGCTGCTGCGGCAGCTGATCAAGCCATGCAGGCGCGTGACCAGCTCATGCACGATGGACAGGCCCAGGCCGTGATGCGCGCCCGCCTTGCCGCTGCGCACCGGCGAGAACAGATTGGCCAGCACGTCCGGCGCCAGGCCAGCGCCATTGTCGCTGATGCACAACTCCAGGTACAGCCGCCGGTCGCGGTTCACATGGCCGCGGTTGACCACCTCGATGCGTCCGCCGTCCGGCAAGGCTTCGACGGCATTTTTCAGCAGGTTGAGCAGGATTTGCTTGAGCGTATCCGCATCCGCTTCCACCTCGCTGGGTCCATCCTGCAGGCGCGTGAGCACTTCGATCTTCGCCGGCAAAAATTCGGTGGTGCGGAACAAGCGCAGCACGTCGTCAACCACGCGCGCGCAATCGGTAACGCCACTGGCCGCCACCGGCTGCAGATCGGCCAGGCCGTTAATCAGCTGGCCGACCCGGTCGATCTCCTCGTTGAGGATCGACATTTCTCCCGCCACCGGCTCCTGCTTTTCCAGCTTGTGATCGAGCACGCTCAGGTAATTCTTGATGATGGATAGCGGGTTATTCACTTCGTGCACGACGCGACGCGAGGCGGCGCGGTATTCGTCGGCCACGTGATCGAGCTGGCGTCGCGCCAGTCCGCGCGCGCTGATTGCAGTCTCCAGTGCGCTCGCGGCCTGGTTGCCAAATGCGCGCAGAAAGCCCTCGCGCTTCTGGCTGGCGGGAATCTGCCATGCTGCCACGCCGCCTATCAGTACGCCCAGGCTGCGCTGCCCCGCCACCAGCGGCAGGCACACCAGGCTGTCCGTGCCGAGGATGCGGAACAGCTGCTCCTCGACGACGCCCAGCGCCGGCATGTCGCGCTTCAGGAAGGCAGGACGGCACTCAAGCGCCGAGGCGGCAAGGGCCCCCCCCTTGGCCAGCGGTATCGAAAAGCCGGCCAGGCGCTGCTGCTGTTCGCCCGCCGCCACGCCGACAAGTGCATGGCCGGTAGGGTCTTGCAGCAGGATGACGGTCGTCTCGAAATCGAACAGGATGCGCGCCGAGCGCGTGATGGCTTCCAGCAAGCTGGTTTCGCCCTGCTGGCGCGCGAAGGTCTGGCCCACTTCCGACACCAGCACCATATTGCGCACTTCATCGGAAAGCCGCTGCTGCACCGGATCGAGCGGCGGCGCAAACGCGGGTGGCACGGCGATATCGTCGGCGCCAGCCAGGTCGATGCCCAGATGCTGCGCGGCCAGCTCCACTTGGCGCGCGGCACTGCCGATCAGGGTTTCCAGCACCTCGACCTCCAGCCCGCACAGGCTTGCCGCCTGCGTGATCGACCCGGCATCGTCGGCATGGCAGCACAGTACATGCGCCAGGCGCACGATGCGGATCAGCGGGTGGCTCGCCTCCAGGCGGGCCAGCGGCTCATGGTGATACAGCACGCTATCGGCCAGGAAGGAATCGAGGTGCCAGCGTTCGATCAGCCAGGCGCCCGCTTCCGCATGCGTGATCTGCAAGGTGCGCTGCTCCACCGCGCACAGGGCGGCGTCATCACGCGCCGTAAAATTGAACGCATATTCTTTCGGCGCCGTGGCCAGCAGGGCCAGGCGGCCCACGTTGTGCAGCAAGCCGGCCAGATAAGCTTCCTCGACGTGCGGATAAGCCATGGCCTTGGCCAGTGCACGCGCCATGACGGCAGCCGACAGCGAGCTTTTCCAGAAAGCGCGCAAATCGGTGCTGCCGGAATGGGGAAAGCTGCTGAAGGTCTGGAAGACGGATTCGCTGATGACCAGGGTCTTGATCATGTCCGTGCCCAGCGAGACGAGCGACTGCTCCAGGCTGACGGCCTTATCCTGGCGATGGTAGGCGGAACTGTTGGCCACACCGAGGATCTTGCTGGTCATGCCCGCATCCTTGGCGATCAGTGCCGCCAGTTCCGGCATGCCGGCATCGTCGGCCTGCAGGTGGGCGATCAGCTTGATGAGGATCTGCGGCATGGCCGGCAGGCGGGCAATCAGCAGGCGATTGCGAATATCTTGATCAGATTGATGCATCGTATCAGGCATTGCCGGTTTGAAAAGGAAGAGCGCTCAGCAGCGAAGCGCGGCCACGTTCAGAGGAATCCTCCACTCCTGTAACCAAAAATAAACTGCCTGAGAGGATGCCGGGAAAAAAAGTCATCTTATCATAAGCGCCGGATATTACTTGCAATATAGAAAATTAAGTTGAAATAAATCCAGCGTTCTGCGTTGGAAACTATGCCTTCAAGACACCGAGCAAACGGTGACGGAAACGCCGGGAAATCAGCCACAGCGCCAAGGCCAGACCTGTAAACGCCAACTGGCCGGACGCCAGCCACAACACGGAGCCGGACAGTAACGGCGAAATCACGCCAGCCACCACAGCGCCCAGCAAGGTGCTGGCGAACGACTGGCACGACGCCACTGTGCCGCGGATATGCGGGAACAGGTCCAGCGCCAGCAAAGTAGCACCCGGCCCTACCAGGGACATGCCGAAGGTGTAAAAGAACAGCGGCAGCACCGACCATGGCAAGGATGGCGGCAGGAACAGGTGGTACACGACATTGACGCTGGCCGCACACAGCAGGAAGGTAAAGCCGATGCCGATCTGGCGCGCGAACGTGACCTTGCCGGCGATGCGGTTGGCCGCCAGCGCCCCCATGAAAATGCCGCTCACGCAGGGAATGAACAACCAGCCGAACTGCGACGGTCCCAGGTGCAGCTGCTTGGGCAGCATTTCCGGTGCGGCCGTAATGAACAGGAACAGGCCCGCGAAATTGAGCGCGACGATGCCGGCCTTGATGTGGAACAGGGGCGAGCGCAGGATTTGGCCATAGCTCGACGCCAGGAAGCGGGGGTTGAAAGGCTGGCGCTTTTCCATCGGCAGGGTCTCGGGCAGGCGCCAGTAGCAGAACGCCAGCAGCACCACCGTGTAAAAGGCGAGGAACAGGAAGATCGAGCGCCAGTCGAACCAGATGACGATCCAGCCGCCTAGAATGGGCGCTACGGCCGGAGCGATGGAAAAGATCATCGTCACCAGCGACAGCAGCCGCGCCGCTGCCGCATCGGCATACAGATCACGAATGATGGCGCGGCTGATCACCACGCCAGCACCCGCCGAGACGCCCTGCATGATGCGGAAGAACCACAGATAGTGCACCGTGTGCGCCGAGGCGCAGCCGAGCGAGCCAATGGCAAACATCAGCAGCGACACGAGGATGACATTGCGCCGGCCGAAGGTATCCGAGATCGCGCCATGCCACAGCACCATGCCGGCAAAGGCCAGCATGTAGAACGTCAACGACTGCTGCACCTCCAGCGGCGAGGCCTGCAGCGATCCCTGTATCGCGCCAAAGGCGGGCAAATAGGTGTCGATCGACAAGGGTCCCAGCATCGATAGCCCGGCCAGCATCATGGCCAGCGCACCGCGGCTCAGCGGCGCCATGTGGCTTGGTGTAGGAGGCGGAACGGGCGTGACCGGGTCGGGCGGTACATTGGCCGGAGGGGTGGGAAACATGGCGGATCCAAGGTGGCGCGCGGACCGGTTTCGGTCCGCGCGAGGTACTGCGTTACTACAAACGTCTACAGACTCCAAAATAGCTGATAAAACCGTCGCGAGCGGAAGGGAGAGGTGGCCGAGAAGCGCAGCCGTACACGAGTACGGCGAGCATCACAGGCCGCCTATCCCGACGCGCAGCAGGTTTGATCAGTTATTTTTTGGCTTGGCTTCTTCGCGGCGATTGTAGCCGGCGACCATATCAAAGCGGAACAAACGGCATTCCAGCGCGCCGTTGAAGAATGGCGTCTTGCGCGCCTCCTTCAGCCGCAGCAGCTTGGGCAGGCCCAGGTCGGCCGTAAACAGGAACACGGTCCAGCCGGCGAAGCGCTGCTTCAGGGTCGTGCCCATGGCCGAATAAAAGGAAGTCGACAGTTCATCTTCCGGGATGGTGCTGTCGCCGCGCACGCCGATACGCTCACCGTACGGCGGGTTGGTCAGCATGATGCCGGGCACGTCGCTTGGTGGCTTGACTTCCTGTGCCTCGATCTGCTTCAACGGCACGTCGAAGCGCACGCCGGCGCAACGCAGGTTATGACGCGTCATGGCGACCATGTCGCCCGAGATGTCGCTGCCGAAAATGGTCGGTTCTGCCGGCAGCGGATTGACCTTGATGGCGTTTTTCATGGCATTCCACGGCGCGGGATCGAAGTCGTGGAAGTTTTCAAACGCGAACTGGCGCGACGCGCCCGGTGGAATGCCCTGCAGCATCTGCGCCGCTTCGGCCAGGATGGTGCCGGAACCGCACATCGGGTCGAACAGCACCATGCCAGGCTTCCAGCCCGACACGCGCAGCAGGCCGGCGGCCAGGTTTTCGCGCAGCGGCGCGTCGCCCGTCTCTTCGCGCCAGCCGCGTTTGAACAGGGCTTCGCCTGAAGTGTCGAGATAGACGGTAAACGTGTGCGCGTCAAGGAAGCCGACGATGCGCATGTCCGGCGTCTTGGTGTTGACGGATGGACGCTCGTTGAACTGGTCGCGGAAGCGGTCGCAGATCGCATCCTTGATCTTCAACGTCGTGAACTCCAGGCTGCGCAGCGGCGATTTCACGGCCGTAACGTCGACGCGGATCGTATGGTGCACGCCGAACCAGTCTTCCCATGCTTGCGCCAGGGTCAGGTCATAAATGTCATTTTCCGTCTTGTAGCCGGAATGGGCCATGCGCATCAGCACGCGCGAAGCGATGCGCGAATGCAGGTTGATGCGGTAAGCATCGAGCAGGTCGCCCGAGCAGTGTACGCCGCCCGGCACCTGGTTGTGGACCTTCATGGTCGCACTATCCTGGGCGATCTCGCCCAGTTCCTCGGCCAGCGCCGCTTCCATGCCGCGCGGGCATGGGCAAAAATATGAAGCCATGGTGGTGTACCCTTTATCCGTTGAAAAACAATTTACTAAAACCCACAAGCAAAAAATGGGGTCAGACCCGCCGGGTCAGACCCCGGCATCAAAACTAAACTTATTTCTCCAGCTCCCGCTCGACGAAATCGAGGCGGTCCTGGCCCCAGTACCCTTCGCCATCGACGATATACCACGGCGAACCGAAGACGGAAGCGGCGGTGGCCGCATCCGTGTTGGCATCGTATTCCGCCTGCACGCTGGCCGTTTCCGACGTCTTCAGCAACTGGCGGCCATCGAAGCCGGCATCGAGCGCGATCTGCACCAGGGTTTCCTCGTCACCGATGTTGCGTTCCTCGGCCCACAGGCCGCGCATGATGGCGTGCGCCAGGTTCAGCGAAGCGTCCACGCCATGCGCCAGGCGCGTGGCGATGATCAGCTTGGCCGACGCTTCCGGCGAGACGGGAAAGAACTTCGGCTGCAGGGTCAATGGCACTTGCAAAAAGGCCGACCAGCGCGCCAGCTCGGCCAGGCGGTAGGCCTGGCGCTGCGGCGCGCGCTTGGCCAGCGGCAGGCCGCCCGAAACGCTGAAGACCTTGCCCAGGTCGAAGGGACGCACGTCGATCTGTGCGCCCGTCTTCGCGGCGATGGCCATCAGACGCGCATGCCCCAGGTAGGTCCATGGCGAGTGGGGCGCAAAAAAATACTGCACGACTTTGCTCTGGCTTGCACTCATCTCGACTCCCTTAGAAAGGCTTGACCACGACCAGCACGACGACGGCCAGCAGCATCACCACGGGCACCTCGTTAAACCAGCGGAACCAGGTGTGGCTGCGCTTGTTGACGCCTTTTTCAAACTTGCGCAGGATGGAACCGCAGGCGTGGTGATAGCCGAGCAGGAGCACCACGAACGTCAGCTTGGCATGCATCCAGCCCGGCATCTTCATGCGGCCTTCCCCCCCGCCGTACAGCATCCACATCAGTGCCAGCCCCAACACCATGGCCGGCAGCGCCAGCAGGGACATAAAGCGGTACAGCTTGCGCGCCATCAGCAGCAGCCGCTCGGTGGCCACCGTTTCCGTCTCCATCGCCAGGTTCACGAAGATGCGCGGCAAATAAAACAGGCCGGCGAACCAGGACATGACAAAAATGATATGGAAGGCTTTAGTCCAGAGAAAGAGCATGGGGTTCCCAGTGTCAGAGGTATCGAAAAAGGAGAGCGCGGACCGCCTTGTGGGCCGCCCGCGAAAGAGACTATTTGCGCACTTCGCCGTGGCCGAAGACCACATACTTGAGCGACGTCAGGCCTTCCAGCCCCACGGGACCGCGCGCATGCAGCTTGTCGTTCGAGATGCCGATTTCGGCGCCCAGGCCATACTCGAAGCCGTCGGCGAAGCGCGTGGAAGCATTCACCATCACCGAGGCGGAATCTACTTCCCGCAGGAAGCGCAGCGCGTCGCTGTAATCTTCCGTGATGATGGACTCCGTGTGCTTGGACGAATACCGGTTGATGTGGTCCATCGCCTCGTCGATGCCCTCGACCACCTTCACCGACAGGATGGCGGCCAGGTATTCGGTGCGCCAGTCTTCCTCGGTGGCTGCCACCAGGTGCGGGTAAGCGGCAGCGGCCAGGATCGCATGGCTTTCCGCATCGGCGCGCAGTTCCACCTGCTTGCTGAGGTACAGTTCGGCCAGCTGTGGCAGCACGGTGGCGGCGATGGCACGCGACACGAGCAAAGTTTCCATGGTGTTGCAGGTGCCATAGCGGTGGCACTTGGCGTTGAAGCCGATGTCCAGCGCTTTCTTGATATCGGCCTTGGCGTCGATGTAGACGTGGCAGATGCCATCGAGGTGCTTGATCATCGGCACGGTGGCTTCGTTCATCAGGCGCGCGATCAAGCCCTTGCCGCCGCGCGGCACGATAACATCCACGTACTGCGGCATGGTGATGAGGGCGCCGACGGCGGCACGGTCGGTGGTGTCGATCACTTGCACGGCATCGGCAGGAAGACCTGCTCCCAGCAGTCCTTCCTGCACCAGCCTGGCCAGCGCGCGGTTGCAATGGATGGCTTCCGAGCCGCCGCGCAGGATCGTCGCGTTGCCGCTCTTGATGCATAGACCGGCCGCATCCACCGTCACGTTGGGGCGGGCTTCATAGATGATGCCGATGACGCCCAGCGGCACGCGCATCTGCCCCACCTGTATGCCCGTCGGGCGAAATTTCATGTTCGAGATCTCGCCGATCGGGTCGGCCAGCGCGACGATTTGCGTCAAGCCTTCGACCATGGTGGCAATGGCAGAGTCGGACAGGGTCAGGCGGTCAAGCATGGCCGGCGCCAGGCCGGCGGCCGCTGCCGCATCGAGGTCACGCTGGTTGGCCGCGCGCAGCAGATCCGCATCGCGCACGATGGCCGCGGCGATCAGGCTCAGGGCGCGGTTGCGCGTGGCGCTGTCGGCACGCGCCATGGCGCGCGAAGCGGCGCGCGCGCGCGTGCCCACGTCCTGCATATATTCGGTGATATCCATGCTCGTATCCATAAAAGTTAACCCTTGGCGATCTTCAGACCCAGTTGCAGCATGGCGTCCCAGGCATCACCCGCGTAGCCCCTGGCGCGCAAGCCCTTGATCATCTTGTCCACCTGCGCCGCCTGTTGCAGCGCCGCTTCCAGCACGGGCAGCGAAATGCGCCGCAGGGCTGGCTCCATCATGCGCTCGCGCGGCCCCCAGATGCGGCATTCCTTCAGCAGAGCGCTCAGCGGACGTCCCTGCGCCATGCCCGATTTCAATTTTAACAGCGTGCGGATTTCCTCGGAGACGGCCCACAAGACCAGCGGCAGCGCCTCGCCCTCGCCTTTCAAGCCTTCCAGCATGCGCACCAGGCGCGCAGGGTCGCCTGCCAGCATGGCTTCGGACAGCTTGAAGACATCGTAGCGGGCCACGTTCAGCACCGCGTCCTGCACTTGCTCATACGTCAGCTTGCCCGCTGCGTGCAGCAAGCCCAGCTTCTGGATTTCCTGGTGCGCCGCCAGCAGGTTGCCTTCGACGCGTTCGGCGATGAAGTCGATGCTGGCCCGCTCCGCGCTCTGCCCCTGCGCCGCCAGGCGCTGGCCTATCCACAGCGGTAACTGCGCCCGTTCCACATTCGGAATCTCGATGTAGACGGCTGCCTGCTGCAGGCTGGCCACCCAGGCCGCCTTTTGCGTGGCCCAGTCCAGCTTGGGCAAGGTGATCAGCGTCAGATTGTCGGGGCTGAGGTTTTTTGCATAGCTTTGCAGCGCCGCGCCGCCATCCTTGCCCGGCTTGCCGGTGGGGATGCGCAGCTCGATCAATTTTTTATCGCCGAACAGCGACAGCTCCTGATTCGCCGCCAGCAGTTCGCCCCACTTGAAGCTGCGCTCCACCGTCAGCACGTCGCGCTCGGAAAACCCTTGCGCGCGCGCCGCGCGGCGGATCTTGTCGGCAGCTTCCAGCGCCAGCAGATGCTCGTCGCTGGTGATCACATACAGCTGCGCCAGCGGCTTGGCCACATGCCCATCGAGCGCGTCTATCCGCAATTGCATGGCGGCCCCGTTACTGCTGCGGGGTTGCCGGCGCGACCGGCGTCACGGGCGCCACTGGCGCCACCGACATGGCTGGCAGCAGCGGCTTGATGGCGGCCAGGCGACGCATGATCTGCTGCACCATATCGTTGCGCATGTCACGGTACAGCTGCGTTTCTTCCGTCTCCATGGCCAGCAACTGCGCTTCATTGAACGTGATCGGACGCACCAGGCTGATGGTCGTCGGCGCCAGCAACTGGTTCCCCGCCTTGTCCAGCACACGGAAATTGATCGAGTATCCGAGCTGGTACTCGCTTACGCGGCCATTTTTGTTCAGGGACAGGATGGTCTTGGTACGAGTCCTCTCCGGATCGCTGAGGACTTCAAGGACGGCGTCCGCGCCATCCTTGAGGTTAACCACTTCCGTGCTGCCGATGGCGCGGATATAGCGTTTCAGGTCAATCGCCAGCGGCGATGAGTCGGGCAAGCCGATATACATCGTCGCGAACGGCAGCATGAAACTGCCATTCGAACCGCGCAGGTGAAAGCCGCAGGCCGACAGCAGGACTGTCAGGCCCAACGCCAGCACGGCGCGGCGGCCCGACAGCGATACTTGAGAGGAAATCGTCATGATTACACCACGATGCTGATTAACTTGCCCGGCACGACGATGATCTTCTTCGGCGTGGTTTCAACATACTTCTGTACACTTTCGCACGCCAGCGCGGCCGCTTCGATGCTGGCCTTGTCCGCATCCTTGGCCACCGTGATCGAGCCGCGCAGCTTGCCGTTCACCTGGATCATCATCTCGATCTCGGACTGCTCCAGCGCTTGCGGGTCGACTTGCGGCCATTCAGCGTTGAGCAGGTCGCCGTGCACGCCGGCGTAGCCCAGTTCCTGCCACAACACGTGGGTGATGTGCGGCGCGACGGGATTGAGCAGGCGCAGGAAGATGGAGAAGCCTTCGGCGATCAGCGCCTTCGACTGCGCGCTGTCGTCCAGCTTGGCCGATTCCAGGGTATTGAGCATCTTCATGCAGGCAGACACCACGGTGTTGTACTGGATGCGCTTCAAGTCGTAATCGGCCTGCTGCAGCAGCTTGTGCAATTCGCGGCGCAGGTTTTTCTGTGCGTCGCCCGTGGCAGGAGCGGCGCCGCCAGCCAGTGCGGCCTGGATCGTTGCCGACTGGGCGTAGCCGAAGTTCCACACGCGGCGCAGGAAGCGGTTCGCGCCTTCGACGCCGCTGCCCGACCACTCCAGCGTCTGTTCCGGCGGCGAAGCGAACATGGTGAACAGTCGGGCCGTGTCGGCGCCATACTGTTCGATCTGCGCTTGCGGGTCAATGCCGTTGTTCTTCGACTTCGACATTTTTTCCGTGCCGCCGATTTCCACCGGCTGGCCGTCGGCCACCAGGATGGCGGACTGCGGACGGCCCTTGTCATCGAGGGACAGGCGCACGTCGTCCGGGTTGAACCAGGTGGTCTTGCCCGCGGCGTCCTTGCGGAAGTACGTTTCGTTGAGCACCATGCCCTGCGTCAGCAGGTTGACGAAAGGCTCGTCGAACTTGACCAGGCCGAAGTCGCGCATGATCTTGGTCCAGAAGCGCGCGTACAGCAAGTGCATGACGGCGTGTTCGATGCCGCCGATGTACTGGTCCATCGGCATCCAGTAATCGTTGCGCGCATCGACCATGGCGTCGTTCGAGCCCGGCGAGGTATAGCGCATGTAGTACCACGACGAATCGACGAAGGTATCCATGGTGTCCGTCTCGCGGCGCGCCGGCTTGCCGCACTGCGGGCAGTCGCACTGCAAAAAGGCTTCGTACTTGTTCAGCGGATTGCCCGTGCCGTCCGGCACGCAGTCTTCCGGCAGCACCACCGGCAGGTCTTTTTCCGGCACCGGCACCACGCCGCAGTCGGCGCAATGGATCATCGGAATCGGCGTGCCCCAGTAGCGCTGGCGCGAAATGCCCCAGTCGCGCAGGCGGAACGTGGTTTTCTTTTCGCCCAGGCCCAGTTCCGCCAAGTCGGCGGCCACCGCGTCGACGGCGGAAGCGAAATGCAGGCCGTCGTATTTGCCGGAAGCGACGCAGACGCCGTCCTTGCTGCCATACGATTCCTGCCAGGCGTCCGTCGAAAATTCCTGGCCCGTGACTTCGATCACTTGCTTGATCGGCAGATTGTATTTCTTGGCGAAGCCGAAATCGCGTTCGTCGTGCGCCGGCACGCCCATCACGGCGCCGTCGCCATAGGTGATCAGCACGTAGTTGCCGACCCAGACTTCCACCTGCGCGCCCGTCAGCGGATGCGTGACGAACAGGCCGGTCGGCATGCCCTTCTTCTCCATCGTCGCCATGTCCGCTTCGATCACGGAGCCCAGCTTGCACTCGGCGTTGAAAGCGGCCAGTGCAGGATTCGTCTGCGCGGCGTGGATGGCCAGCGGATGCTCGGCGGCCACGGCGCAGAAGGTCACGCCCATGACGGTGTCCGGACGGGTGGTGAAGACATACAGCTTGCCGTCGCCGATCAGGGCGCCATTCGCGTCCTTGATCTGGTGTGGGAAGGCGAAGCGCACGCCCGTCGACTTGCCGATCCAGTTGGTCTGCATGATGCGCACGCGCTCGGGCCAGCCCGGCAGCTTGTCGTCCACATACGCCAGCAGCTCTTCCGCGTAATCGGTGATGCGCGCGTAGTACATGGGTATTTCGCGCTTTTCGATCAGCGCGCCGGAACGCCAGCCGCGGCCATCGACCACTTGCTCGTTGGCCAGCACGGTCTGGTCGATCGGGTCCCAGTTCACGGTACCGGTTTTCTTGTAGATGATGCCTTTTTCCAGCATCTTGAGGAACATCCACTGGTTCCATTTGTAGTATTCAGGCTTGCAGGCGGTCATTTCGCGCGACCAGTCGATGGCCAGGCCCATCGATTCCATCTGCTGCTTCATGTGGGCGATGTTCGAATACGTCCATTGCGCGGGCGGCACGTTGTTGGCCATGGCCGCGTTTTCCGCCGGCATGCCGAACGCATCCCAGCCCATCGGCATGAGCACGTTGTAGCCGTTCATGCGCAGGTAGCGGTACATCACGTCATTGATCGTATAGTTGCGCACGTGACCCATGTGCAGCTTGCCCGAAGGGTAAGGCAGCATCGAGCAGGCAAAATACTTGCCTTTTGGGAAACGCGGGTCGTGTTCGACGGCTTTATAGGCGTCGATCGCCTTCCAGTGCGATTGGGCGGCTTGTTCGACGTCGGCGGGACTATATTTATCTTGCATGATGTGCGGCCAATAGTGGATATGAACCGAGCATTATACTGGTTGTCGCCGCCCGATAGCGCGGCGCGCTGGCGGCCCGGGCCGGCATATTTTTGCGAGCGCACAATTATGCTGTGTGATATATACACAATCTTGTTCTTTGCATCAAAGCCGGCCATGATCGTCTACCAGGAAGTCGCCCCCATCCCCGCCCTGCGGCCATGGCTGGACTGCGTCTGGACCTGCCGCGTGCAGACGGGCGCCACGCCCCTGACGCACCATGTCTTGCCGGACAATTGCATCGATATTTTGTGCCAGGACCAGCAGGATGCCAGCTTTGCCGTGGGCATGATGACGGCGCCGATTGCCGTCGTCAGCCATGGCCTCGTGCAGACGGTGGCGGCCCGCTTCAAGCCGGGCGCGGCGGCCCGTTTCTTCCGGCTGCCCCTGTGCGAACTCAATGATGGACGTGCCGATCTGCGGCAACTGTGGGGCCGCGATCTGGCGGCGCGCCTCGGCGATGCACTGTGGAGCGAACCCTTGTCCAATGCACAAAGAATTGCCATTTTGCAAGATTATCTGCTGCTGCGCCTGCGCCAGGGGCCGCCGCTGCGCCCGGCCGGCGTCGCCGAACACGCGATTGCCGCCATCGAAGGCGCGCACGGCATGCTGCGCGTGGATGGCCTGGCCGAGCGGCTGGGCGTGTCGCGCCAGCACCTGGCGCTGCAATTCCGGCGACAAGTGGGCATCAGCCCGAAGCTGTTTGCCCGCATCTGCCGTTTCCGGGCCGCCAGCGCTGGCTTGAAAAGCCTGCCGGGGCAGCCGGACTGGGCGCAAATTGCCTTGGAATATGGCTATTTCGACCAGTCGCACCTGATCCACGATTTCCAGGATTTCGCCCATACTTCGCCCGAGGCGTGGCTGACGGGCCGGCGCGCATGAGCACCTTCCATTTTTCCAATCGCGCGGCGCGCGCCGGTGGCATGATGATGCCAGCTATTTCGCCGACTATTTCAACCAACAGGAGCAAAACATGATCAAGGGCTTGCGCACCGTCACCTATCCCGTCCCCGACCTGGACCAGGCCAAGGCCTGGTACAGCCAGGTGTTCGGCACGGCACCGTATTTCGACCAGCCTTTTTATGTCGGCTTTGCCATCGGCGGCTTCGAGCTGGGCTTGCTGCCGGGCGGCCAGCCTGGCACGCAGGGCAGCGTCACCTACTGGGGCGTGGAAGGCATCGAAGCGGAAGTCGAGCGCATCGTTACGCTGGGCGGCACCCTGCACCACCCGATCACGGACGTGGGCGACGGCATCCGCACGGTGGAATTGCTCGATCCGTTCGGCAACCAGATCGGCCTGATCGACAATCCCCACTTCGATACGGCCAAGGTCGCCTAGGCCGCTTCGCCTTGCAGCCACAGCCGGAACTGCTGCAAGGCCAGCTTTTCATGCGCCGCCTCGGGCGTGATCAGATAATATGCCCGCTGGCCGCGCAGTGGGCGCTCGCATACAATGCGCAGCTCGCCACGCGCCAGTTCCGCCTCCACCAGCATACGCGGCAGCAAGACCACGCCCTGCCCCTGCACGGCCGCCATGGCCAGCATGGAAAACAGTTCATAGCGGGCGCCATAACGGGCCAGCTCGCCATCGACCTGCATGGCGTCGCACCATTGGCGCCAGGCGCCGGGGCGCGTGCTTTGCTGCAATAACGTCAATTCCAGCATATCCTGCGGCTGCCAGTGACTGCGCGCGGCCAGCAGGCGCGGACTGGCGACGGGCACGATTTCCTCATGCATGAGCAGGGTGGCGCGCGTGCCGGGCCAGCGCGCCAGCTGCTCGGGCGTGCCCGCATACAGGGCGCCATCGTATTCCGTATCGGCAAACATGAACGGCTTCGTGTAAGCATCGATATGCACGACGATGTCGGGATGCAAGCCCGCCAGTGACGACAACCGCGGCATCAGCCAGCGCGTGGCAAACGTCGGCACGGACGCCAGTTGCAGCGCGCCGCCACCGCCCTGGCGCGCCATGGTGTCGAGCGTATCGCGTTCCAGGCCATCGAGCCGTGCCGCAATCTGGCGCGCATACGCGGCGCCGGCGCTGGTCAGCAGCACGCCGTGGCGCGTGCGCTGGAACAGTTGCACACCAAGAAAGCTTTCCAGGGAGGATATCTGCCGCGAGACGGCGCTTTGCGTCAGCGACAGTTCGCGCGCCGCATGCGTGTAGCTCTGGTGGCGCGCGGCCGCCTCGAAGCAATTTAAAGCTTGCAGCATGGGAATTTTTCGCGACATGGCATCTCAAAGGAAGGAAAAGATACGCCAGTATGCCCCAAGATATGCGCAATACGCATGTCTGGGTGCGAAAAAATCGTTTGCGCAAGGTAAGGCAAAAATCTACCATGAGCCATATTCAATTTTGCGCCGATCACCGGCGCTCACCTGCGAGGCCTGTGATGAGCAAAACCGTATTCGACTGGAATTCCCCCCTGCTGCTGGAAGAACAACTGACGGGCGACGAGCGCGCCGTGCTGGAAGCGGCCCGCGACTATTGCCAGGGCAGCCTGGTGCCGCGCGTGCTTGAATCGTTCCGCCATGGCCGCACGGACGCCGCCATCTTCCGCGAAATGGGAGAATTGGGCTTGCTGGGCACCACCATTCCCGAAGAATACGGCGGCGCCGGCCTGAACTACGTTTGCTACGGCCTGGCCGCGCGCGAAGTCGAGCGCGTCGATTCGGGCTACCGCTCGATGATGAGCGTGCAATCGTCGCTGGTGATGGTGCCGATCAATGCCTTCGGCAACGAAGAAACCAAACAGAAATACCTGCCGAAACTGGCGACGGGCGAATTCATCGGCTGCTTCGGCCTGACGGAACCGAACCACGGCTCCGACCCGGGCAGCATGGTCACGCGCGCGCGCAAGGTGCCGGGCGGCTACAGTATCTCCGGCGCCAAGATGTGGATCACCAACAGCCCGATTGCCGACGTGTTCGTCGTCTGGGCCAAGGACGACGAAGGCGCGATCCGCGGTTTCGTGCTGGAAAAAGGCTGGAAAGGCCTGTCGGCGCCGGAAATCCACGGCAAGGTCGGCTTGCGCACCAGCATCACCGGCGAAATCGTCATGGATGAAGTATTTTGCCCGGAAGAAAATGCCTTCCCCGACGTGCGCGGCCTGAAAGGTCCGTTTACTTGCCTGAACAGCGCCCGCTACGGCATCGCCTGGGGCGCGCTGGGCGCGGCCGAAGACTGCTACCTGAAGGCGCGCCAGTACACGATGGACCGCCAGCAATTCGGCCGCCCGCTGGCTGCAAACCAGTTGGTGCAAAAGAAACTGGCGGACATGTTGACGGAAATCACCATGGGCTTGCAAGGCTGTTTGCGCCTGGGTCGCATGAAGGATGAAGGCTCGCCCGCCGTGGAAATCACCTCCATCATGAAGCGCAACAGCTGCGGCAAGGCGCTCGACATCGCCCGCATGGCGCGCGACATGATGGGTGGCAACGGCATTTCCGACGAGTTCGGCGTCATCCGCCACCTGGTCAACCTGGAAGTGGTCAACACCTATGAAGGCACGCACGATGTGCACGCGCTGATCATCGGCCGCGCCATCACCGGCATCGCCGCCTTCAGCAACTGATGGACGCCTTGGCTTCCACCCTGCGGCCCGCGCCGCTGGAAGGCTTGCGCGTGCTCGACCTGTCGCGCGTGCTGGCCGGTCCGTGGGCCGGACAATTGCTGGCCGACCTCGGTGCCGACGTCGTCAAGGTCGAGCAGCCGGGCCGCGGCGACGACACGCGCTCCTGGGGTCCGCCGTATCTGAAGGACGAGGACGGCCGCGACACGGCCGAGGCCGCCTATTTCCAGTGCGCCAACCGCAACAAGCGCTCCTTGTGCATCGACCTGGCCGCGCCCGAAGGCCAGGCGCTGGTGCGCCGGCTGGCGCAAGAAGCAGACGTGTTGCTGGAAAATTTCAAGCTGGATGGCTTGAAGCAATATGGCCTGGACTCTGCCAGCTTGCTGGCGCTCAACCCGCGCCTCGTGTATTGCTCGATTACCGGCTTTGGCCAGGATGGGCCGTACGCGGCGCGCGCCGGCTACGACTTCCTGATCCAGGGCATGGGCGGCCTGATGAGCATCACCGGCGTGCCCGATGGCCAGCCGGGCGCCGGGCCGCAAAAAGTGGGCGTGGCGCAGACGGACATCATGACGGGCCTGTACGCCACCATCGCCGTGCAGGCGGCGCTGGCCGAACGCGCGCGCTCGGGCCTGGGCCAGCACATCGACCTGGCCCTGCTGGACGTGCAAGTGGCAGCCCTGGGCAACCAGGCGGCCAATTACTTGTGCGGCGGCAAGGTGCCCCAGCGCATGGGCAATGCGCATCCGAACATTGTTCCATATCAAGACTTTCCCACGGCCGATGGCGACATGATTCTGGCGATCGGCAACGACGGCCAGTTTTCGCGCTTCTGCGCCGTCGCCGGCCACCCGGAATGGGCGCAGGATGAACGCTTCGCCACCAACCCGCAGCGGGTGGCGCACCGGGCGGTGTTGATCCCCTTGATGCGCCAGACCACGGTCATGCGCACGACGGCCGAATGGATAGCGGCCTTCGAGGCGCAAGCCGTGCCTTGCGGCCCCGTCAACCGCATCGACCAGGTCTTTGCCGACCCGCAAGTGGTGGCGCGGGGCTTGAAAGTGGAGATGCCGCATCCGACGGCGGGGACTGTTGCGCTGGTGGCCAATCCCGTGCGCCTGTCCGGCTCGCCGGTGCAGTACCGCTTGCCGCCGCCATTGCTGGGGCAGCATACGCAGGAAGTGCTGCAGCAGTGGCTGGGGTTGGAGAGTGGGGAGATTGACGGTTTGCGCGAACGCAAGGTCGTCTAAACAAAAACGCCGGCCAGTTGCAAAACTGTCCGGCGTTTTTTATGTCTTCAGCGTTACTTCAGCGTCAGTTTCAACGCCGGCTTTTCGCCATAATCGTCGTAGCGCTCATTGATGCCGGCGATACAGAAGGTGATTTCTTCCAGCAAATCAGGCACTTGCGCCTTCATCGCATCCGCGTCCTGCACCACGATTTCCAGCACTTCATTCGGTTTCAAACGGAACTGCGTCATGTTTTCATCGTCGCGCAGGTAGCTGAGACAATCGACCCAGGCATCCATGCTGTTGCCGTAGAACTCAGGGAAACCGAAGGCTTGCGCGCATTGCGCGTGAAAGCTCGCTGCGTCGGTGATGTCTTTTCCATTCAGGATGGCAGTGGCCATGGTCGTCCTCAGTTCTTCAGCGACAGCACGTCCTGCATGTCGAACAGGCCGGTCGGCTTGTCGGCCAGGAAACGCGCGGCGCGCAGGGCGCCGTGGGCGTAGGTGACGCGGCTGCTCGACTTGTGGCTGATCTCGATGCGCTCGCCGATGCCGGCAAACAGCACCGTATGGTCGCCGACGATATCGCCGCCGCGGATGGTCGCAAAGCCGATGGTGGACGGATCGCGTTCGCCCGTCACGCCTTCGCGGCCGTACACGGCGCATTCCTTCAGGTCGCGGCCCAGGGCGCCGGCCACCACTTCACCCATTTGCAGGGCCGTGCCCGACGGCGCATCGACCTTGAAGCGGTGATGCGCTTCGATAATCTCGATGTCGTAGCCTTCGGACAGGCTTTTCGCGGCCAGTTCCAGCAGTTTCATGGTGACATTCACGCCCACGCTCATGTTCGGCGCGAACATGATGGCCGTCTTTTCGGCGGCGGCGGCAATGGCGGCCTTGCCCGCGTCATCGAAACCGGTGGTGCCGATGATCATCTTGATGCCGTGTTCGGCGCAGTACGCCAGGTGCTGCAAAGTGCCTTCGGGACGCGTGAAATCGATCAGGTAATCGGCATTGGCCAGGCCGGCGGCCAGGTCGGACGCGATCAGCACGCCGGCAGGCTTGCCCAGGAAGGCGGCCGCGTCCTGGCCGACGGACGGCGAGCCGGCGCGGTCAAGGGCGCCGGCCAGCACGGCGTCCGGGGCGTTGCTGACGGCTTCGATCAGGATATGGCCCATGCGGCCGCTGGCGCCAGCGATGGCAATTTTCAGTTCAGTCATTTTATTCTCTTACAGCAACTTATTTGGTGGGCTCGGCTGTGGGCGCAGGCTCGGCGGCAGGCGCCGGCGCTGGTGCAACTTCAGGCTTGCTCACAGGAATGGCGGGCGTGGCATCGGCCGGTACCGGCACGGCGCTTGGCGCCACGGGCGACGGCACGACGGCGGCGGGCACATCGGCCTTGGCCACTTTGGCGAACGGCGACGGACCGGCGATGCGGTCGATATATTCTTTTTCTGTCGGCAGGTTGCCGCCTTCGAAACGCGCAACCTTGCCTTCCTTGTCAAAGAACACGACCACGCGGCTGCTGGTGGTTTCGCCGCTGCCCCGGGCCAGGCGGAAGGGATAATCCCAGCGGTCGGCATGGAAGATATCGGTCAACAACGAAGTGCCGAGAACAAAACGCACCTGGTCGCGCGTCATGCCTACCTTCAACTGGGCCAGCATTTCTTCGGAAACAAAGTTGCCTTGTTGAATATCTGGGCGATATGGCGAGAAAAACCACATGAATTTCTGCAGCGGCGTGATGGTTGTCGTCTGCGCGCCATTTTCAGGCACGACTTCCTTGCCCTCTTTCTGGGTAATGGCGGGCTTTTCGCCGAGGATGCCACGGCTGGCGCAACCAGACGCCACCAGCGCGACACAGACCATGCCTGCCACGACTGGGGCTCGAAATGAAAGACGGTGCCAGAGAGATGGCAATACAGCCGGTGTTACGCGCATAAATGACCTCAATTGAATGAACAAAACGCCAGGAGTGACCGGCCCGCCAAAAAATGCATATTTTGGCACTCCCCGACAAAACGCTATATGATAAAGCACCTGACCCACATACGAGCAACAAACATGAGTAACAATCCTAGTGATCTCAAGGCAAGCGGCCTGAAAGCGACCCTGCCACGGCTGAAGATACTCGATATCTTCCAGAGTAGCCCGGTACGCCACCTGACAGCGGAAGATGTCTACAAAATTCTGCTGGCCGACAATATGGATGTCGGTTTGGCAACTGTCTACCGTGTCCTGACGCAATTCGAACAGGCAGGCTTGCTCAACCGCAACCATTTTGAAACCGGCAAGGCCATCTTCGAGCTCAACGAAGGTTCCCACCACGACCACCTGGTTTGCCTCGATTGTGGCCGGGTCGAAGAATTCTTCGACGAAGACATCGAAATCCGCCAGCAAAAAGTGGCCGAAGAGCGCGGCTTCAAGATCGCCGAACACGCCTTGGCTATCTACGGCAACTGCATCAAGACGGCCTGCCCGCACAAATCCGCCTGATACGAGCCGGCCGTTTCCGCAAGGGAACGGCCGGCCTGACGTTCAATGATGACTGAGTGCGTTGGACAGTAATTTCGCCGTGATATCGACTATCGGAATGACGCGCTCGTAAGCCATGCGCGTCGGTCCGATCACTCCCAGCGTTCCCACGATCTTGCCGTTGACTTCATACGGCGCCGTCACCACGCTCATCTCATCCATCGGCACCAGGTTCGACTCGCCGCCGATGAAAATCTGCACGCCCGTCGCCTTGCTCGACACGTCGAGCAGCTGCATCAGGCCCGTTTTTTGCTCGAACATGTCGAACATCTGGCGCAGCGAGTGCATATTCGATGACAAATCGCTCACGCTGAGCAAGTTGCGCTCGCCGGAAATCACCATATCGTCGCTATGATCGGCCATCGCTTCGCTGCCCGCCTCCACGGCCGCCTGCATCAGGCTGCCCATATCGTCGCGCAGCTGACGCAACTCGCCCTGCAGGCGCACGCGCACGGCGTCAAACGACAGGCCGCCATAGTTCTGGTTGATGTAATTGGCCGATTGCACCAGTTGCGCCGGCGTATAGTCCGCCTCCGTCAGCAATAAACGGTTCTGCACGTCGCCACCGGGGGCGACGATGACGAGCAGGATGCGTTTTTCGGACAGGCGCAGGAATTCGATTTGCTGGAACACGGATTCGCGGCGCGGGCTGAGCACGACGCCGGCAAATTGCGACAGCGACGACAGCATCTGCGCCGCATTGGCGATGGTTTTTTGCGGCTGCGGCGTCTGCAGGCGCAGGCGCGACTCCACCAGGTGTTCATCGAGATGCTTGACCGTCAGCAAGGTGTCGACAAAGATGCGGTAGCCGCGCGGCGTGGGGATGCGTCCGGCCGAGGTATGGGGACTGGCCACATAACCGAGCTCTTCCAGATCGGCCATGATGTTGCGGATCGTGGCCGGCGACAGGTCGAGACCGGAAATTTTCGACAAGGCGCGCGAACCGACCGGCAGGCCGTCGGCGATATAGCGCTCGACCAGGGCTTTCAGCAGTGTTTGGGCACGTGTATCGAGTTGCATGGTGTGTAGTTAAGCAAGGTACTGTGACGCAAACGGCAACGAAGGCGGCCAAACGTGCGTCAACAGCGTCTATTATGCACGTTCGCCCGGTCAGCGGCGATCAATCTTCCAGTTGCCTTTGCAGCCACAGCAGCAATTCGTCAAAGTTCGCGCAGATGGCGTCCGGCTGCACGCCAGCCGCCAGGTGCGCGTCGCTGCCCTTGCGGTTCATCCAGACGGCGCGCATGCCCGCCCCCTGCGCCCCCGTCACGTCGAAATACAGGTCGTCGCCCACGTACACGGCTTCGTGCGGCGCCACGCCCAGCGCGGCGCAACCGGCCAGGAAGATGCTGGCATCGGGCTTGGCCACGCCGAAATCGCTGGCGGCGATGGACACCTTGAAATGCTGCGCCAGGCCGATAATTTCAAGGTCCGCGTTGCCATTCGAGATGGAGCCGACCAGCATGCGCTGGCGCAGCCAGGCCAGGCCAGGCAAGACATCGTCATAGGGCTGGACACGGTTGCGGGCGGCCAAAAAGTGCACGATGGCGCCATCGACCAGGGCGGCATCCTCGCCTGCCGCTTCAAAAGCGGCCAGCAGGCCCGCGCGGCGCAACTCGATCAGATTGCCATGAAAATGCGGCTGTTCGTTGAGCATGGTCAAACGGTGCTGACGCAACATCTCGCTGGAGAACTGCTGCGCCACCTTGGGCGCATGCGTGGCCAGCCAGTCGTGCAACAGGATTTCGGCGGCGGCGATCACGGGTGCGATAGGCCACAGCGTATCGTCGAGGTCGAACAGGATGGCCTTGGGCGGCACGACAGCTTTTACAGGGGCAAGGGACATGGAACTCACGATGGATGCCGCGCCACGGTGCGCAGCTTGCCTCTATTGTCGCACCGATCGCCGCCGCCGGCATGGCGCCGCCCCCGTGAAATGGGGCCGGACCGGCGCTTCCCGGCAAAAAATTGTTACAGGGTGATACAAGGCAAGGTCATCCGGCTTGCCAGATAGACTAAAATAGGCGCCATTCCAATGCGGCGCCAGCGTCCGTGTTGCGCTACCCCACCTAATTCGTTTTGGAGAATGTATGAAAAATTTGTACCTGCGCTCGATGCTGGCGGCGGCTTGCGCCGTCACCCTGGCAGCCTGCGGCGGCAGCGGCGGCAACCTGTATCTGCAAGGCCAGGTCGTCAACCTGGCAAAAGATGGCCTGGTTCTCCTGAATAATGGCGAAAGCTTGCCGATCTCTGCGAACCAGACCTCGTTTGTTTTCACCAAGCTGGTCAACACCGATGACCGCTACGATATCACCATTGCGCAACAGCCCAAGGGCGCCGTCTGCACCATTATCAACGGCAGCGGCAAGGCGTCGAGCTACTCCGTGACCACGGCCCAGGTGACCTGCCAGACCAATACCTACGCGCTGAGCGGCACCATCACGGGCCTGAACGCTGGCGGCTTGCGCCTGGTGATGGGTTCCAACGGCATCAGCCCACTGGCTGGCGCCACCTCCTACGAATTCAAAACCGTTGCTGACGGCGCCCCGTACAGTATTTCCATAAGGACTCAGCCAACGGGCCAGACGTGCCGCTTCCAGGGTTCGAAAAGTGCCGACGGCAGCGATACGGTCGGCACGATGGGCTCTGCCGCCACGACCGCGGCCACACTTGACTGCACGCCGCAGTAATCCTTGCGATCCGTCACCTATTTTTTGGAGAAATACATGAAGTTATCCTGCTTGCGCCCACTCGCCGCGCTGCTGCTGACCCTGGGACTGGCCGCTTGCGGCGGCAAGGCCTCGTACGATGTCAGCGGCACAATCTCCGGCTTGAACAATGAAGGACTGATCCTGGCCAATGGCGGCGAATCCCTGCCCGTCGCGGCCGGCAAGACATCTTTCACCTTTGCCAAGCGCATCGACTACGGCACCGAGTACAACATCACCTTCAAGCAACAACCGGCCCACATGACCTGCAGCATCAGCGGCGGTTCCGGTTCGGCTGGTCACTACCTCAATATCAGCGCCTTTGTTTCTTGTTCACAAAATACCTATAGCGTGGGCGGCACGGTTTCCGGCCTGACGGTGGACGGCCTGGTGCTGATTAACGGCAATACGCAGACAACGGTGGCCAAGGACGCCACGGCCTTTACCATGACCGGCCCTGTTGCCGATGGCACCACCTATAACGTCAGCGTCTTCACCCAGCCGAAGGGGCTGCTGTGCGTGGTACAACAAGGCACCGGCGTCGGCACGATGGGCGAAGCGAATGTGACGACGGTGAAGGTCGCCTGCAATCCGGCCTGAGTTGCGACGACGGTAGCCGCCAGGCGGCTACCGGGAAGAGATATCACGGAAATCTATATTTGATATTCCAAAGATAAATTGGAGTTATATGTGGCGATGCAGCATAATGCATCTGTCTCCTCCAACTCTTCCAAGAATTGGATTTAGCCCGCTTTCACCAGCGGGCTTTTTTTTTGCCCAACATTCCTCAACCGGGTTTGTTCAGACCCGGCTGCAGCATTTGCACGATGCTGGAGAAATCCTGCTGCGCATAACCGGCTTGCGCATGCATCTGGTACAGCTGGCGCACCAGGCCGCCCAAGGGCGTGGGCGCGTTCGCCGACAAGGCCGACTGCTGCGCCAGGCCCAGGTCCTTCAGCATCAGCGCCGTGCCGAAGCCGCCGCTGTAGTTGCGCGAAGCGGGCGTGCCGTCCATGACGCCAGGCCACGGGTTGTACACTTCCAGGGTCCAGTTGCGGCCGGAACTCTTGGCCATGATCTCGGACAACACTTTCGGGTCCAGGCCATGCGCCACGCCCAGGTTCAGCGCCTCGGCCGTGCCCGCCATCAGAATGCCCAGCAGCATGTTGTTGCAAATCTTCGCCACCTGGCCCGCGCCCGCCTCGCCGGCATGGAAGATATTCTTGCCCATCTTTTCCAGCAGGGGTCGCGCCTGCTGCACGGCGGCGTCCGGGCCGCCGACGATGAAGGTCAGGGTGCCGGCCGCCGCGCCCGCCGTGCCGCCCGAGACGGGCGCATCGATCATGGCAAAACCGCGCTCGCTGGCCGTCTGCGCCACCTGGCGCGCCACGTCGGCGGCGATAGTGCTGCAATCGATGAGCAAGGCGCCCGGCTTGGCCGAGTCCAGCACGCCGCCGGCCCCCAGGTACAGTTCCTGCACGTGCTTGTTGGCGGGCAGCATGGTGATGACGGCGTCGGCCGTCTGCACGGCCGCACTGGCGGACGCGGCCGCCGTGGCGCCCGCCTCGACGAGGGACGCCACTGCCGCCGGCGCCAGGTCGAACACGGATACGTGGAAACCGGCGGCCACCAGGTTGCGGGCCATCGGCGCGCCCATGTTGCCCAGGCCGATAAAAGCGATATGTTGCATTTTTAGAGTCTCCTGTAGCGCCTAAAAAAGCCCATGGCGTTGTTGCCTAGCCCTGAGCATTTTTATGCACTACTTAAATGTTTAAATGGGCAGGTCGGCCAGCGGATGCTGTGTCCACGGCGCCGCAAAATACTCGTCCAGGTACGCTGCGCTGACGTCACCCAGGGTGGCCGGCTGCCATTGCGGCGCGTTGTCCTTGTCAATCAGCAAGGCGCGCACGCCTTCGCTGAAGTCAGCATGGGCGCAACATTGCACGGCGACGATCAGTTCCAGCTGGAACACTTGCGCCAGGCTCAGATGACGCGTGCGTACACGCATGGCCCAGACCAGGGCGGCCGAGCTGGGCGCGCCCTTGTCCAGCGAGTGGGCCGCCTTTTGCAGCCAGGCCGAATCACCGTCATAGGCGGCAATGGCGGCCACCACTTCGGGCAAGGTGGGCGCTTGCGTCAGCGCGGCGATGGCGTCGAAGTTGGCGCGCACTTCGGACACGGGCAACATGGATGCGGGAGCCGAGAAGCCGCGCAGCAGGCGGTCCAGCTGCTGGTGATTCGCCTGCGGACTGGCTTGCCATTGCGCCAGCGCCAGCGCGTCGAGCACCATGTTCCGTTCTTCCTGACGCAGGAAATAGTCGCCCAGGCCCGCAAACAGGGCGTCGGCCGCGTTCAGCGGCGCGCCCGTCAAGCCCAGGAACAGGCCGCTGCGCCCTGGCATGCGGCCCAGAAACCAGCTGCCGCCCACGTCGGGAAACAGGCCGATGGTGATTTCCGGCATGGCGATGCGCGTGCTTTCCGTCACGACCCGGTGGCTAGCACCGGCCATCAGACCCAGGCCGCCGCCCATGACGATGCCGCCGCCCCACACCAGCAACGGTTTCGCATACGTATGGATGCGGTGGTCGAGCCGGTATTCCTCGGCAAAGAAGGCCAGCGCCTGCGGGTTCGGCACGACGCCGGGCTGCTCGACGATGGCCGCGCGCAGGCTGCGCACGTCGCCGCCCGCGCAAAAGGCCTTGTCCGTCGACGATTGCAGCACCACGCAGGCGATGGCGTCGTCAGCGGCCCAGCGCACGAGGGCGCTGTCGATGGCGCGTATCATGTCCAGGGTCAGCGCGTGCAAGGATTTGGGCGCATCGAGGGTGATGACGCCCAGCTTCATGCCGCCGGGACAGTCGCGTTCCTCGATTTTCACGGTTTCAAGCAAAGTCTCAACCATTCTTCCACTCCGCCGGACGTTTTTCCAGGAACGCCTGCACGCCTTCCTTCTGATCTTGCGTATCGAACAGGCCCAGGAACAAGGTGCGTTCATCGGGCAGTGAATGGACCAGGGGACGGCTGCGCGCGCCCTGGATCAGTGACTTGCACGCCGTCACGCTGCTGGGACTCTGGCGCGCCACCTTGGCCGCCAGGGCCAGGGCCGTGGCGGCAGCCTTGCCGGTTGGCACGACTTCCTCGACGAGGCCGATGGCCAGGGCCCTGGCCGCATCGACGCGCTCGCCGCATAAAATCATGCGCTTGGCCCAGCCTTCGCCCACCAGCCACGGCAGGTGCTGCGTGCCGCCCGCGCACGGCAGCAAGCCGACGGACGCTTCCGGCAAGGCCATCTGCGCGTGTTCCTCGGCGATGCGGATATCGCAGGCCAGCGCGCATTCGAGCCCGCCGCCCATGGCGTAGCCGTTGATGGCGGCGATGCTGACGCCGCGGAATGCGGACAGCGCCTCGAAGGCCTCGCCAAAGGCGGCGGCCATGGCGAAGGCCGTGTCCTTGTTGCCATCGGCAAACACGTTCAGGTCGGCGCCGGCCGAGAAGAACTTGGCGCCGCCGCCCGTGATCACGAGCGCGTACACGTCAGCGTCCGCGTTCAGGTCGGCCACCAGTTCTTTCAGGGCGCGCAGGCTGGCCAGGGTCCAGGTATGGGCGGGCGGGTTGTCGAGAGTCACCAGGGCCGTGTGGCCACGGCGTTCCAGCAGCAGATTGGTATACACTTTAGTCATCGTAAGGTCTCCGTGGCGCCGTCTTTCAAAATCGCTCGCGCGACGATCAGGCGCATGATTTCATTCGTCCCTTCCAGGATCTGGTGCACCCGCGTGTCGCGCACGTGGCGCTCGAGCGGATACTCGCGGATGTAGCCGTAGCCACCGTGCAATTGCAGCGCATCGTTGGCGACATTAAAACCCACATCCGTCGCGAAACGTTTTGCCATGGCGCAATATGCCGTCGCATCCGGGCTTTCCTGGTCAAGTTTCCAGGCTGCCAGGCGCACCATCTGGCGCGCCGCCACCAGTTCCGTCAGCATGTCGGCCAGCTTGAATTGCAGGGCCTGGAACTGGGCCAGCTCGCGGCCGAACTGCGTGCGCTCCTTCATATACGTTTGCGCGCGCGTCAGGGCCGCCTGCGCCGTGCCCACCGAGCACACGGCGATGTTGATGCGCCCGCCGTCGATGCCCTTCATGGCAATCGCAAAACCTTCGCCTTCCGCGCCCAGCAAGTTGCCAACAGGCACTTTCACCTGGTCGAAGCTGATGATGCGCGTAGGCTGGCTGTTCCAGCCCATCTTTTCTTCTTTCTTGCCATACACGATGCCGGGCAGATCCGCCGGCACGGCAAAGGCGGAAATGCCGGCCGCACCCTCGCCGCCCGTGCGTGCCATGACGATCAGCATGTCCGTCTGCCCCGCGCCCGAGATGAACGCTTTCGTACCGTCGAGCACGTAAAAATCGCCCTCTTTTACTGCCTTGGTGCGCAAGGATGCCGCGTCGGAACCCGATTGCGGTTCCGTCAGGCAATAGCTGGCCAGCTTCCGGCCGGCGGCCAGCGCTGGCACCCACTCGTCGCACAGGGCTTCCTGTCCCCAGCGCGACAGCATCCAGGTGGCCATGTTATGGATCGTGATATAGGCCGTGGTCGAGGTGCAGCCGCCGGCCAGTTCCTCGAAGACGATGGCCGCGTCCTGGCGGGACAGGCCCAGGCCGCCCCAGCGCTGCGGCGTGTACAGGCCGCAAAAGCCCATCTCGCCCGCCTTGGCGATGGTTTCCACGGGAAAGATCGATTCCGCATCCCAGCGGGCCGCGTGCGGCGCCAATTCGCCCTCGGCAAACGCGCGCGCCGCCTGCTGGAACTCGCGCTGCTCGTCGCTCAGTTCAAAGTCCATGCCAGCTCCTTACTTGAGGCTGATGGTGGTGTTGACCTTGCCCACCGACGCCGCATCCGTGAACCAGCGCTGGGTGATCGTCTGCGTCTGCGTGTAGAACAGCACGACCTGCTTGCCGAACGGGCCCAGGTCACCGAGCTTGGAGCCGCGCGAGCCCGTAAAGCTGAACAGGGGAACGGGCACGGGAATGGGCACGTTGATGCCGACCTGGCCCACGTCGATTTCTTCCTGGAAATAGCGCGCGGCGGCGCCGCTTTGCGTGAACAGGGCCGTGCCATTGCCGTTCGGATTCGCGTTCACCAGGGCGATCGCTTCATCGAGCGTGTCGACTTCGACGACGATCAGGACGGGGCCGAAGATTTCCTGGTCATACACGGCCATGCCGGGTTTCACGCCGGACAGGATCGTCGGCCCGACGAAGTTGCCGTTCGGATAGCCGTCGACCTTCACATCGCGGCCGTCGAGGGTCAGCACGGCGCCCTGCTCGACGCCCTTGGCGATCAGGCCAAACACGCGCTCTTTTGCCGCGCAGGAAATCACAGGGCCCAGGTCAGGATTGTCCTTGCCCGCGCCCACCGTCAGGGTTTGCGCCTTGGCGGACAGTTCCGGCAGCCACTCGCGCGCCTCGCCCACCAGCACGGCAACGGACGCCGCCATGCAGCGCTGGCCGGCCGCGCCGAAGCCTGCGCCCAGCAGCTGGTTCAAGGTCTGTTCTTTATTTGCATCAGGCAAGACGACGGCATGGTTCTTGGCGCCCATCATGCACTGCGCGCGTTTGCCGTTCAGGCTGGCGCGCTGGTACACATGCGTGCCCACCTTGCTCGAGCCGACAAACGAAATCGCCTTGATGTCCGGGTGGTCGCACAGGGCGTTGACCACGTCCTCGCCGCCGTGAATGACGTTCAGCACGCCAGCCGGAATGCCCGCCTGCAAGGCCAGGCGCACGAGTTTTTCCGTCACCAGCGGGTCTTGCTCCGATGGTTTCAGCACGAAAGTATTGCCGCAGGCAATCGCCATCGGAAACATCCACAGCGGAATCATGGCGGGGAAGTTGAACGGGGTGATGCCGGCGCACACGCCCAGCGGCTGCATCACGCTGTAGGTATCGACGCCGCCGGCCACGTTTTGCGCGTATTCGCCCATCTGCAGGGTGCCGATATTGGCGGCATGCTCGACCACTTCCAAGCCGCGGAACACGTCGCCTTCCGCGTCGAGCAGGGTCTTGCCCTGTTCCATCGTCAGGGTGGCGGCCAGGTCGGCCATGTTTTCGCGGATCAGCTGCTGGAGTTTCAGGAAAATGCGCGCGCGGGCGCCGATCGGCGTCTTGCGCCAGGTTTTGAAGGCGCGCTGGGCCGAGGCGATGGCGGCGTTGACTTCATCGGGCGTGGCGAACGGCACCTTGGCCAGGACTTCCTGCGTGGCGGGGTTGACGACGTCGCGCCAGACGGTGGTGCGGGATTCGACCCATTCGCCGTTGATCAAGAGGGGAACGGTCGGAATTATGTTTTGCGTGGTCACTCGGTGTCTCCTGGTGTGGGTATGGTCTGTTTGCATTATTCGCACAATCCCCAGCGCAAACAAGGCGTGAAAATGCGAGATAATGCAAAGCTGAATCTGTTAATCTGCAAAGATTGTAAATTTGCAGATTCCACAAACCGAGGGAGAGTAAACGCGATGGCAAAGGTTTTCATGGGCGTGCGCCTGCAGCGCCTGCGCGAGGAAAGGCGCATGACGCAGGTGGCGCTGGCCAAGTCCCTGGGCATCTCGCCCAGCTACCTGAACCAGATGGAGCGCAACCAGCGCCCGCTGACGGTGCCGATCCTGTTGCGCATCGGCAGTGTTCTCGGGGTCGACCCGCAAATCTTTTCCGAGCACGACAGCGCCAGCCTGGTGGCCGACGTGCGCGACGTGTTCGGCGAATTGCCCGACGCGCCGCCCACCTCGATGGCGGAACTGAAAATGCTGGTGGAAAACATGCCGGAACTGGCGCGCTCGATCTTGCTCTTGCAGCGGCGCTACCGGGTGATGGCGGAACGGGCCGATACGCTGGCCGCGCGCCTCGATGACGGCAGCCGCGGCGCCAGTTCGGCCGCGCCATCCACGGACGAGGAAGTGCGCGAATACCTGAACCGGCGACAAAATTACATCGATGAACTGGACCGGGCGGCCGAGCTGGTGGCGGGCGAACTCGACCCGCAACTGCGCACGCTCGACGCCCTGCAAAGCCGGCTGATGGAGCGCCACGGCATCCAGGTGCAGCTGTCCGATGGCGACGCGGGCATGGTGCGCAAGCACCGCTTTGATGCGCAACAACATATCCTGTTTCTGCCCGACACCCTGACAGGGGGCCAGCGCGCCTTCCAGATGGCGGCCCAAATCAGCCTGCTCGAACACAGTTCGCTGATCGACGCGCTGGTGCTGGCGGCGGGATTGTCCGGCGCGGCCGCGCAGACGGGCGCGCGCCTGGCGTTTTCCAATTATTTTGCCGGCGCCCTGTTGATGCCGTATCAGCGCTTCCTGCAGGCGGCGGAGTCGCGCGCCTACGATATCGAGCGCCTGGCGCACCAGTTCGGTGTGGGTTTTGAAGCCGTGTGCCACCGTTTGAGCACCATGCAGCGCCCCGATGCGGCGGGGCTGCCGTTTTTCTTCGTGCGCGTTGACCGCGCGGGTAACGTGTCGAAGCGCCAGTCCGCGACGGATTTCCATTTTTCCAGGGTGGGCGGCACTTGCCCCCTGTGGATCGTCTACGACGCCTTCAGCCATCCGGGCCAGGTACTGACGCAAGTGGCCAGCATGCCCGACGGCTGCACCTATTTATGGATCGCGCGCCAGGTCAGCACGGCGTCGCCCGGCTTCCGCGCGCCCGGCAAGACTTTCGCCGTGGCGCTGGGCTGCGACATCTCGCAGGCGCACCGGCTGATTTACTCGAAAGGGCTGGACCTGCACGATCCCGGCGGCGCCACGCCGATCGGCACGGGCTGCAAGGTGTGCGAGCGCCAAAGCTGCCCGCAGCGGGCGTTTCCGTCGCTGCTGGCGCCGCCGCCAGTGTCAGCCTGATTTACTCGACGACCCGGCTGCGCAGCGCGTCGAATTCACGCGTAAATTGCGCGCGCCAGTCGCGCCGCGTGGACTCGTCTATCCAGGCCGCGTCCAGGCCATTCAACATGAAGCCGCGCATGTCATCGAGGCCGAAGCCGAATTCGCGCATCATCATCCAGGCGCCTGTCGGCGTCACGTGGTGCAGGGTCGGGTCGTCCGTGTTCGGATGCAGTTTCAGGCCCAGCCTGGCCATGGCGCGGATCGGGTGGTCAAGGGCCCAGCGCTCGGGCGCCAGGGTGCGCAGGTAATACGAATTGGTGGGCACGACGGTAAACACCAGGCCGCGCTCCACGCAGCGCTGCGCCAGTTGAGGATTATCAACAATCGTGTAGCCGTGGTCGACCCTGTCCACCTGCAATTGCTCGATGGCCGTCTCCACGTTCATCCACGGCATGCCGAATTCGCCCGCGTGCGCCGTGCACTTGAAGCCGGCCTCGCGCGCGGCGCGGTAGGCCTCGATGAAGAGTTCCGGCGGACGGTCGTTTTCGCGGTAGTCGATGCCGATGCCGATGACTTCCGGCGCGCGGTGCGCCTTCATCCATTCCACCATCTGCACGGCTTCCGCGGGAGCGGCTTCACGGTCGATGCTGGGGATCAGACGGCCGATCACGCCAAAATCCCTTTGCGCGTCGCGGATGGCGGCCACGATGGCGTCCTGCGCCGAGCCGTAGCGGATGCCCGACACGCGCACCGTGCCGGTCGGATTCCAGAAGAACTCCGCATAGCGCACGCCGTGGCCATGCGCGTCTTCCAGGTATTCGTAGGCGAGGCAATACAGGTCGGTCGGCGTGACGATCAGGTGCGCGTCGAGCGCGCGCAGCACGCGCAGCACGCCGACGGGCTTGTCGCCGCGCGTATAGAAAGCGTCGATCTCTTCGGGAGTGACGACATTGCCCGCCTTGGCGGCCAGCGCGCGGAAAGTGGCCTGGCGCACCGTGCCGAACAGGTGGCAATGCAGCTCCACCTTCGGCATGGCGCGTAAAAACTGTTCGATGCTCAGGGCAGGCAGGGTGTCGGCAGGGTGACTCATGAAGCTCGCTTCGTTAGTGGAAAAAAGATCAGACGAGAATGGCGGCCAGGCGGCGCATCAGGCGCTCGATGGCAGCCGGGCCGTCGGCCAGCATCGCCACTTGCGTGTTGATGGGCGCGCGGCGCGGCACGCGGAACTCGCATACCGTCATGCCGCGCGTCAGTTCGCCCGTCAATTCGATGGCCACGTGAGCCGGCTGGAACTGGAACAGCTGCGGCGCTTCCAGGTACAGCGCCACGACCGGGTCGTACATGGGCATGGGCACGGAACCGTCGGCACTGCGGATGCGCACATACGCTTCCAGGTAGCCAGCCAGACGCAAGGCACGCGGCGTGGCGATGGCGCGCAGGCGTGCCACTTCCAGTTTAGTGACCAGCAGCTGGCGGCACAGGTTCAGGCCGAACATGCGCAGCGGGATGCCGGCCTTGAATACCTGCGCGGCCGCTTCCGGGTCCGCATAGATATTGAATTCGGCCGCCGCCGTGTGGTTGCCCTGGTCGGTGGAGCCGCCCATCAGGATGATTTCGACAATTTTTCCGGCGATATCGGGCGCGCGCGTCAAGGCGGTCGCCAGGTTCGTCATCGGCGCGATCGCCATGATGGTGATCTGGCCCGGATGCTTGCGCACGGCGGCGATCAGGGCGTCGACGGCGTGGCCGGCAGCGTCGCTGGCGGCGCCTGGCGGCAGGATTTCTCCGGTCGTCGGCATGCCGCTGTCGCCGAGGATGCGCTGCGCCGTTTCGATGACGCCCGCCAGCGGTTCTTCGCAGCCGCGGTAGATGGGCACCGTCAAGCCGTCATGGGCCTTGATGCGCAAGGCGTTGTCGTAGGTGATGGCGACGGGCGCATTGCCCGCCACCACGCTCACGCCCAGCCACTCGATGTCCGGATTGCTGCCCAGCAACAACATCGTCAGCCAGTCGTCAAATCCGGGATCCGTGTCGAGCCAGATTTTTTTCAAGGCTTGGGTCATGATGGTTTCCAGTTAAAAAATCAGGCAGCCAAACACAGGGCGCTGTCGGACGGCAGCACGAACGAGACGGCCGTGCCTTCGCGCCAGGCGGCGCCGCCGGCCGCGCAAATGCCCTTGACCTGGCCCAGCGGCGTTTGCAGCAGATATTCGACGGTGTCGCCCAGGAAGCCGCGCGCCAGCACGGTGCCCGGGTACTGGCCGCTTGCATCGTCGGCGGCGCACACGCGCACCTTGTCCGGACGCCAGCCCAGCACCGTCGTGCCCGAGGTCACCGGCGCCGTGTACGGCAGGCTGGCGCCCGCGTGGTGCAGCGCGCCGTCGCGGTAGTCGAACAGGTTCTCGAAGCCCATGAAGTTGGCAACAAAACGCGTCGACGGCGTATTGAAGACGGCTTCCGGCGCGGCCAGCTGCTCGATGCGGCCGCTGTTCATGACGACGATGCGGTCGGACAAAGCCAGCGCTTCTTCCTGGTCATGCGTCACGTACAGCATGGTGATGCCCAGTTCGCGCTGGATGCGGCGCAATTCGGCGCGCATCTGCACGCGCAGCTTGGCGTCCAGGTTCGACAGCGGCTCATCGAGCAGCAGCAGGGCCGGCTCGACGACGATGGCGCGCGCCAGCGCCACGCGCTGCTGCTGGCCGCCGGACATCTGCGCCGGCAAGCGCGTTTCGAACCCCGCCAGGCCGACGGCGGCGATCACGGCTTCCACCTTGGTTTTCAGCAAAGCTGGCGCAACCTTGCGCAGGCGCAAGCCGAAAGCGATGTTGTCGTATACATTCAGGTGAGGAAACAAGGCGTACGACTGGAAGACCATGCCGATATTGCGTTTATTCGGCGCCAGCTTGCCGATCTCGCGGCCGTCGAGCACGATGCGGCCCGACTGCAGCGGCATCAGGCCGGCAATCGCGCGCATGGTGGTGGTCTTGCCGCAGCCGCTGGGGCCCAGCAGGGAAATCAGTTCGCCCTGCTCGACGTGCAAGTCCAGGTCTTTCACGGACGTCGTGTTCTTGGCGTAGCCGAGGTTCAGCTTGTGCAGTTCCAGATAACTCATCGTGTATTGCCTCTTACATGTATTTAGAAATGCCCAGCACCTTCTCGGTCACCATCACGAAGGCCATGGTGAACAAGACCAGCAAGGTCGACAGGGCAGCGATCGACGGATCGAAGCTGTTTTCCATATGTCCCAGCATCTCGATGGGCAGGGTGCTGATGCCAGGCCCCGTCAGGAACAGCGAGACGGGCACCTGGTTGAACGAAGTGACGAAGGCGAGGAAGAAGGCGGCGATCACGGCGTTGCGGATGTTCGGCAGCACGATCATGAAGAACGCGCGCAGGCGCGACGCGCCCAGCGTGATGGCGGCATCCTCGATATCCACGCGCAGGTTCACCAGGCTGGCGTACACCACGCGCACCGAATACGGGATCAGCAACGCGATATGGCCGATCAACAGGCCCACGTAGACGGGCGCATTGATGGTCAGCACGAGGTGGTGCAGCAGTCCCAGGCCGACGAGGATGGCGGGAATGATCAGCGGCGACGTCAGGATCTGGCGGATGGCGCCGATGCCGGGCGGCGGCATGCGTGAAAACGCATACGCGACGGGTATGCCCAGCAACAGCGCGATGACGGTGGCGATCAGGCCGATTTCCAGGCTGGTCTGGAAGGCCCGGCGGAACTCGGGCGCCGACCACACTTCGATTATCCAGCGCAGCGAATACGACTCGGGCGGGAAGGCCAGGGTTTCGCCGCCGCTAAAGCCGGCCAGCACGACGATGGCGAAGGGGCCCAGCAGGAACAGGAACACGAGCCACAGGACGGCGCGCGAGAATAAGCTTTCTTTCATACGGAACTCCGGCTCGAGGAAATACGTTTAAGGCCGGCATTCACCAGCAAAGTCATGCAGACGAGGATGACGGCGATGACGTTCGCCGCGCCGAAGTCGCTCTCCACGCTGACCTTCTGGTACAGCAGGGTTTCCAGCATCAGCACCTTGGTGCCGCCCAGCAGGGCCGGCGTCACATAGGCCGTCACGCAGCCCGTAAACACCAGGGTGCCGCCGACCACCAGGCCTTCCTGCGTCAGCGGCAGGGTGACCTTGCAAAAGACTTGCCAGGGATTGGCGCCCAAAGTCGCCGCGGCCGGTTCCACGTCGCGCGGCAGGTTTTCCAGCGCGCCGGCCAAGGACATCAGCATCAAGGGCAGCAGCAGTTGCAGCAGGCCGACAAAGACGGCGAACTCGCTGAACAGCAAACGCAGCGGCTCGTCCGTGAAACCCATGTTGACCAGCGCCGCGTTGAGGGCGCCATTACGGCCCAGCAAGACGATCCAGGCGTAGGTACGCGCAATCGGCGAGACCATCAGCGGCAAAATCATCATGCCCACCACCAGCCCGCGCCACTTCGGCGACACGCGCGCCACGGCCTGCGCGGCCGGGTAGCCGAGGATGACGGCAGCGAGCGTCACCAGCGCGGCGATGCGCAGGGTGCGCCAGAAGATGGTGCGGTTGAATTCCTGCGAGAAGAATTCGACGAAGCGGTCAACGCCCCACTGCATGCCGTCGCCGACGCGGAAGGCGTCGACCAGCAGCGCCAGCACGGGCAGCAGGAAGCAGACAACGATAAAGATCAGCGCGGGCAGGACCAGCAGCAGGCCCAGGCGCTTTTTTGGATCAGCAAACATGGTGTTCTCTCCTCGTCACCACTATTTGCTCATGGCCTTGTTCCACTGCGTCATCCAGTTGCTGCGCTGTTTGATGATGGTTTCCGGCTTGACGAATTTCAGCGAGTTGATCTGGTCAGGGCCGTAGGTGTTGAATTGCGCGGCCGCCACGGACAGGCGCACGTCCTTGTTGACGGGCGAGTCGACCAGGTTGGTCGCCAGCTGCGTCTGCACTTCCTTGGACAGCCAGAAATCCATCAGCTGGTACGCCAGGTCCGCATTCTTCGAGCCGGCGACGATGCCCATCACGTTCATGCCGGCCGCCTGGCCTTCGGCCGGGATGCTCCATTTCAGGGGCAGACCCGTCTTGAGCATTTGCGACCACGTAAAACGCGCCACGGGCGCGGCCCAGATTTCATCCTGGGCGAACAGGGCGGCCAGCTGCGCGCTGTTTTTCGAGAACGTGACGACGCTGCCCTTCATGCCGACGATCTTGGCAAAGCCGGCGGCATAGTCATCCGTCTTGCCGCCCCAGGCCGCATCGGCCATGCGCAGCATCAAGGGGCCCTGCGTGGTGCTCACGTCGGGGAAGGCCACGCGGCCCTTCAGTTCGGGGCGCCACAGGTCCTTCCAGGACGTCAGCGGGGCGATCTTGTCGCTGCGGTACACCAGGCCCACGGAATACAGGGTGTAGCCGACGGCGAAGTTGCCGCCGATGGGGTTTTTCGCCACGTCATACAGGGCCTTGTAATTGCTCAGTTTGGAGTAATCCATGGGCTGGATCACGCCCGTCTGTGCCGCTTCCAGCATGCCGGAATCGGACAGCAGCACCAGGTCGATGACCGGGTTCTTGGCGTGTACCACCAGCTTGGCGATGCGGTCAGCATTATTTCCCGTTTCCACCTTGATATCGCAACCGCATTTGGCCTTGAACGGCTCGTACACATACTTCATGAACAGGGGCTGGGCAATCGGATAGGCCGAAATGACCAGCTCGCGTTTTTCCGCGTGGGCGGCGTTGGCCAGCAAGCCTAGGCTCAAAGCCAGCATGAGGTGCTTTTTCAAGATGCTTCCTTTCAGGGGGCGGCGCTGCGGGACAGCGCCTGTAAAGATGAATCAGAATCAGAAATAATGTCGCATGCCGACGATCAGCACGCTTTGCGTCTTGCCGCCGGACGCGCCGAAGCCGAACACGCGGGCGAACGTCGCATCGCCGGCCGCCTTCTGGTAGCTCCAGGTGACGGCGACGTCGGTGCGCTTGGACAGGAAGTAATCGGCCTGGAAGTTGACCTGATGCCATTTCGGCGTCTTGTTGATCACGTCATATTTTCCGGTGGTATAGAAATACGACGCGCCCAGGTTCAGCGCTTCCGTCAGCTTGTGGTTCACGTTCAGATCCACGTTTTGCAGGGTCAGATTGCTTTGGTCCAGGTAGTGGTAGCGCACGTTGGTGTACAGCGCGCCAAACTTGGTCCTGCCCACATTATAAAAGCCTCCCGTGCCGGCGATGGCCTGGCTGTCCACGCCGGCGCCCTTGACGGCGCTCTTGTTAAAGATCAACAGGGAGCTGCCATAGTCGTTGCCGATGGCGCCATTCGGCGCATCGGGGCTGTTCGGGTGGTCCATCTTGGTGTAGGCGACGGCCCAGCTGAAGGCATCGACCTTGTAGCCGGCGCCCATGCTGTAGACGCGGTTGCGCTTGGAGTCCGCCGGGTTTTCGCTGAAGCCATACAGGCCCGTGAACGACAGGTTGCTGATGTTCGGGCTGACGTACTTGACGGCATTTTGCACGCGCAAGTTGTTATAGCCATTGTCGTTGTCGCCGATGTGCACGCCGTTACTGGCGATGACCACCGGGCCCAGCAGGTCCTTGACGGCTTCGTACTGGCGGCCCAGGGTCAGGGTGCCCTTGTCGTTGCTGGACAGGCCCACATACGACTGGCGGCCGAACAGGCGGCCGCTTTGCGAGGCCGTGCCCGTCATCACGTTAAAACCGTTTTCCAGCACGAAGACGGCCTTGTTGCCGTCGCCCAGGTCTTCCTGGCCGCGGAAGCCGATGCGGGGATTCTGGTTGGTGCCGCTCAGCGCATGCGTGCGGCTGCCGTTACCCTCGTCCGAGACATAGCCGATACCGGCCGACAGCAAGCCATACACTTGCACGCTGCTTTGCGCCTGCGCCGCGCCCTGCGCCGCCAGCAAGCCACCCACCACCATCGTTCCAGTCATCCATTTATTCATCGCCGCCACCCTAAAAAAGAATACACCCTGAGTTTTTTGGAATTATTGTTATTGCCTGCGTCCCTTGCATGCTGGCTGCCGCGTGTGCCGGCGCCCCATGGCAAGCGCTTCTCCGAAAATTGTTGCTTTCAAGACAAGTAAAGACCAGTCCAGAATATGGTAAATTGCGGGATAAGAAAATTTGTTTATTTTTATAAATCCATTATTTTTTCTGATAAGCAAAGCGCATGCATGAACTGAGCAAGAAGATTTCCTTACGACATTTACAAGCGTTTGCCACCCTAGCCCGGGTAAACAGCTTCAGCAAGGCGGCGCAGGAGCTGTGCGTGACCCAGCCGGCCCTCAGCGCATCGATCAAGCTGCTGGAAAATCAACTGGGAAAAAAGTTGTTTAACCGCACAACGCACCAGCTGGAGCTGACGCGCGAAGGCAAGCTGGCGCTCGACTACACCACGCATTTATTGAATACGGCGAGCAATACCTTTGCCGATATCCAGCGCGCCATCGGCAGCGGCCGGCACCGCATCCGCATCGGCGCGATACCGTCGGCGATGGCCATGACAGCGGCCGTGGTGGCGCGCTACAGCGAACAGCATGGCGATGAAGTGGAAATCGTCCTGTCGGACATGCCCAACGACGGCTTGCTGCACGCGCTGCATTCGGGACAGCTGGATTTTTGCGTGGGTATCGAGGTGCCCGGTTCCGTCTCGCTGGAGAGCGTCGGCCTGTTCGAGGATGAGCTGGTGCTGGTGACGGCGGGACGCCATGCGCTGGCGTCGCTGAAGGAAGTGCGCTGGGAACAGCTGGCGGGCCAGGAAATCGTCGTATTTACCAAGGGCAGCATCTGGGAATTCGCCTCGAATGCGCTGCGCCAGCATGGCTTGAGCCCGTCGAGCCTGTACCAGATGATACACAGCGAGTCGCTGTATGGCGTGGTGCGCGCCGGCATTGCCGTGGGCATCATGCCCAGCCTCTACACGACCTTCCTCAACGACGAGGATCTGCACGTGGCCCCCCTGCGCCATCCCACATGCAAGCGCAAGATCGCCCTGATGCGGCGCAATGAGATCAGCCGCAACCACCATGTGGACGACTGTTTTTCAGCATTGCGGCAGGATTTACAGCAGGTCGACCAGTGGTTTTGATTGTCACCGCCGGGGCCAGCCCCCCACTCACGTCGACGCCTGCTCAGGCGCTGGTGGTGGAGAGGGTCTGACCCCAGCCTTGGCGATTACTGCGGTGCTTTGAGCAGATTCGCCAAGGCAACATACTGCTCCAGTCCCACGGTTTCCGGACGCAGGGTCGGGTCGATGCCCGCCGCCTTGATCTGCTCTTCCGTAAACATGCCGGCCAGGCAGTTGCGGATCACCTTGCGGCGCTGCGAAAACGCCTTCATGACGACCGCTTCCAGGGTTTCCTGGTCGCACGCCAGGCGTTCGGCCACGGGGATCATGCGCACGATGGCCGATTCCACCTTCGGCGGCGGATCAAACGCCGTCGGCGGCACGATGAACATCAAGGTCATGTCGTAGCGCCACTGCAGCATCACGGACAGGCGGCCATACGCCTTGCTGCCCGGCTCGGCCACCATGCGCTCGACGACTTCCTTCTGCAACATGAAATGCTGGTCCTGCACCCGCGGCGCAAAATCCGCCAGGTGGAACAGCAGCGGGCTGGAAATGTTGTACGGCAAGTTGCCCACGATGCGCAGCTTCTGGCCGGCCGGCACGGGGATTTGCGCGAAATCAAACTTCAGCGCATCGCCCGAATGGATCGTCAGCTTGGCAGGGTTGAAGGTCTTTTCCAGGCGCACGATCAGGTCGCGGTCCAGCTCGACCACGTGCATCTGCTTCAGGTGACGCAGCAGCTGCTCCGTCATGGCGCCCAGGCCGGGGCCGATCTCGACCATGGCGTCGTCCGCCTGCGGCGCGATGGCGGCCGTGATGTCGTCGAGGACGAAGCGGTCATGCAGGAAGTTCTGGCCAAAACGTTTGCGGGCAACGTGTTTCATATTCTGTTTTTCTATTCTAGAGGCGGTGTAGCGGGGKAAGACCGGTGGATATCAGGCGCGGCGGCTGGCGCGCAGCATGTGCAGCGCCGTTTGCAGGGCCTGCTCCATGCTGTGGCAATCGGCCAGGCCCAGTCCTTGCGCGGCCAGGTCCAGCGCCGTGCCGTGGTCGACCGAGGTGCGGATCAGCGGCAAGCCCAGGGTGACATTGATGCCGCGCCCGAAGGTCGCGTATTTCAGCACGGGCAAGCCCTGGTCGTGGTACATGGCCAGCACGCAGTCGGCGTCGGCCAGGTACTTGTGCTGGAACAAGGTGTCGGCCGGGTACGGGCCGCGCGCATCGATGCCGCGCGCTTGCGCGGCTGCAATCGCCGGGGCGATGACGTCGATTTCCTCGCGCCCCAGATAGCCGCCCTCGCCCGCATGCGGGTTCAGGCCGGTCACGAGGATGCGCGGCGCGGCGATGCCGAATTTCTGTTGCAGATCAAGCTGGAGGATATCGAGCGTGACGGCCAGGCTGTCCATCGTGATGGCAGCGGACACGTCCTTCAATGGCAGGTGCGTGGTGGCCAGCGCCACGCGCAGGGTCGGCTCGCCATGGCCAGGTTCGCCGGCCAGCATCATGACCACTTGCGGCGTGCCGGTCTTTTCCGCCAGGTATTCCGTGTGGCCGGAAAAGGCCACGCCCGCATCGTTGATGGTGCTTTTTTGCAAGGGCGCCGTGACCATGGCGCCGAACCAGCCGGCCGCGATGCCTTCCACGGCCGCATCCAGGGTGGCCAGCACGGCGCGGCCATTTTCCTTGTCGAGCACGCCAGGGATGACATTGTTGACGGTAGGAATGTCGATCACGGCCAGGCGGCCGGGGCCGAACTGGGGCAAGCCGCTGTTGCGCACGGCTTGCAGCGACAGCGCCGCCAGGCGGATCTCCGGATCGATCAGGCTGGCCGTCATGGCCAGGAAGGCGGCGTCGCCCAGCAGGATGCAGTTGACTTCATTGCGCATGGCCCAGGCGGCGCGTATGGAGATTTCCGGGCCGACACCGGCCGGTTCGCCGCAGGTGATGGCGATGGCCGGGCGGCGTGCAAGGGGCAAGTTACTCATGCGCAATTAATCAGCAGCATTACTGGTCGTCCGCGCGGAATTCGACGTAGGCACGGTCGCGCACTTCACGCGCCCAGTTCTCCGTCGCCTCTTCCAGTTTGCGTTCGCGCAAGGCGTTGCGCGCGGCATTGCGCTGCTTCTCTTTCGAGACGTCGTCGCTCTTGCGCTCCAGCACTTCGATCAGATGGAAACCGAAGCTCGATTCGATCGGCTGGCTCACTTCGCCCGGTTTCAGCGCATTCATGGCCGTCTCGAATTCCGGCACGGTGTCGCCCGGATACAGCCAGCCCAGGTCGCCGCCCTTGGCCGCCGAACCGTCGTTCGAGAACAAACGGGCCAGGTCTTCGAACTTGGCGGCCTTGTTGTCGAGACGCTCTTTCAATTCCAGCAATTTACGCTTGGCTTCGGCGGCCGACAGGGTCGGCGTCACTTTCAGCAGGATGTGGCGGGCATGCGTCTGCTGCACGGCGGCCACGGCCTGCGCCTCGGCCGCGCTGCGGCGGTCCACCAGTTTCAGGATATGGAAGCCGGTGTTGCTCTTGATGATGGGCGTGATCTGGCCCGGTTTCAGCTTGAGCAGCTGCTCGGTGAACAGGGGCGGCAGGCGGTCGCTCTGGCGCCAGCCGATATCGCCGCCGCTCAGCGCATCGCTGGCGTCGGAATAGGTGGCGGCCATCTTGGCGAAATCGGCGCCCGTGCGCAGCTGGCGGCTGACTTCTTCGGCGCGCGCGCGGCGGGCGGCGATCTGTTCCGGGCTGGAGTTTTCCGGGATACGCACGAGAATTTGCGCCAGGTTCAGTTCCACCTGTTCGCTGGCCGCCGCTTTTTCCGCGTCGAGGAAATTGTCCACTTCGGAATCCGAAATCTGGATCTTGGCGTCGACTTCATGTTCGCGCAGGCGCTGCATGATGATCTCATCGCGAATTTCTTCACGGAAAGTTGCAAACGGCGTACCTTCTTTTTCCATCTGGTTGCGCAGGTCTTGCACTGTCATTTTTTGCTGTTCCGCAATACGGGCAATCGCGCGGTCCAGGGTCAGGTCATCCACGCGCACGCCCATTTCCTTGGCCAGCTGCATTTGCGCGCGCTCAACGATCATGCGTTCGAGCAATTGACGGCGCAGGTCGGCAGGATCGGGCAGCGGGATGTTCTGCGCCTTCATGCGCTGCTCCACGCTCTTGATGCGGGCCGCCACTTCATTGCGCGTGATCACATCGTCATTGACGACGACGGCGATGGAGTCGATGGTCTTGCCGCTGCTCGACGCTGGCGGCGTGAAACCCTTGACGGCGGGAGCGGCGGCAGGCGCAGGCGCGGCCTGTTGCGCCCAGACACTACTGGTCGCGGCGCCGGAAATGGCGCACAACAAAACCGTTGCAATTTTGAGTTGGTGCATACTGGCATTACGCATAATGTGTAGAGCGCTCATGAGTTCAGGTGAATAAAAAAACCGGTTTGCGCCAGCGCCGGGGACACCGGCGGCGGCAACGACGACTATCTTAACGGAGTGGCTGGCTCAATGCCTGATAACCAGGGATGGTTTTTGTAAAAGTTTCCAGGCCGTTCGCGCCCAGTCCCAGGCCATTCGACAAGCCTGTCAGCTCCAACTGGAAGAAAATCGGCGTCGATGCATCTCTGGTCGACGTCACGAAACGCTGTGCGCCCATGCGGAATACCCAGCAATCGCCCTTGTATTCCAGGCCGATCAGGCTATCGACCAGGCGCCGGTCCAGCAGCGAGTAACTGATGCGGCCCACGCCATACAGGCGGTCCGTCAGCGGCCATTGCGTCGACACTTCCGCATAGCGCATGCTGCCGCGCTGGAAACGATTGCTGATATTCAATACTTTCTTCGGGCCGGGCTGATATTGCAGCGTGTAGTTATAGCTCATCAACTGGCGGTCGCTGGGATTGTACTGCACCAGGCTGTCGACGGTCCAAGTCTCGGACACGCGGCCCGTGGCCGCCAGCAGGATATCCGAACGCGACTGGTTGACCGGCGTCGTCGACTTGAGCTGCACGCGCTGGTCGGCAAAATAGAAGCGCTGGCCAAACGTCAGGCGCATGCGCTCGGCGCCATCGGGCTGCAGGAAGCGCGAGACGACGGCCGCCGTGACCTGGTTGGCATCGCCGATGCGGTCGCTGCCGACGAAGCGGTTTTCCGTGAAGATCTGCGTCAGGTTGAAGGTGCCGTTGTCCGTGTCGAAGGTCGGGAACTGCGACTGGTCGCGGTATGGCGTGTAGACGTAGAACAGGCGCGGCTCCAGCGTCTGCGTGCCGCCCTTGGCGCCGAACAGGTTCGTGTCGCGCTCGAACACCAGGCCGCTGTCGACCGAGAAGGTCGGCACGGCGCGCGTCAGCGAGGTATTCGGAAACTGCGCCTTGGTCGTGGCGTTGTTGTCGAGCTGGTATGCGCTGGCGTTCAGCATCAGCTTGGGCGTGATGAAATAGCCAGGGTGGATAATCGGAAAACTCACCTGCGGCACGGCCACCAGGCGCGAACCCTGCACCAGGGTCGGATGCACGAAACGCGTCGCTTCCGCGTCGAACGTCCAGTCGAAACCACCCCAGACGTCATATTTGCCGGCGTGGAAATTCACCGCTGGCAAACGGTCATACGGGCGCGGCACGATCACGCTGGGGTCGGGATCCTGCAGCACCTGGTAATTCTGCACGCGCGCCGTCAGGCTCCAGTCCTCGGTACGGTAGTCGGTACGCAATTCACGCAGCAACTGGCGCTCGGTGGCGGAAGCCACGTTTTTCGAAAAATCGTTCGGATAATTATTGTCGGACGCGTCGCGCACATCCCAGCCATAGGTCCAGCCCGTGGCCAAGGCCTGCTCGTGCTTGGACTTGATCAGATAGCGGTTGGTCTTGGTCTGTTTGTCGTTGGGCAAGAATTCGAACGACGTTTCGCCACTGTAAAAGCCGGCGTCCGTCTCGCCCATGTAACGGCCCGTGGCGCCCAGCTGGATGCCGCGCCGCTGTATGTATTTCGGGTACAGCGTCAGGTCGCGGTTCGGCGCGATATTCACGTAATACGGTACCGTCAGCTCAAAGCCATTCTTCGAGGCAAAGCCCGGCGTGGGCGCCAGCCAGCCCGAACGGCGCGCGCCCGACAGCGAAAACGAGATGCCGGGGGTGCCAAGAATGGGCACGCCCTTGAAATAAATGATGGTCTTGCTGCCCGTGCCCACATCGCGCCCCGTATCGAGGTTCAGGGTGCTCGACTTCAGGTACCAGTCCGGGTTCGGTCCTTCGCAGGTACTGTAGGTACCGTCGATGACGTTGGCTTCGTCGGGATTGATGAAGTCGACGCGCTCGGCCTTGCCCTGGCCGTGGCCCACTTCAAAGCGGTAGGTAGGATTGAGCAGGAAGCCCTTGCCCGTTTCCATGTTCAGCTTCAGCACGTCGCCCGTGTAGTAGTCGCCGAAACGCCACATCTTGATATGGCCGTCCGCATCGAATTCATCTTCAACTTGTTTGTAACAAGCTGTGTCGGAGGTCATTTTTGTGGTTTTTCCGCGCTCAATCACGACATTCCTGTCGAGATTGAGCTCGCGTTCCGGCCTGCCATGCATGCTTTCCGCCGTCATGACGGTGGGCGCGTCCGGATCCTCCGCATGCACGGGGCGTGGCGCCTTCTGGGCGTGAACAGGCACCGTCGTGGCGGCGACGAGCGCGCTGATGGCGAAAGCCCAGCGCTGCGAAGGGGGGGAGGCCGAAAACCAGCTCATGAATTGGAAGGGGCAAGCACCATTGACAGGCGATTTTTTGATTTGAATCCCTTATTATATGGGAATCTGTGCGACACGCCTGAAAGCTCAGGTAGCTGTCTCCGCTCGCAACGTGGCAGCAAGGGCTGGCGGCGCAGGAACTGCACCGGCAAATCACCGGGATCGCAGCGATAAAACCGTCAGGAACGCTCCCGCAGTCGCTATGGTCGGCAGCACAGGCGCGCTGCGAATCGGCGCCCTGCCAGGCTTGCAGCCTCGCCGCACCAGCGGCGACCAGCTATTTCCTTGCCGGCTTTGTTCCATGAGCGCCGCGCCTGTAGTTGATTTGCAAAGCGTGTCAATATTTTACATTTATTTGCAATTTTTCACATTTCAACCATGCCCTGCAGGGTTCACGATTTGTCCCGGCCCGAGCCAGGACACCCGCGGCATCCGGCGTCATCCTGGCCATGCGGGGCTGCTCGCCGGAACGGCGGGCCGAAGTTCGGCATGAAGGCAAGCGCTGGCAGTCTTGCCGGATGGGAACTGTACGGCCCCCCTTCGGCGGAACGCCTGGTGAAAAAAAACAGGGCTTGCCGGCGCGAGCGGGCCAGGCGCCATGGCGAGCAGCGCAACTTGTGCGCTGCGTGTCAATCCACGATGAAATGCAAGCCCGACGGTGTGGCCAGCACATGGAACAGCGTGTCGCCGGTGGTTCCGACACCCTTGGAAATCGCGTATTATTGCACCCAAATTGCCATACAAATGTGCACGCAGACGATTTACAGGTTGCGAAGCCGGTCCCCGTACAGGGACTTTTATCATGCTTGAGCCGTGTGCGGTGATATTCACGCGCACGGTTCTTGGGGGAAGAGCTTCCAGCAATGGGGACTCCTGCCCTGCGCACCATCAACCCGATTCCACAGGCCGCTTAATGTCACTCTCCCCCAATTCCCCTGCCGCGCCGGCCTCCGCCGACGCCCGCCTGACCCTGTTGAAAGCCTGGCTGGCCCCGCTGAACCTCGTTTCACCCGATTCCGCCCGCCCCGCCTCCAGCGACGCCAGCTTCCGCCGCTACTACCGCCTTGATGTGCTGCCAGGCAATACAACCTTGCCAGGAAGCACACTGATTGCCATGGATGCGCCGCCCGAACGCGAAAACGTGCCCGCCTTCATCAAGGTGGCCGGCTTGCTGAAGGGGGCAGGCGTGTCCGTGCCCGAGATCATCGCGCAAGACGTGGATAACGGCTTCCTGCTGATCTCCGACCTGGGCACGACCACTTATCTTGACGCCCTGAACCACGACAACGCCAGCGTGCTGTATGCCGAAGCGCTGGAATCGCTGATGAAAATCCAGCTGGCCAGCGCCCCCGACGTGCTGCCCGAGTTCGACCGCGCCTTCATCCTGCGCGAAATGAATTTGTTCCCGGAATGGTTCATCGGCAAGCACCTGGGCGCCACCCTGACGGATGTGCAACAAGCCCAGCTGGACAAGGTCTTCGATGCCATCACGGCCAATATCCTGTCGCAACAACAGGTATTCATGCACCGCGACTACCATTCGCGCAATTTGATGCACATCAACGATGGTTCCATCCCCAATCCCGGCATCCTCGATTTCCAGGACGCCGTCTTCGGCCCCGTCACCTACGACATCGCCTCGCTGCTGCGCGACGCGTATATCCAGTGGGACGAAGAGCTGGTGCTGGACTGGGTGATCCGCTACTGGCAGCGCGCCAAACAGCTGGGCTTGCCGGTGAATCCCGACATCGACGCCTTCTACCGTGATTTCGAATTCACGGCCCTGCAGCGCCACCTGAAAATCCTCGGCCTGTTCTCGCGCCTGAATTACCGCGATGGCAAGGATCTGTACATGGGCGACCTGCCGACCGTGCTCGATTACGTGCGCAAGACAGCCAACCGCTACACGGAACTCAAGCCGCTGGTGCGTTTGCTCGATGCATTGGAGAATAAAACGCCCCAGGTCGGTTATACCTTCTAGGCGCTTTCCCGCTGCGCGGCCTGTCCGCGCAGCCGACTTACCGATACTGAAAACGACTACCCATGAAAGCCATGATCTTTGCCGCAGGCCGCGGTGAACGGATGCGTCCGCTCACCGACACCTGCCCCAAACCGCTGCTGAAAGTGCGCGGCCGTCCGCTGATCGTCTGGCATGTGCTGAACCTGGTGCGCGCCGGCATCACGGACATCGTCATCAACCATTCCCACCTGGGCCATCTGATCGAGGAAACCCTGGGCGACGGCAGCGCGTATGGCGCGCGCATCGCGTACTCGCCGGAAACGACGCCGCTGGAAACGGCGGGCGGCATCGCCCAGGCCCGCCATTTGCTGGGAGAGGAACCGTTCCTCGCCATTTCCGGCGACATCTATTGTCCGTATTTTGATTTTACGCAAGTACTCGACGTGCTGGCCGACAAGGATGTGCTGGGCACGCCGTATCCGGCCGACCAGCGCGACATCGCCTGGACTTACCTGGTACCCAATCCCGATTTCCACCCGCGGGGCGACTTCGGCCTGACCTTGTTCTCGATCAACAATACGGACGACACCAAATGGACCTTCGCCAATATCGGCGTCTACCGTCCTGAAATGTTCGATGGCATCCAACCGGGCAGCCACGCCAGGCTGGGCGACCTGCTGCGCAAGTATGCGGACCAGGGCCGCGTGGGCGGCGAAGTCTACCCGGGAGAGTGGACCAACGTGGGCACGCCGCAGCAGCTCGACGCGCTCAACGGCGTCGCCGGCACCAGCCCGAAGGCGCCAGCGCCATGATGGCCAACTACGCGGCACGGCGCGCGGCGCTGCTGGCGCAGATGCTGCCGGGCAGCGTGGCCTTCCTCGCCACGGCGCCCGAAGTGCCGCGCAACAGCGATTGCGACTATCCGTATCGCCACGACAGCTACTTTTACTACCTGAGCGGCTTTACGGAACCCGACAGCGCGCTGGCCCTCGTGGCCGCCAGCGCCACGGCGCCCGCGCGCGCCATCCTGTTCTGCCGCGCCAAGAACACGGAACGCGAAATCTGGGACGGCTTTCGCCATGGTCCCGAGGCGGCGCGCGCCACGTTCGGCTTCGACGCCGCCTTTCCCATCGAGGAGCGCGACGTGGAAATGGCGCGCCTGCTGGCCGATGCGCCTGCCCTGTATTACCCGCTGGGCGGCAGCCTCGACGCGCAAGTCAGGGTCTGGCTGCACGGCGTGCGGCAAAAGGCCCGCAGCGGCGTCACGGCACCCGCGATGGCGGTTGACCTCAACGGCATGCTCGACGCCATGCGCCTGCTGAAAGACCCGCAAGAGCAAAGCCTGATGCGCCGCGCGGCGGCCATTTCCAGCGCCGCCCACGCGCGCGCCATGCGCGCCACGCGGCCCGGCATGCATGAATATGCGCTGGAAGCGGAGCTGCTGTACGAATTTCGCCGCAACGGCGCGCAATTTCCCGCCTATTCCTCCATCGTGGCCGGCGGCGGCAACGCCTGCATCCTGCATTACAGCGCCAACAATGCGGCATTAAAAGACGGCGAGCTGGTATTGATCGACGCCGGCTGCGAACTTGATGGCTACGCCTCCGACATCACGCGCACCTTTCCCGTCAATGGCCGCTTCAGCGGCCCGCAGCGGGCGCTGTATGAACTGGTGCTGGCGGCGCAACAGGCGGCGCTGGACGTGGTGCGTCCCGGCTTGCCGCACAGCGCCATCCACGAGGCAGCCGTGCAGGTGCTGGCGCAGGGCATGCTGGACTTGAAACTGCTGGATCCGCAAAAATGCGGCAGCGTGCAGGACGTCATCGCCGACAAGGGCTACGCGCCGTTCTACATGCACGGCACCAGCCACTGGCTGGGCATGGACGTGCACGACGTGGGTGCCTACCGCGACACGACCGCCCCCGGCAAGCCGTGGTGCGCTTTGGCACCGGGCATGGTGCTGACGGTGGAGCCGGGCATTTACGTGCGCCCCGGCGCCGGCGTGCCGGAACAGTTCTGGCACACCGGCATCCGCATCGAAGATGATGTGCTGGTCACGCCGCAAGGCCATGAAGTCTTCAGCACGGCGCCCAGAAGCGTCGCTGAAATCGAACAACTGATGACACAGGATTAACGCCGCCGCATGCATACACCGTCCACTTTCGATCTCGCCATCTGCGGCGCCGGCCCCGTCGGCATGGCGCTGGCCGCCCTGCTGGTGCAGCGCGGCAGCCGCGCCGCCGGCATCGCCCTGCTCGACGCCAAGTCCATCGAACAGGCCAAACGCGACCCGCGCACCATCGCCCTGTCGTATGGCAGCCGCCAGATTCTGGAGGAAGCTGGCGCCTGGCCCGTCGAGGCGACGCCCATCCACGCCATCCACGTCTCGCGCCGCGGCCGTTTCGGGCGCAGCCTGATGGACCGCAGCGAGCATGGCGTCGAAGCCCTGGGCTATGTGGCCCGCTATGGCGCCGTGGTCGGCGCGCTGGCCGAGGTATGCGGGCGCCTCGGCGTGGCCACCGTGCGCCCGGCCCTGGTGACTGCCAGCGCCGAAGATGGCGATGGCGTCAGCGTGCAGATCGAACAGGACGGCGCCGTTTCCAGCCTGCGCGCGCAATTGCTGGTACAGGCCGAGGGCGGCCTGTTCGGCCAGCAGCAGGAGCGCGCCGTCAGCCGCGACTATGGCCAAAGCGCCATCATCGCCCACGTGCATGTCAGCGCGCCCATCGCCCACCGCGCCTTTGAGCGCTTCACCGACGAGGGTCCGCTGGCCCTGCTGCCGCAGGACGACGGCTACGCGCTGGTCTGGTGCGTGCCGCCCACGCGCGCCGAACAATTGCTGGCGCTCGACGACGCCGCCTTCCTGGCGCGCCTGGGCGCGGCCTTCGGCAGCCGCCTGGGACGTTTTATCCGCACGTCGGCGCGCCTGGCCTATCCGCTGGGCCTGAACGCGCAGGCGGGCGGCACGGCGCGCACGGTCGCCATCGGCAATGCGGCGCAAACCCTGCATCCGGTGGCCGGACAAGGCCTGAACCTGGGCTTGCGCGACGCCGCCGTGCTGGCCCGCGTACTGGCGCAGGACAGCAGCCCGGCCGGCCTGGAACGCTATGCCAGCCTGCGCCAGGCCGACCGCGGACTGACCGTGCGCGTCACCGACACCATGGCGCGCATTTTTACGGGCAGCGCGCCCACGCAAGGCTTGCTGGGCCTGTCGCTGGGCTTGCTCGACGCCGTCAGCCCGGCGCGCAAAAGCCTGGCGGAACTGATGATGTACGGCCGCCGCTGAACCTTATCAATAAAGAAAGAGCACGGGCGAAAAAGAAACAGGCAGCATCTCCGGCATGGAGTAAACGGCCCGCGGATGCGACAATGACTGTCACCTGGATTCTGGCGACCGTTCCATGACAGACGCATTGCCCGCAGCACCGCCTGCCGCTCTTCCCGAAATACTCTTTTCCCGCCTGCTGGAAGACGCCCTCGACGCCGTCATCATCATCGACGAGCAGTGCCGCATCCGCTACATCAATGGCGCCATGCAGGCGCTGTCGGGCTATGCCAGCGGAGAACTGCTGGGCCAGACCCTGAATGGCCTGCTGCCAGACGCCGTCGGCGCGCAGCACGACAACCATGTGATCAATTACATCCGCAGCTCGCGCACCTCCAGCGTGCTGGGAAAAATACGCGAATTCGCCATCCGCCACCGCGACACACAGATGATCCCCATCGAAATGAAGGCGCTGGACCTGGGCGTGGTGGACGGCATGCGCTATTTCGGCGCCTTTTTGCTCGACGTGCGCGAACGGCGCGAACTGGCGGCCAAGAACGCCAGCCTGCTGGCACAGCTGGAACAGCAGGCGCTGTACGATGCCCTCACTTCGCTGCCGAACCGGCGCGCCTACGAGGCCCAGGCCGAGCAGGCCATGGCGCGCGCGGCGCGCAGCGGCGCCGCGCTGACGGTGGGCGTGGCCGACCTTGACCATTTCAAGAAAATCAACGACCGCCATGGGCACGCCGTGGGCGACGCCGTGCTGCGCAACGTGGCGCAAGTGCTGCGCGATACGGGCCGCGTCACCGACGTGGCGGCGCGCATGGGCGGCGAGGAATTCGGCCTGCTGTTCCCCGACGCGACCTTGCAGCAGGCGCAGCTGGTGGCCGAGCGCATCCGCGCGGCCGTGGCGGCGGCCGTCACCGTGCTGCCGGACGGTTCCGCGCTGCATGTCACCATCAGCATCGGCCTGGCGCCGCTGGCGCGAGGCGCCAGCATGGATGCGGCCATGTCGGAAGCCGACAAGGCCCTGTACGTGGCCAAGCACCAGGGCCGCAACCAGGTCATGGCCAGCGCCGCCGAATAAAAACAGCCCGCGCAAAGGCGGGCCGTCCGGGCGTCGCCTGCGGCGCTGGCGTTTATTCGACCGCTTTCAGCATGTCCTCGATCACCTTCTTGGCGTCGCCAAATACCATCATCGTGTTCGGCTGGTAGAACAGCTCATTGTCCAGGCCCGCATAGCCGGACGCCATCGAGCGCTTGTTGACGATGATGCTCTTGGCCTTGTACGCCTCGAGGATCGGCATGCCGGCGATCGGCGATTTCGGGTCTTTTGCCGCCGGGTTGACGACGTCGTTCGCGCCCAGCACCAGCACCACGTCGGTCTGGCCGAATTCACCGTTGATGTCTTCCATCTCGAAGACCTGGTCGTACGGCACCTCGGCCTCGGCCAGCAGCACGTTCATGTGGCCCGGCATGCGCCCCGCCACCGGGTGGATCGCATACTTGACGGTGACGCCCTTGTGCGTGAGCTTTTCCACCAGTTCCTTGAGCGAATGCTGCGCGCGCGCCACGGCCAGGCCATAGCCTGGCACGATGATGACGGTTTCCGCATTGCCCATGATGAAGGCGGCATCGTCGGCCGAGCCCGATTTGACGGGGCGCTGTTCCTGCGCGCCGCCGCTGGCCGCGGCCGGTGCATCGCCGCCAAAGCCGCCGAGGATGACGTTGAAGAACGAGCGGTTCATGGCCTTGCACATGATGTACGACAGGATCGCGCCCGAAGACCCCACGAGCGAGCCGGCGATGATCAGCATCGAGTTATTCAGCGAAAAGCCGATGCCCGCCGCGGCCCAGCCCGAATAGCTGTTGAGCATCGACACCACCACCGGCATGTCGGCGCCGCCGATGGGGATGATGATCAGCACGCCCAGCGCAAAGGCGATCAGGGCCATGATGATGAACGGCGTCCACGCCGGCTGCACGCCGTCGGCGAAGCAGAAGGCCAGGCCCAGGCCCACCATCACCAGCGCCAGCACCAGGTTGAGCATGTGCTGGCCCTTGAAGCTGACGGGCGCGCCCTGGAACAGGCGGAACTTGTACTTGCCTGACAGCTTGCCGAAGGCGATCACCGAACCGGAGAACGTGATGGCGCCGACAAAGGTGCCGATGAACAGCTCGAAGCGGTTGCCGATGGGCAGCGCCTCGCCGTTTTTGGCGATATTGAAGGCCCACGGTTCCGACACGGCCGCCACGGCGATGCAGACGGCCGCCAGGCCGATCAGCGAGTGCATGGCCGCCACCAGTTCCGGCATCTTCGTCATTTCCACGGTTTTTGCCAGGTAGGCGCCGATGGCGCCGCCCGTGACGATGCCGATGATGACGAGGGTCAGGCCCATGCCGCCCGTCTGCTGCTCCTTGAGTTTCAGGATCAGCGCCACGGTGGTGACGGCGGCAATGGCCATGCCGCTCATGCCGAAGGCATTGCCGCGGCGCGCCGTCGAGGGCGACGACAGCCCTTTCAGGGCCTGGATGAAGCACACCGACGCGATCAGGTACATCATCGTCACCAGGTTCATGGTGACGAAGCTCATGGCGTGACTCATTCTTTCGCTCCTTGCTTGGCTTTCGGTTCTTTTTTACGGAACATCTCGAGCATGCGCTGCGTGACGAGGAAGCCGCCGAACACGTTGACGGCGGCCAGCGCCACTGCCAGCGTGCCGGCCGCCTGCGCCAGCGGACCATCCGTCAGGCCGGCCGCCAGCATGGCGCCAACGATGATGATGGCGGAAATGGCGTTGGTGACGGCCATCAGCGGCGTATGCAGCGCCGGCGTGACGGTCCAGACGACGTGGTAGCCGACATAAATGGCCAGCACGAAGATGATCAGGTTGGTGATGGTGTGACTGATTTCCATGATGTTGTTCTCTCCCTGTGCCGCATTATTTTCGTAACTTATTTGCGCAAGATCACGCTGTCCGCGCAAACCAGGCTGGCCTTGATGATTTCATCCTCGCGGTCGATCAGCAGCTGATCGTCCTTGTCGATGATGAGCTTCAAAAAGTCCAGCACGTTGCGCGCATACAGGGCCGAGGCATCGGCCGCCACCAGGGTCGCCAGGTTCGGCTCGCCCACGATGTAGACGCCGTGCTTGAGCACCGTCTTGCCCAGTTCCGACAGCGGGCAGTTGCCGCCCTGCTCCACGGCCAGGTCGACGATGACGGAACCGGGTTTCATGGCTTTCACCGTTTCTTCGGAAATGAGCACGGGCGCGGCGCGGCCGGGGATCAGTGCCGTGGTGATGATGATGTCGGCCAGTTTCGCCCGTTCGTGCACCAGTTCGGCCTGGCGGCGCATCCAGTCGGCCGGCATGGCGCGCGCATAGCCGCCCGACCCCTTGGCGATTTCCTTTTCTTCCTCGGTGAGGAAAGGCACGTCGAGGAACTTGGCGCCCAGCGATTCAACTTGTTCCTTGACGGGCGGGCGCACGTCGGACGCCTCGATGACGGCGCCCAGGCGCTTGGCCGTGGCGATCGCCTGCAAACCGGCCACGCCCACGCCCATGATCAGCACGCGGGCCGCTTTCACCGTGCCGGCCGCTGTCATCAGCATGGGCATGAAGCGCTGGTAGGTATTGGCGGCCACCAGCACGGCCTTGTAGCCGGCAATATTTGCCTGCGAGGACAGCACGTCCATCGACTGCGCGCGCGTGATGCGCGGCACGGCTTCCAGGGCGAAGGCGGACAGCCCGGCCGCGGCCATGGCGGCGATATTGTCCGCGTCAAACGGGTTCAACATGCCGACCAGCACGGTGCCGCCGGCCATCAGGGTCCGTTCTTCGGCATCGGGAGCGCGCACCTTGAGCACGATGGCGCAGCCGTAGGCTTCCTGGGCGGTGCCGATCTGCGCGCCGGCGGCGGCGTACGCGTCGTCGGGAATCGACGCTTGCACGCCCGCGCCCGCCTGTACGACGACCTGATGCCTGGCCGCCAGCTTCTTGACTGTCTCGGGCGTCGCTGCCACCCGGGTCTCACCGGGCCGCGTTTCGGCCGGTATGCCTATCCTCATGATGCCTCCGCAAATTGATAAACTGACTAGAATCTAACACGGAAAGCCGCGCGTTAAACGTTTGTGAACCAGCAACTTTTAGGCACAGGACACTAATTCCCCCGAAATGGCAGCGCTCGTTTCGCCATGCGGTGCAGCGACCGTATTATGGGAAATGTGTGTCAATCTCACCACAGTCCACGCCGCATGCGCGCTTGTTTTGACCAGGCGGAAGGCCTATATTGACGAGCGCTTCCTGCCGCCTTGCCGCCTAAGCCCCCATGCTAGTGCGCTCCCCGGGAAAGACGTAAGTACCTCCCACCGCTATTTGCTAAAACGTTGTCATTTATCAATATGTCCGCGCAACAGAAGGCCGCGTTCAAACCGCGCGCGCAGAACAAGATAAAATGTCGGCTCTTTCAAGGATGGAATCATGCCGAGAATCTGGAAACCCTCTGTCACCGTTGCCGCCATCGTCGAGCGCGACGGCCTGTTTTTACTGATTGAAGAAGAGACCAGCGAAGGCATCAAGATCAATCAGCCGGCCGGCCATCTCGACCCGTTCGAATCGCTGGAGCAGGCCGTCATCCGCGAAACGCTGGAGGAAGCGGCCTATGATTTCATTCCCACGGCGCTGGTCGGCATGTACATGTCGCGCTACCAGTCGCTGCGCACGGGCGAGGATGTGACCTATCTGCGCTTCACCTTTTGCGGCACGGCCGGCGCCGAGCATGACCGCCCGCTGGACGAAGGCATCATCCGCACCCTGTGGATGACGCGCGACGAGCTGGCGGCGTGCCAGGAGCGCCACCGCAGCCCGCTGGTGCTGCAGTGCGTGGACGAATACCTGGCTGGCCGGCGCGCGCCGCTGGCCCTGCTGCACACGCATACGTCGGTCTTTAACAGCGCATAGACCCGCGCATGGCAACATTATCTAAAGTACACTGGAAAGCAAGATGAGCAAGAAGAAAGTCGTTATCGGCATGTCGGGCGGGGTCGATTCCTCGGTCGCGGCATGGATGCTGAAGGAACAAGGCTATGAAGTCATCGGCCTGTTCATGAAAAACTGGGAAGATGACGACGATTCGGAATACTGCTCCACGCGCCAGGACTGGATCGACGCGGCCAGCGTGGCCGACGTCATCGGCGTCGATATCGAAGCCGTCAATTTCGCCTCCGAATACAAGGACCGCGTCTTCGCCGACTTCCTGCGCGAATACCAGGCCGGCCGCACGCCGAACCCGGACGTGCTGTGCAACGCCGAAATCAAGTTCAAGGCTTTTCTTGACCATGCCATGACCCTGGGCGCCGACCTGATCGCCACCGGCCACTATGCGCGCGTGCGCCAGGCGCCCACCGACGCGGGCCGCTACGAACTGCTCAAGGCCGTCGACGCCAGCAAGGATCAAAGCTACTTCCTGCACCGCTTGAACCAGGCGCAGTTGTCCAAGACCTTGTTTCCGCTCGGTGAAATCCCGAAGACGCAAGTGCGCCAGATCGCGGAAAAGCTGGCCCTGCCGAATGCGCAAAAAAAGGATTCGACGGGCATTTGCTTCATTGGCGAGCGCCCGTTCCGCGAATTTTTGAACCGCTACCTGTCGTACAAGCCGGGTCCGATGAAAACGGCCGACGGCAAGACCGTGGGCGAACACGTGGGACTGAGTTTTTATACCCTGGGCCAGCGCAAGGGCATCGGCATCGGCGGCGTGAAGTCATACCAGAACGCCGACGGCAGCAGCGACGCCTGGTATGTGGCGCGCAAGGATATCGCCAACAACACCCTGTGGGTGGTGCAGGGCCACGACCACCCTTGGCTGCTGTCGCCGGCCTTGACGGCCGACCAGGCCAGCTGGGTCGCCGGCAGCGCGCCGCAAGCGGGCGCCCTGTCCGCCAAGACGCGCTACCGCCAGGCCGACGTGGCCTGCCAGTTGCTGCCTGATGGAAATGAAAATTTTGGCCTGGCCTTTGATCAGGCGCAATGGGCCGTCACGCCGGGCCAGTCGGCCGTGTTGTACGACGGCGACGTCTGCCTCGGTGGCGGCATCATCGCCAGCGCGACGGGCCTGGCCTAAAGTCAGCTTGGTTAAGTAGATTTTTACCAATCCAACTCAATAACAACACCTGAGACAATCGTAGCGAGCGGCAGTGAGTTGTGGCCGAGAAGCGCAACTGTACTTTAGTACAGTGAGCATCGCCGGCCGCAAATCGCGACGCGCAGCAGATTTTATCAGGTGTCTTTCGCAGCGGCGGCCAGCGCCTGCTGCTGCTTGCGCACCATGGCAATGACGGTATTGCGCACGGTTTTCAGGACCGTGTCGGCCATGAAGGGTTTCACGATGAAGCCCGACACGCCCATGGCGTGGGCCGCCTGCAGCGAGGCCGCGTCTATGCCGCCCGAAACCATGAAAATGAGCGTCTTCGGGTACTGGGCGCGGATGGTTTGCACCACGTTGGTCCCGTCTTCCACCTGCTCGCGCGCGATGCAGACGAAATGCGGGTGGTGCTTGACCAGCAGCGCCAGTCCCAGCGCGCTGGTATGCGTCTGCCCGCAGACATCGTAGCCGCCATCGGTCAGGACCGTGTTCAGCAGGCCGCGCGCCACGGCGCTGCTATCGATCAGGACTGTCTTTAACATCATGATTTACATCCTTGCTTGATTGTTCTTGTGTTGCGCCAGCGCTTACTTCTCCCACGCCAGCTTGTTCCAGGTCACGCCCAACGTCACGTCGGTCTTGAGTTCGACCAACTTTCTTGAAAGATACAGTATTTCCCGCTCTTTTCGCAGGCTTTCACCGAGCGCGCCGGGCAAAATGCCCGCGCCGGCCATCACGGCGTCGATATTGCCGTACGCACGCAACAGTTTCGCACCCGTCTTCAGGCCGATCTTCGACACGCCGGGGATGCTGTCGGTGACGTCGCCCATCAGCGCCAGCAGGTCGGGCAGCAGGTCCGGCGGCACGCCGAACTTTTTCTCGACCCAGGCATGGTCGTGCCAGATGCCCTTGAAATGGTCCCATACCAGCGCGCCGTGGGCGATCAGGCCGTGCAAATCCTTGTCGGTGGTGGCGATGACGGCCGCGCCGCGCCCCTCGTGCAGCCAGCGCATGACGGCCGTGCCGATCACGTCGTCGGCCTCCACTTCGGGGATGCTCACCACGTGCATGCCGAAGCTGGCCAGCGTGGCGTAAAAGCCGGGCAAGGCGTCGCGCAGCACTTGCGGCATGGGCTGGCGCCCCTCGCGGTAGCCCGCATACAGGGCGTGGCGCCAGGTGGGGCCGCCATAGTCGAAGGCCGGCAGGATGTGCGTCGGCTCGTGGTCGTTGATGAGGGTGCGGAACGACGACAGCGCATGGCGCAGCGCGATCTCCGCCTTCAGGTCGGAATCGGGTTCAGGACTGGCTTCGTAGACGCGGCGTACGATATTCAAGCCGTCGATAGCGAGGAGTCTGGCCATGCGGTTAAAAGGACTATTGATGCTTGTTCAAGCACGCATTTTACCGCATGGACAGGGCCATCCGCAGTTTCAGCCGCCAGCGCCGCCCGGGAAAAGCTGGTTGACCAATTCGCCTATCTTTTTGTCCGCATCGATGAACTTGGCCGTATTCATGCCGGCGCGATTGGCGTCGTACATGGCTTCACCGATCACCTTGCCCTTGTTGTACACCTTGATGTTTGCATAATTCATGTACAACGCCAGATCCCAGCGCCAGTTCGCCGTGTACGTGGACGTCAGCGGGCATTCGATGATCGACGCGGCCGCAGGCAACTGGCGTGCGACATATCCCTTGCCTTCGAGCGCACGTTTATAGGAAGCCATGAACCCGACGCGGACATCGGGGTTTTCCAGAATGCACACTTCTTTGCTGGCAAAATGCTCGACCGGCTTGACGGTTTGCGTAATGGCGCAACCGGTGAAGAGGAAGACCACGGCGGAGAGCAGCGTAATTTTTTTGATCATGAGGGGGCGCGCATCGCAGCGCGGTCAGATAGTTGCATAAAGGAAAATATTTTATAGCAAAATCATGCAAACAGGTAATATTACTTTCTTTGCATGCCACCTCCCCAGGCACGGCGTATTACTTTGCGAAATCGTAGGGCCCGCCCCGCTCCAGCGCGCGCCGGTAGGCGGGCCGCGCGTGGATGCGCTGCAAAAAGGCCGTCAGTTTCGGCAGGCGCTCGTCGAGCCCGGCGCGCATGGCGGCCGCTTCCAGCGGAAAGCTCATCTGGATGTCGGCCGCCGTGAACTCGTTGCCGGCAAACCATTTTGTTTTCTCCAGTTCCGCTTCCATATAGGCCAGCTGGCTATTGATATTGGGCAAGATGAAGCTGCTTTTGACCTTGCCGGCGATGCCGCGCGCAATCGGCTTGACGAAAAACGGCATCGGCGACGACTCGACCTTGTCGAATACCAGCTTCATCAGCAGCGGCGGCATGGCCGAGCCTTCCGCGAAGTGCAGCCAGTAAGTCCAGCGCAGCTTCTCGGGCGAACCTGCCGCCGGTATCAAGCGGCCATTGCCGTAGCGTTCCACCAGGTAATCGATGATGGCGCCCGATTCGGCGATCGTGTTGGCGCCGTCCGTGATCACGGGCGACTTGCCCAGCGGATGCACGGCCTTCAGCGAGGCGGGCGCCAGCATGGTTTGCGGATCGCGCTGGTAGCGCTTGACCTCGTAGTCGAGGCCCAGTTCCTCGAGCAGCCAGAGCACGCGCTGCGAGCGCGAATTGTTCAGATGGTGGACGACGATCATGGTTGTTCCGTTAGGCGATGGTTGAGTTCCAGTATAGCCGGGACGGGAAAATCGCGGCGGCAGGGGCCGAGCACCAAAAATAATTGCGAAAAACAGTATTTTCAATTGATAACTTTTCAATATTCCCTTATCTTGTTTTGTTTCCAATAAGTAAGGAAACCCCCCTGTGGATTTCGACACCAACAACACTACTCCCCGGCGCGAAGCCATCACCTTCAGCGCCACGGGCAGCGAATACTTCCGTATCTGGATCGTCAACCTGCTGCTGAGCATCGTCACCCTGGGCATTTACTCGGCCTGGGCCAAGGTGCGCCGCAACCGCTATTTCTATTCCAGCACCCACCTGGCCGGCAGCAGCTTCGAATACCATGGCAATGCCGTCGCCATCCTGAAAGGCCGCATCGCGGCCGTGGTGCTGATCGGCGGCTACAACATCGCCCTGAAGCTTTCACCCATCGTGGGCCTGCTGATGTTCGTGCTGCTGGCCGCCATCCTGCCCTGGCTGGTATGGAAAAGCCTGCAGTTCAAGCTGTACAACACCAGCTACCGGGGCATCCGCTTCGGTTTCGGCGGCAGCGCCAAAGAGGCCTACAAGTATTTCCTGTGGCTGCCCATCCTCAATACCTTCACCCTGGGCCTGATGACGCCCTTCCTGCACCAGCGCCTGAAGCGCTTCCAGCACACGCAAAGCCGCTTCGGCACCAGCCCGTTCAGCTTTGACGCCACGGTCGGCAGCTTCTACAAGACCTACCTGCTGTTCTTCGCGCTGCTGCTGGGCGGCCTGCTGGTCCTGATTTTCGTCGTCTTCGGCAGCGTGTTCGCCTCGTTTGCCGCCAATCTGAACGACAGGGCCAAGGTCGGCAGCCTGCTGTTCGCCATCGGCGCCCTGTACCTGTGGGCGTTTACCGTGCTGCCGCTGTTCCTGACCATGATCCAGAACCTGATCTGGAACAATACGCGCTTGCAGCAGCACCAGTTCCAGTCGCAGCTGACCTGGGGCCGCACCACCTTCATCATGCTGACCAACCTGCTGGGCGTGGTCTTCACCCTGGGCCTGTTCGCGCCATTCGCCCATGTGCGCTGGCTGAAGTACCGCCTGGAGGCGACGTCGATGCTCGTGCATGGCAGCCTGGACGAGTTTGTCGCCGCCACGGGCCAGCAAGTGTCGGCCACGGGCGAAGGCATGGCCGACCTGCTGGACTTCGACCTGTCGATGTAAGCAATGAACGCCGACACGCAAGAAGACCACGCCGCGCTGGCCGCCCGCTATTTCGACGGCCAGAGTTCGCGCCTGTACCGCGTCACGCTCAGCGTGCGCGATGGCGTGGCCGTGCTGGCGGGCGACATCGCGCGCAGCTGCCCGCTGGGCGAGCTGCACGTGTCCGAACGCAGCAGCCACGCCGTGCGCAAGGTCAGCTTTCCTGACGGCGCCTACCTGGAAATCGCCGACCAGGCGGCCTTCAACAGCCTGCTGCACGCCACCGGCCACCGCGACGGCTGGGTGGTGCGGCTGCAGCAAAGCTGGCGCGGCGCGCTGCTGGCGACGGTGGCCACGGTGCTGGCCCTCTGGCTCAGCTATCAATACCTGCTGCCGCTGGCGGCGCAAGGCATCGCCCATGCGATTCCGCAATCGGTCGAGCGCCAGCTGGGCCAGGGCGTGCTCGATTTCCTCGACCAGCACGTGTTTGCGCCAAGTCAACTCGATGCGGCGCGCCAGCAAGCCTTGCGCAGCCAGTTTGCGCGCCTGGCCACGCCCGGCAACAGCGCGCCCGAGCACCGCATCGTTTTCCGCAAGAGCAAGATCGGCCCGAACGCGTTCGCCCTGCCTTCCGGCGACATCGTGCTCACCGATGAAATGGTCGAACTGCTGCCGGACGACCAGGCCATCATGGGCGTGCTGGCGCATGAACTGGGCCATCTGCAGCAGCGCCACCTGACGCGGCGCATCATCCAGACTTCGGCCGTGGGCGCCGGCGCGGCGCTGCTGTTCGGCGACGTGTCGACGGTGGTGGCGACCCTGCCGCCGATGCTGCTGGACCTGAAGTATTCGCGCGACGTCGAGCGCGACGCGGACGATTACGCGATCGCCATGCTGCGCCAGAACGGCATCGCGCTGGAACACCTGGCGCAGGTGTTTGTCGCCCTGGGCAAGCTGGGCGACGGCACGCCCTACCTGTCGAGCCATCCGGCCAGCACCGAACGGGTCGAACGTATCCGCGCGGCACAACGGTGAACACCTGACCAAACCGACTGCGCGTCGCACTTTGCGGCCGGCGATGCTCACCGTACTAAAGTACGGTTGCGCTTCTCGGCCACAAATCACTGCCGCTCGCTACGGTTTTGTCAGGTGTCGCATGCGTGGATAGCGTCGCTCCAACCGCACACTTTCCCATTCAGCAAGATCCACAAATCACCGGTACACTCAGCAGTATCAGTCTGACTTCCCCGGAGTGCCCATGCACCTAGTACCATTTCGCTACCTGACCTTCATTGCGACGGCAGCCATCTTTGTCCTGTCCGTGTTTTACTATGACCATTACTGGCTGCCCGTGCTGGCCGGCGCGCTGACCCTGGTCGGCATCAGCGACCTGCTGCAGACGAAGCGCGCGCTGCGCCGCAACTATCCCATCCTCGCCCACTTCCGCTTCTTTTTTGAAAGCATCCGCCCCGAGATCCGCCAGTATTTCCTGGAAAGCGACAGCGAGGCGACGCCGTTCTCGCGCAGCCAGCGCAGCATCGTCTACCAGCGCGCCAAGGAACAGACGGACAAGCGCCCGTTCGGCACCCAGCTCGACGTGTATGAAGCGGGCTATGAATGGATCAACCACTCCATCGCCCCCGCCAAGGTCACGGGCCACGATTTCCGCATCGACATCGGCAACCATCCGGATTGCCCGCGCGCCAAGCCGTATTCGGCCAGCGTCTTCAATATCTCGGCGATGAGCTTTGGCGCCCTGTCGGCCAACGCCATCCTGGCCCTGAACGGCGGCGCGCGCAGCGGCGGCTTCATGCACGACACGGGCGAAGGCAGCATCAGCCCCTACCACCGCGAAAACGGCGGCGACCTGGTATGGGAAATCGGCTCCGGCTACTTCGGCTGCCGCAACCAGGACGGCACGTTTTCCGAAGAGCGCTTCGTCGCCAACGCCAGCTCCGAACAGGTGAAAATGATCGAGCTGAAAATGTCGCAGGGTGCCAAGCCGGGCCACGGCGGCGTGCTGCCCGGTCCCAAGGTGACGATCGAGATCGCCACCACGCGCGGCGTGATGGTGGGCGAGGATTGCGTCTCGCCGGCGGCGCACAGCGCCTTTTCCACGCCACTGGAAATGCTGCGCTTTATCGACCGCCTGCGCACGCTCTCGGGCGGCAAGCCGACGGGCTTCAAGCTGGCCATCGGCCACCCTTGGGAGTTTTTTGCCATCGTCAAGGCCATGCTGGAAACGGACATCACGCCCGACTTCATCGTCGTCGACGGCAGCGAAGGCGGCACGGGCGCGGCGCCCCTGGAATTTACGGACCACGTGGGCACGCCGCTGCAGGAAGCGCTGGTACTCGTGCATAACACGCTGGTGGGCGCCAATCTGCGAGACAGGATCAAGATCGGCTGCTCGGGCAAGATCATCACGGCCTTCGACATCGCCCGCCTGCTGGCGCTGGGCGCCGACTGGTGCAATTCGGCGCGCGGCTTCATGTTCGCGCTGGGCTGCATCCAGTCGCAAAGCTGCCACACGGACCGCTGCCCCACGGGCGTGGCCACGCAGGACCCGCAGCGCCAGCGCGCGCTGGTGGTCGACGACAAGATTTCTCGCGTGGCGCACTTCCACCAGAACACCATGAAGGCGCTGGCCGAACTGATCGCCGCCGCCGGCCTGTCGCACCCGCAGGAGCTGCGTCCGCATCACCTGGTGCGGCGCATCTCGCCGAACCAGGTGAAACTGGCCTCGGCCCTGCTGCCCTTCCTGGAAGCGGGCCAGCTGCTCGATCCGAGCCAGCTGCCGCAGCTGCCGCCCGTGTTCGGCCAGTACTGGCCCAAGGCCCAGGCCGCATCGTTCCAGAGCCTGGCCTGAGCCCGCCCTTGCGCAAGCAATACCACTTAATAACCACTTGCGCAAATATCCAAATCCAATACAATACCAAAATAAGCATAAAACAAAGGCAGCTTTTCCGGTGACCGCTCCGATGCGTCACCGTGGCCCACAATACGGACTTGTCGTCATCTGAATGAATACCGGAGGAGTTGCAGCATGGAGCAGGGTTTGCGCGAGAAAGTAGGACAGCTATTCATGGTGGGCTTCGACGCCCTGCAGGCGGACGAGCATATCAAGACCTTGATACGCAACAAGAAGGTGGGCGGCGTGATTTTGTTCCGCCGCAATGTGCACACGCCCGCGCAAGTGTCGGCCCTGTGCCGCGAGCTGCAGGAAATCAACGCGGAAGTGTCCGACATCCCGCTGCTCATCTCCATCGACCAGGAAGGCGGCATGGTCATGCGCATCGAGCAGGGCGTCACGCCGATACCCGCCGCGATGGCCTTCCAGGCGGCCGGCTCCGTGGAAGACTGCGAACGCATGAACCAGATCAGCGGCGATGAAATGCGCCAAGTGGGCATCAATATGCTGCTCGCCCCCGTGCTGGACGTGAACAACAACCGCAGCAACCCCGTCATCGGCGTGCGCGCGTATGGCGAGGACGCCGCCACCGTCATCGACTACGGCATGGCGGCCATGCGCGGCCAGCGCGCCAGCGGCCTGGCCGTCACCGCCAAGCACTTCCCCGGCCACGGCGACACGGCCATCGACACGCATTACGCCATGGCGCTGGTCCCGCACGACAAGGAACGCCTGCGCGCGGTGGAACTGGCGCCCTTCCGCGCGGCCATTGCCGGCGGCGTGGACGCCATCATGACGGCGCACGTGGTCTTCCCCGCCTTCGAGGCCGACACCAGCGTGCCGGCGACGCTGTCGAAAGGCGTGCTGACGGACCTGCTGCGCGGCGAAATGCAATACAAGGGCGTGGTCATCACCGACTGCCTGGAAATGGCCGCCATCGCCGACGGCATCGGCATCGCCCAGGGCGCCATCGCCACCTTGCAGGCGGGCGCCGACATCGTCCTCATCTCGCACCGCGAAGCGCAGCAGACGGCCGCCATCGACGCCGTCCTTGCCGCCGTGGAACGGGGCGACATTGCCATGGCGCGCATCGACGCCGCTTGCGCCCGCGTGGCTGAACTCAAGCGCAACCGCGCCGTGCGCGACTGGCGCGAACGTCCTGTCGTCCCGCCGGCGCTGATGCAGCCGGCCGCCATGGCTCTGTCGCAGCTGCTGCAAAAAGCGGCACTGCGCGTGCAGGGCGCATACCGCCCGCTCGACGCGGGCCTGCCCGTGACCCTGCTGACGGTGGAAGTGCGCTCGCGCAGCGAAATCGACGAAGTGGCGCTGGGCCGCAACAAGGAGGCGCGCAGCTCGATGCTGCCGGCGCTGCTCGAAGCGGGCCTGGACGTGCGCGAGTACGCCCTGTCGGCCGAGGCGCTGGACGAGGAAGTGGCCGCTGCCATTGATTTTGCACAAGGCGCGCAGCAGATCGTGCTGCAAACGTATAACGCCATGTTCGTCGACGGCCAACGCCGCCTCGTCGAGGCCCTGCCGCACGATAAACTGTGGCTGGTGGCGGGCCGTTTGCCGTATGACCTGGATCTGGCGCCGCAGGCGCAAGGCCGCCTGGCCGCCTTCGGCTGCCGCCCCGCCGCGCTCGTGCCAGTGGTGGAAAAACTGGCCGGCCAGGCGTAAGCGCAGTATCGGCGTAAAAAAACCCGCAGTCGCGGGTTTTTTTACGTTCAGGGCCGCTGAACTGGTGACACGGGCGGCAGGGCCGCTACCGCCAGCAAGGCGAATGGCCCGAGGAACAGGCCGATGCCGAACCAGAGTCCGCCGTGTCGGCCGCGCCGGCTGGCCAGCAGCCAGGTGGCGACGGCAAACAAAAACATGAAGATCAACAGTATCGCCATTGCCACTCCTTGCCATGCGGAAAGCCCAGTGTAGCCCACGGGCGCGCCCATGACCAGATGTACATCAATCCTGGCGCTGCACCTGCATCAGGATCACGCGCTTGCTGCTGCCGTCGGCCGGCGGCGTGGCGGACGGCGGCGGCGGGCTGTCGCAGGAGCCGCAGGAACCGCAGCCGCTGCCGCAGCCCGGCGCCACCCTGAAGAAGGTCGACATCTTCGCTTCATCGAGGCCGCAGCGCACCAGGCCGCGCACGATGGCGCGGCGCACGCCGGCCGGCAGGTATTTGGTCGAAAAATGCAGCAGCGCGGCTGCGACGATCAGGGCGACGATCAGGGTTTGCCACATGGTGTGCTCCTAGGCGCCGAACAGCAGGGCGACGCGGTACGTGATGAACGAGGCGGCATAGGCCAGCGCGAACATATAGCCGGCCATCAGCAGCGGATAGCGCCAGCCGCCCGTCTCGCGCTTGACGACGGAGAGGGTCGACAGGCACTGCGGCGCGAACACATACCAGGCCAGCAGGGACAGCGCGGTGGCCATCGACCACGAATGGGCGATCAGCGGTTCCAGCGTGGAGGCCAGCGCATCGCCCGTCTGCGACAGCGCATACACGGTGCCCAGCGCGCCGACGGCCACTTCGCGCGCCGCCATGCCCGGCACCAGCGCGATGCAGATCTGCCAGTTGAAACCGATGGGCGCGAAGATCACTTCCAGGCCGCGGCCCAGGATGCCGGCCAGGCTGTAGTAGATGGGCGGATGGATGGCATTGTCCGGCGCGCCGGGGAAGGTGCTGAGGAACCACAGGATGATCATCAGGCTCAGGATGATGGTGCCGACGCGCGTGAGGAAGATCTTCGCGCGCTCCCACAGGCTGACGGCCAGGTTGCGCAAGTGCGGCCAGTGGTAGGCCGGCAGTTCCAGCAGCAGCGGCTGGTTGCCGCGCACGCCCATGCCGCGCTTCATGACCCAGGCCACGGCCATGGCCGAGATGATGCCGGCGAAGTACAGGATGAACAGCACCAGGCCTTGCAGGCTCAGGTAGCCCCACACCTGGCGCTGGGGGATGAAGGCGGCGATGATCAGCGCATACACGGGCAGGCGCGCCGAGCATGTCATCAGCGGCGCGATCATGATGGTCACCAGGCGGTCGCGCGGGTTCTGGATGGTGCGCGCCGCCATCACGCCGGGAATGGCGCAGGCAAAGCTCGACAGCAGCGGGATGAAGGCGCGGCCCGACAGGCCCACGCCGCCCATCAGGCGGTCCAGCAAAAAGGCCGCGCGCGGCAGGTAGCCGCAGTCTTCCAGGCTCAGGATGAAGAAGAACAGGATCAGGATTTGCGGCAGGAAGACCAGCACGCTGCCGACGCCGCCGATGATGCCTTCCACCAGCAGGCTTTTCAGGTGGCCGTCGGGCATGTTCGCCGTCAGCACGGCGCCCAGGTGGCCCACGCCATCGGTGATCATTTCCATCGGCGTGGCGGCCCAGGCAAACACGGCCTGGAAGATCAGGAACATCAGCACGGCCAGGATGATCGGGCCGAAGACGGGGTGCAGCACCACGTCGTCGATCTTTTCCGTCAGGTTGCCCGTGTCGCCGGCGTCATTGCTGACGGCAGCGAGAATGCGGCGCACTTCGCGCTGGGTTTCTTCGACGCTGACGGCGTCGATGGCCGCCAGCGGTTTCGCCTCCACGGCCGGCAACGGCAGCATGGCGTCGATAGCATTGAGCAGGGCTTTTTCGCCATCGTGCTGCACCGCGACGGTTTCCACCACGGGCATGCCCAGTTCCTGCGACAGCCGGGCCGTGTCGATGACCATGCCGCGCTTGCGCGCCACGTCCGTCATGTTCAGCGCCAGCAGCATGGGCAAGCCCAGGCGCCTGACTTCCAGCACCAGGCGCAGGTTCAGGCGCAAATTGGTGGCGTCGACGACGCAGATGATGGCGTCCGGACGCGGATCGCCGCGGCGCAGGCCGCCCACGACGTCGCGCGTGATGGCTTCATCGGGCGTGGTGGCCGACAGACTGTAGGCGCCCGGCAGGTCGAGCAGGCGCACGGGCTTGCCGGCGGGCGAGGTGAAATGGCCTTCCTTGCGCTCGATGGTCACGCCCGCGTAGTTCGCCACTTTCTGGCGCGCGCCCGTCAAACGGTTGAACAGGGCCGTCTTGCCGCAGTTCGGATTGCCCAGCAAGGCGATTTGTGGCTGGTGCGGCGGCTTGTGCGCGCCCGCTTCCACGATAGTTTCTACGGCACCCATAATTATTCCGGTTGAATCAGCGGTTGAATCGTAATCAGTGCCGCTTCGAAGCGGCGCAGTGCGAACGTGGCGTTACCGACCTTGATGGCCAGCGGATCGCCGCCGGGAAGGCCGCGCTTGAGCATGCGGATTCGTTCGCCGGGAACGAATCCCAGCTCCATCAGGCGCCGGGCAAGGTCGACGCCGTCTTCCATCTGTCCGGCCGCATGGGGGGTGATATGCAACACCGTGCCGCTCTGGCCGACTGCCAGCGCATCGAGCGTCATCAGGGGTGGAACTAGAGTCATGAGCAAATTCCGTTCAAATTAAGAACACCGGGGACAGCCTGCCGCGCATGGCGCATGCCCTGGGTGTTGTGAGGTAAAACGCAACTGTTGCGCATTACCGACAAGCGGCCTTTCGATCTATCCGGACGGCGACCGTCCGAGACAATACCAGCATTATAAACATGAATGCGAATTGTTTTTATTTAGCCCGGAGAGCCGCCCCTGTCAAGGGCGGCAGCATGCGCATGTTCCCCCGACAACCGCGCCGCGCCACGCCGCCAACTGCCGCACACTTGATCAAAATCGCTTGCATTGTCCTGCACTTTGCGCGACAATGAAACGTAATGATAATGATTCTCATTAAAACACTAGCAACAATGCTTTCAAGCACTAGTGTCTGTTCATCCTCCAGCCAGAAGGTGTATCAATGATTGTATGTGTCTGCAACAACATATCTGATCGTGAAATCCGTCAAGCCGTCGATCTTGGCCTGTCCAGCATGGCCGAACTGCGCCGCGACCTGGGCGTGGCCACCTGCTGCGGCAAATGCCACACCTGCGCGCGGGAAGTGCTGAACGATCACCTGAACGCCACCGCGGTGCTGCAAGAAACCGTATTGATGCGAGCTGTACTGACAAACTAAAGAAAGCGATAACGCCATGACGATGATGCCCCCGCCCGTAACGGTGCAGGCCGTGCCGCAATTTGCCGACTTCGACAAGAAGCGCAACAAATTCGCGCCGCTGATGGCCATCGTCGTCCTGCATATCGCCGGCTTTTACGCCATCCAGAGCGGCCTGCTGAGCCGCGTGGTCACGGCGGCCATGCCGACCATCACCACCATCAGCATCATTGCCCCGCCGGCGCCGCCGAAACCGCCGGCGCCATCCGTACCGAAAACCGTGGAACTGAGTGCGCCCGTGCCGCGCGCCGTGATCCCGCCGCTGCCGCTGATCGCCGTGGCGCCTACCGAACCGACGATCACGCCGCCGCAGGCCACGCGCGCCGAAGCGGCGCCCGTGGCCACGGCCGCGCCGACAGCGCCAGCGGCCCCATCGCCCACACCGCCGGCCCCAGCGACGCCGCGCACCGTCAGCAGCGTCGAATACATCAAGGCGCCGCAACTGGTGTATCCGAACCTGTCGCGCCGCCTGGGCGAAAGCGGCACCGTGGTGCTGCGCATCCTGATCAATGAAAAGGGCTTGCCGGAGCAAATCCTGATCCACAAATCGACCGGCTACGGCAACCTCGATGAAGCGGGCCGCCAGGCCGCGCAACGCGCGCTGTTCAAGCCGATGATCGAAAACGGCAAACCCGTCCCCGTCTACGTTTTAGTACCGCTGACCTTCCAGCTGAGCTAGCCTTCGGCGGCCACCGCGCCGCTGCCAGCCCGCAAGCACCGCACCGTGTGCCCTGCTGGCTTTTTTGCGCCCTGTTTTCTGTACCAGTCAAGCAACTGCTTGTTTCAGTCTGCCAGCCTACATCCCCGGGCCAGGCAGACTTTTTTTTTGCCTGCGCATTTGCGCGACTGCGCCGCGAAGCGCACAGGGCAAGGCGCGACGGCGAAGACAGTACGAATGTACGGCGAGCCTAAGCAACGCCGCCATGCGCGTTTCGCGTTACATCTCCGCCCACATGCGCAGCAGATTATGATAATGCCCCGTCAGTCCCACGGTCGCCGGCGAATCGCCGTGTTCTGCGCGCACGCTCTGGATGTTTTGATCGAGCTCAAACAGCATGCTGCGCTTCCAGTCCTCGCGCACCATGCTTTGCGTCCACAGGAAGGAGCAGATGCGCTCGCCGCTGGTGACAGGCAGCACCTGATGCACGCTGCTCGACGGATACACGATCACGTCGCCGGCCGGCAGCTTTACTTCATGCGTGCCGTACGCATCGACCACCACCAGCTCGCCGCCCTCGTATTCGTCCGGTTCGCTCAAAAACACGGTCGATGAGACGTCGGCGCGCATCGACTGCATGCCGTTTTTCGGCGTGCGGATGGCGCCGTCGATGTGCAGGCCGTAGTGCTCGCCGCCCGCATAGCTGTTGAAGAAGGGCGGCAGGATGCGCAGCGGCAACACGGCGGCAAAGAACAGCGGGTTGGCCATCAGTGCGCGGCTGACGATCTCGCCCAGCTCCAGCGCCAGCGGCGAACCTTCGGCCAGCTGGCGGTTGCGCTTGACTTGCGCCCCTTGCGCGCCCACGCTGGCGCGCCCGTCGATCCAGTCCGTCTGCGCCAGTCGCTGGCGAAACTGCGTCACCTGTTCCGGCGTCAGCACGCCGGGTATATGCAGCATCATCTTGCTATCCTCTCAGTAAAAATCGCTGCCCGATTATCGCACCGCCACTGCCCGGCCAGAATAGCCAAAGGCAAGAATGGCGCAAACATTTCCAGCGTTTCCATGCCGCCGCGCAGGCGCGCCAGCCGCACACAAACGGCGCCATGAACGCGAATGAGAATGGCCTTCATTTTCCTTAACAAATAAAAAACGGGAAAGTGGCGAGATCCACTTGAGAATGGGTTTTATTCGCACGATTTTTACGTTAAAAAGACGGAAAAATGCCGTTTACCACCCGAAATCGCCAACATTTTGCGCTATCATGCGGGCATAGCGAAACCGGCAATATGCGCGCCACCAGGCAGCCTTTGCGCCACCCGGCCGTGGACGCCAACAGCTTCCGGTTTCATCATCGAACACAGAACAAAGGAAATCCCATGAAGGGCGATAAAGAAGTCATCCGCTTGCTCAACGCACAGCTCACCAACGAACTGTCCGCCATCAACCAGTATTTCCTGCATGCCCGCATGTACAAGCACTGGGGCCTGGAAAAGCTGGGCAAGAAGGAATACGAAGAATCGATCGGCGAAATGAAACACGCCGACAAGCTGATCGACCGCATCCTGATGCTCGACGGCCTGCCTAACCTGCAAGCGCTGCACAAGCTGCTGATCGGCGAGAACACGCCGGAAATGCTGGCTTGCGACCTGAAACTGGAACGCGCCGCGCACGCCACCGTCAAGGAGGGCATCGCCACCTGCGAAAAAGCGGGCGACTACGTCTCGCGCGACCTGTTCCTGATGATCCTGGAAGACACGGAAGAGCATATCGACTGGCTGGAAACGCAGATCGACCTGATCGACAAGGTCGGCATCCAGAACTATCTGCAGAGCCAGATGGCGATTGAGGAGTGATGACACCTGATAAAACCTGCTGCGCGTCGGCATCGGCGGCCCGCGATGCTCACCGCACTGGAGTACGGTTGCGCTTCTCGGCCACCTCTTCCTTCCGCTCGCTACGGTTTTATCAGGCGTTGCAACCTTGGTGGTGAAATAAAAAAACCGGCAACAGCCGGTTTTTTTTCGTCCGCGCCTTACTGCGGCACGGTGTCCTTGAACGATGGCCGCTCGGAGAGCTTGTCGAACAGGCGCGCCAGCGCGGGGTGATCCGCGCGCCAGTCGATTTCCGGGAAGCGGAAGCTGAGCCAGCCCAGGGTACAGCCCACGGCCACGTCGGCCAGGGTATAGCTCTTGCCGGCGCAATAGGCGCTCTCGCCCAGGCGCGCTTCCAGCGCAGCCAGGCCCAGCGTGACTTTTTCCAGCTGGCGCGCGATCCAGGCCGCGCTCTGCTGCTCGGGCGGACGCTGCGTGCGCTCCAGGCGCACCAGCACGCCCGCGTCGAGGATGCCGTCGGCCAGCGCTTCCCAGTTCTTGATGTCGGCCCGCTCGCGGCCATTGCCGCCGGCCGGCAGCAGCTTGCACACGGGCGTGAGCGTGTCGAGATATTCGACGATGACTCTCGAATCGATGAGCGCGCTGCCATCTTCCATCACCAGGCAAGGCACCTTGCCCAGCGGGTTGGCCTGGGCGATGCGGGTTTCCGGCACCCACACGTTTTCCAGCTCGAATACATAGTCGAGCTTTTTTTCCGCCAGCACGATACGGGCTTTGCGGACATACGGGCTGGCGAGGGAGCCGATCAGTTTCATAGGTACTTTAAGGTAAGGAGCAGCGCTCAGTATAGCATCGGCGGCCGCCGCCTTTTGGCAGCGCGCGCCCGGCGCACCGCCCAGTGTGGCAGGCATGCCGCATCGGGGCCGGATTCGGCCAGATTGCGGTGCACCGGCGCCCGACGGACGGCTGGCGAGCCCCCAGCGGTGGTAAAATCGCCCTTTACTGTGGCGCCGTCAGTGTTGCTGTATTTCAATAGCCCTGCCCTCCCCGCGCGCCACGCGCCAACCGTTTCTTTAACTTGCGTCCGCTCTCATGACTTCTACTACTCCGTATTCCACGCTGTCGGCCCTGTCTCCGCTCGATGGCCGCTACGCCAGCAAGACCGATCTGCTGCGCCCGATCCTGTCCGAAGCCGGTTTCATGCACCACCGCGTGAAAGTGGAAATCTCCTGGCTGCAAGCGCTGTCGCAAGCCGGTTTCGCCGAAATCAAGCCGTTTTCGGCAGAAGCGAGCGCCCTGCTCGACAAGATGGCGGCCGACTTCTCGGAAGCCGACGCGGCCCGCATCAAGGCCATCGAAGCGGTCACCAACCATGACGTCAAGGCCGTCGAGTACTGGCTGAAGGAACAAGTGGCGGACGTGCCGGAACTGGTGGCGGCGTCGGAATTCATCCATTTCGCCTGCACCTCGGAAGACATCAACAACACTTCGCACGGCATGATGCTCAAGGCCGCGCGCGATGGCGTGATGCTGCCGGCCCTGCAAGGCTTGGTGACCAGGCTGACGCAGATCGCGCACGACAACGCCGACGTGCCGATGCTGTCGCGCACGCACGGCCAGACGGCCAGCCCGACCACCCTGGGCAAGGAATTCGCCAACGTCGTGGCCCGCCTGCAGCGCGCCGTAAAACGCATCGAGCAAGTGGAAATCCTCGGCAAGATGAATGGCGCCGTCGGCAACTACAACGCCCACCTGTCGGCCTACCCCGGCTTCGACTGGCCCGCATTCTCGCAAGCCGTCATCGAACAGCGCCTGGGCCTGGTCTTCAACCCGTACACCATCCAGATCGAGCCGCACGACTACATGGCCGAGCTGTTCGACGCCTTCGCGCGCGCCAACACGATCCTGCTGGACCTGAACCGCGACATCTGGACGTATGTCTCGCTGGGCTACTTCAAGCAAAAGCTGAAAGCGGGCGAAATCGGTTCCTCGACCATGCCGCACAAGGTCAACCCGATCGACTTCGAAAACTCGGAAGGCAACCTGGGCCTGGCCAATGCCGTCCTGAAACATTTGTCGGAAAAACTGCCCGTCTCGCGCATGCAGCGCGATTTGACCGATTCGACCGTGCTGCGCAACATCGGCGTGGGCCTCGGCTACACCTTGCTGGCCTATGACAGCTGCCTGCGCGGCCTGAACAAGCTGGAAGTGAACCATGCACGCCTGGCGCAAGACCTGGACGCCACCTGGGAAGTGCTGGCCGAGCCCGTACAAACCGTGATGCGCCGCTATGGCATCGAAAACCCGTACGAGCAGCTGAAGGAATTGACGCGTGGCAAGGGCATCTCAAAGGAAGCGCTGCAGGAATTCGTCAACGGCCTGGCCATCCCGCAGGACGCCAAGGATGTCTTGCTGACGATGACGCCAGGTAACTACATCGGCATCGCGGCGCAGCTGGCCAAGGCCATCTAAGCCCTTACCACACGGGGATCATCCGATCCCGCTCCGCGGGGCGGCCGGCATACAAATGCTGCCTGCCCCGCGGTTTTTCACGCAATCTTTCTTGTAGAATCTCCAGCACGCAGCGCAATTTGCTTTTCTTTGGTATATTAGGCCGAATTAGTCCTAATACGTACTACATTCCAGAAAGCCGCCGATGCAACGCTACACCACCACCGCCATCATCCTGCACTGGCTGACCGCCCTGCTGATCATCAGCGCCTTCGTCATGGGCCTGGTCATGACGGATATTCCCGGCCTGACGCCCACCAAGCTCAAATATTTCTCCTGGCACAAATGGCTGGGCGTGACCGTGCTGGCCATCGCCGCCATCCGCTTGCTGTGGCGCAAGGCCAACGTGCCGCCGCCGCACCCGGCCAGCATGGTTGCCTGGCAAAAGAAAGCGGCCGACGCCATGCATGTGCTGCTGTACATCCTGATCTTCGCCGTCCCCATCTCCGGCTACCTGTACACGCTGGCCGCGGGCGTGCCGGTGGTCTACCTGGGCCTGTTCCAGCTGCCTGTCATCATGGCGCCGAACCCGGAACTTAAGCCGCTCTTAAAAGAAATTCATTATGTTCTGAACATGACGCTGGCCGCCGCCGTGGCCGCCCATGTGCTGGCGGCGCTGAAGCACCAGTTCATCGACCGTGACGGCGTGCTTAAGCGCATGCTGCCCTAAGAACGTCGAACCAAACCTACTGCGCGTCGCGATTTGCGGCCTGCGATGCTCACTGTGCTAAAAGCACAGTTCCGCTTCTCGGACCAACGGGGGCGCCGAGCCGCACTTCCGCTCGCTACGGTTTTGTCCGGCGTTCCAAGTCCGTCTCAATCTGCTTTGCTCACTGAAACACAGGAAAAAACAAGATGAAAACCACCCAACGCATCGTCCTCGCTTCCCTGCTGGGCCTGTCCGTGGCCGCCACCGCCGCCACCCTGCTGAAAGTCGATCCCGCCAAGACCAGCGTGTCGGCCGTGTTCAAGCAAATGAACGTGCCCGTGGAAGCGAAATTCAAGAAATTCAATATCGCCATCGATTACAACCCGGCCGCGCCGGACGCCTCGAAGGCGTCGGTGGACATCGAGACGGCCAGCATCGATATCGGCGATCCGGAATACAACAAGGAAGTGGCCAAGAAAGAATGGTTCAATTCGGCCCAGTTCCCGAAAGCCACCTTTGTTTCGAGCAGCATCAAGGCCGCCGGCGCCGGCAAGCTGACGGTCAGCGGCAAGCTGAGCATCAAGGGCAAGACCACGGACGTGACCTTCCCCCTAACGGTGAAGGCCGATGGCGGCAAATACGCGTTTGACGGCGCCCTGCCGATCAAGCGCCTGACCTACAACATCGGCGAAGGCGAGTGGAAAGACACGAGCATGGTTGCCGACGAGGTCACGATTAAGTTTCATGTTTCTGCTCAGTAATCGCCACACCCCTTGTTCAACCTTAGGATATTCATGACATTCAAGCATTTGATGATCGCCGTGCTGGCAGCCGCCGGCGCGGGTTCGGCCATGGCCGCTACCGACACCTACAACCTCGACCCGACGCACACCTTCCCCAGCTTTGAAGCCGATCACATGGGCATGTCCGTGTGGCGTGGCAAGTTCAACAAGACCAAGGGCACCGTGACCCTGGACCGCGCCGCCAAGAGCGGCAGCCTGGACCTGGTCATCGATGCCGATTCGATCGATTTCGGCCTGGACGCCATGAATACGCACGCGAAAAAAGCGGATATGTTCAACGTCGAGAAATTTCCGCAAATCAGCTACAAGAGCAAGTCGTTCAAGTTCAACGGCGAGCAGCTGGTGGAAGTCGATGGTGAGCTGACCCTGCTGGGCGTGACCAAGCCCGTCAAGCTGAACGTGAGCAAGTTCAAGTGCATCATGCACCCGCGCTACAAGCGTGAAGTGTGCGGCGCCGATGCCAGCGCGGAATTCAAGCGCAGCGACTTTGGCCTGAACTACGGCATGCCGGCGTTCTCGCCGGAAGTCAAGCTGGCCATCCAGGTCGAAGCGATCAAGGCCGACTAAACACGACCTTGCCGCACGACAAGCCCGCCTCGCTGCCCGCAGCCAGGCGGGCTTTTGCATGCGCGACGCGAATCCGCTGGACTTTTCTATCGTGCGGCATCAGTATCGATTTGCCATGATGTTTTTCTGACATGGCACAACCACTCATTCATCGCGCGGAGGATTACATGAATTTCATTATCTGGATCGTTATTGGCGGCGTCATCGGCTGGCTGGCCAGCATGGTCATGAAAACCGATGCGCAACAAGGCATCTTCCTCAATATCGTCGTCGGCATCGTCGGCGCCTTCCTGGGCGGCTGGCTGCTGGCGCCCCTGTTCGGCACGGGCACCATCAATAGCGACAATTTCAGCCTGTCTTCGCTGCTGGTCTCGTTCCTGGGCGCCGTGATCCTGCTGGGCATCGTGAATCTTTTGCGCCGCGGCAAAATACGCTAGGCAGGAAAAAAGCAGCGCCGAGCAAGTGGCCGGGCCGCGCAAGCGCCCGGCCATATTTTATTGCCGGTAGGATAATTGTATGGACAATACCACAGCCGCCGCACGGAAAAATGCGCCTTGGCAGCCGGTTGCAGCCCCTGCATTAGCGAAAATATTACCTTTCAAGCAAGCGCGCGCGAACATGCTGTCCGGAAAATGTGATTGACTAGTGCGAGTTCGATACGGATACTCTATGTCGCCCGCTGCTCAATCAGCGGGTACTCCGCTGATTCCGACTTCCCTACAATGTAAAAGAACAGAACTCGAATGAAAAAATCTCTCATCGCGCTCGCCATCCTGAGCAACTTCGCACACGCCGACGAAGGCATGTGGATGCCCCAACAGCTGCCACAAGTAGCCAAGGAACTGAAAGCGGCCGGACTGAAACTCGATCCGACCACCCTGACCAAACTGACCGAGTTCCCGATGGGCGCCATCGTCAGCCTGGGCGGCTGCTCGGCCTCGTTTGTTTCGCCGCAAGGCCTGGTTGCCACCAATCACCATTGCGTCTACAACAGCGTGGCGGTCAATTCGACCAAGGAGCGCGATTTGCTGGCCAACGGTTTCCTGGCCAAAACGTTCGCTGAAGAACTGCCGGCCGCCCCAGGCAGCCGCATCTTCGTCACCTCGGCCGTGACCAATGTCAGCGACAAGATCATCACCGCCGACGTGGCCAAGCTGCAAGGCAAGGCACGCATCGACGCGATCGAGAAAAACCAGAAGAAACTGGTCGCCGAGTGCGAAAAAGAAGCCGGTTTCCGCTGCACCGTGTCGAGCTACTACGGCGGCCTGGAGTTCTACCTGATCAAGCAACTGGAAATCCGCGACGTGCGCCTGGTACACGCGCCTCCGGCCGGCGTGGGCAAGTTCGGCGGCGACACCGACAACTGGATGTGGCCGCGCCACACGGGCGACTACGGTTTCTACCGCGCCTATGTCAGCCGCGACGGCAAAGCTGCCGACTTCAGCAAGGACAACGTGCCATACCAGCCAAAACACGTGCTGAAACTGGCCAAGGATGGCTTGAAGGAAGGCGATTTCGTCATGGCGCTGGGTTACCCTGGCCGCACCAACCGTCACCGCCTGCCGTCGGAAGTGGCGTTTACGTTTGACTGGAACTACCCGGCCTTCGTGAAAGCGTCGGGTGAAACCCTGGCCATCATCGCGCGCGAAACCAAGGACAACAAGGATGTAGCCCTGAAATACGCGGGTCAGGTCGCCGGCGTGAACAATTACTACAAGAACCGCCAAGGCATGCTCGATTCCTACGCCGGCAGCGACTTCCTGGCGCGCAAGACGGCCCAACACGAAGCCCTGAAAACCTGGGTCAACGCCACGCCGGCACGCAAGGCGGAATTTGCCGGCGACATCGAGCAAGTGGAAAAGCTGATCGCCGAGCGCGATGCCGACACCAAGCGCGATTTCTTCCTCAGCTACGCCCAGCCACGCCTGCTGAGCACGGCACGCAGCCTGTACCGCCTGTCCAACGAAGGCACCAAGGCCGATACGGAACGCAAGTCCGGCTACCAGACGCGCGACTTGCCACGCCTGGAAGCGGGCATCACCTCGGTCGAGCGCACCTACGATGAAAAAGTCGACAAGGCGCTGGTACTGAACAGCCTGACCAAGTACGCCGCGCAACCGGCAGCACAACGCCGCGCCAGCTTCGACGCCGCCATCGGCATCAAGGATGGCATGTCGCAGGCCGAGCTGGCCGCCGCCCTGGACAAACTGTATGCCGGCAGCAAGCTGGGCGACAAGGCCGAGCGCGCTGCATGGCTGAAACGCACGCCAGCCGAGTTCCAGGCCAGCAAAGACAGCTTCATCCAGGCCGCCGTCGCCATGTACCCGGATTCGCTGAAAAACGAAGCGGAAGACGAAGAACTGGCAGGCAAGATCCAGCAAGCCTACGCCAACTACATGAAAGCAAAAATCGCCTTCATGAAGAGCAAGGGCCAAGCCGTCTACCCTGACGCCAACAGCACCCTGCGCGTAACGTTCGGCAAAGTTGCCGGCCGTGACCATGGCGCCGACGGCACCACCTGGACCGCCTTCACCACCGTCAATGGCGTCGCCGCCAAGGCCACCGGCCAGGGCGAGTTCAATGCGCCGGCGAATCAGCTGGCTGCGATCAAGGCCAAGGACTTCGGCAAGTTCGTCGATCCTAAGCTGAAAACCGTGCCGGTCGACTACCTGGCCACCCTGGACATCACCGGCGGCAACTCCGGTTCGGCTGCCCTGAATTCGAAAGGTGAATTCATCGGCCTGGCCTTCGACGGCACGCTGGACTCGATCATTTCCGATTGGGACTACAACAAGGCCAACACCCGTTCGATCCAGGTCGACCTGCGCTACATGCTGTGGAACATGAAACACATCGACCACGCAGACAACCTGCTGAAAGAAATGGGCGCTGAATAACAAGAAGCAATAACCCGGCAACGGGCGCTTTAGCCTGAGCCACTCCTGCGGGAGTGGCTTTTTTTCGCCTGGCGTTTTACTTTGGCAAAGCGGTAGGGCGCGGCTTGCTCCTCGCCAAACACCTGTGCGCGGCTTTTTCCCAGCGGCAGCATCACCCTCCGGCCATCCTGCAGCAGCAGGGCCAGGTCGGCGCCGGGAAAGCGCTGCGCCAGCAAGGGATAAGCGTGGCGTTCGATGCGCGCGGCGGGAATCACGATGCGGTAATCGCCATCGCCAAAGTCGAGCAGCAGGGCAGGAAGCCCATCCGGCCCCGGCAGCGCCGTGACGCGCAAACGCGTGCTGCCCTTGATCAACTCGAAGGCCTCCCACACAGGCAAGGTGCGCGCCAGCTTGCCCGCCTGCAGACGGGGCGCCTGACGGGCACTTCCGGAAATCAACACCACATCGGCCATTTCATCAGCTTGCGCTCCGTCAACGGCCAGCAGCCAGTCCCGGTAGCGTATCAGCGCGCCCTGCGCGGCGGCCGTGACGGAGCCGCCCTGCGCCACGGGCTCCTTGCCAGCCGGCAAGCGCAGCGGCGCCGCCTGCGCCGCCAGGCATATACTCCACACCAGCGCCGCCAGCGCCACCTTACCCATACCGCCTCCCTTGCGCGTGAAACGTATTCATAACACAAGTCTGGCGCCCGCCTGCTGCGGCACATCAAGGCCAGGGCGCCGGTGCTACAATTGGCCCCTAGCGGGCGTACTTACCCAGTGCGCCTTCCCCCTCCCAGACTCAGACCGCTATGCCACCAGACTTGCGCACGACCTACGAACTCGGTAACCACAACCAGACCACGACCTGGCTGGAATGCATTACTTTCTATAAAGATCTCGCCGCACGCTACCCGCAGGTGCTGCACTTCGAACAGATCGGCCTGTCCGACTCGGGCGTGCCCATCCACGCTGGCGTCGTCAGCGCGGATGGCGTGTTCGACCGCGAGCAAATCAAGCGCGCAGGGCGCACCGTATTTTTCAACAATAACGGCATCCATCCGGGCGAACCGGAAGGCATCGACGCCTGCATGGCCATCGTGCGCGACCTCTGCACGCAGCCCGAGCGCCTGGCGGCGCTGGGCAGCACCGTGCTGCTGTTCATTCCGATCTACAACGTCGATGGCAGCCTGAACCGCGCCAATACCTCGCGCGTGAACCAGGATGGTCCGGAGCAATTCGGCTTCCGCGGCAACAGCCGCCACCTGGACCTGAACCGCGATTTCGTCAAGTGCGACAGCCTGAACGCGCAAGTGTTCAACCGCCTGCTGGCCAGCTGGGACCCGGACGTGATGGTCGACACCCACACGTCGAACGGCGCCGACTATCCGTACACGATGACCCTGATCCACACGCAGACGGATAAGCTGGGCAATGGCCTCGGTCCCTTCCTGCAAGACACCATGCTGCCGCACATCTTTGCGCAGATGGAACACGCCGGCTGGCCCACCTGCCCGTACGTGAATCCCGTCAAGGACAGCCCGGACCACGGCATCGCCGAATTCCTCGAAGTCCCCCGTTTCTCGACCGGTTTTGCGGCCCTGCATCATGTCATCGGTTTCATGCCGGAAACGCACATGTTGAAACCGTTTGCCGACCGCTACGCGTCCATGCGCGCCCTGCTCGACATCACGATGGCGTTTACAGTCAAACACGGCGAACAGATCAGGCAACTGCGCGCGCAGGCCAAGACGGCCGGACGCACGCAAGCCGAGTGGCCCATCCACTGGGCCATGAACGAAGAACAACCGTCGACCTTCCCCTTCAAGGGCTATGCGGCGCAATACACGCCGAGCATCCTGGGCGACTACCAGCGCCTGTCGTATGACCGCTCGCAGCCGTGGGAACGCGATATCAAGTATTACAACCGCTTTGATGCGGATGTCACCGTCACCGCGCCGAAAGCCTATGTGGTGCCGCAAGCCTGGCGCGAAGTCATCGAACGCTTGCGCTGGAACGGCGTCGAAATGACCCGCATCACCGCCGAACAGACCTTAACGGCACGCTACTACCATATCAAGAACGTCGGCACGCGGGCCACGGCCTACGAAGGCCACATGTTCCACGACACGGTCGATGTGGAAGCGCGCACGGGCCAGTTCACGCTGCAGGCGGGCGATTATGTGGTCAGCCTGGACCAGGACAAGGCGCGCTACGCCGTGGAAACGCTGGAACCGCAGGCCCACGACAGCTTCTTCCGCTGGGGCTTCTTCAACAGCGTGCTGGAGAAGAAGGAAGCGTTCTCCGATTACGTCTTTGAAGACATGGCGTCCGAGCTGCTGCGCGATGAACCTGCACTGGCGGCCAAGTTTTCCGACTGGAAGGCAGCGAATCCTGCCTTGCTGAGCAACCAGGAAGCCGTGCTCGACTTCATTTTTGAGCACTGCCAGCGCTTTGCCGAGCCCGAGTGGCGGAGATATCCTGTCATTGCCCTGATGTAAATCAAGGCTGTAGCGACTGCAACATCCTGGCGCCGCATCGGAGACCCCGGTGCGGCGCCTCTTTCTGTGCCCTGCCCACAAGGTAATCCCATGCACTACGCACTGAACCTGCGCACCTTTATTTACAGCCATTATTTTTACCTGGGCTTGCGCGTGGCCATCGGCCTGGTGGGCCTGGCCTTGCTGGTCCAGGAAGTCAGCGACAGCACCACCGCCATGACGGTGTGCATCGGCGCCCTGTGCACGACCCTGATGGACATGCCCAGCCCGCTGCGCCACAAGCTCAACGAAATGCTGGCTTCCGTGCTGCTGTGCAGCGCCGTCACGTTATTGATCAGCCTGTGCGGTCCCGTGCAGTGGCTGTTGATGACGGTACTCGTCCTCGTCAGTTTTCTCGCCAGCATGATGGTGGTGTACGGCAAGAAATCCATGCCCTTGCAGCTGGCCGCCCTGTTCATCATGACCATGTCGATGGAACACCAGATGACGTGGCAGCAATCGTTCCACCACGCGGGCCTGTTCATGCTGGGCGGCTTGATCTATCTGGCCTACGCCATGGCCATCGCCTGGGTCTTGCGCCACCGCATCAAGCAGCAAGTGCTGGCCGAAGCCCTGTTCGAACTGGCCGCCTACATCGACATCAAGGCCGATTTCTACGACACGCGCTTCAATTTGACGGAGCAGTTCAACAAGCTGGTGCGCCACCAGAGCATCCTGGCCGACCGCCAGCAAGCATCGCGCGACTTGATTTTGCGCAGCCACAAGAACAGCAAGGATGCCATCGTCGTGCAAGTGCATGTGTGCATGCTCGATTTATATGAACTGATCCTGTCCACGCACACGGATTACGCGCTGCTGCGCCAGCACCTGGCCGACTCCGACGTACTCAACTCCCTGCACGACCTGGCCTGCAAGGCGGCGCGCGACATCGAATCCGTGGCGTATGCCGTCACGCGCAAGCGCGCCTCGTATGCGCAGATCAGCTACGACAAGGAATGGGCCGACATCGAAGCGGAAATCGCCCGCCTGCAGGCGCAAGGCGACACCGCACAGGAAGCGCTGGCCACCCTGCGCGCGCAACGCAACAAGATCCGTGCCATCTTAAAAATGATCACGGAGTTACACCTGGCCACGCAAAAAGTCTACGACAACGTGCCGTTCTGGAGCGGCGCGGACATGGCGCCCTTCCTGTCGCAGCAGAAATACGAACTGAAGACCCTGCTGTCTAACCTGCGTCTGGAATCGCCCGTCTTCCGCTTCGCGCTGCGCGTATCGATGGCCATCTCGGTGGGATTGCTGATCGGCCACTGGCTGCCGTATGCGGCCCACAGCTACTGGATCGTCCTGACTATCGTCATCATCCTGCGCCCCACGTTCAGCATGACGCGCCAGCGCCGTGCCGACCGCATCATCGGCACCATCATCGGCTGCGTGATCACGGCCATCGTGATCCGCTTCGTGCACAGCAATATCGTGCTGATGGCCATTTTGTTCCTCTCCATCGTGGCCACGCCCACCTTCATTTATCTGCGCTACCGCTACACGGCCATCGCCGTGAGCCTGATGATACTGTTGCAGATGCATCTGGTGGCGCCCAGCAACCCGAACCTCGTCAGCGAGCGCCTGATCGACACCCTGATCGGCGCGGCGGTGGCCACCGTGTTCAGCTTTGTGCTGGCCAATTGGGAATACCAGAGCTTGCCGCGGCTGGTGCGCCAGGTGCTCAACGTCAACCTGTCGTACATGCAAGCCAGCTTCGAGTTGCTGCAGGGGAAATGCTTCGATGATTTTGCCTACCGCATCGAACGCAAGCGCCTGATGGACAGCCTGGCCGCGCTCAGCTCGGCGCTGGTGCGCATGCTCGATGAACCGGCCAGCAAGCAGCGGGCCGTGGAAGACATCAATCTGTTCATCGTACAAAATTACCTGCTGGTGGCCCACGTGGCGGCGCTGCGCTCCATCCTGGGGCGCCATGCCAGCCAGCTGCCCGTCGCGCCCGTCAATGCCTTGCTCAGCCACAGCCACACGCAAGTGTGTTTGACACTGTCGCGTGCGCTTGACCAGCTCGACGACAAGGCGGCCATCAGCGCGCCCCTGCCCACGCCGCCGGCGCCGCCCGTCAGCGACGTGGCCTGGTCGGGCTGGCCGCTGGTGCAGCGCCGCATCCGATTGTTGCAGGCAGATGCCGACAAGATCGTGGTGCATAGCGCGGCGATCGTGCATATCGTGTCGCCACGCTAAACACCAGCGATTTATTTCAGATAACGTTCAAACCAGCCAATGGTGCGCTTCTGCAAGTCGCGCTGGTGCTCGGGCTTGCGGAAGGAATGGCCTTCGCCGTCGTAAATGAACAGGCTGGACGGCACGCCCATGGCGCGCAAGCCGTGCCAGAATTCCAGCGACTGGGCGGCCGGCGTTTCCACGTCGCGCTCGCCCACATAGATCAGGGTCGGCGTCTTCGCCGCCTTGATCGATTCAATGGGCGAGGCACGGCGGTAGACGTCCGGATTGTCATACGCGGAGGCGCCGAAGAAGGGAATCATCCACTGGTTGATGCCGTTCTGGCCGTAATAACTGATCCAGTTCGACACGCCCGCGCCCGCCACGGCCGCCTTGAAACGGTCGCTGTGCGTGACGCCCCACATGGTCATGAAGCCGCCATACGAATGGCCGATCAGGCCCAGGCGCTGGCCGTCGATGGGCGCCACTTTTTGCGCGGCATCGATGCCGGTGAGAATGTCGCGCCAGTCGCCGCCGCCAAAGTCGGCCATGTTGGCGCGCGTAAATGCCTGGCCCTGGCCAAAGCTGCCGCGCGGATTGGGCAGGAAGACGAAATAGCCTTTTTGCGTCAATTCGTGGATCAGGGTGCTCGCCGCCACGTAACGGGGCGAGGCGGCAGCGCCGGGCCCGCCATGCACGTTGACGACCATCGGATAGCGCTTGCCGGCCTCCGTCTTCAACGGCCCCAGCAGCCAGCCTTGCACCTTGTATTGCTCGTTGTTCCAGCCCACGTTCTGCACCGTCAGCTGGGGCATGGAGCCGTCATTGTCGCGCGTTATTTTCTTGAGCTGGCGCAAAGGTCCGGCCACCAAATAGCTGGCGTGCGCAAAATCTTCCTGCGCGGCCGCTGCCTGCCTGCCATCGGCGCTGAACGACAGGCGGCCATCGCTGCCACTGCTGCTCAGTTCACCAAGCAGCACGGGCTGGGCAGGGCCGCTCTGCGCGTCGACAGGCACCAGCGCCAGCTGCGAGTCGATCAGGGCCGTTGCCAGCAAGCCGGCGCCGCGCCAGACGACGCCATTGAAGGTGCCGCGGTAGTCTGGCGTGAGATTGCGCGGCATGCCGCCGGCCAGCGGCACGGTATAAATATCGCCGCCGATGGAGCCGAAATCGCTCATCAGGCCGCCGATGAAGGCCACCGTCTTGCCATCCGGCGAGACGGACGGCAGGTTCAGCTGCATGGCCGGCGCGGCGATCACGCGCAGGGCGCCCGTGTTCCCGTCAATATGGCTGAGCTTGGCAACCCACCAGTTGCTGTCGCCATTGCCTTGCGCGCTGGTGGCAACAAAGCCGCGGCCATCGGGCGTCCAGTTGTATTCATACACATAGGTGTCGGCGGGCGACAGCAAACGCGGCTCGCCCCCACTGGCAGGCACGACGGCGATGCGCTGGGCATCATCATCGCTGCCCACTTCGCCCACCTGCCTCGCGCCCGCCTCGACGGCGCCGGCCAGCTTGCGCGCCCCCACCGTGGCCAACAGGCCCAGTTGCAGGCCATCGGGCGACCAGCGCGCCGTGCTGGCCACGCCTTTGATACTGGTCAACACGCGCGCCTGCGCCTGTGTCATTGTGGCCAGGTACAGATGCGCCATGCCCGCCTTGGCGTCGTAGCCGATAAAGGCCAGCTGCCTGCCATCGGGCGACCAGCTGGGCTTGTCGTAGGAACACGCGGCGCACGGGTCGAACTGCTGCACGATGGCGCCGTTGGCGGCGTCACGCACGACGATGGCAGCATGCGGACGCTGCGGCTGCTCACCGGCCTTGCTCGATTCGATGGCGGCAATGCGCTGGCCATTGCCCGACAGGGCCACGGCGCGGTAATCGCGCAAGGCCAGGTCGCCGGCGGGCGCGGCCTGCGCCGCGGCACCCAGAAGACTGCTTGCCAGCAAGCCGCAAGCGGCCAGATCAGTTATTTTCATCATGTAAATTCCGGTTAGAAATAAAAAAAACCGCCGGCAAGCGCGGCGGTTTTGGATGGAACAGACTGCATCAGCGGGCCTTCTTGCCCAGGTGTGAATGGCGCATGCTGTACAGGAAGTAAATGGCCACCGTCACCGCCATCCACACGCTGAACACGACAAACGTCGTATGCGGCAAGTCGCGCATGATGTACAGGCAGGCAAACACGCTCAGGCCCGGTATCACGTAGGGGCCGAACGGCACGCTGAAGCCTTCGATGCGGTTCGCGCCCTGCTTGTGGCGCAGCACGGGCACGGCGATCGACACCACCATGAAGGCTGTCAGGGTGCCGATGCTGACCATGTCCCACAAGTAAGTCGCATCGACGGAACCGGCCACCACGGCCACCACCAGGCAGACCATGATGGTATTGCTGACAGGCACCAGGGTGCGCGGATGAATCTTCTGGAACGATTTCGGGATCAGGCCGTCGCGGCTGACGGCGAACAGGATGCGCGTCTGGCCATAGATCGTTACCAGGGTTACGCTGAAGACGGAAATGACGGCGCCGGCCGACAGCACCAGCGCGGGCCAGGTCTTGCCCGTGACGTTTTGCAGGATCACCGCCAGGCCCGCTTCCTGGCCTTCAAACAGTTTCGCCTGTTGCGCGCCCAGGGCGGCCACGGCCACCAGCAGATAAAACACGGTGACGATCAGCAAGGCGCCAAGGATGCCGCGCGGCACATTGCGCGTGGGATTTTTCACTTCGTCGCCGGCCGTCGCCACCGTATCGAGGCCGATGAAGGAGAAGAACACGGTGCCGGCCGCGGCCGTGACGCCCGTCATGCCGGCAAAGCCCTTGCTGTTGTCGCTATTGAAGAAAGGGAAGAAATTGTCGGCGTTGAAACCGGAAAACGCGATGACGATGAAAAACACGAGGATCGCCAGCTTGATCAGGACCATGATGGCGTTCATCAGGGCCGATTCCTTAGCGCCGCGCAACAGCAAGAAGCCGCACATGCAGATCAGGAAGATGGGCGGCAAGTTGATGTGGCCGGCGTGAAACTCCATGCCATGCGGGCCGGAAACGATCATCGGCGTGCGCAGCATTTCCGGAATATGCCAGCCGAAGGCGTTTTCCAGGAAATTGTTCAGGTAGGACGACCAGCCGATGGCCACGGCACTGCCGGCCAGCCCGTATTCGAGCAGCAGACAGGCCGCCATGATGAAAGCAAGAAACTCGCCCACGGTGGCGTAGGCAAACGAATACGAAGAGCCGGAGGCCGGTATGCGGAACGACAATTCCGCATAGCACAAGGCTGTCAGGCCGGCCGTAATGGCGGCGATCAGGAAGGACAGGATGACCGATGGGCCCGCCTTGGGCACGGCTTCGACCATGGTAAAGAAGATGCCCGTGCCGATGGTGGCGCCGACGCCGATCATGGTGAGGGAAAACAGGCCGATGGAGCGGCTCAAGCCGCTGCTGCTGAGGCCTTCACCATACTCGACCGTGGTATCGATCGGCTTGGTGCGGCAGAGTTTCTGGACCAGGGTTTGGCTCACTAGACATCCTTTATGAGGCATACGTATTTTCGTACGACGAGTAAAAACAAATAGCGCTCCGGCCTTGAGTAACCCCCAATAAATTCTTGTGTTTTCTAGCTTCCATAAGTGGCGCGCTGCTGCGTTACCCATCGCTAGCAGTGCTCGCACTGCGTCGCGCCGGGCGCCTTGCATCACATCCACTTCTGTTTGCTATAAATTCACAATAATTTCCTGGCGATTACTTACCTGGCAAAAAACCGGAAAGATCGCGTCCATTTTCAAAACTAAGCGATTATAGGGCTTTCACCGGCTCAGCTAAACAGAACTTTGATGCAAGGAAACAACGCCAGGCATGCGCCGGCAAAGCCGCAACAGTGCTGGCACGGACGAAGTTGCCTCTATGAAAGAAAAAGCGCGCCCCTGCAGGGGCAGGGGCGCGCTTTTGATTCAGCTCAACGACGCTGGTTTACTTCTTGACGTGTGGCGCATCGGCCGCTGGCCAGCCCGCTTCGTAGCCTTGCGGCACGTCGTCGCGCTTGTCCTTTGGCGCCAGGCCCAGCACGTAGTACAGCACCGTCAACAGGATCAGCCAGGCTGGGCCGACCATCAGGGCGATGCGCGTATCGGGGAAATACGCCATCAGGCCGATGACCAGGGCCAGGAAGGCCAGCGAAATCCAAGAACCATACGGCGCGAACGGCATGCGGAAGGCCAGGTTCTTGATTTCCAGCGGCGTCAAGGTCTTGCGGAACTGGATCTGCGTGACCAGGATCACGCCCCAGGTCCAGACTGCGCCGAAGGTCGAGATCGAGGTGACCCAGATAAACACTTTTTCCGGCACCATGTAATTCAGCAGCACGCCCAGCAGCAGCGCCACGACGGACACGAGGATGGCGCGGCGCGGCACGCCGCTGGCCGTCGTTTCCGCAAACGCCTTCGGCGCCTGGCCTTGCAGCGCCAGGTTGTACAGCATGCGGCCCGTGCTGAAGATGCCGCCATTGCACGACGACAAGGCCGCCGTCAGCACGACGAAGTTGATGATGCCGGCGGCCGTCTTGATGCCCAGGCGTTCGAACGTCATCACGAAGGGGCTGCCGGTGGTGCCGATTTCATTCCATGGATAGATCGACAGGATGACGAACAGCGCGCCGACATAGAAAATCAGGATGCGCCAGAACACGGAATTGATGGCGTCGGGAATCGATTTCTTCGGGTTCGCCGCTTCGCCGGCCGTCAGGCCGATCATTTCCACGCCCAGATAGGCAAACATCACCATCTGCAAGGACATCAGCACGCCCTGCGCGCCATTCGGGAAGAAACCGCCATGCGTCCACAGGTTCGAGATGCCGACGGCCACGCCGCCATTGCCGAGACCGAAGATGATCATGCCCGTGCCGCCGACGATCATCAGGATGATGGTCACCACCTTGATCAGGGCAAACCAGAATTCGAACTCGCCATACGCTTTCACGGCCAGCAGGTTAATGGCGCCCATGGAACCGAGGGCTGCCAGGGCCCAGATCCAGCGCGGCACGTCGGGGAACCAGATGCCCATGTAGATGGCAACGGCGGTAATTTCCGCCACGCATGTGACCAGCCACAGGAACCAGTAGTTCCAGCCCGTCAGATAGCCTTGCAGGGGTCCCAGGTAATCCTGGGCATAGCGGCTGAAGGAACCGGCCACGGGGTTATGCACGGCCATTTCGCCCAGCGCGCGCATGATCATGAAGATGACGGCGCCACCGATGATGTACGACAGCATGATGCCAGGACCGGCCATCTTGATGGCGTTGCCGGAACCCAGAAACAGGCCCACGCCAATCGCGGCGCCCAGCGCCATCAGGCGGATCTGCCGCTCGCCCAGGCCGCGGTGCAAGCCTTGTTCACTTGTTTTCATTACTCGTCTCCGTATTTTTAGATAGCCGCACGCTCCCGCCCCCCCTGTGGCGGTTCCGCTCTTGCAGGGGAGGATCATGCGGCTGGCCGGCTAGTGATTGCCGGCGCGTATTGCAGCTAAGGGGGTGTTAAGCAGCCAATTCAGCGATCAGCTCGATCTCGACGCAAGCGCCCAGCGGGATCTGCGCCACGCCGAAGGCGGAGCGGGCGTGCTTGCCGCTGTCGCCGAAGACTTCAACGAACAATTCCGAGGCGCCATTGGTGACCAGGTGCTGTTCCGTGAATTCGGCGGTGGAGTTGACCAGGCTCATGACCTTGACGATGCGTTTGACTTTGCTCAAGTCGCCGCCGCACGCGTCCTGCAGGGTGGCGATCAGTTCGATGGCGATGCCGCGCGCGGCGATCTTGCCTTCTTCCGTGGTGACGTTCTTGCCCAGTTGGCCGACCCATACCTTGCCATCCTTCTTGGCCAGGTGGCCGGACAGGAAGACGGTGTTGCCGGTGCGGGCATGCATTACATAGGCGGCAGCTGGCGCTGCAACAACTGGCAGTTCAATGTTGAGGGCTTTGAGTTTTTCGTAAAACGACATGCTATTTCTCCAAGAAAACAATATAAGCGAAACCAAAATTCATGCGCAGCAGGGCACGGAAGGTGACGCCCTGGCAGCGCGGTAGTGACCGACAACAGTGCCAGATTAAACGTCATCATATTGGTGAACCAGCAGTTTTAGTTCACAAATAGGCCCGGTTATTCAGTGGATTATACCGACAATCGAACAAAATTCAGCATCGTTTCATGAAGCATGCTCTACAGGCATCGAGCGTGATCCTTTTCACTTGATTGTCTTTTATACAAAGTCAAGCCCTCCGGGTCAAGGTTCAGGCCATCCAGAAATGCCTGGTCATGCGATACCACAAGTAACGCACCGAGGTATTGCAGCAGCATCTGTTCCAGCGCCTGCAGGCTGGCCAGGTCCAGATGATTGTCGGGTTCGTCGAGCAGCAGCAGTTGCGGCGGCACCTGCGCGTACAGTTCGGCCGCCAGCGCCACCTTCATGCGCTCGCCGCCGCTGAGCAGGTGGCTGGGCATGGTGGCGCGCGCGCCGGCGATGCCCAGCAGCGCCAGACGCGTGCGCAAGGCCCCTTCCGCCAGCGTACTGTTGCGTTTTTGCACGCGCTGCACAGCACTCAGCTCGCCTTCACGCGCGGCCGCATGCTGGTCCAGCCAGACCACCCGCGCGGGACACAGCACCTCGCCGCCGGCTGGCGCCAGTTGCCCGGCGATCACGCGCAGCAGCGTCGACTTGCCGCTGCCATTGTCGCCCGTCACGGCCAGGCGGCGCGGGCCGCTGAGCACCAGGTCCAGGGGCTGCGCCTGGCCATGCGGCAAGACCAGGGCGCGCAGCTCAAGGATCAGTTTTCCGTTGGGCACCTGGCTGTCCGGCGCCAGCAGCAGGCGCTCCGTCTCGGGCGCGCAGCGGGCGCTCGCTTCCAGCACCCGTTGCTGGCGCGCCAGCTGCGCTTCCTGCGCGCGCACGCGCAGCTTGCCCTGGCTATCCTGGCTCTTCTCCTTTTTCGCGTCCAGCAGAAGCTTGCTCTGATTGCCTTCGCGCCCTTCCCTCTCGCCGCGTCCGACTCTGCGCTGCTGGCGCTCGGCCTGCTGCTGCGCTTCGCGCTGCTCGCGTCGGGCACCTGCCTTTTCCGCCTGCAGGGCGGCAGCAAAACCGGCTTGCTCGAGCGCGCGCTGCTGCGCATAAAACAGGTAGTTGCCGCCATAGCTGCACAAGCCCTGCGGCGACAGCTCGACGATTGCATCGACGTGCTGCAGCAAGCCGCGGTCATGGCTGATCAGCAACAAGCCGCCCGGCCAGCGCGCCATCTGCGCCACCAGGCGGGCGCGTTGATGCGCATCAAGGTGGTTGCTCGGTTCATCGAGCACCAGCCAGTCCGCCTGCGACAGCCAGGCGCCCTGCAGGGCGATGCGCTGGCGTTCGCCGCCGCTCAGGCTGGCCGTTGGCGTGCCGGCATCGACATGACGCAAATCGAGCGCATCGAGCGCCTGGCGCAGGCGGGCGTGGGCATCCCAGCGTTCGCCCACCAGGGCGTAGTCGGCCTCGTCGACGCTGCCTTCAGCGATGCGCGCCAGCGCGGCCAGCAAGTCGTCCATGCCGGCAAGCGCCGCCACGCTGGGATAGCGGTCCGGATCGAGCTCCTGCGCCACGTAATGCACGCTGCCGTCGCAGCGCACGGCGCCAGAAGACGGCTGCGCCCGGCCTGCCAGCAGGCGCGCGAGCACACTCTTGCCCACGCCGTTATCGCCGACGAGGCCGATACGTTGCGGGGCAAAAGAAAATTGCAAATCGGAAAACAGGGCGCGGCCATCGGGCAGCACCAAGGAAAGACGGTCGAGTTGCAGTAATGCGGGCATGGATACTCCTTGAGCAAGGCTGGCGAACCCGCGCGGCGCAACGGTGCGCTGGCGGGAAGGGCAAGGCCGTGCACAGCACGGCAGTATCAATGGCGCATGTCGAAGCGTCCTGGAGAAATGGATGAAGAAGCGTCAGTGTAGCAGAGCAGACCTGTCAGCGCTGGCCCAGCGTCGTATCGCCGAACAGGCTCTTGAACTCACGCGGCTGCGAGCGCCAGTACTGCGGTGGCGCCTGCACTTGCGCGCCCAGCTGCGCCGCAGCGTGCCACGGCCAGCGCGGATCGAACAGGATGGCGCGCGCCAGCGCCACCATGTCGGACTGGCCCTGCGCGATGATGTCTTCGGCCTGCTGCGCTTCCGTGATCAAGCCGACGCTGATGGTGGGCAAGCCGCTGTCGCGCTTGATACGCTCGGCAAACGCCACCTGGTAGCCGGGTCCCACGGGAATCTGCTGCTGCGGAGAGATTCCGCCGCTGGAGACGTGGATGAAATCGGTGCCCAGCTGCTTGAGCTCCTGCGCAAAGCGCACGCTTTGTTCGATTTCCCAGCCGCCCTCGACCCAGTCGGTGGCGGAAAGGCGCACGCCCACCGCCACGCTGGCGGGCACGGCGGCGCGCACGGCTTCATACACTTCCAGCGGAAAGCGCATGCGGTTGTCCAGGCTGCCGCCGTACGCATCGCTGCGCTGGTTGGCAAGCGGCGAGAGGAACTGGTGCAGCAGATAGCCGTGCGCCGCATGCAGTTCGATGCCGTCGATGCCCAGTGCATGCACGCGCTGGGCAGCGGCGACAAACGCGCCCTTGATTTGCAACAACCCCATCTCGTCGAGCGCGAGCGGCACGGTTTCGCCCGGTGCATGGGCGATGGCCGATGGCGCCACCGTTTGCCAGCCGCCATCGGCCAGGCGCACGCAGGCGCCGCCCTGCCAGGGCGCGCGGCTCGACGCCTTGCGTCCCGCATGGCCCAGCTGCACCACCAGCGGAATAGCCGCGTGGCGGCGGATCGCCTGCACCACCTTGGCCAGCGCCGTTTGATTCGCGTCCGACCACAGGCCCAGATCGTCGGCCGAGATGCGCCCCTCGGGCGAGACGGCCGTCGCTTCCGTCATCAGCAGGCCCGCGCCGGACAGCGCCAGGTGTCCCAGATGGATCATGTGCCAGTCGGTGGCGTTGCCGTTGTCGGCCGAGTACTGGCACATGGGCGCGATGGCGATGCGGTTGGCCACCCGCAAGGGGCCCAGCGCAAACGGCGTAAATAACTGGCTCATGGCGCACTCCGGAAAAGGGGAAGCACCGATTCTACTGCGCTTTGGCGATCGGAGCCTTACACCTGCTTACGTTTGATACAGCGCAAGGGCTAGCCTTGGGCAGGCGCGGCCGCTAATCTGGACACATCAACAACACCAGTAATACCACCCCAGGAGAACACATGAACACGACGACTACCGCCAGCCGCATCCACCCCTTGATGGCAGGCGCCGCCATTTCCGTGACGGTCCTGTGCCTGGTCGGCGCGGCGTCCATCGCCGGCATCCTGCCCAATTCGCGGGCGAATGTAGCCGCCGTGCCGGCCGACGTGGCGGCGTTGACGCCGGCGGGCGCGACAGCCCTGGCGGCGCCCGTGGCGGCCCCGGTGGCCGCTCCCGTGGTGGCGCAAGCGGCGCCAGCGCCAGCGCCGGCCCCCGTCGTGCACAAGCGCGTCGTGCACCACACGCAAGTGGCGCAGGCGCGTCCCGCCTATAATGACGATGGCTACCGCGACACGGCCTACCGCGAACCGGCACGCCAGCCGCAGCCGGTGCCTGCACCGGCGCCGTCACAGCCGAACTACGTGGGCATCGGCACGGGCGCCGTCATCGGCGGCTTGATCGGCAACCAGGTCGGCGGCGGCCGCGGCAAGGCGCTGGCGACGGTGGCCGGCGTGATCGGCGGCGGCATGCTGGGCAATGCGGTGCAGAACCAGGTTCAGCAGCAGCCGCAGCAATAACCCGTCTCAGTCGTACGGGCCAAGATAGTCGAGCTTGCCCACGGCCACGCCATTGTTGCGCAGGATGGCGTGGACCATGGAAACGTGGAAATAGAAGTTTGGCAAGGCAAAGCTGAGCAAGTAATCGTCGCCCGAGAATTTTGTCCCCTCGTCCGTCCAGTTCAGCACGATTTCCTTCTGTGCGCTGCCTGCCATCTGGCCCGCATTGACGCTGTCGATATAGGCGATGGTGTTGGCAATACGCTCCTGTAACTGCTCGAACGAGGCTTCGTTATCCTCGAACTTCGGCGCCGGCACGCCGCTCAGGCGCTCGACCGACATTTTCGAGGTATCGCTGACGCGCTGCACCTGCGCCGTCAAGTCCAGCATGTCGGGCGCCAGCTGCGCGCCCAGTAAAATCTCGGGCACGATGCCGTCTTCCTCCACATGGGCTTGCGCTTTTTCCAGCAGGGCCGAGACGACCCGCAAGCCGCGGATGAAGACGGGAATGGTTGCCTGGTACATGGACACGGACATGGCGGACTCCTGATAGTGAACGATGAGCCAGTGTACCCGAGGCGCTGTCTTCCGGCAGCGTGCTTATGTGCCACTCCTGTGCGCCAGCGCACGGAGCGGCTCAATGCATCCTACTTTTCCAGATTCACCTTGCCGTCCGGCGCATGACCGGGCTGTTCGGCTGGTTCCGGCTGCAGTTCTGGCTGCGGCAGCGGCTTTTCCTTGCGCTTGCCGCCGAAAAACTTGACGATGGCCGCACCGGCACCGACCACGGCCAGGATCAGCACTTTCTTGAAGGCCAGCAGCAGCGCCAGCAGTTTGCCGAACAGGCCCAGCTTGCTGGCCACGCCACCGGCCACCAGCGCCGCCAGGCCATACTCGGCCACCTTGTCCGTCTTGCTGTCGAAGTCCGTATAGCGGTTACCCTCGGTAAATTCCGTGAACGCCGTCACTTGCTGCATTTCCTTCTTGATCGTTGCGATCTGCTGCATGCTGGCGATCGCGTTCAGGTTCAGCACGCCTTCGCGGCCCAGCACGCGCACGTTGTAGTTCAATGAATGCTCGCCGCCATCGACCATCAGGTCCTTGGCCCAGTACAGCTTGTGCGTATCCTTGGCATAGCTGGGTTTCTCCGCCCAGCCCATCAAATGGATGCCGGGATAGCCCTGCTTCTTGCGCTCCGCGTTATTCTCCAGCACGGATGCCTGCATGTCCTTGAGCAACTCATCGTACTTGATGCTGTCCGCATCGTCATCCTTGATATGCCCTTCCTTTTCATACGTGACGATGACGCCCCAGCTATCGCGCTCGAGCACGCTGGTCTTGGCCGGCACGATCATGCCCAGCGATACCATGCCCGGTGGATTGCCCCAGGCATCGACCAGCACGCGCTCGGCGTCCGTCGGCGACAGATAACGGAAGTTCGCGGGCAAATCCAGGGTGGCGATGCCGCCAGGCAAGGTGATCTTGCCGCGCTGCAGGTGCAACTGGGCGAGAAACTGTTCAGCCGTCATTTCCGGGGCGGCTGCTTTCTCATCGGCAGGGGCGGCAGCCGCGAGGCCGGAGAGGGTCAGGCACAGCAAGGCTGTCAGCAGGCGTTTCAACATGATCGGTCCAAAAAATTGCAAAGGGTAAATATTTTAAATCAATTGATTGCTTAATGGATAATTATTTCTGTGCGGCATTTTTTTATGAAAAAAGCGCCAGGCGGGTTTCCCCGGCTGGCGCCCGATGCGCTGTGATGGCTGAACGATCAGGAAACGCGCACCACCATTAATCCCGCGCGCAAGCCGACGCGCACATCCGGGTTGGGAAATACCACCAGTTCTTCCGCGTGCTGCACTGTGTAGATGTGGTCGCCATCGCTGGCGATCACGGCATGCTGCGGCAGAGACGTGAAGTTTTGCGTGCGACGGTCAAAGGCCATGCGGAATTCATCGCTGTGCTTGATGATTTCCTGCGCCACCTTGAACACGTGCGGTTGCGCCTTGACGGCTTGCGCAGGCAGTCCGCGCAGCAGGCCGTCCAGCGCCCGCGACACGTCGTCGAACAGCGATAAATCGTTCTGCCCCAGGGTGCCCACGCGGCCCAGTTCCACCGTGCTGGCGGCCGCGCCGAAATGCTCGGCCGAATAGTAGCTGTAGGTGCCGGCCGATTGCGGGTTCATGATGATGGCGCCGATGGCCGCCTGGCCCAGCCAGGCTATCAGCTGCGCCTTGGCGTCGTCGGCAACGAGGTCCGGCACGATGGCAAACGTGGGATACACGGAGGGCCGGATGGCCGTGTGCAAATCCAGGTGCCAGCGCACGGGGCCCGCCGCTTCAAAGAACGCCTTGGTCGCAGCGATCATTTCATCGGCGCGCGCGCTTTCCGCCGCTTGCGCCAGCGACCCGCGCACGGGACGGAACATGCGATTGAGGTCGGCGTCAATGAAACGCTTGCCGGCCCGGATCGCATCGACATTGCCCACGCAAACGAGCAAGTCGACGGCCAGTGCCGACGCATCGCGCGACAGCGCGTCGAGCAGATGCGCCAGCACTTCGATCGGCCCTGTCTCGTCGCCATGCACGCCCACCGAGACGGCCACGCTGGCGCGGCCCGCATCGGCTTGCGGCTTGACGATCCGCAGCATGCCGGGCGCCGGCAGGGCCACCGTGAAGCCGGCGTTGGCGAACAGCTGGGCCACGCCGCTGAAATCGGCCTGCGCCAGCGCCTGCACGGCCGGCGGCAAGCCGCCAGCGCCCTGCACTACCTGTGTGACTACCTGCGTTACATCTTGCGTCATTACACCGCCGCTTCCGCTGGGGCTTTTGCCGTGATTTTATTCACGGCCTCGGAGAGCGTCCACACGTCCAGCATGGCTTGCTCCAGCTCCGTCGCCGCCACATAGGCCGACAAACCCAGCGCGCCCGTCACGGCATCGACGGCCTGGCCTGCATTGCCTTGCTCGGCGCACGCCAGCACCTGCGTCAGCAGACGCTGTTGCGTGCGGCGCAGCGCTTGCTGCGCGTAGTTGCGCAACTGTTCCTGCGACTTGCCTTGCGCGGCCAGTTTCAGGCCACGCTCCAGCGTATCGATGCCCGCCTGGATGCGCAAGGCCAGGCCCACTTGCAGGAAGGCCGCCAGGTCCATCGAGGCGGGACGCGGCACGGACAGGGCCGGGAACAGGAAGCCGGCAACGACTTCCAGGGCATCGACGGCGTCCCATGCCAGCACGAAGGCCGGCCTCAAGCCAGGCACCAGCGCCGCTTCGGACTTGATGCCGACAGCCTTGAGCAGCTCGCGCTTCGATTCCGCGCCAAACAGGCGCGTCAATTCGGCCAGTCCCGCACCGCGCAGTTGCTCGGCCGGCACGGACAGCACGCCGGCGATCATCGTCTGCTGCAGCACGCGCGTTTGCGCATCGACCTTGATCGACACCGCGCGCGGCACCGTCAAGGCGTCCGCATCGAGCGCGTCGAACACGGGCGCCAGATTCAGCGCCACCCAGGCCTGGCCCCAGGCCAGGATTACGCTTGACTCGTCCACGCCATGTTCCGCCGCCAGGTTGCGGATCATCAGCGGGCCGCAGCGGTTGATCACTTCATTGGCCAGCACGGTCGCCAGGATGGCATTGGCCAGCGGATGGTCGAGCGCCGAACGGGTTGCCACCAGCAAGGATGGGAAGTAGGGTTTGAGCACCGGCTCGGCCCACGTTTCGTCCGTCAACGGCAGCGCGGACAGGATGCGCTTGAAGCGGTTCTTCACGTTGGCGATCACCACAGCCAGTTCCGGCGTGGTCAGGCCACGCCCGTCGCTCTTCCTGCGCGCCAGTTCGGCCACCGACGGCAGTTGCTCCAGTTCGCGCGACAGGGCGCCCTCTTCTTCCAGGCTGGCGATCAGGGCGGCATAGCCATCCTGCACGGCGCTCTCGCTTTGCGCCTGCAACTCGCGCACCAGCAAATGCGTCTGCTGCGTGTTATCGCGCAAGACCAGGCGCTCGACGTCGTCCGTCATCGCATACAGCTCGCGGTTGCGCTCCGCTTCCGTCAGCTTGCCCGCATTGACTTCCACGTCCAGCCAGATTTTCACGTTGACTTCATGATCCGAGCAATCCACGCCGGCCGAGTTGTCGATCGCATCGGTGAAGATGCGCCCGCCCGTCAGCGCGAACTCGATGCGGCCGGCCTGGGTCGCACCCAAATTCCCCCCTTCGGCCACAACCTTCACGCGCAGCTCATTGCCATTGACGCGGATATGGTCATTCGCGCGGTCCTTCACCTGCGCGTGCGTCTCCGTCGAGGCCTTGATGTAGGTGCCGATGCCGCCGTTGTAGAACAGGTCCACCGGGGATTTCAGGATGCGGTGCATCAGTTCTTCCGGCGCCAGCGAGGTTTCGGCGATATCGAGCGCGGCGCGGATCTGCGGCGACAGCTCGATGGTGCGGCTTGAACGCGGATACACGCCGCCGCCGGCCGAAATCAGCTCCTTGTTATAGTCGTCCCACGAGGAGCGCGGCAAGGCGAACAGGCGCGCGCGTTCTTCGAACGAGACGGCGACGTCCGGTGTCGGGTCGAGGAAGATGTGGCGGTGGTCAAATGCGGCCACCAGTTTCAGCTGGCGCGACAGCAATACGCCATTGCCGAACACGTCGCCCGACATGTCGCCCACGCCGACCATGGTGATCGGGGTGGTGTTCAGGTCGTGGTCCATCTCATAGAAATGGCGTTTCACGGCTTCGAATGCGCCCTTCGCCGTGATGCCCAGTTTCTTGTGGTCGTAGCCGTTCGAGCCGCCCGAGGCGAACGCGTCGCCGAGCCAGAAGCCGCGCTGCACGGCGATGCCGTTGGCGATGTCCGAGAACGTGGCCGTGCCCTTGTCGGCGGCCACCACCAGGTACGGGTCGGCGTCGTCGAAGCAGACGGTATCGACCGGCGGGACGATATTGCCCAGCGAGCGGTTGTCCGTCACTTCCAGCAGGCTGGAAATGAACAGGCGGTACACGGCTTCGCCTTCGGCCGCGATGGTTTCGCGCACGGCGTCCTTCGGCATCATCTTGCAGACAAAACCGCCCTTCGCGCCGGCCGGCACGATGACGGCGTTCTTGACCATCTGGGCCTTGACGAGGCCCAGCACTTCGGTGCGGTAGTCTTCCATGCGGTCGGACCAGCGCAAGCCGCCACGGGCGACGGGGCCACCGCGCAGGTGCACGCCTTCAAAGCGGCGCGAGAAGACAAAAATCTCGCGGTACGGACGCGGCTCCGGCACCAGCGCCAGGCTGCTGGTGTCGAACTTGAAGATGATCTTGTCGCCTTGTTGATTGTTCTGGAAGTAGCTGGTGCGCAGGGTTGCGCTCATCAGGTCGGCCAGCGCGCCGAGGATTTCCTCGGTATCGGCATGGTTCACCGACGGCAGGCCGGCCTTGATGGTGGAAATCACCTCCAGGGCGGCCGCGTGCTGTGCGTCGGACAGCGCCGGATCGAAGCGCTGCAAAAAGGCCTCGACCAGGGCTTTTACGTGGGCCGGCTGCTTGCGCAGGCTTTCGGCGATGTAGCGCACCGAGAAACGGCTGCCCGTCTGGCGCCAGTAGCTGGTGTAGGCGCGCACCAGCTGCACTTCGCGCGTCGACAAGCCGCCTTCGATGACCAGACCATTCAGGCGGCCATCTTCGGCCGTGTCGTTGAACAGGGCGGCAAACAATTCCTGCGCCACGGCGACCACGGATGGCTGCGCCAGTTTCGCCGCGCTGGCAGCATCGACCGTCAGGCTGGTGACAAAATAGCGCGTGCCGTCGGACAGAGAAACCGAATACGCCTGTTCGCGGTCGATGGCCACGCCCGCATTGTGCAGGGCTGGCAGGATGGTCGACAGCGGCGGCACCTTGTTGGCCGAATACAGGCGGATGGTGGTGACGGCGCCCGTCTCGATGCGCACGGCCACGTGCGCCGGATCGGTGTTGCGCAGGATGGTGTCGAGATCGCGGAAGGCGACGGCCGGCGCCGTGGCGGCCACGTAATCGAGCGGTAAAGTAGCGCAGAGTTTGCGCAGGCTGGCGCGCAGGGCCACGTCGGGCACGGCGTCGGCCACGGCGGCAAAGCCGTTGTGCCAGCCATCGAGCACGCTAAGGAGCGGCTGTTCGATATCCGTTTCCAGGTCCAGCGGGTAACGGGCGGCGTGGGCGATCAGGTAGACGCGCGCCAGGGGACCGTCGGCCACCAGTGTTTGCGTGCTCACGTGCGTGGCGCCGGAACTGGCTTGCAGGGCTTTTGCCAGGCTCGATGCCACGCTGGCGCTGTAACGCTCGCGCGGCAGGTAGACCAGCACGTTCAGGTGGCGCGCGTACACGTCGCGGCGCGCGAAGACCTTGGTGCGCGGCTGCTTGTACAGCGAAACGACAGAACCGCACACTTGCGCCAGCCAGTCGAGGTCCGCTTCCAGCGCTTCGGTGCGCGGCAGGGATTCGAGGATTTCACGGAATTTCTCGGCGCGGAAGCCTTGCTGGCGCACGCCGGCCAGGCTCAGCACCTTGGCCACGCGGCCGCGCGCAAACGGCAGCGCCGCCAGCGGAGTGGAATTGCCGGCGCGGGTGAACAGGCCGACGAAGCAATGTTCGCCCAGGATGGCGCCTTGCGGGTCGGTGTCGCGCACGCCGATGAAATCGAGCTGCTGGTCGCGATGCAGGGTGCCTGCCACGTCGGCCTTGACGATGGACAGCGCCGATTCGCGCTTGGCCAGGGTGTCGAAGTCGCCCGGGATATTCGCCAGGCAGGTGCCGTACACGGGGTGCGCCGTATCCTGCAGCACGCCGACCCGGCTCGGGATATCGCGTTCGAGTTCGCGCACGCCCGGCTTGACGCGATAGTAGGCATAGCCGAACACTTCAAAGCCGCCGCTGCGGGCCCACTCCAGGAAAGCGGCCACTTCCGCGCCCTCTTCGCCATGCTGCGATGCAGCCGTGGCCACTGCGGCCAAACGCTCGCTCATGGAAGCGGCGTCGCGGCGCACGACGGCGGCGTCGCGCGCCACCATGTCCAGGGAGCCGACCAGCGCCGCCAGCGCTTCCGGCGCCAGTTCCTCATCGAGCAGCACCAGCACATACGATTCGAGCGGATCGCCAGCCTGGCGCACCGCGTCGACGCTGCCGTCAGCGGCGCGGCGCACGGGCAGCACGGTATTCATCACGCCGCGCACGGCCAGGTGCTGGCGGCGCATGGCCATGACGATGGAGTCGACCAGGTATGGCATGTCTTCGTTCAGGATCAGCAAGGCACTCGCCATGCCGCCACGGCCATCCGCATAGCGCAGGGTGGCGATCTGGCAACCGCTGCCAGTGCGCTTGGCCGCTTGCGTGAAACCGTCGACCAGTACGGGCGCCAGGCTGTCGGGCGCGATATCGGCCAGGTCTTCGGCGTCGAGCGAGTCCAGCCAGGCCTGCACCAGTTGCACGACAGACGCTGCCGCCTTGTCCTTGATCAGCTCCAGCGTTTGTGTGCGCAAATCTTGTGGCGTGTGATTCATCTTGCATCTCCATTACGGTAATGTGAATGTCCAGCGCTGTCGTTCGGGCTTGTGGCTGGGCGGCAGCGGTGTCAAGAGACGGGGGTCGCCCGTCCAATTCTTTCGATACTGCGGATAGTGTGTCTCGGATTTTCTGTGTGTTTTTCTGTCGCCTACAAGTCGTACAATCCAGGTAAGTTGAGGATGATCGTCAATTCTTCAAGCGCTGCATGCACTTCCAGCGCCAGCTGCGGGTCGGCCAGGTCGCCCGGCTCCAGATGGTCGCGGTAGTGCTTTTCCACCCACTGCACCAGCCGATGGTACAGCGTTTCCGTCATGATCACGCCCTGGTGCATGGCGCGCGCCTCGGTTTGCGTCAGGGCCACGCGCAAACGCAGGCAGGCGGGCCCGCCGCCGTTGCGCATGCTCTGGCGCAGGTCGAAATGGATCAGTTCATCGATGGGACCGGCGCCTGCCACCAGGCCTTCCAGGTAGCGCGACACGGCGCGGTTTTCCTGGCATTCCTGCGGGATCACCAGCGCCATGCCGCCGCCCTCCTTCGTCAGCAACTGGCTGTTGAACAGATAACTGCTGACGGCATCCGTAATTGGCACCTGGCCCGTGTCCACGCGCAGCGCCTGCAGTTCGGCACCCGTACCGGCAACGGCGCGGCGCAGCTGCGACAAGCTCGCCTCTTCATCGGCAAACGCCTGTTCGTGATAGAACAGCACATTGCCGTTGCCGACGGCGATGACGTCGTTGTGGAACACGCCCTGGTCGATCACTTCCGGATTCTGCTGCACGTACACGGTGCGCTTTGCATCCAGGCCATGCAGGCGCGCCACGGCTTGCGACGCTTCCAGGGTCTGGCGCGCCGGGTAGCGCTTCGGCGACGGCGCGGAAGGATCGAACTCCACCCGGCCATACACGAACATCTCGACCGATGGCGCGCCGTGGCTCGCCCCCAGCCGCGTATGATTGGCCGCGCCCTCGTCGCCGAAGGCCGGCGTGGACGGCAGCGCGTCATGCACGGCGAAGTGCTTGTCGTCGCTGAAAATGGCGCGCAGGCTGCGCGCCGACTGCGCGTGCTCGAAGGCGCGGTGCAGCTTGTTATTCAGGTTGGCTGCCGTGAAGTGCACGCGGCCGTCCTGCGTGTCGGCCGACGGACTGACCGTGGCGGCGTTCGCCGTCCACATGGGCGAGGCCGAATACGCGCAGGCCAGGATGACGGGCGACTCCTTGTAGGCGCGCGCCAGCACCTCGGCATCGCTGCCCGTGAAACCGATGGAGCGCAGCAGGCGGAAATTCGGACGGTCCTGCGGCGGCAGCAAGGCTTGCGCAAAACCGCGCGCAGCCAGTGCGCGCATCTTGGCCAGGCCCTGCAAGGCAGCCTGCTTCGGATTCGAGGCGCTTTTCACATTGCTGAACGAGGCCACGTTGCCGAACGAGAGTCCGGCATAGTTATGCGATGGGCCGACCAGGCCGTCAAAGTTGTATTCGCGCGTGCTGTGCATGGGTATTCCTTGATAAACCTTCTTAAAAATTCAGGCCGGGCGACAGCTTGGCCGGCATTTCCAGTACGCTGTTCTCGATCGAGGCGACCGGATAAGCGCAGTAGTCGGCCGCGTAGTAGGCGCTCGGCCGGTGGTTACCCGACTTGCCGATGCCGCCGAACGGCGCCGTGCTGGCCGCGCCCGTGGTCGGACGGTTCCAGTTGATGATGCCGGCGCGCGCGCGCGTTTGAAACAGCTGCCACAGCGCCGGATCGTCGGACAAGAGCGCTGCGGCCAGGCCGAATTCGGTGGCGTTGGCGACCTTCAGCGCCGCATCGAAATCGGCCACGCGGATCACTTGCAGCAGCGGGCCGAACCACTCCTCGTCGGGGATGCCGGCGGCATCGGTGACGTCGACGATGCCGGCCGTGACAAAGCCCGCCTCGGGATTCAACTGGCGCATCTGCAGCAGGGTCGTGCCGCCCTTGGCGGCCATGTCCGCCTGCGCCTGCACCAGGCGCGCGGCCACGGCACTCGACACGACTGGCCCCATGAACGGCTGCGGCTGGGCGTCGGAGGCGCCAATACCCAGTTTCGCCGCCACTTCCACCAGGCGCGCCACGAAGGCAGACCCCGCTGCGCTATCTTGCACTACCAGGCGGCGCGCACAGGTGCAGCGCTGGCCGGCCGAGACGAAGGCGGAGAAGATCGCGTGATGCACGGCCGCGTCCACGTCCTTCACGTCCCACACGACGAGCGCGTTGTTGCCGCCCATTTCCAGCGCCAGCATCTTGCCCGGCTGGCCGCCGAACTGGCGGTGCAGGCTGATGCCCGTCTGGCAGGAACCCGTAAACAGCACGCCGTCGAGGTGCGCATTGGCGCCCAGCGCCACGCCCGTGTCGCGCCCGCCGTTGACGAGGTTGACGACGCCGTCCGGCAAGCCCGCCTGCTGCCACAGCTGCACGGTTTTCACTGCCGTGCGCGGCGCATATTCGCTGGGCTTGAAGACGATGGTGTTACCGGCGATCAGGGCTGGCACGATGTGGCCATTCGGCAGGTGACCGGGGAAATTGTACGGGCCGAAGACGCCGAAGACGCCATGCGGGCGGTGGCGCAGCACGGCGTCGCCGTCGGCGATCTTGCCTTGCGTGATGCCGGTACGTGCGTGGTACGACTGCACCGAAATATCGATCTTGTTTGCCATGGTAGCGACTTCCGTGCGCGACTCCCACAATGGTTTACCCACTTCTTCCGAGATCAAGAGCGCCAGCGCTTCCGCATGTTCCTTGAGCAGCTCGCGAAAGCGCACGCAGATGGCGATGCGCTCTTCGACGGGCGTATCGGCCCACGCGTCGAAAGCCGCGCGGGCGGCCTGGCAGGCTTGTTCGACTTCTTTCTCCGTCGCTTCCAGGCTGGCCCAGGTCTGCTTGCCGTTCGACGGATCGATGGTGACGCGTTCCCGGCCCGTACCTGGCAGCCAGGCGCCATTGATGAAGTTCGATGCTGCAGTAGACGAATTAAACACATTAGACATGGGGATGCTTCCTCGGGTTGAGTGACAAAGTGCGCACGGTGTCGCCGTTGTGGCAACGCAGCAAATGCAATTCATCGTCGTCCAGCGCGATTTTTCCGCCATGCGGATTGGCGTTGGTGACGATCATGCGGAAATCTTTCAGGTCGGTGTTGGAGACCAGATAAGGCTCGGCTTGCGCCACCTCGCCGGCGTCCAGCGCAGTCTCGGCATCGAGCACGGCCGGCATGCTGTCGCGCATGGCGCGCAGCTCGGACACGCGCGCCTGCAGCACGGGACCGGCGTCGAAAATGTCGACATAGCCTTCGAAGTGCAAGCCTTCCTGTTCCAGCAGGCGGCGCGCGGGCGCCGTGCTCAGATGCACCTTGCCGATCACTTCCTGCGCCTCGTCGGGCAGGTAGGCCACGTACATGGGCTGGCGTGGCATCAGTTCGGCGATGAACGATTTCTTGCCCAGGCTCGTCAAATCATCGACGTGATGGAAATCCATCTTGAAGAAATGGCGGCCCAGACCTTCGTAGAACGGCGAGCTGCCGTCCGGCGCCTGGTAGCCGCGCATTTCGGCAATCAGCTTTTCCGTGAACAGGTGCGGGAACTGGGCGATGAACAGAAACCGGCTTTTCGACAGCAGCTTGCCGTTGTTGCCGCTGCGGTAATCGGGGTGCAGAAACAGCGAGCACAGCTCCGTGCTGCCCGTCAGGTCGTTCGACAGGTACAGCGTCTCCATGCGTGTAAACACGTCGAGTTCGCGGCTCGAATGCACGAGGGTGCCGATGCGGTAGTTATAGAACGGCTCTTCCAGGCCCACGGCGCCCTTGATGGCGCATACGCCAGCCAGGCGGCCCGTGTCAGTATCCTCCATGACAAACATGTAGTCGCGCTTTTCGGGCGGGATGGTTTCGGCAAACGAGGCGCAGGCGATGGCCAGGCGGTCGCCCAGCATTTTCATGTCGGGCTTGAGGGTGGTCATGCCGGTGCCGACCTGGCTGGCCAGGCCGTACAGGGCATTCAGGTCAGAGGCGTTGATGGCGCGTACAACTAGCATAAGGTTCTCTCGGTTAAATGCGCACGCAGATGACGCTGTCGCCTTCGGCCACGGCCAGCGCTTCGAGCAGCTCGGCCGGCAAGCCGACGGTGTCCTGCGCTTCGAGCGCATCGCAGGCGAAGGTGACGGCGCGGAAGTTGCGCTCCGCGCCGGACGCAATCGCGTAATTGACTTTCAGGCCCGTACGGCTGGGCGCGGCGCCCGCAACCACGCGGCGCGTGAGCGAACCCGTAAACGAGCGCAGCGAATTCTTGTGTGCCTGCAGGATCGGGCCACCATCGAAAATATCGATGTAATCGTCCGCTTCAAAGCCTTCTTCCGTCAGCAGGTTGAACGCCAGTTCGCCACTCGGGTGGATCTGGCCCATGGCCGCCTGCGCGTCGCCAGGCAACAGCGGCACATACACGGGGTAATGGGGCATCAGCTCGACGATCAGGGTGCGGTTGCGCGCGCCGCCAATGACTTTTTCGGCGTCGAGGAAATCCATCTGGAAGAACTTGCGGCCCAGCGCATCCCAGAACGGCGACTGGCCATTGGCGTCCGTGATGCCGGCCAGCGGCACGAAGAAGCGGTCGCCGAAACGGTGCGGCGCCAGCACGGCGAACAGCAGCCGCGCGCGCGACAGCAGGGCCGCTTCCAGGCCCGCCTGCTCCATGTTGCGCACATAGAAGCCGGACAGTTGCGAGTACGCCGTCAGCTCCGAGCACAGGGTCAGCGCATGCACGCTGTGGCTGATGTTCAGGTCGCGCGAAACCTGCTGGATGACGTCATTGCGAAAGGAAAAATAGGTACCGTTCGAGCCGGCCGAGGCAAAGATGGCGGCCGTGCCAAAGATGCTCTTGTCGAGCAGGGATTCAAGCACGAAGAGATATGACTCTTCGCTGGGGATATCGACGTGGGCGGCAAACGAGGCGATGGAGCGCTCGACGGAGGCGGCGATTTTATCGCGCGTCTTCGGCAGGGTATGGACACCCGGCATGGTTACCGCGGCCAGCGCTTCGAGGGCTGCAATATCCGCAATTTCTACCGGACGGACAACATACATGGGTACTCCTTCAATGCTGACGATGCTGGGGTAGAACCAAGCCGGCCCGCAGCAAAGCAGCGGGCCGGTGATCAAACAGGGAGCTGGCCTGGCCTCAGGCCTTGAGCATGCCGTCGATGGCGGCGCGCAGCAGGCGGCCCGCTTCGACGATCTGTTCGTCCGAGACGATCAGTGCCGGCGCCAGGCGCACCACGTCCATGCCGGCGATCAGCACCATCAGGCCCTGCGCTTCTGCCGCCTTCTGGATATCCTTCGCACGGCCCTTGTAGGCGTCGCTGACCACGAGGCCCAGCAGCAGGCCGCTACCGCGCACCACGGAGAACACTTGCGGATAGTCCGTGATCAGGCCTTGCAGCATGGCGATGGTGCTGACGCTTGCTTCCTTCACGCGCGCCAGGAAGGCTGGCGTGTTGATCATTTCCAGCACTTTCAGGGCCACGGTGGCAGCCAGCGGATTGCCGCCGTAGGTGGTGCCGTGGGTACCGACAGCCAGGGTTTGCGCCAGCTCATTGGTGGTCAGCATGGCGCCGATCGGGTAGCCATTGCCCAGTGCCTTGGCGGCCGTCAGGATATCCGGCGTGACGCCGTAGCCCATATAGGCAAACAACGCGCCAGTGCGGCCCATGCCGCTCTGGACTTCGTCGAAAATCAGCAGGGCGCCTGTCTTGTCGCACAGGGCGCGCAGCTCCTTGAGGAATTCCGGATTGCCTGGCACCACGCCGCCTTCGCCCTGTACCGGCTCGACGATCACGGCGCACACGTCGTCACCGATGGCGGCGCGCGCCGCTTCGATGTCGTTGTAGGCGATGTGGTTGATTTCCTGCGGCAGCGGCTCGAAGCCTTCCGTGTACTTGGCCTGGCCGCCGACGGAGACGGTAAACAGCGTGCGGCCGTGGAAAGAGCTGAAGCAGGAGATGATGCGCGACTTGTGCGCGCCGAACTTGGTGTGCGCATACTTGCGCGCCAGTTTCAGGGCCGCTTCATTGGCTTCCGCGCCGGAGTTGCAGAAGAAGGCGCGGTCGGCAAACGTCGCTTCCGTCAGGGCCAGCGCCAGGCGCAGCACGGGCTCGTTGGTGTAGCCGTTGCCCAAATGCCACAGGGAATTGATTTGCTTGGTCAGCACGTCGACCAGGGCCGGATTGCAGTGCCCCAGGCTGGTGACGGCGATGCCGGACGTGAAATCGAGGTAATGCTTGCCGGACTGGTCCCACAGATCCAGTCCGGAGGCACGCACCGGCACCATGGCGGCGGGAGCGTAGGTAGGAACCAGGACCTGGTCAAAGGTTTCCCGGGTGACTGGGCGAGCGGTTACGGTCGAATCAAGCTTGGCATTCATAGCATTCCCCATCAATATGTTAGGTACTCCCGCAGCTACGACAGCCACGTGTGTACAGCATTATAAAAAGCGGGATGCTAAAACTCTTTTGAATCTGCGACAAGGATTTTCACAATTCATCACAGGAAAATTCCCGTGCCGCCGCGTCCTACGGGGCTGGCATGAGCTTGCGCTGCCGCTCTTCGCGGGGCGTATTGCCAAACAGGGTACCGAAGGCCGTGGAAAAGTGCGAACCGGACGAAAAACCACACATCAACCCCACTTGCACGATGGAATAATGTGTATCAAGCAATAGTTGCCTGGAGCGTTGCAGCCGCAGTTCCAGGTAATAGCGCGACGGCAGGCTGCCCAGGTACTGCTTGAACAGCCGTTCCAGCTGGCGCCGCGACAGGCCCACCAGGCTGGCGATATCGTCCGTCGACAGCGGTTCCTCGATATTGGCTTCCATCAAGGTCACCGCTTCAGACAGCTTCGGCTGCAGCACGCCGAAACGCGCCTGCAGCGCCACCCGCTGGCGCTCTTCCTTGCCGCGCACCTTGTCCACGCACAGCGCTTCCTTGACGAGCGCCTGCGCGTCGGCGCCAAACACGGTTTCGATCAGGGTCAGCGAAAAGTCGATGCTGGCCGCGCCACCGCAACACGTGATGTGGGGACCATCGATATCGAACAAATGCGGCGTCAGGATGGCGCGCTCGGCCTTCGCCTCGGCGTCCGCGTACAAGGCCCACGGCAGGGCGATGCGCACGCCGTCCATGACGCCCGCGTCGGCCAGCCACAGCACGGCCGCGCCTACGCCCCCCCAGAATGGCGCCGAACGGCAACGTTCGATCACGGCCCGGCACAGCTCGGCACGCAGCGGCGCCTCCGTCTCGTCGGCCACCAGCAGGGCGATATGCCAGTTGCCGCCCTGCTGCGCCACCTGCTCGGGCGTGCGCACATCGAGTTGCAGGGCATCGGGCCCCAGCGCCCGCGCGCACAGGCGCAAAGGCTGTACCAGGCCGGCCCAGGTGATCGATTCGGCATCGCCGGCATGGATCAGCAGAAGCCGCAACGGTTTGTCGAGGCCGATACGGGAAAGATTAGCGAGGGACATCGGCGGGGCGGGATCGGGGCTATGGCTACAGTTCGCCTATCATACCGGAGTTCGACGGCGCTGCGCCCGCCATGCAAGGCGCCCGCCCGATGCGCCGGAAAAAAGCGGGACGGAAGGATATAATCATGGCCTATGGGTGAACGATATTTAAAAAGTATCCGGCTGCTGGCCGAATGCATGCAGGGCTTCGAGCGGTTTTCCGGCGACTTCGTGCGCCAGTACGGCTTGACGCATGCGCAATTCGACATCATTGCCACGCTCGGCAACACCTGTGGCATGTCCTACAAGGAACTGGGGCAAAAAACCCTGATTACCAAGGGCACCCTGACAGGCGTCGTGGACCGGCTGGAACAAAAAGGTCTGGTAATACGCGAACGTTGTACGCGCGACAAGCGTTCCTACTTCGTACGCCTGAGCTGCGAGGGAGAGCAAGTGTTCCATGACGTATTTCCCAAGCTGACCAGACAAGGGCAGCACTTGTTTGCCGACTATACCGAAGACGATTTTATTCGTCTGGAAACGACCCTGGCGGGCCTGAAGCAGGCCATTGCCAATGGCCAAGGCTGACAATTCATCACGCAAACATCAGATTCAAACAAGACAAAGGAAAACAAGTTGAAAACCACACTGCTCGAAGGCAAAAAGCCCGCTCATTTCGATAAACACATCATCGGCAACTTGTTGCTCAACGCCAGCACGCCAGAACTGGTACGCCAGGAAAAGCTGATCATCGGCGTGCGCAATGAAGACGGCGAAATCTACCGCCTGATCGGCGCGACCAAGCACAACAGCTTCATGAACGCCGTCGAGGAATTGTTCGACCTGGGCCTGACGGATGAGCTGGAAGACAGCGACGAGCTGGTCGAGGGCTGCGATGCCATCTTCAGCGAATCCCTGTAACAACGCATAACAAGACCTGCTGCGCGGTGGCCCTGTCCAGCGCTTTGACGATCGTTGTCGTTAGAAAAGGCATGCCGCTGATCCAGTGGCATGCCTTTTGCCGTTTACGGGGGCTTTGCTTGCCTTTTGCCAGGCTGTTTGCGAAAAGATCACGGCTAAAAAGTTCCACACGGAAATATTGCGAGTATAATTTTTTCAATGAACAGACTCGACGCCTTTAAAAGCATCGCCGCACAAGCCGCTCGTGGCGAGCTGACCTTCCCCGCCAATGTGGACGCTTCGCTCAAGCTGCAGCAGGCGCTGGCCGATCCCGACTGCCATATTGAAGCGGCCGCCAAGCTGGTGCAGGCAGACCCGCTGCTGGCCGCGCGCACGGTGGCCATCGCCAATTCCGCGGCCTTCAACCGTTCCGGCAACGAGATCACCAGCGTGCGCAATGCCGTGCAGCGCCTTGGCGTGCGCACCCTGCAGTCCGTGGTGGCCTCGCTGATCGTACGCCAGCTGGGCAGCACGATTACCGATCCCGTCCTGCAAGCCAAAGCCACCCAGCTGTGGGAGCATACGGCCCATGTGGCGGCACTGTCGCAGGTGCTGGCCCGCCGCGTCACCAAGGTCGATCCCGATACGGCCCTGTTTGCCGGCATCGTGCACGAAGTGGGCGGTTTTTATCTGCTGTCGCGCGCGGCCGAATTTCCCGGCATTCTCGACGGCGAACCGCAGGACTGGATCGAACATGGCGAGCAGGCCATCGGCCACGGCGTGTTGACCAAACTCAAGGTACCGGAAGCCGTGATGCACGCCATCGATTCCCTGTGGGAGGGCTTGCGCGCCATCCCGCCCGAATCGCTGGGCGACACCCTGTTGCTGGCGAACGATTTGGCGCCAGTGGCGTCACCGCTCAACGAAAGCCCGGCCGCCATCGCCGTCCGGGCCGCCCGCGCCGCCCGCAGCATCGACTGCGTGATCGGCGACGACATGACCCTGTCGAACATCCTCGCCGAATCGGACGACGAAGTGCAGTCGCTGCTGAAGGTGCTGGTGCACTAGCGTTTCTTGCTGGCCGGTGGCGGCGCCACCGGCTTGGCTGTCTCGACGATCAGCACATGCTTGTCCACGGCCTTGCTCGTTTGCTCCTGCTTGACGACTTGCATGGCAACAGCCCGGGTACGTAACAGCGGCTTCGGATGGCGCGGCATGAACATGGCGGATTTTCCTGAAAAGAGAATACGGTCCACATGCGGCGCACTTGTCAACTTTTCAAGCTCCAGCCAAACACAAGGCAAAAAAAACCCGCTCGAAAGCGGGTAAAGTCCAAAGCTAGGGATGTCCTGAAAGAGACAGCCCTATCTTATGCCGCGCCGCCGTGCCGGCTCCGTGCGCTGGCTCACTTAGCAGCCACATTTATTCTCCTATCAGCGTCACTTCCGTTTCCTGCCAGGCACGCAACTGCCGCACGCGCGCAAACCAGGCCTGGATGTTGGCGTACTGCCCCAGCGGCAGTTGCACGCGCTCGCTGTACATCAGCGGCGCGGCCACGGCGAAATCGGCCAGGGTCAGCGCCTCGCCGCTGAGCCAGCTGCGCCCGGCCAGGTAGGCATCGAGCACGACGGCGCATTCAGCCAGGTCGCGCTCGCCGCGCGCCACCTCCAGCGGGTCCGCCGGGCCGCCGCCCGTGATGCCCTTCCATGCATGCTCCCAGGTCAGCACGCTGATGGCAGGCGCGAAATGTTGCGCGGCCCAGAACAGCCAGCGGTTGACGTCGGCACGAGCTTGCGGCGCCTGCGGATAAAGCGTCTGGCCTGGCACCTGTTCCGCCAGATATTGCATGATGGCGCACGACTCCCACAGCAGGAAATCGCCATCGGCCAGCACCGGCACCTTGCCGTTCGGGTTCAGCTCGGCCAGGCGGCGGCGGTCGTCCGCATTCATCAGGTCGACTTCCGCCAGTTCCAGCGGCAAATCAAGGTGGATCGCCGTCATCAGGGCACGGCGGGCATTCGAGGACATGGGGTGGTGGTACAGGCGCATGATAGATGGCTCCGGTGAGTGAAGAAGCCACCATCGTACGAGCCATCACTGACAGTTTTTGTCAGGAGCGTGGCTGCGCTTCCGGCGCGCTAGCTTTCAGGATCAATATCGTGCGCCTTGCGCCAGGCGTCCAGCAGCACGTGGCGCCGCGTGGGATAACGTTCGGCATGCGGTGCCACGCTGGCGATGCGGTCGATGCGGAAATGCCGGTAGTCGCCGCGCAGCTCGCACCAGGCGGCCAGCAGGCGCTTGCCCTCAAAAAAGGCCAGGGCAAAGGGCCACACCGTGCGTTGCGTCGCACTGCCGTGCTCATCCTGGTAACCGAGCGTGATTTTCTGCTCATAGCGGATGGCCTCGCGCACCGGCTGCACATAGCGGTCGGCCGGCTGCGTGCCATCGGCGGGACGCCCCAGCGGCACCCACAGGCTGGTGTCGGCCATGTTGTCGCGCAAGTCGCGCGGCGAGGCGGCGGCGATCTTCGCCAGGGCATTGCTGGCCGCCTGCGCCAGGCCGGCATCGCCCTGCCGGCGCACCCAGCGCGCGCCCAGCACGAGCGCCTCCAGTTCATCGGGTCCGAACATCAGCGGCGGCAGGAAGGCGCCGCGGCGCAGCACATAGCCGATGCCGGCCTCGCCCTGCAATGGCGCGCCCAGTTCGGCCAGGGTCTGGATATCGCGGTAAATCGTACGCTCGGATACACCCAGTTGCTGCGCCAGCTGGGCCGCCGTGACGGGCACGCGCCTGGCCCGCATGGCGTCCATCAGCAGGAAAAGGCGGCCGCTGCGGCTCATGGACAGCCCTGCAGAGCGTGGTCGCCCATGACGAGGGCAGACAGGGCTGGCACATACAGGTAGTCGTCAGGCGCCAGGCGCGCCGCGCGCGCCCCCTCTTCCACGCCCGCGATGCCGTAGCAGCGCTGCAGGCGGGCGGCGGCCGGCCACCAGTAGACGGCGGCATCCTGGTCAGGAAAGCGCTGCCGCACGACGTCCGCCAGTGCGGCGACCTGCCGGAAGTCGCGATAGAAGGCGGGCGCGATGCCCAGCTCCGCGGCAAACGCCGCTTCCTGCACTGCCACGCCGGCCAGCCGCGCGGCCAGCGCTTGCGTCTCGCGGTTCAGGTCCTGGGCCGCCACGCCCGCGTCAACCAGGGTGCGGCGCATCTGTGCCGGTCTCGCCTGCGCGCGCAGAAAAGCCGATTCCTGCAGCGCCAGCACGGCGTCTGCGGGAATGTGCTTGCGGTAAGCTGCCGGGAAGACATACAGGGCGCAGCTGCCCGCGCACACCGTGTCGATGGCGAGATCAAGCCGTAGCTGGCGCACCAGGCGTCCCAGCTGCATCGCCGCCAGCGGCTCGCCGCCGTCACTATTGATGCGCAACAAGGTCGTCTCGTGCGTGTACAACTGGCGCAGCCGGTCCGCATCGCCATCGGCAATCGCGCCGCGCATGGCGATGCTGCCGGCGTCGACACGGCTGAAATCGGCCGCGCCGGCCAGCGCCGTCACGCCGGCCATCACACCTACCCATAAAAAACGCTTCATCATCATCCATTACAAAAAAAAACGACCACCGCAAACGGTGGTCGTTCTTCATTCAACCTGCAAAAGACCTGCGCTTACACCACGGCGCCGTCGGTTTCGTCTTTTTCCTTGACCGGCTTGATCAAGTCTTCGCGCTTGACGCCCAGCCACATGGCGATGGAGGCCGCGACGAACACGGACGAATAAATACCGAAGCAGATACCGATGGTCAGCGCCAGGGCGAAATGGTGCAGGGTCTGGCCGCCGAAGACCAGCATCGACAGCACCATCATCTGGGTCGAGCCGTGGGTGATGATGGTACGCGAAATGGTGCTGGTGATCGCGTTGTCGATCACTTCATGCACGGAAGCCTTGCGCTGCTTGCGGAAGTTTTCGCGGATACGGTCAAAAATCACCACCGATTCATTAACCGAATAGCCCAGCACCGCCAGGATGGCCGCCAGTACGGTCAGCGAGAATTCCCACTCGAAGAAGGCGAAGAAGCCCAGGATGATCACCACGTCATGCAAGTTGGCGATAATGGCCGAGACAGCGTATTTCCATTCAAAGCGCACGGCCAGGTAAATCATCACGCCGATAATCACCACCACCAGCGCATTCAAACCGTTCTGCGCCAGCTCCTCGCCCACTTGCGGGCCGACGAATTCGACTTTCTGCAGGACCACCGCTTCGCTGCCGGCAGCATCCATGCAGGCGCTCTTGAGCACATGTTCGCCCTTGGCGGTAACGGTGTCGATGGCCTTGGTCGTGCCTTGCTCGGCCTTGCACAACGCTTCAAACACGCGCTGCGAGGTGTTCGCGGCGCTGACGCCCTTTTCCACCGGCAGGCGGATCATCACATCGCGCGCCGTGTCGAAACTGGTCACGCCCGGCTCTTCATAGCCCATGGCGATCAGGGTGCCGCGTATGCCTTCAAGATTGGCCGCCTTGGGGTATTTCACCTCCATCAGGGTGCCGCCCTTGAATTCCACGGACAGGTGCAAGCCCTTGTGCACCAGGAAGAAGACGGCGGCAAGGAAGGTCACGGCCGAAATGACGTTGAAAATCAACGCATGGCGCATGAAGGGAATATCTTTTTTGATCCGGAAAAATTCCATGAAATCCTCTGAGTTCTATTCTGTGCGTCCGGCGGCTGGGCCACCGGACGCGATCGCTGTTGACGCTATTGGGTGAGTCGGGGCCGTCGCTTATTTGCTGGCGCCCGGCACCCACACCGTGCCGATCGACAAGGTCGTCAGCTTTTTCTTGCGGCCGTACCAGAGGTTGACCACGCCGCGCGACACGAAGACGGAGGAGAACATTGAGGTCAGGATACCCAGGCAATGCACGACAGCGAAGCCGCGCACGGGACCGCTGCCAAAGGCCAGCAGCGCCAGGCCGACGATCAGGGTGGTCACGTTCGAGTCCAGAATCGTCGCCCAGGCGCGGTCGAAGCCGGCAGCGATCGCCGCTTGCGGCGTATTGCCGGCACGTAGCTCTTCGCGGATACGTTCATTGATCAGCACGTTGGCGTCAATCGCCATGCCCAGCGCCAGCGCGATAGCGGCGATACCTGGCAAGGTCAAGGTCACCTGAATCATCGACAGCAAGCCGACCAGCAACAACAGGTTGGTGGCCAGGGCCAGCACGCTGAAGGCGCCGAACAGCATGTAGTAGGCGATCATGAAGATGGCGATGGCGATGAAGCCGTACAAGGTCGAGTGGAAGCCCTTGGCGATGTTTTCCGCGCCCAGCTGCGGTCCGATCGTGCGTTCTTCGATGACTGTCATCGGCGCCGACAGGGCGCCCGAGCGCAGCAGCAGCGCCAGTTCATTCGCGTTTTCCGCGCCGCCCATGCCGGTGATCTGGAAGCGCGAACCGAGTTCCTGCTGGATGGTCGCAACCGACAGCACTTCCGGCTTGCCCTTTTCAAACAGCACGATGGCCATGCGCTTGCCCACGCGTTCGCGCGTCGCTTCGCGCATCTTGCGTCCGCCGTCGCCGTTCAGGTCGATCGACACGGCCGCCTGCTGGTTCTGATCGAAGCTGGCCGTGGCGCTGGAGATATAGTCGCCCGTCAGGATCACGTCTTTCGCCAGCACGACAGGCACGCCCTTGCCGACGGTGAACAATTCCGAGTTGAACGGAATGGCGCTGGACAGTTCGGTGCCGGGCACGATGGTTTCGTCGACCAGGCGCACTTCCAGGGTCGCCGTGCGGCCGATGATGGCTTTCGCGCGGGCCACGTCCTGCACGCCAGGCAGTTGCACCACGATACGGTCGGGACCTTGCTGCTGGATCAGCGGCTCGGCCACGCCCAGCTCGTTGACGCGCTTGGACAGGGTGGAAATATTTTGCTTCACGCCTTCGTCAATGGTGGCCTTCAGGGCCGCCGGCTTCAGGGTGATGTTCAGTTTCAAATCGCTGCCTTCGCCCGCATCGGCAAAGGCCAGTTCCGACATCTGGTCGGACAACACATTTTTTGCCTTCAGGCGCGTTTCCGCGTCGCGGAAGTTGATCTGCACGCTGTCGCCCACGCGCTCGATGCCGGCGTGGCGAATATTTTTGTCGCGCAACACGCTACGCGCGGCGGACTGCACGCCCTGGACTTTCTTGTTGAGTACGGCTTTCGCATCGACCTGCATCAGGAAGTGCACGCCACCGCGCAAGTCCAGGCCCAGGAACATGGGCAAGGCATGCAATTTCTGCATCCACATCGGCGTATTGGCTTGCAGATTGACCGTCACGATGTAGGCAGGGTCGCTGGCATCCGTATTCAGATCCTTTTCCAGCACCAGTTTTGCCTTGAACTGGGTATCGGGATCGGCAAAACGCACGCGCACGGAGGCGAGGTTGCCGGCGCCATCCATGGTGACACCTTCCGACTTGACGTTCTCTTTCGTCAATATTTGCTCGACTTGCGTCATCAGTTCGCCCGTCACTTTGACGGTCGACTTGCCGCTGGTTACTTGCAGCGCCGGTGATTCACCGAAATAATTGGGCGCCGTGTAGAGTGCGCCCAGCAATAAGGCGACGGCAATGATGATGTATTTCCAGGCAGGGTAGCGATTCATATTGATTCAGCGTTCAGTGTTGAGCGTCGGAGGCGTCGCGAGGGGCGGCGGGTAGCCGCCCCGGTGAATCATTGCCGAAGCAATGACAGCGAGGAATTACAGCGCCTTCAGGGTGCCTTTAGGCAGCAAGGTGGTGATGGCGCTCTTTTGCACCGTGATTTCGGTGCCGGTCGCCACTTCGATGGTGACGTAAGCGTCCACTACCTTGGATACACGGCCCAGCATGCCGCCAGCGGTCACGACTTCGTCACCTTTGGTCAGCGCATCCATCATCGCCCGTTGTTCTTTGGCGCGTTTTTGCTGTGGGCGGATCATCAGGAAATACATGACCACGAACATCAGTACCAGCGGCAGGAAGCTGGTCAGGTTGCCGCCGAAACCCAGGGCATCGGCAGGGGCTTGCGCATAAGCGTTGGAAATGAAAAACACGGTGACTCCAGTTCTAATCAGTTTGAAAAAATAGCGCTGTATTCTAGCATTGGCAATACGCCAAGCCCCCAATTGCAGGCATGGCAGCTTCAAATGGGGCTAAAAAGGCATTATGCAATGCTTTATCGCCTGCTCCAAGCATCTATCAAGAAATCCTCGGGACAAGACGCCCGTGCGCCTCGTCCTAAGCTTTTCTTAAGCACCCCGCGCCCGTTCGGCGTGAAATTGCAGCGTAAACGCGTGGAAACGGTCCTCGTCCAGCGCTTCACGCATCTGGCGCATCAGGTCCAGGTAGTAATGCAGGTTGTGGATGGTGTTCAGGCGCGCGCCGAGGATTTCCTTGGAGCGGTGCAAATGGTGCAGATAGGCGCGCGAGAAGTTGCGGCAGGCGTAGCAGCTGCAGGTCTCGTCCAGCGGCGCCTGGTCTTCCTTGTACTTGGCATTCTTGATCTTGATGTCGCCGAAACGGGTAAACAGCCAGCCGTTGCGGGCGTTACGCGTCGGCATGACGCAGTCGAACATGTCGATGCCGTTCGATACGCCCGCCACCAGGTCTTCCGGCGTGCCCACGCCCATCAGGTAATGCGGCTTGTTGGCCGGCAGGCGCGGACCCACGTGGGCCAGCATGCGCATCATGTCTTCCTTCGGCTCGCCGACGGACAGGCCGCCGATGGCGATGCCGGGGAAGTCGATTTCTTCGAGCTTGGCCAGCGACTCGTCGCGCAGCATCTCGAACATGCCGCCCTGCACAATGCCGAACAGCGCATTCGGGTTTTCGCCACGGTGGAACTCGTCCTTCGAGCGCTGCGCCCAGCGCAGCGACATGCGCATCGACTTGGCCGCTTCCTCGATGGTGGCCGGACGGCCCTGGATCTCGTACGGCGTGCATTCGTCGAACTGCATGACGATGTCGGAATTCAAGACGCGCTGCACCTGCATCGACACTTCCGGCGACAGGAACAGTTTATCGCCGTTGATGGGCGAATTGAAATGCACGCCCTCTTCCGTGATCTTGCGCATGGCGCCCAGCGAAAACACCTGGAAACCACCCGAATCCGTCAAAATCGGCTTGTTCCAGCCCATGAAACCGTGCAAGCCGCCGAATTTCTCCATGACAGTGTTGCCCGGACGCAACCACAGATGAAACGTGTTGCCCAGGATAATCTGTGCGTCGATCTCGTTGAGTTCCAGCGGCGACATGGCTTTCACGGAGCCGTAAGTGCCCACTGGCATGAAGATCGGCGTCTGCACGACGCCATGGTTGAGTTTCAAGGTGCCGCGGCGTGCCTTGGTCAGGCCGCTCGTGTCGGTCTTGAGAAGGGTAAATTCCAGCATTCTTATTCTTTCACGGGATGGGTAAGGTTCAACGGGGCGCGCGATTGCGTGGTCAGCAGCATCGCGTCGCCATAGCTGAAGAAACGGTAGTTCTGCGCGATCGCATGCGCGTAGGCGCGGCGGATCGGCGCATAGCCGGCAAAGGCCGACACCAGCATCAGCAGGGTCGACTTCGGCAAATGGAAGTTGGTGATCAGGCGCGTCACCGTTTTAAAGGCATAGCCGGGCGTGATAAACAGGGCCGTATCGGCGCTGCCAGCAAGCAGCTGGCCGCTTTGCGAGGCCGATTCCAGCGCCCGCAGGCTGGTTGTGCCGACAGCGACCACGTCGCGCCCGGCCTGCTGCGCGGCGCGCACGGCGTCGACGGTTTCCTGCGGCATGGTGTACCACTCGGTATGCATCTTGTGCTCGGCCAGCACTTCCGTGCGGACGGGCTGGAAGGTGCCGGCGCCCACGTGCAGGGTGACATAGGCAAAGTTGACGCCCTTGGCCTTCAGTTGATCGAGCAGGGCCTGGTCGAAATGCAGGCCCGCCGTCGGCGCGGCGACAGCGCCCGGCACCTTGTTGAAGACGGTCTGGTAGCGCGTTTCATCGAATGCATCCGCATCGTGTTCGATGTAAGGCGGCAGCGGCAAGCGGCCATGCGCCTCGATCAGCTCGAACACGTCGGCCTCGAAGTGCAATGTGAAAAATTCGCCGGCGCGCTGGCCGACCGTCACGTCGAAGGCGTCGGCCAGGCGGATGCGGCAACCGGGCGGCGGCGATTTCGAGGCGCGCACCTGGGCCAGCACCGTGCGGTCGTCCAGGACGCGCTCGACCAGCGCCTCGATCTTGCCGCCGCTTTCCTTGACGCCGAAGAAGCGCGCTTTCAGCACGCGCGTGTCGTTCATCACCAGCAGGTCGCCCGCGGCTAGTTGTCCGACGATGTCAGAAAACTGGCGGTCGACCAGGGTGTCGCCGTCCAGCTGCAACAGGCGCGACGCGCTGCGCTCGGCCAATGGTGTTTGCGCAATATTTTCTTGCGGCAAATTAAAATCGAAATCGGAAAGCGAATACATGGCTTCAAAAGTACGTCAAAAATGATTAGGAATGCGTAACTGGGCATCTGGCACTATACTGTGCGCCTATACAGGCATTACAATGATCCGCCGCAATGAATATATGACTGCGGCAAGCACAGGATGTGCCGGCCAACCCTCTATTTTACGCTAACGGCATCAAAACCTTGCATATGCCCGATTCCAAGCCCGATCTTCCTCCCACCGCCAAGCCTGTTGCGAAGCCGAAAGCCGCCAAAAAAGTGGTCAGCACGGAAAGCAAGCTGGCCAGACTGGGCTTGCGCACCGATATGGACCTGGTGCTGCACCTGCCGATGCGCTACGAAGACGAGACCAAGGTGTACACGATACGCGACGCCTGCCTGCGCGGCGGCGAGTCGTGGCAGGTCGAAGGCGTCGTCACCAAGTGCGAAGTCAGCTTCAAGCCGCGCAAGCAGCTGCTGGTGACGCTGGCCGACGAGACGGGCGATCTGCTGCTGCGCTTCATGAATTTCTACGGCAGCCAGGTCAAGCAGCTGGCCGAGGGCACGCGCGTGCGCGCCCGGGGCGAACTCAAACATGGCTTTTTTGGCGCCGAGATGGTGCACCCGACGTACAAGGTGGTGAACGAGGGCGCGCCGCTGCCCACGGCCCTGACCCCCGTGTACCCATCCGGCGAGGGCCTGTCGCAGCACGTGCTGCGGCGCGAGATCGCCGACGCCATGCGCCGCATTGACTGGCAGGACACCTTGCCGGACCAGCTGCTGCGCGACATGCGCTTGTCGCCGTTTCAGGCGGCCGTGCGCCTGCTGCACTATCCGCCCCAGGAAATCGACGAAAGCGCGCTTTCCGACCGCTCGCACCCGGCCTGGGTGCGCATGAAGTTCGATGAACTGCTGGCGCAGCAGCTGTCGCTGAAACGCGCCCAGCGCGCGCGCCGCTCGAAAGGCGCCGCCTCCTTGCCCATCGTCGGCACCCTGTCGGAAGCCTTCGGCGCCGCCCTGCCCTTCAAGCTGACGGGCGCGCAGGCGCGCGTGCTCGAGGAAATCCGCGCCGACCTGCGCCAGCCGTATCCGATGCAGCGGCTGCTGCAGGGCGACGTCGGCAGCGGCAAGACGGTCGTCGCCGCCCTGTCGGCCACGCAGGCCATCGACAGCGGCTACCAGGCCGCGCTGATGGCGCCCACGGAGATCCTGGCCGAGCAGCACTTCCGCAAGATCGCCGCCTGGATGGAGCCGCTGGGCGTCAAAGTGGCGTGGCTGACGGGCAGCCTGAAGAAAAAGGAAAAGACGGCGGCGCTGGCCCTGATCGAATCGGGCGAGGCGCAACTGGTGATCGGCACGCATGCGCTGATCCAGGATAACGTGCTGTTCGCCAAACTGGGCCTGGTGATCGTCGACGAGCAGCACCGCTTCGGCGTGGGCCAGCGCCTGACCCTGCGCAACAAGGGCGACAGCGCGGCCGTGCCGCACCAGCTGATGATGTCGGCCACGCCCATCCCGCGCACCCTGGCCATGACGTATTACGCCGACCTGGAAGTATCGGTGATCGACGAGCTGCCGCCCGGCCGCAGCCCCATCGTCACGCGCGCCATCGACCAGAACCGGCGCGACGAAGTCATCGCCCGCGTGTATGCGGCCGCGCTGGAGGGCCGCCAGGTGTACTGGGTCTGCCCGCTGATCGAGGAATCGGAAGCGCTGCAGCTGCAGACGGCCACCGACACCTACATGATGCTGGCCGAGGCCCTGCCCGCACTGCAGGTGGGCCTGGTGCACGGCCGCCTGAAGCCGGCGGAAAAGCAGGAGGTGATGGATGCCTTCATCGCCGGCCAGATCCACGTACTGGTGGCCACCACCGTCATCGAGGTGGGCGTCGACGTGCCGAATGCCTCCCTGATGGTGATCGAGCACGCCGAGCGCTTCGGCCTGTCGCAGCTGCACCAGCTGCGCGGCCGCGTGGGGCGCGGCTCGGCGGCCAGCGTCTGCCTGCTGCTGTACCAGGGTCCGCTGGGCGGCGTGGCGCGCCAGCGCCTGATGACCATGCGCGAGACAACGGACGGTTTTGAAATTGCCCGGCGCGACCTGGAAATCCGCGGTCCAGGCGAATTTCTCGGCGCGCGTCAGTCCGGCCAGGCCATGCTGCGCTTCGCCGACCTGGAAACGGACCAGTGGTTAGTAGACCAGGCCCGCGACGTGGCGCACGATCTGCTGCACGCCACCACGGCCGCCGCCGCGACCACCGTCGAAGCGCACCTGGCGCGCTGGCTGGGCGGGAAAGAGGAGTTTTTGAAGGTGTAAGGCCCGGCGCCCTACATGCACATCCAGAAGCGGTTTGCCAGGTCGAGCATGAAGTCGGGCCGCAGATAGGCAAGGAAGACGATGGCCAGCAGCACGGCGCCAGCCAGGCGCCATAGCCATGCGCGCCAGCTGGCCATTACGCGGCCACCGCCACGCGCTTGACCGCGCGCTCGTCGATCGGCAGGTTGATCAATGCGGCCAGCAAGCCCAGGCCGATGGTGATCAACCACACGACGTGGTAACTGCCCTGGTGCTCGTACAGGTAGCCGCCCAGCCACGCGCCGAGAAAGCTGCCCACCTGGTGCGAGAAGAACACCATCCCTGCCAGCATCGACAGGTGTTTCACGCCAAAGATGCCGGCGATGATGCCGTTCGTCAGCGGCACGGTCGACAGCCACAGCACGCCCATGGCGGCGGCAAACAGGTACACGGACCACGCCGACAACGGCGCCAGCAGGAAAACGGTGATAACCACGGCGCGCGTCACATAGATGGCCGACAGCAGATAGCGTTTCGCGATTTTCCCGCCGAACTTGCCCGCATAGTAGGAGCCGACGATGTTGAACAGACCGATCAGAGCCAGCGCCGTGACGGCGACATTCGGATTCATCAGGCCCTGGTCCTTCAGATAGGCCGGCAAGTGCACGCCGATGAACACCAGCTGAAAACCGCAGACAAAATAGCCAGCCAGCAGCAGCCAGAACGAACGGGTACCGACTGCTTCGCTGAAGGCGGCGCCAACGCTTTGCTGCGCCCCGCTGGCGTGCGAAACGGGCGGCTCGCGCAGGTAGGAGGCCATGGGGATCATGGCCAGCAGCACCAGCGCGGCCAGCACATAAAAGGCATTTTGCCAGCCCACGGCGGAGATCAGCTGCTGCTCCACCGGCATCATCAGGAACTGGCCGAACGAGCCGGCCGCAGACGAGATGCCGAAGGCCCACGAGCGCTGCTCTGGCGGCGCACTGCGCCCGATGATGCCGCTGATGGCGCCAAAGGCCGTGCAGGCCAGCGCCAGGCCGATGAAGATGCCGGAACCGACGATGAACAGGGTGGGCTGCGTCACCAGCGCCATCCAAACGAGGCCCGCCATGTAACTGATGGCGCCAACGATGACGACGCGCATGGTGCCGAAACGGTCGGCCGCCATGCCGGCGAACGGACCGAAGACGCCCCACATCAGGTTTTGCATGGCCAGCGCCAGCGAATAGGTTTCGCGTGTCCAGCCGTTGGCTTGCGAGATCGGCTGCATCCAGAAGCCCAGGCCGTGGCGCACGCCCATCGCCAGGGTCAAGACGACGCCGCTGGCGATCAGGACGGTTTTCAGGCTGGGACGGGAAGAGTGCAATGTCATGGAATATTCCTGCTTAGGCCTGGTCGGCACGGTAAACGAGACCGATCTGGCCGCGCATGGTGTCCAGATTATGCATGAGCGCCACGCTTTCCGCTTGCGGCATGACGGGGCTTTCCAGCAGGCCGGCGCGGATGCAGCGCATCGCTTCGATCGCTTCATGCGCGTAGCCATTGCCCAGATGCGGCGCGGCGACGACGCGGCGCGCGCCATCCATCGCTTCGACGATCAGGTGATCGGGCTTGTAAAACCGGTTCGGCAGGCGGATGCGTCCCAGGCTGCCGGAAATGGTCATTTCCGTCGGCGTTTGCGCGCGCAGGCTGCAGGCGCAGGATGACGTGCCGCCACCCGCGTGCAGCAGCGAGAACACCACCTGCTCATCGACGCCGGTGGCGCCCGTCTCGGCCAGCGCCTGCACGGCCGACACGGGTCCGAGAAAGAAGGCCGCCATCGACAGCGGATAGATGCCCACGTCGAGCAGCGCGCCGCCGCCGAGCTCGGGATTGAACATGCGGTGCTCGGGCGGGAAACTGGCAACAAAGCCGATATCGGCCTGCACCTGCCGCAGCACGCCGATTTCGCCGCTGGCGATGATGCGCCGCGCTTCCTGCACGGCGGGCAAGAAGCGGCTCCACATCGCTTCCATCAAAAACAGCTTTTTCTCGCGCGCCAGGTCAACCACGGCCTGCGCTTCGCGCGCGTTCATCGTGAACGGCTTTTCGCACACGACGTGCTTGCCGGCGGCCAGGCACATCAGGGCGTTTTCCGCATGCAGGGTATGCGGCGTGGCGATGTAGATCACGTCCACGTCCGGGTCCATGGCCAGCGCCTGGTAGGAACCGTGGCAGTGCTCGATGCCGAATTCGGCGCCGAAAGCCTGCGCGCCGGCGCTGCTGCGCGAAGCGACCGCCACCAGCTGCGCACCGGGCGCGTCACGCAAGCCATCGGCCATTGCGCGGGCGATCTTGCCGGTGCCGAGGATGCCCCAGCGGATGGTGTTTTCCATGCTCTACTCTCTTTCTGCGCCAGCCGCCTTGCGCTTCGGGCGGAACACCGCCGCGTCATTGTAAAAATCGTCGTCCTGGCCCTCGCACCAGCCGGGCAAACCCAGCACAGGCAGCGGCGTGAAGTCCGCCGTGGTCAGGCCTTGCTGCGCCAGGTCTAGCGCCACCCGCTCGTCAAGCCAGGCGCGCCGTGCAGCATCGTCCAGGGTGAAATAGGCGTCGCCGGCAAAGATCACGCGCGTATGCGCCGTGATGGCCTTGCGCGGCGCCACCAGTTTTTCCATCAGCGCGTGGCCGAACAGCCAGACTTCGGCGTCGCCGCCCACGCCAAATTTATCACGCTGCGCGATGAACGCGCTGCGCCAGTCGTGCCCGCGCAAGGCCGCTTCCAGCGCGCGCCCCGCATCGCTGTCGCGCAGTACCAGCAAGGCGGAGTTCTCGTCGAAAATCGTCGCACCGTCGCGCGCGGGACCGCGCGATTTGCCGACGCCGGACAGGGCGATCTGCGCCGCCTGCAGCGCATTCAATTGCCGCTTGATACGCGGGAAGGTGAGCCACACGAGTGCGTTGAAAAAATCATGCAGATTGTCGCGCGTGGGCACGCCGCCCGTGGCGCCGATGAACTCCTCGTAGGCCACGCCTTCGGGCAGGTCCGCCTGCGGCACGAAGGCCAGCGGCAAGCCGGACGGATTGCGCAGGCCCAGCGCCTGCGCGCGTCCGTTGAGCGCGGCAATCACCGTGTCGCGCTGCAGGTCCAGCTGCCGTCGCGCCGGCAGCACCGTGGCAAACCAGGGGCGGGTCCAGTCTATCGATGGCAGCATGGAGAGATCAGACCATTTTCCAGTTGATCTGCTCGCCCGCGTTGAGCGGAATCACGTGGCTGTCGCCCAGCGGCAGCGAGGCCGGCAAGGTCCAGCTTTCGCGGCGCAAGGTGATGGTGTCCGTGTTGCGCGGCACGCCGTAGAAGGCCGGGCCGTGGAAGCTGGCAAACGCTTCCAGTTTATCGAGCGCGCCGGCGCGTTCGAACGCTTCGGCATACATTTCCATCGCGTGCAGGGCCGTGTAGCAGCCGGCGCAGCCGCAAGCCATTTCCTTGGCGCCCTGCGCGTGCGGCGCCGAGTCGGTGCCGAGGAAGAAGCGCTCGTCGCCGCTGGCAGCCGCCGTCATCAGGGCCAGGCGGTGCTCTTCGCGCTTGAGGATGGGCAGGCAGTAGTAATGGGGGCGGATGCCGCCCTTGAAAATCTCGTTGCGGTTGTACAGCAGGTGATGCGCCGTGATGGTGGCGGCGATCGGGCCTTCCGCTTCGGCCACGTACTGCGCCGCATCCTTGGTAGTGATGTGCTCGAACACGACGGACAGCGCCGGGAAGGCGCCGCGCAGCGGGCGCATCACACGTTCGATGAAGACGGCTTCGCGGTCGAAAATATCGATTTCCGGGTCCGTCACTTCGCCGTGCACGAGGAAGGGCATGCCCACTTCCTGCATCACTTCGAGCACCTTGTAGCAATTCTTCAAATCCGTCACGCCCAGGTCGGAATTCGTCGTGGCGCCGGCCGGATACAATTTGACGGCTTGCACGATGCCGCTGTCCTGCGCGCGGCGAATTTCATCGGGCGAGGTGTTGTTCGTCAGATACAGCACCATCAGCGGATCGAAGTTCACGCCTTCCGGCACGGCGGCCAGGATGCGCGCGCGGTAGGCCGCGGCATCGGCCGTGGTGGTGACCGGGGGTTTGAGGTTCGGCATGACGATGGCGCGGCCGAACTGGCGCGCGCTGTGCGGCAGCACGCTGGCCATGACGGCGCCGTCGCGCAAGTGCAAATGCCAGTCGTCGGGACGGGTGATGGTGATGGAATCTGGGGTGTGATCGAGTGTGGACATGGCGGCTGCTCTCAGGCGGTCATTGCGGATAGCGCCATTTTACCAGCCGCGCGCGCGCCCCGCCCGCCGGGAAGGCCGGTATGCGACGCCTGCCAGAGAACAAAACGGCCTGTGCGCACCGGCCGTTTTGTTCTCCTGAGTACCTGCGAATCAGGACTTGTCCGGCACCGCCTCCTGCTGCGCCACCCAGGCGCGCAGTTCGGCCAGCATGCGGTCCAGCGCGGCGCGGTCGTACACATGGCCGCGGCTGACCATCAGGCGGATCTGGCGCGTGGCGCCGATATCCTGCAGCGGGTTCGCGTCGAGTACCAGCAAATCGGCCGCCTTGCCGGCCGCCACGCTGCCGTAGCGGTCCAGCTTGCCCAGGAAACGGGGGCCGTTGATGACGGCCGACTGCAAGGCCTGCTGCGGCGTCAGCCCGTACTGTACATACAGGCCGATCTCGTCGTGCAGGGCCTGGCCCGGATAGTCGAAGGAATTCAAAAAGCCCGCATCGGTGCCGGCGATGATGCTCACGCCCTGCTGCTGCAAAATCGGCAGCAGCTTTGCCGATTGCTCGAACTGCGCGTGGCGCTGGGCGATCGCTTCCGGGCCATCCTTGGCGGCGCGCTGCACGCGCCAGTCGTAGGTGGCGCGCAAGCCTTTGCCGATGTACTGCAAGGCCGGATCGTGCGTGTGGTCTTCGCGGTCCAGGTAAGCCGTCACGCGCGAGCCCCACAGGGTCGGCACGATGGCCGTGCCGCGCGCGGCCAGGTAGCTGAAAGCCTTGCGCGCCGTCGGCTCGTCGTAGCTTTGCACGCTGGCGCGCATCGCTTCCTTGCCCGTCATCGCGCCGGCGGCCACCTTGGCGGTCAGCTCCTGCTCGCGCGGCGTGGTGGCACGCAGCAGATATGATTGATGCTCGATCGTGCCCAGGCCCGCATCGGCCATCTGCTCCAATGTGAGCTGCACGGGGATATGGCCCGAAGTGCGCATGCCCCGTTCGCGTGCCTGGTGCAGCGCTTCCAGGTACAGCTCCGGTTTCAGGGTGTTTTCCGTGATCTTCACGAAGTCGACCTGCTGCGCCTGCAGGCCGTCCAGCGCGCGCGTGACTTCCTGCGGCGTGCCCACTTCGATGGTGCCCTTCCACAGCGGCTTGATGCCTTCGAGCTTCGCGCCGGAAGTAAAAATCGTCGGGCCTTGCAGCTGGCCCGCGTTGATCTGCCGGCGCCATGCCAGCACCGTGTCGGGCAAGTCGCCCGAACAGTCGCGCACCGTGGTGATGCCGTGCGCCAGGTACAGGGGCAACAGCTGCTTGTTCTCGTCGATCAGCTCGGGGCCGCCGCCGAAATGCACATGCGTATCCCACAGGCCCGGCATCAGATATTTGCCGGGCAGGCGGATGGTCTGCTTCGGCGCGTAGCTGCGCAGCTGCGCGTCATCGACGACGGCGACGATGCTATCGCCCTTGAGCAGCACGGTCTTGCCCTTGACGGCGCGGCCAGCGGCAACGTCGATCACGGTGGCATCGCGCAGAGCGATATCGATGGCGATCCTGTCAGCCGCGTGGGCATGGGCCAGCATGCCCAGCGCCAGCATGGCGCCGGCGATTTGTTTCATGTCAGGCATTCGCACTCAACTTCAAAGTAATGGAAAATTAATGGATGATCTTGGCGAGGAAATCGCGCGCCCGGTCCGAACGCGTCGTGTTGAAGAAGTCATCCTTGCTGCAATCCTCGATGATCTTGCCCTGGTCCATGAAGACGATGCGGTTGGCCACGCGCTTGGCAAAGCCCATTTCGTGCGTGACGACCATCATCGTCATGCCTTCCTGCGCCAGGCCCACCATCACGTCAAGCACCTCGTTGATCATCTCCGGGTCGAGCGCCGAGGTGGGCTCATCGAACAGCATGGCGATCGGATCCATCGACAGCGCGCGGGCGATCGCCACGCGCTGCTGCTGGCCGCCCGACAGCTGGCCCGGGAATTTATCCTGCTGCGACAGCAGGCCTACGCGGTCCAGGTATTTCAAGCCCTTGGCGTTGGCTTCATCGGCGCCGCGGCCAAGCACCTTGATCTGGCCGATGGTCAGATTTTCGCGGATGGACAGGTGAGGAAACAGCTCGAAATTCTGGAACACCATGCCGATGCGCGCGCGCAGTTTCGACAGATTCGTCTTCGGGTCGTTGACGGCGATGCCGTCGACGATGATCTGCCCCTGCTGTATCGGTTCAAGGCCGTTGACGGTCTTGATCAGGGTCGACTTGCCGGAACCGGACGGGCCGCAAATGACCATCACGTCGCCCTTGGCGACCTTGGTGGTGCAGTCGGTCAGTACCTGGAACTGGCCATACCATTTGCTGACGTTATTGAGTTCGATCATCTTATTCTTTCTTTTACGGTTAGCGAATGATGGCGACGCGTTTCTGCAGGCGTTTGACGAGGAACGACAAGGCATAGCACAGCACGAAATACACGACGGCGACAAACACGTACATCTCCACCAGGCGGCCGTCGCGCTGCGCGATTTTCGATGCTGCGCCGACGAAATCGGGGATCGACAGCACGTACACGAGCGACACGTCCTGGAACAGCACGATGGTCTGCGTCAGCAGCACGGGAATCATGTTGCGGAAGGCCTGCGGCAGCACGATGCTGGCCATGGTCTGCCGGTAGTTCATGCCCAGCGCCTGGCCCGCCCACACCTGGCCGCGCGGAATCGACTGTATGCCGCTGCGCATGATCTCGCAATAGTAGGCAGCCTCAAACATGATGAAGGTGATCAGCGCGGACGAAAACGCGCCCACTTTCACGGGTTCGCTGGCGCCGATGATCCAGGCGGCGATATACGGTACGAGGAAGTAGAACCAGAAGATCACCAGCACCAGCGGGATCGAGCGTATCAGGTTGACGTAGGTCGACGCCACGCCCGAGACGATGCGGTTGCCGGACAGGCGCATCAGCGCCAGCAAGGTGCCCAGCACGATGCCGCCCACCATGGCCAGCGCCGTCAGCTGCAAGGTAAACACCATGCCGGTCTGGAACAGGTAGACCCATGAGCGGGAGATGACGTCGAAGTCGAAGTTACCGAACATATCAGTGTCCTCCCGTCTTGGCGCCGGCGACGATGAAGCCCGGGATGGCGACCTTTTTCTCGATCAGGTGCATCAGCACCACGACCAGCAGGTTGACGACGATGTAGATGATGGTGGCGGCCGAAAATGCCTCGAACACCTGGAAAGAAAACTCCTGGATGGCGCGCGCGCTGGCCGTCAGTTCTATCAGGCCGATGGTCAGCGCCACGGAACTATTCTTGATGATGTTCAAAAATTCGCTGGTGAGCGGCGGCAGGATGACGCGCGCGGCCATCGGCAGCAGAATAAAACGGTAGGTTTGCGGCAGGGTCAGTCCCAATGCCGTGCCGGCCAGTTTCTGTCCGCGCGGCAGCGCCTCGATACCCGTCGTCACCTGCACAGCCACGCGCGAGGATGTGAAAAAGCCCAGGCACAGCACGGCCGTGACGAACGGCGCATTCGGCAACGACTTGACCCAGGCGCCCAGATCCGGCGGCAGCAGTTCCGGCATGACGAAATACCACAGGAACATCTGCACCAGCAGCGGCACGTTGCGGAACAGTTCGACGTAGGCATTGGCCACGCCGACTATCCATTTATTCGGCAGGGTGCGCACCGTGCCGATCACCAGGCCCAATATCAGTGCCATGATCCAGGCCGCACCCGCCGTGGCCAGGGTCCACGTCAGGCCGGACCACAGCGTGTCCATATACGTGCCGACGCCATCGGGAGATATCTCCCAGAAAATGCGCCAATTCCAGTTGTAATTCATGATCATCCTTCCCGTGCAGCTCCAGGGGCGCGGCCAGCCAGCCACCCGCCCCGCAAATGAATCGGGAGGCTTGCGCCTCCCGGTTTGTTACGCAGTCTTTACTTTTTCCGTTTGTCCGAAGTCTTCTGCGCTTCCGGCACGGCCGCATACGCGGCCGGGTCACCGGAGTCGGTCGGATTCATGAACACGGCTTTCAATTGCGGCGGCATGGGGAATTTCAGGTTGATGTTTTTCGGCGGGATCGGCGACGTGAACCACTTGGCGTAGATGCGGTTGATGTCGTCGCTCTTGTACAGGCGAATCAGCGCGTCGTCGACCACTTTCTTGAAGGCCGGGTCGCCCTTGCGCAGCATGATGCCGTACGGTTCGACGGACAGCGCTTCCTTGGTGATTTCGTAGTCGTTCGGGTTCTTCGAGTTGGCCACTTGCGACGCCAGCAAAATGTCGTCATTGGCCTCAGCCACCGCGCGGCCCGTTTCCAGCATCAGGAAGGACTCAGGATGATCCTTGCCGACGGCAATGGTCATGCCCAGGTTCTTTTCCTTGTTCAAAATCGTCATCTGCTTGATGGTCGACGTGCCGGCCGTGGCCACCAGGGTCTTGCCGCGCAAATCTTCCAGGGTCTTGATGTTCGAGGATTTTTTCGACAGCACGCGGTTGCCGATGACGAACATGGTGGGGGCGAACGCCACCTGCTGCTGGCGCTCCAGGTTATTCGTCGTCGAGCCGCATTCGAGGTCGATGGTGCCGTTGGCCATCAGCGGGATGCGGTTGGCCGACGTGACGGGGCTCATCACCACTTTCAGTTCGCTCAGGCCCAGGTGCTTTTGCAGGGCCGTGACGACTTTCATGCACAGGTCGATCGAATACCCCTGGTATTGCTGCTTGTCATCGAGATAGGAGAAGGGCACGGAGCCGTCACGCACGCCGAGGGTGACGGAGCCGGCTTTCTTGATCTTGGCCAAGGTGCCGGTCAATTCCTGGGCCTGGACTGGCGACATGCTGCTGATGACACCGACGCTGAGCAGCGTGGCGATGATTTTGGTCAATTTCATAAATTCTCCTGGGCGGACAAACCGGATGTACTCCGAACGAAACAACTGTGGTGCAGACGCCACCAATGGAATTAATTTTATTTCATTTTCAGCGCCGGACCAGCCGTTTTCTGCGATTGCCGTCAAATAGGCGCTATGCGCGCGCCTGAATCAGGGCGCGTGTAGCATTTTTCCTACTGATTTCCCCCCCGCGATTTATTTTGCCGGTGCCAGCACGGCGAATTCGTCGGTTTGGCCTTGCTCTTCGTCATCGTCCTGGTTCGCCTGCTGGCGTTGCCACATCTGCGCATACAAGCCGTCAAGCACCAGCAATTGCGGATGCGTGCCCCGTTCGACGATGCGGCCATGGTCAAGCACGAGGATTTGCTGGGCATCGGCCACCGTCGACAGCCGGTGCGCAATCACCAGGGTGGTGCGGTTCCTGGCAATGTCCTTCAATTGCGCCTGAATCGCCTGCTCGGCCTTCGAATCGAGCGCCGACGTGGCTTCGTCGAAGATCAGGATGGCAGGGTCTTTCAGCAGAGTGCGGGCGATGGCCACGCGCTGCTTTTCGCCGCCCGACAGTTTTAACCCCCGCTCGCCCACCATGGAGTTGTAGCCATCTGGCAAGCTTTCAATAAAGTCATGGATCGACGCCGCCTTGGCCGCCGCCACGATGGCCTCCTTGCTGGCGCCCGGCTTGCCGTAGGCAATGTTGTACTCGATGGTGTCGTTGAACAGCACCGTATCCTGCGGCACGATGCCGATGGCCGCGCGCAGCGAGTCCTGGGTGACGGCGCGCACATCCTGGCCATCGATGGTGATGCCGCCGCCATCGACCTCATAGAAGCGGAACAGCAAACGCGACAGCGTCGACTTGCCCGAGCCGCTGTGCCCCACCACGGCCGTCGTGGTGCCGGCCGGTATCTGGAAATCGACGTCAAACAGGATTTGCCGCTTGGCTTCATAACTGAAATCCACATGCTCGAAACGCACGGCCGCGCCCCGCGTGACGAGCGGTTTTGCCTCGGGCGTGTCGGCGATTTCGCGGTTTTCGTTCAGCAAGGAAAACAATCGCTCCATGTCGGCCAGGCTTTGCTTGATTTCGCGGTAAATGACGCCCAGGAAATTGAGCGGAATATACAGCTGGATCATGAAGGCGTTCACCAGCACCAGGTCGCCCAGGGTCATCGTGCCCGCAATCACGCCCACTGTGGCGCGCCACAGGATCAGGGTGACGGCCGTGGCGATGATCAGCGACTGGCCCGTATTGAGCAAGGACAAGGAAGTCTGCGATTTCACGGCCGCCGATTCGTAGCGCTGCAAGCCTTCGTCATAGCGCTTCGCTTCGTAATCCTCGTTGCCGAAATATTTCACGGTTTCATAGTTGATCAGCGAATCGATGGCCTTGGTATTTGCCTTCGAATCGAGGTCGTTCATGGTGCGGCGGAAATGCGTGCGCCAGTTCGTCACCAGCACGGTAAACGCGATATACGACACCAGCGCCACCGCCGTGATCACGGTGAACCAGATGTCGTAATGCAAGACCAGATAAGCGAGCACGAGGGTGATTTCCACCAGCGTCGGCAAGATATTGAACAGGGTGTAGGAAATGAGCGAGCCGACGCTGCGCGTGCCCCGTTCGATATCGCGCGTCATGCCGCCCGTCTGGCGGTTCAAGTGGAAACGCAGGGACAGCGCATGCAGGTGGCGGAACACTTGCAGGGCGATGGTGCGCACGGCGCGCTGCGTGACGCGGGCGAACAGGAATTCGCGCAATTCCGTAAACAAGGTCGTCGACAGGCGCAGCAAGCCGTAGGCCACCAGCAAGCCCACGGGCAGCACCAGCAACGCTTGCGGGTGCGTCGCCGTGATCGTCATGGCGTCGACGAGTTTTTTCAGGATCAGGGGCACGCCCACGTTGGCCAGCTTGGCGCCGACCAGACATAGCAGCGCCAGCAATACGCGCCATTTGTAGACCCACAGATACGGCAGCAAGGTCCTGATGGTGGCGAAGTCGCTGTGGCTGGCGGAAGCTGGCGAGCGGGGCGGAGGGGGAGTCTGGGAACGGCGCATGGCGAAGGTCGGCTTTTTATGGTTCAATCGCAGCAATTGTAGCCTTTCATGAGAATAAAAGATGAGCACCTCCCCCGCCCGCCCCGACAACTGCCTCGCCTCCGGCCTGCCCGCCGGAAAAATGCCCGAACTGCGCATGATGCCCGCGCCGTCGGACGCCAATGTATACGGCGACGTCTTCGGCGGCTGGATCATGGCGCAAGTCGATATCGCCGGCTCGCTGCCGGCCACGCGGCGCGCCAACGGCCGTGTCGCCACCATTGCCGTCAATTCCTTCGTCTTCAAAAATCCCGTCTTCGTCGGCGATCTGCTGTCCTTTTACGCCGATATCGTCAAGGTCGGCAATACTTCGATCACCGTTAATGTCGAGGTGTATGCCGAGCGCAACCGCCTGCAGGCCTGCATCGTCAAAGTCACGGAAGCAACCCTGATCTACGTGGCGACCGATTCCGACCGCAAGCCGCGCAAGGTGCCGCCGATCGAGACCTTATTGTCGTCTTGATTGTCGCAATAATCCCACGTTTGATTTTCAGACGGCATGGATAGCCAGCGCCGCATCTTCCTGCACAGCGCCGCCCGCATAGTGTCGCTGGCTGCCGCCGGCAGCGTGCTGTCCGGTTCCAGCGCCGGCGCCGCCACGCGCCTGAACGGCACCGGCTATCCGTTTGCGCTCGGCGTCGCCTCCGGATCGCCCTTGCCGGACGCCGTCGTGCTGTGGACGCGCATCTGCTACGATCCGCTGCAGGGCGCCGCCACGCCCGCCATCGCCCTGAATGTGCGCTGGGAAGTGGCCGAAGACGAGGCTTTCCGGCGCATCGCCGCCAAGGGGCAAGCGACGGCCACGCCGGCCCTCGCGCACAGCGTGCACGTCGACGCGGGCGGTCTCGCACCAGGACGCTGGTACTGGTACCGCTTCATGCTGGGCGACGCCGTCAGCCCAGTGGGCCGCACGCGCACGGCGCCCGCGGCCGATGCCATGCCCGCGTCGCTGAAACTGGCCGTGGCCTCGTGCCAGCACTGGGAATTCGGCGCGTATGCGGCGCACCGGCATATCGCCGCGGCCGCGCCCGACCTGGTGGCCTTTCTCGGCGACTACATCTATGAATGGGGTCCATACCAGCTGCAGCACCCGGAGCGGGCCGTGCGCACGCACGAAAGCTTTACCCTGGACGAGTACCGCGCCCGCTACGCACAATACAAGAGCGACCGCAACTTGCAGGGCGCGCATCTGGCCGCGCCATGGATCGTCACCTGGGACGACCATGAAGTGGCCAACGACTACGGCAACGACCGCGACGAGTTGCTCACGCCCACGTTCCTGCAGCGCCGCGCGGCCGCCTACCAGGCGTTTTATGAGCACATGCCGCTGCGCCTGCTGCCGCTGGGGAGAAGCGGCTTTGTCGACATGCGCATCTACCAGCGCTACGACTGGGGCCGCCTGGCACGCTTCCATGTGCTGGACGACCGGCAATACCGTGCCTACCACGCCTGCGCCAGGCCGGGCCGCGGCGGCGCGAATTCCGTCACCACGCGCAACTGCCCCGACTTGCGCAAGCCGGAACGCACCATGCTGGGCGAGGAACAGCAGCGCTGGCTGCAAGCCGGACTCGACAATTCGCCCGCGCGCTGGAATATCCTGGCCCAGCAAACCCTGATGGCGCAGTCGAGCCAGGTGCCCATCCTGCGCCCCGGCGACGAGCGCATCTGGACCGATGGCTGGGATGGCTACCCGATGGCGCGCCAGCGCCTGCTTGACGCCTTGCGCAGCAGCCAGGCCAGCAACCCGCTGGTGCTGTCGGGCGACGTGCATACGTTTTATGCCACGGAACTGAGCCGCAACGCCATGCGTCCCACCGGCAAGGATAATCCCGTGCTGGCCACGGAGTTTTGCGGCACCTCGATCACATCAAGTTCCCGCCCGCAGGCGCGCACCGAACAGTACGTGGCGATGAACCCGCATATCCGCTACGGACGCAGCGACAAGCGCGGCTATATGTTGCTGGAGATCACGCCAGAAAAAAGCACGGCCCTGTTCCAGGGCCTGGAAAATGTGCGCGACAGCGCGTCCGGCATCGCGACACTGGCCAGTTTCACCGTGCAGGACGGCAAGGCGGGCTTGCAGGCAAGCTAGGCTATGCTTTTCAAGGCATCGCGGTAGCGCCGGCTGACGGGCACTTCGCCGCCCGTGGATAGCAGCGCGCGCGCATCGCCCGATTCCAGCGGCACAATAGTTTTCACAAAATCAATATTGGCGATATAGCTGCGGTGTACGCGCAGGAAGCGCTTACTATCGAGGCGACGCTCGATGGCCGCCATGGTCGAGCGCAACGGATAATCGTGCCCGCGCACGTGCAAGTTCACATAGTTGCCCCAGGCCTGTATCCACTCGATATCGGCAGCCGGCAGCAGAAAATCCTTGCCCAGCTTGCGCACCAGAAACCGCTCCGGCTGTTGCACCGGTTCCACGGCCGGCCCCTCATCGGGCTCACCCAGCAGTGTCGCTTCGCCTTGCCAGCGCATCAGCAGCAACTGGTAAAAACCCACCGCCAGCAGGACGAGGAAGTAAGCACGCACATCTTTCAGGTATTCATACGGCAACTCGCGCCACCAATTACCGAAATCGTAAGCGCTGCCGACGCTCCAGTACGCCAGCTTGCGCAAGGCCACCATGGCCGCCACGTGCACCACGCTGTACACGACCGACGCGGCCAGGTGCCAGCGCAGGTTCTGGCGCTGGAACACCAGGTGCAGCGGCCTGTACTGCCCCGCCAGCACGACCACGGGCACCAGCGCCAGCAGCACCAGATTGCTGCTCCATTCCCATACGGCCACTTCCCAAAACGCCGTGCCGACTCCGCTGCGCTGCAGGTCGATCCACGCCAGCCAGCTGTTCACGCTGGCCTGCAACAGGGTCAGCACGATCCAGAATCCCGGCTCGGCCACGCGGCGCCAGCGTTGATAACGTTGCAACAGATCTGTGGAAGCGATGTGCATGGTCTCGGATGGTGAATTAGTTGCATGATTGTAAGGTCCCGCACCCGTCCCAGGCGATCCATTCGTCCCAGCCAGCCGTCCGCTGGTCCCATTTCGCTGGCACGCTGCCCCGTCGCTGCCTATGCTGGGCCTTCCTTCACCACTCGTCCCCCAACCATGACCATAGCCTCCCGCCGTCACGATATCGACGCCCTGCGTTTTCTCGTCTTCAGCCTGCTGATTGCCTATCACACTGCCCTCGTGTACATGGATGGTTGGAACTTTCACATACACAGCAGCTACGCCACCGACGCCTTGAACATGCCGTTGATCTTTCTCAACCGCTGGCGCATGGAAATCGTCTTCCTCATTTCCGGCGTCTCGTGCGCCATGATGACGCAGCACACACGCGGCGCCTTCCTGTGGCGCAGGGTCAAGCGCCTGTTGCTGCCGCTGCTGTTCGGCATGGCCGTCATCATTCCCATCCAGCCCTATTGCGAAGGCGTCAGCAACGGCCTGGTTGAGCCTGGATTTGGGCAATTCCTGCTCCACTACTATGGCGGCTACGCCTGGCCCGCCCGTGCATTTGCCGGCTGGCAATTTGGTTTTACCTGGAACCATCTGTGGTATCTGGTGTACTTGCTGCTGTACACCGTTGTGCTGGTGGCGCTGCAGCCGCTGCTGGCCAGGGCCAGGCCGCTGTTCACGGGGCTGCGCGGCTGGCGCCTCCTGGTCTTGCCCGCACTGCCGACGCTGGCGGCAACGGTCTTCCTGAAACTGCGCTATCCGGAAACCCACGCGCTGGTCAAGGACTGGTACGCGCACGCCATGTATTGCACGCTGTTCGTGTATGGCTGGTGGCTGGGCAATGACAAGGGTTTATGGGGCGAACTGGCGCGGCTGCGCTGGCATGCGCTGTGGCTGGGCCTGGGCGCGTTTGCCGTGTACATGTTTTTTGACCAGATTTCTTCGGAAAACCTGCTGACCTGGGCCTCGTTCGGCTCCTGGCCCATGCGCAACCTGTACATGTGGCTGGCCATCTGCACCATCCTGGGCTGGTCGCATGCGTTATTGAACCGCCCTTTTGCCTGGTTGCCATGGGCGCGTCAGGCCGTGTTTCCCTGGTACATACTGCACCAGAGCGCGATTATCCTGCTGGCTTACTGGCTGGTGCCGCTGAAGCTTGGCCCCGTGCTGGAGCCGCTGCTGGTGCTGGCCGGCACGGTGGCCATCTGCTGGCTGGGCACGTCGCTGCTGATCAGCAAGGTGCACTGGCTGCGCCCCTGCTTTGGCCTGTCCGCCCGGCCACGGCAAGCCGTGGCGGCGGACACGGCCCTATCGGCGCATTAAGCCGCTTTTTTTTCGTCGCGTAATTGACGGCGCAAGATCTTGCCGACGTTGGTTTTCGGCAATTCATCGCGAAACTCGATGTATTTCGGCTTCTTGTATGCCGTCAATTCATGCTTGCAATGCTCGCGGATCTGTTCCACTGTCAGGTTAGGGTCCTTGCGCACGACAAACACTTTCACGGCTTCGCCCGAGTTCGCGTCCGGCACGCCGATGCAGGCACATTCGAGCACGCCCGGGCAGGAAGCGACCACGTCTTCCACCTCGTTCGGATACACATTGAAGCCGGAGACGATGATCATGTCTTTCTTGCGGTCGACAATCTTCACGTAGCCGCGCTCGTCCATGACACCCACGTCGCCCGTCTTGAAGTAGCCGTCGGCCGTCATCGACTTGGCCGTCTCGTCCGGACGCTGCCAATATCCCGCCATCACTTGCGGGCCGCGCACGGCKATTTCGCCCGGCTCGCCCAGCGCCACTTCCACGCCGTCGTCATTCAAAATGGCCACTTCCGTCGACGGGAAAGGCAAGCCGATGGTGCCCGTGAATTCCGTGATATCGACGCGGTTGCCCGTCACCACGGGCGACGTTTCCGACATGCCATAGCCTTCGATCAGCGGGCAGCCCGTCAGTTTCAGCCAGCGTTCGGCCACGTTGCGCTGCAGCGCCATGCCGCCGCCATTGCACACCTTGTAGCTGGAGAAATCGAGCTTGGCAAAGTCGGCATTGTTCAGCAGCGCGTTGTACAAGGTATTGACGGCCGGGAAGACGACGATCTTGTGCTTGCTCAATTCCTTGACGAAACCGGGGATGTCGCGCGGATTCGGGATCAGCACGCACATGCCGCCCAGGCGCATGCCCATCAGGGCGCTGACCGTCAACGAATAGATATGATACAGGGGCAGGGCGCACATGAAGCCCATCGACGTGGCGCGCATTTCCTTGGTCATCACAGGCGCCATCCACGCCTCGTTCTGCAGCACGTTGGCGATCACATTGCGGTGCAACAACATCGCGCCTTTCGACACGCCCGTCGTGCCGCCCGTGTATTGCAGGAAGACGATATCGTCATGGCCCTGCTCTACCGGCTTCAAGGTCAGGCGCGCGCCTTCGGCCAGCATCTTGTTGAAGCTGATGGCGTTCGGCAAGGAAAACGCCGGCACCATTTTCTTGATCTTGCGCACGACGAAGTTGACGATCGTGCCCTTCAAGCCGCCCAGCAAGTCGCCCATGGTGGCGACGATCACGTGCTTGACCTGGGTGTGCGGCAGCACCTGCTCGACCGTGGTGGCAAAGTTTTCCAGCACGATGATCGCTTCGCTGCCCGAATCGATCAGCTGATGCTGCAATTCGCGCGGCGTGTACAGCGGATTGACGTTCACCACCGTATAGCCGGCGCGCAGGATCGCCGCCATCGCCACCGGGTATTGCAGCACGTTGGGCAGCATGATCGCCACGCGCGCGCCCCGTTGCAAGCCCTTGCTTTGCAGCCAGGCGCCCATTTGCAGCGACAGCTTGTCGAGTTCGCGGTAGGTGAGGAATTTATCCATGCACACGAAGGCATTGCGGTCCGCATAGTTCTGGAACGACTCTTCCAGCAAATGCGTGACGGAACGGTATTGCGTGCAATCAATCTCTGCGGGAACGCTGTCCGGGTACGACTTCAACCAAATCTTGTCCATCTCGCCTCATCTTTATCTGTAAAAGGGATGCCCCCCCTGGCGCATCCACATTGTTTATGCTGCTATCTTTTTCTCGTCGCGCAAGGCGCGACGCAAAATCTTGCCGACGTTGGTCTTCGGCAGTTCATCGCGGAATTCGATGTATTTCGGCCGCTTGTAGCCCGTGAACTGCTCCTTGCAATACGCGGCCAGCACTTCCTGGGTCAGGTTGGGGTCCTTGCGTACGACAAAGACTTTCACGGCCTCGCCCGAGTGTTCATCGGGTACGCCCACGCAGGCGCATTCGAGCACGCCCGGATGGGCCGCGATGACGGCCTCGACTTCGTTGGGATAGACGTTGAAACCGGAGACGAGGATCATGTCTTTCTTGCGGTCCACGATCTTCACGTAGCCACGCTCGTCCATGATGCCCACGTCGCCCGATTTGAAATAACCATCTTGTGTCATGACCTTGGCCGTCTCATCGGGACGGTTCCAGTAGCCGCTCATCACTTGCGGGCCGCGGATGGCGATTTCGCCCGTCTGGCCCAGCGGTACTTCCTTGCCGTCATCGTCGAGGATGGCGATGTCGGTCGATGGCACGGGCAAGCCGATGGTGCCGGAAAACGCCGTGCTGTCGGCGCGGTTGCAGGTGGCGACGGGCGACGTTTCCGACAAGCCATAACCTTCGATGATGGACACGCCCGTCACCTGCAGCCACTTGTCGTTGACGGCTTGCTGCACCGCCATGCCGCCGCCATTGGCGATCTTCAAGCCCGAGAAATCGAGTTTGGCGAAATCGGGGTGATTGACCAGCGCGTTATACAACGTATTGACCGCCGGCAACAAATTGAATTTGTATTTGCCCAGTTCCTTGATCAGGCCCGGGATATCGCGCGGATTCGGGATCAGGATATTCAGGGCCCCCACGCGCGTGCCCCACATGGCGCACGCCGTCAGGGCAAAGATATGGTACAGCGGCAAGGCGCAGACGATGATCAGTTGCTCGCGGCTATTCTGGTCGAGCGCCGCGCCCGACCACGCTTCGCTTTGCAGCACGTTGGCGATCACATTGCGGTGGCTCAAGGTCGCGCCTTTCGACACGCCTGTCGTGCCGCCCGTATATTGCAGGAAAGCGGCGTCGTGGATGCTCAGCTCGACGGGCGTGAGCTTCATGCGGCTGCCCAGCGCCAGCGCCTGCTTGAAACGCATGGCGTTCGGCAGGGAATACGCGGGCACCATCTTCTTGACGTTGCGCACGACAAAATTGACGATCATGCCCTTCAAGCCACCGAGCATCTCGCCCATGCTGGCGACGACGATGTGCTTGACGGCCGTCTTGCTCAATACTTGCTCGACCGTATGGGCAAAATTTTCCAGCACGATGATGGCTTCGCTGCCCGAATCGTTGAGCTGGTGCTCAAGTTCGCGCGGCGTGTACAGCGGGTTGACGTTGACCACCGTATAGCCGGCGCGCAGCACGGCGGCAATGGCCACCGGATACTGCAGCACGTTCGGCATCATCAGGGCGACTCTGGCCCCCTTCTTCAGCCCACGGCTTTGCAGAAAGGCCCCCAGCTGGCGCGAATAGGTATCGAGTTCGGCGTAGGTGAGAAATTTGTCCATGCAGACATAGGCATTGCGGTCCGCATATTTTTGAAACGCTTCTTCCAGCAAATGCACCAGCGAACGATATTGATCAGGATCGATGTCGGCGGGGACGCCGGGAGGGTACGACTTCAGCCAAATTTTTTCCATCCTGTGCCTCTTGTCTCGAATCATCGTGGGGGAGCCGGCGCACCTTGCCGGCGCGGATCATTGCTGCGGATTCTGTTGTCCGGCAGTCAGTTTGAGCATTCTGACGAGCAATTGCTCTATGCTACTAATGCGATGCTATCGGGCGCCGCGCTTCCATGCAAGCGCTTTCAACAGTATTCGAGCGGCAACTCTAGGGGCATTTTATGCTGCAATGCAGCATGGCAAATACACTGTTGCAGGATCACTCGCCCTGACGTGCGGGACAAACTTTACGGGTCAGGGGCTGGACAATTGTTCCAGCGCCTGCCTGCGCTCAGGCTTCTTGATCTGGGCCATTGTGTGCACTGCAGCATAAAAAGCACGAAAGTTCTTTTTTTCTTCCAGCAATTTTTTGAAGGCAGGCAAAAATTCATTGTAGGTGGAGATGGAAGCCAGGTGCGCATTGCTCAAGGGCTGCTCGAACCAGCGGTCGTAACCGGCAAAACCACCCCAGTGTTGCTTGAGCAACTGATAGGCGTCTTGCAACGCCGCGAATATCTGCGCCTTGCGCGCGCGCTTGTCCGTGTCGCTGGCCTCGCTTGCATACACGGCTTCCAGTTCCCCCCGATACTTCAGCAGCAGGGCCAGAAAATCCTGGCGCCGCGCCGTGTACTGGGCGTAGGCCATGCGCATGGCATCATTGCCCTCATGCGCCAGCCAGCGCTGCACGCCCGCCTCTTCCACGGCGCTGGCAAACGATTCGTTGAAAGCGGAATCGCCGGGCACGTACACCACCTGGTGCGCCAGTTCATGGAAAATCAGACGCGCCAGTTCCGCATCGTTGTAGTTGATAAAGGTCGACAGCAGGGGATCGTCAAACCAGCCCAGCGTGGAATACGCAGGCACGCCGCCCACCTGCACGTCGTAATGCTGGGCGCGCAACTCGTCGGCATACGCGAGCGCCTCATCCTTGCTGTAATAGCCGCGGTAATTGACGCAGCCGGCGATGGGGAAACACCATTGCAGCGGCTGCAGCGACAGTTCCGGCGTGGCCACCACATTCCACAGCACAAAGGGGCGCCGCAAGGCCGCGTAATTCTTGTAGCTGCCATTGTCGGGCAAGTCCAGTTCGCTGACGGCAAAGCGGCGGATCTGCTGCGCCTTGGCCAGGCGCACTTTCAGGCGCGGTTCGGTGGCCGGGTCATCGAGCCAGGCATCGACGGGGCGCGCGCCGGACCACAGTGCATATTGCCCCTGCGCCGCCTGGGCATAATAGCGCAGCTGCGTGCAGCCGCCCAGCGACAGGCACAGCACGCCGACAAGCAGCCGGGCCGGCCAGTGCACCATGTCAGGCAACCTTTTCCACTTCGACCAGCGTGTCATAAAAGGTGGGCGCGCGGCCCATGTCCGTCAGGCGCTGGCTGGTGACTTCATTGGCGTTCTTGCCATCGCTGGCGAGCTTTTTCCACCACACGGACAAGCCCACCACCAGGCCTCTTCTCGCCTTGTCCGTGACCCTGGCCTTGGCGACAAAACTGCCGCGGTCATTGAAGATGCGCACCATGTCGCCCGCCGCGATGCCGCGTGCGGCGCTGTCGTCAGGGTGGATGTCCAGGTGCGGCTCGCCCTCGGCTGCGCGCAGGCTCTTCACGTTCACAAAGGTGGAATTGAGAAAATTGCGTGCCGGCGGGGAAATCATGGCCAGCGGGAAGCGCGCCGCCAGCGCGGGATTGCTGGCCAGCGATTCGTGCGGCGCAATATAGGTCGGCAAGGGATCGAGTCCCGCCTGCGCCATGGCCTCCGAATACAGCTCGCACTTTCCCGATGGCGTGGGGAAACCACCTTCGGCAAAGGGTGCCTCGGGCATGGCCAGCTTTTGCCAGCCCCTGCGTTTCAGCGATTCCCAGTCGAAATGCACGGCGCGCGCATCTGTGTTGTCGAACGCCCTGGCCGCCAGCGCATCGTCGCTTTCCTGGAAGCAAGGGTCATCAAAGCCCATGTATCGGGCCAGCAGGCGGAAGATTTCCGTGTTCGCCTTCGCTTCGCCCAGCGGCGCCACGGCCGCGTTGTTCGCCATCATGTACAGATGGCCATAGGTGGAATGGGCGTCGACGTGTTCCAGCTGCGTGGTGGCGGGCAGCACGATGTCGGCGTAATCGACAGTATCGGTCTGGAAGTGTTCGAGCACGACCGTAAACAGGTCTTCGCGGGCAAAACCCTGTGCCACTTTCGCGGAATCGGGCGCCACCGCCAGCGGATTCGAGTTGTAGACGATGACGGCCTCGACTTGCGGGCCGAACTCGGGCGAGCTTTCTTTCAATAAATCGTCGCCGATGGTACTCATGTTGATCGTGCGCGGCGTGCCTTTGAGCAAATCTGGACGCTGCAGGGCCTTGCGGTTGACGGGGAAGGAACCCGAGCTCGACAGCTGCATGCCGCCGGCCGGATGGCGCCACGCGCCCGTCAGGGCCGGCAGGCAGGCGATATTGCGCACGGCCATGCCGCCGCCATGCACGCGCTGCACGCCGTAGTTGGTACGGATGGCGGCGCCCTCGCCAGAACGGCAGGCCTGGCCGTACAGGCGCGCCAGTTCCACCACTTCCGTGGCCGTGATGCCGCACACTTCGGCCACGCGCTCGGGCGGCCATTCCAGGGCCCGCTGCTTCAAGGCCTCGTAACCAATAGTGTAGCGCTCGATGTAATCGTGATCGAGCATATCTTCCACAATCAAGACATGCATCAAACCCAGCGCCAGGGCGGCGTCGGTGCCCGGCAGCAAGGCGATATGCTGGTGGCATTTTTCGGCCGTCAGCGAACGGTACGGGTCGATGGCGATCAGCGTGGCGCCATGACGCTTGGCTTCCTGCGCGCGCATCCAGAAGTGCAGGTTCGAGGCGATCGGGTTGCCGCCCCAGATGATGATCAATTTGGCGTTCTGGAACTGCTCCAGGTCCGTGCCGATGCTGGCGCCCACCGTGTAGCGGTAGCCCGTGGCGCCGGCCGACGCGCAAATGGTGCGGTCCAGCAAGGAAGCACCGAGCTGGTTGAAAAAGCGCGACGACATCGATTCGCCCTGCACTAGGCCCATGGTGCCGCAGTAGCTGTACGGCAAGATCGCCTGCGGATCGCGCGCGGCGATCGGTTTCAGGCGGGCCGCGATGGTCGTCAGTGCCTCCTCCCAGCTGATGGGCTCGAACTTGCCTTCGCCTTTCCTGCCCACGCGGCGCAGCGGCGTCAGCAAGCGGTCCGCATGGTAGGTGCGCTCCGTGAAGCGCGACACCTTGGTGCACAGCACGCCAGCCGTGGTCGGGTGCTCGGGATCGCCCTTGACGGCGGTGGCCACGCCATCGGTCACCGTGACCAGGAGGGCACAGGTATCTGGGCAATCGAGCGGGCAGGCGGCGCGCACTTGGGTGGTGGTCATGGTGCAATCCAAAAACGTTGGCGGAAGGCGATACTGTAAACCATTCCGCGCGCTTGCTGTTGGCGCCATGGCAAGCTGGTCCGTGCGCTGGATTTACCCGGCAAACAAGGGCTACAATGCATTGTTAGCCGCGCCTGTTTTTGATCAAACAGACGCGGTCCGGCGCGCCATACATTGCTGCGTGCCAGCATCCACAGGAGAGTCCCATGAAACTAGTTGATCCGATCTTGGCGTTTCAATCCGAGCTGCAAGGTATCCGCCGCGACCTGCATGCGCACCCCGAGCTGTGCTACGAAGAACAGCGCACCTCGGACGTCGTCGCCGCCAAACTGACGGAATGGGGCATTCCCGTGGTACGCGGCCTGGGCCGCACTGGCGTGGTCGGCATCATCCAGCATGGCAGCTCCAAGCGTGCCATCGGCCTGCGCGCCGACATGGATGCCTTGCCGATGCAGGAAATGAATACCTTTGAGCATGCCTCGCGCCACCCGGGCAAGATGCACGCCTGCGGCCACGACGGCCACACGGCCATGCTGCTCGGCGCGGCCCATTATCTGGCGCAACACCGCAACTTCGATGGCACGGTCTACCTGGTCTTCCAGCCGGCCGAGGAAGGCGGCGCCGGCGCGCGCGAAATGATAGCAGACGGCTTGTTTACCCGCTTCCCCATGGACGCCATCTACGGCATGCACAACTGGCCAGGCGCGGAAACGGGCACGCTGAGCGTGGTGGAAGGGCCGATGATGGCGTCGAGCAATGAATTCCACGTCACCGTCAAGGGCAAGGGCGCCCACGCGGCCCAGCCCCACAAGGGCATCGACCCCGTGATGGTGGCCGTGCAGATCGCGCAAAGCTGGCAAACCGTCATCACGCGCAACAAGAGCCCGCTCGATACGGCCGTGCTGTCGATCACGCAAATCCATGCGGGCAGTGCCACCAACGTGATTCCCGATGACGCCAGCCTGGTCGGCACCGTGCGCACCTTCACCACGCCCGTGCTGGACCTGATCGAAGAGCGCATGCGCGACATCGCCGTGCACACGGCGGCCGCTTTTGGCGCGGAAGTCGAGTTCCACTTCAAGCGCAACTATCCGCCGCTGGTCAACCATGCGAAAGAAACGGCGTTTGCCGTCGACGTGATGAAAAGCGTGGTGGGGGCCGAGAAGGTCAACGCGAATGTCGAACCGACCATGGGCGCGGAAGATTTCGCGTTTTTCCTGCAGGAAAAAGCCGGCTGCTACATCTTCATCGGCAATGGCGATGGCGAGCACCGCGATGGCGGCCACGGCCTGGGGCCGTGCGTCTTGCACAATGGCAGTTACGACTTCAACGACCAATTACTGCCGATCGGCGCCAGTTTCTGGGTCAGACTGGCCGAAGCGAGCCTGCCCATCGCTTGAATCAGCTCAGTTTATCCGGGGCAATGCCCAGGCGCTGGCCCGGATTCAACGCTTCCAGGGCCAGTAAGGCCGCCGCATGGTCGGCCGTCGGGTACGTTTCGGCAAGAGTTTCATAGCGCTGCGTCACCAGTTGCGTCACCGGCAAGGTGACGTGCGCCGCTTCCGCCGCCGCCAGGATATTGTGCATATCCTTGATCTGACTCTTCACCTGCCCACCGGCAACAAAATTGCGTTCCAGCATGCGCTGGCCATGCACGTCCAAAATCTTGCTCTCAGCAAAACCGCCGCGGATGGCCGCCCGCACGGCAGCCGCATCGGCGCCGGCCGCCTGGGCCAGCAACAGCGCTTCCGCCACGATATTCAGGGTGGCGCCCACGATCAGCTGGTTGCACAGCTTGGCCACTTGGCCGCTGCCGGGCGGCCCGACCAGTGTCGGCCGCCCCATGGCCGCCAGGATAGTTTCCACGCGCGCGTAATCGCTGCTACTGGCGCCGGCCATGATGGCCAGCGTACTCGCCTGCGCGCCGCCAACCCCGCCCGACACGGGCGCGTCGATGAAGCCATGGCCGGCGGCGTGCAAAGTGGCATGAAATTGCTGGGCTTCCGATTGCTTGGTGGAACTCATGTCGATCCACAGCGCCCCAGCGCGCAAGGCCGGCAGCGCTTCCTGCAGCAGTTGCGCCACGATGGGACCGGCTTCCAGCATCGAAATGACCACGTCCGCGCCGCTGACCGCCTCAGCGATGGAAACAGCCGGCTGCGCCCCTGCCGCGCGCAGGACTTGGGCCTTGCTGTGCGTGCGATTCCAAATTGTGACAGAATATCCAGCGCGTAGCAGGCACCGGACCATCGGATCCCCCATCAGACCGATACCGAGAAATGCGATTTTTGTAGAGAATGTCAATTGAACCCCTGATATCAACAAGTGGCGAGAGCGGCATGCAAAACAAGGTGCCTGTGCAAACAAGACAAGCCTATCGGCCAATTTTACGATGAAAGCCTCTATGTTCTTCAAGAAGAATCTCCTCAAGTCCATCGCCGCCCTAGCCGCGCTGATGGCAGCCAACGCCGGCTTTGCTGCCGACGGCAAACTGATCGACTCCGTCTACGGCGAATATGCCAAGGGTGTCAAGGTGCAGATGCTGCGCGCCGGCGTGACGTCGAACTGGGATAAAGCCTGGTTTGTATCGAATGGCACGCAGCTCAGTGGTTACTGGGATGCGAGCATCGGCGGCTGGGATGGCAAGAGCTATCGCAACGTCCCTGGCCAGCATCAAAAACTGTGGGATCTGGGCTTTACTCCCGTCTTCCGCTTTGAAAACACGAATAAGCTGGGCTTCTATGCGGAAGGCGGTATTGGCGTACACATGCTGTCCAAGCTGTACGACAACGACGATAACCGCCTGTCGACCCACTTCCAGTTCGGCGACCATATCGGTGTCGGCTATGTGTTCAATAACAAATGGGAAGTCGCTGCGAAAATCCAGCATTTCTCGAACGGCGGCTACAAGAAACCGAATAGCGGCGTCAATTACATGAACGTCAAAGTCGCTTATCACTTTTAATGGGTTTGATAAATGATAAAGGCAGCGCGCAGCGCTGCCTTTTTTTCGTCCGTGCGCCGTGCAAGCGCGGCAATCTGTGGACGTAAAAAAACCCCCACCGGATCACCGATGGGGGTTTTTTCGAATAACAAGCCTGACGATAACCTACTTTCACACTGGTTGCAGCACTATCATCGGCGCAAAGTTGTTTCACGGTCCTGTTCGGGATGGGAAGGGGTGGGACCAGAATAACAAGCCTGACGATAACCTACTTTCACACTGGTTGCAGCACTATCATCGGCGCAAAGTTGTTTCACGGTCCTGTTCGGGATGGGAAGGGGTGGGACCAACTTGCTATGGTCATCAGGCATAACTTGTACYGRCGCTTGTTCTCTATYGAGCAACAAGGCCATGAATCTGGAAGAAGCGGATTATKTAYTGAGATATTAGTGTTACAACACTAAGGGGTAATGATTGCGATCAACATTCACGCAACATGTACTTTCTYATCCTCTGTACCTGCTAAGGTTATAGGGACAAGCCGTACGGGCAATTAGTACTGGTTAGCTTAATGCATTACTGCACTTCCACACCCAGCCTATCAACGTCCTGGTCTCGAACGACCCTTCAAAGAGCTCAAGGCTCTGGGAAATCTCATCTCAAGGCAAGTTTCCCGCTTAGATGCTTTCAGCGGTTATCTCTTCCGAACTTAGCTACCCGGCAATGCCACTGGCGTGACAACCGGTACACCAGAGGTTCGTCCACTCCGGTCCTCTCGTACTAGGAGCAGCCCCCTTCAAATTTCCAACGCCCACGGCAGATAGGGACCAAACTGTCTCACGACGTTTTAAACCCAGCTCACGTACCACTTTAAATGGCGAACAGCCATACCCTTGGGACCGGCTACAGCCCCAGGATGTGATGAGCCGACATCGAGGTGCCAAACTCCCCCGTCGATATGAACTCTTGGGAGGAATCAGCCTGTTATCCCCAGAGTACCTTTTATCCGTTGAGCGATGGCCCTTCCATACAGAACCACCGGATCACTATGTCCTACTTTCGTACCTGCTCGACTTGTCAGTCTCGCAGTTAAGCACGCTTATGCCATTGCACTATCAACACGATGTCCGACCGTATCTAGCGTACCTTCGAACTCCTCCGTTACACTTTAGGAGGAGACCGCCCCAGTCAAACTGCCTACCATGCACTGTCCCCGATCCGGATAACGGACCAAGGTTAGAACCTCAAACAAACCAGGGTGGTATTTCAAGGTTGGCTCCACGAGAACTAGCGTCCCCGCTTCAAAGCCTCCCACCTATCCTACACAGATTGGTTCAAAGTCCAATGCAAAGCTACAGTAAAGGTTCATGGGGTCTTTCCGTCTAGCCGCGGGTAGATTGCATCATCACAAACATTTCAACTTCGCTGAGTCTCGGGAGGAGACAGTGTGGCCATCGTTACGCCATTCGTGCAGGTCGGAACTTACCCGACAAGGAATTTCGCTACCTTAGGACCGTTATAGTTACGGCCGCCGTTTACTGGGACTTCAATCAAGAGCTTGCACCCCATCATTTAATCTTCCAGCACCGGGCAGGCGTCACACCCTATACGTCCACTTTCGTGTTTGCAGAGTGCTGTGTTTTTATTAAACAGTCGCAGCCACCAGTTTATTGCAACCCTTTCACCCTTCCACAGTAAAGTGGTCAAGCTACCGGGGCGTACCTTTTCCCGAAGTTACGGTACCAATTTGCCGAGTTCCTTCTCCCGAGTTCTCTCAAGCGCCTTAGAATACTCATCTCGCCCACCTGTGTCGGTTTGCGGTACGGTCTCGTATGACTGAAGCTTAGAGGCTTTTCTTGGAACCACTTCCGATTGCTTCGTGAAYAARTTCACTCGTCCCATCCCCTTGAATTCCGCGCCCGGATTTGCCTAAGCGCCTTCTATGAGACAGAAACTGACTATTCCAACAGTCAGACAACCTTCCGCGATCCGTCCCCCCATCGCATCATACGACGGTGCAGGAATATTAACCTGCTTCCCATCAGCTACGCATCTCTGCCTCGCCTTAGGGGCCGACTCACCCTGCTCCGATGAACGTTGAACAGGAAACCTTGGGCTTACGGCGTGGAGGCTTTTCACCCCCATTATCGCTACTCATGTCAGCATTCGCACTTCTGATACCTCCAGCATCCTTTACAAGACACCTTCGCAGGCTTACAGAACGCTCTCCTACCATATCYAWTRMWRGATATCCGCAGCTTCGGTGACTGGCTTAGCCCCGTTACATCTTCCGCGCAGGACGACTCGATCAGTGAGCTATTACGCTTTCTTTAAATGATGGCTGCTTCTAAGCCAACATCCTGACTGTTTTAGCCTTCCCACTTCGTTTTCCACTTAGCCAATCTTTGGGACCTTAGCTGGCGGTCTGGGTTGTTTCCCTCTTGACGCCGGACGTTAGCACCCGACGTCTGTCTCCCAAGCTCGCACTCATCGGTATTCGGAGTTTGCAATGGTTTGGTAAGTCGCAATGACCCCCTAGCCATAACAGTGCTCTACCCCCGATGGTGATACTTGAGGCACTACCTAAATAGTTTTCGGAGAGAACCAGCTATTTCCAAGTTTGTTTAGCCTTTCACCCCTACCCACAGCTCATCCCCTAATTTTTCAACATTAGTGGGTTCGGACCTCCAGGGCGTGTTACCGCACCTTCATCCTGGCCATGAGTAGATCACTTGGTTTCGGGTCTACACCCAGCGACTGATCGCCCTATTCGGACTCGATTTCTCTACGGCTTCCCTATYYGGTTAACCTTGCCACTGAATGTAAGTCGCTGACCCATTATACAAAAGGTACGCAGTCACGGAACAAGTCCGCTCCTACTGTTTGTATGCACACGGTTTCAGGATCTATTTCACTCCCCTTCCGGGGTTCTTTTCGCCTTTCCCTCACGGTACTGGTTCACTATCGGTCGATTACGAGTATTTAGCCTTGGAGGATGGTCCCCCCATATTCAGACAGGATGTCACGTGTCCCGCCCTACTTGTCGTACGCTTAGTACCACCGGTCCGATTTCACATACGGGGCTATCACCCRCTATGGCTCCTATTTCCAGAGGATTCTGTTATCGGTCCGACTATCACGTACAGGCTCYTCCCATTTCGCTCGCCGCTACTTTGGGAATCTCGGTTGATTTCTTTTCCTGCAGCTACTTAGATGTTTCAGTTCGCCGCGTTCGCCTTGCATACCTATGTATTCAGTATGCAATACCCTAAAAGGGTGGGTTGCCCCATTCGGAAATCTGCGGATCAAAGTGTGTTTGCTCACTCCCCGCAGCTTATCGCAAGCTACTACGTCCTTCATCGCCTGTAATCGCCAAGGCATCCACCATGTGCACTTATTCGCTTGTCCCTATAACGTTAGCCTCT
>NZ_NEGZ01000050.1 GCF_002127585.1 Janthinobacterium sp. GW458P
CACGTGGCTGTATCCTTGATCCAGCACCAAGCATGCTGCCTGCTGTTTGAATTCAGGGGAAAACGTACGTCTTTGCTTGCTCATCAAACACCTCTCTGTGGCGAGCATTCTCGCCTAAATCAGTGTCCGGGTACATTAAACCACTACAAAACGCCGATTTATCATACGTGGCCTTTCAAGCTGACTTTGTGGGAGACATGTAGCGACGGCGCGCACGAGGAAACGCTAGGACGCGCAGGATTGCTTCCTTGGGGACTTTTGTATGCCTGCATGTAAGCCCACGCGACAGCGGCGCCCTGCTCGCCCTGCAGGCGTATTCCATGTTCGACTACCGCTGTCAGCGCCGCATTCTTTCGAGCTTCACATTCCATCGCCGGCTCCAATCTTATTGTCATGCATAGTTCGCCTAGGCTTATATCTTATCGCAGGCACATTGGTGAAACCATCAACCTCATCTTGCACACCCGCTACTCGCGGCCTTCAATGAGTAGACGGCTTTAGCGTTCGAAACTCCGCGCGAGTCAAATCCGGGTATTCGATGTGAAACTCGCAGAGCCAGACATCACGTAGGATTTGCTCAGGACGTTGTTCGAAGGGGATCGTGTAGCGTTCCGGTCGTGCCATTGGCTGGATGACGAACCACTTCAACGCGAATAGTGTGCGCCTGCTCGATGGCATGCGCACATTTCCCGCCATGCGCGCTGTCGGTATGGAGCGGCTGTTCCGCAGCTTCAAAACGGAATGGCTGCCGTCAACCGGTTACATGACGGCACAAGAAGCACAACGGGACATCAGCCATTATCTGATGCAACGGTATAACTGAATACGGCCACATCAGTTCAATCAGGGACTGGCACCGGCCGTCGCCGAAGAAAAACTTAACGTAGTGTCCCGGATGGGTTGGCCACTACACTCATCAACGCGTCCTTATCAAAAAACGGCACTCCTTTCGTATCGGTACCATCGGAAAAATCCGACACCCTCCGGGCAAAATAGGCACACGGCCCCTCCCTGCCATCAAAAACAGCAAGAAGGAACCAGGCTTGATCACCATCTGGTCTGCATGGCTGCCATGCAGACAATGCCCCAGCAGAATCTCCGGCCAGGAACCTCATGTAACTATCCACAGCCCGAGCATCATCTTCCATCCACACCCGCATTACCTCCAAGCAGTGCTCTTGCAGCCAGTTTTGCCACCGCTCGACTTCGTCAGCTTCGAAGTGAGGCAAATCAAGATGACTGCGCGCGCTGCCCGCACGCACAACCAGCGGCGCGGCCTTGATCGGCAAGACGTTCATTTTCGGGCCTCCGTTTCATTGCTTCCTGCTTCTGCCCCATCTGAAATGGGCCGCCACGCCGCATACAGTCACTGCGGTCCTGACCTGGCTAGCCGGCGCTGCAGCGGTTCCCGCGCAAGAGACAAGACATCCTGATTGGCATTGGCCTGCCGGCTTTCAATTTCAGACTGCACAACTGGCCGCACCTGCCGGTCCAGGCCTTCCATGCCCAGCCGGCTCTTGCTGGCCAGGTCATTGAAGTCGGTGTACCCCTTCGGATCAGCCGCCTGCTCGCCCGGGGCGAAGATGGGCAGGAGCACGCGGCCGCCAGTCAGGCGGGCCGCTTCCTGCGCCTTGGCCTTGCCGGGGTTGACGCCCTGTGTCGCTTCCAGGTGCTGGTCGTTGTCGCCGGCGATGATCACCGGCTTGCCCGGGAAACGGCCGTGCAGCGCCTTCGCCACCAGCGGCAGGTTGCCGGAGTCAAAAGCAGCCACCGTGGCGAAGCCAACCGACTTTGACAGGCTGGCGGCGGTCGCATAACCTTCCGCGATGAGCAGCGCAGGCGCCCGGGCCAGCGCCTCCAGGCCGCCGACGGCATGGAAGCAGCCTGTCTTGCGGCTGTCGCGCGCGAAGCGCTTGCTGCCATCCTCGCCGATGTACTGCATGCTCCATTGCTTGCCGTCGGCGTCGGTGGCGGGAATGTAGCTGGTCTTGCCTGCCTTGTCGGTGAATATACCCGGGGTTGGCTGCAGCCCCTTCGATACCAAGTACGGCGTCGGTTCCGCCATCGGCAGCAGGCTGGCCATCTGCCGCATGACGCAGCCTGCGGCTGCCTCCTGCTGCTGCGCCTGAGCGGCCTGGCGTTCCTGCAGCCTGGTGGCCGCTTCGGCCTGTAGCCTGGCCTTCTGTTCCGGGTCCAGCGCGTAGCCCTTGTACTTCCAGTCCATCGCCTCGCCCGTCTTGTTGTTCTTGATATGGCCTGCCGGATGGCCATCGAGGTGGGCGACATAAAAGCCAGAACCGGAATGCTCGCTGTGCTTTTCCCCTTCCACGGTGATCCGGTGCTTCTGTCCATCCATCACGGGGTGCTCGCCGCTCACCACGCAGCGCAGGCTGCGCAGCGCATCGGCAAACTCTTCCTGCGCCGTCATGGCGGGCCCCTGCTGGGGACCTGCCTTGCCGGGCATCCAGCGTGCCAGCCGCGCCATGTTCGCCTTCGCTCCCGCATACCAGGACTTCGCTACCTTGTCCCATGCCGCGCCCGCCGCCTTGGCCAGCTTGCGTTCGCCGTAGGGCACGGCCAGGTACTGGCGCGGCTGGCGCGGTGCAGATGGCATACCGTCACGCGGTTCCGGTCCGCCAGCACCTTCCGCTGCGGGTTGCCGGTGCCACTTCCCGAACACGGCGGGATCGCCCCCGGGCGGCACCGTCCACGATTGCGCTGCCCTGTCCCACCGCGCGCCCAGGGCCTTGGCTTCATCCTTTTCCCTGAACGGCACGGCAAGCAGCACGCCGGTGCCCGGTGCGGCCTGGCCGCTGCCCTGTTCAAGCTGCGCCACCCGGCGCTGCAGGTCCGCGCTGCCGGTGACGGCGGCCAGTTCCGCGCTCTTGCGCGCTTCGCGGGCCGCAACCAGGTCTTCCGCGACGCTTGCAGGATCGCGCCGCACCCGCTCTTCATGCAATCTAGCCAGCTTCACGGCCTTCTCGCGTTCGTCCGTTTCGGAGTGCGCGTCGATCAGCGCCAGCCTGCCCGCCAACTGCGCTGCTTCGCGTTGGGTGCCGCAGTCGGCCAGCCACTGGTGGCGGCCATCGGCCTGCTGCGCGTAGACGCTCCAGAATTCCGGCCTGAGGCCCAGTTGCTCGGCCGATGCCTCCTGCTGCTCCCCATCCACCTCGCCAGTGGCCATGCCCTGCACCATCACGCGGCCGTTCCAGTCGTGCGGCAAGGTAAAGCCCAAATGCCGCATGGCGGCAGCGTCCAGAACGGCACCGGCTTCGCTGCCTCCACCACGCACTACCTGCAGCCGTGCAAGGGACACCTCGCTGTCGCCCGTATTTTCCGTTTCCGCCTTCATGATGGTCTCCCCTTCCACCCGTTCCGCGCGCTTCTCCACCTGGGCCGCGCCGGTCAGCTGCCAGTGCTGTTCCTGAGCCGCTGCCACGGCCTGCTCCACGTCCGGCGATGCAAAGCGCTCGCATTCGAAGTCGCCGTCCGGCCCCCACACGACGCCAGCGAGTTTCCGCCCGTCCGCCGCCTCCATGCTGCGGTTGGCGGCCTGCGACTTCTCCACGTAGCAGCGTGCCGCTTCGTCCAGCGAGGTGAAGGACTGCGAAAACAGGTCCTTGCCGCCCACGCGCTCCCTGACAGTGAAACTTGCAGCATCCGCTGCAACAGGCGCCTGCTGCGGCGACGCAGCCTGCCCCAGCGTCTGCACCTGTTCCAGTCCCAGCACATAGGCCTGGATCTTCTCGGCCCCGGACGCGGCGCGGAAAATCTCCAGCGGATCGGACTGCAGCGCGCGTATCCATGATCCGACATAGGCCGCGTGCTGGCCGGGATCGTGGCCTATACCCAGCTCGTCGCCCAGCAGCATGCTGGCGATTTCCGCGCGCAGCTCTTCCCGCGCATATTCCTCGCTACCGAAGGGATGGCCAAGGTCGCGGCCCAGCCGGCTGACGTGCCCCGTCCAGTGCCCGAGTTCATGCAGCGCCGTCGCATAGTAATTGTCCGCCGTGGGGAACTGCTCCTTGCCCGGCAGATGGATGGTGTCGGTGGACTGCCGGTAAAACGCGCTATCGCGGCCCTCGCGACCGCCATGCTCGATGGTCGCGCCCGATGCCTGCAGTATCCGCTCCGCACGCTCGGCCGGCGCCCAGGCAGCAGGAGGCCGTGGTGCCAGCGGCGCCAGGCCGTCGATCTGCGACGCGTTGAACACCGTGGAAAAAAACATCTGCGGCCGCTCCAGCCTGACGGACTGCCGCGCCTGGCGGCCGTCGCTGCCCAGCACCGGTTTGCCGTCGGCATCCGTCTGGCCCTGCTCCTCGCTGAATTTCCAGTACTGGATGGGCGTGCCCTTCTCGCCCTGGCGCACCTGCGCACCGGCGGACGCTGCCTGCTTGTAGGTCATCCAGCGCTGGTCCGCATGGCCTTCGCTCATCAGGTGCAAGGCGTTGATACCCTTGTAGCGCTTGCCCGTGGTGGGATTGAACGGCAGGAATGCTCCCGGCTCGCCCGGCTGCCAGGGCTTTTGCCAGGGCGCCGTGCCTTCCCTGAGCTGCGCCACCAGCTTCTCGGCGATCGTTTCAATCAGTGACTTGGGCAGGTCGTTCATGGCTGGTACTCCCTGTCAGGGGCAGCGGCGCGCTGGCATCGGCCAGGTCGATGACGCCTGCCGCCGCATCGTGTTCATCCACGGCATCCTCGGCAAAGGAGCCGGCCTGTTCGGCTTCATCCGGCGCGAACTCGGCCAGGCTGCCTGGTATGGCGGCGTCGCCCAGCTTTTCGCGCAGGACGGCTGCCATGGCCTGTTCTTCGGCCATCGCGCCACCGGTCTGCCTGTCTCGTGCATTCTTCATCGGTTTCCTCCACTTCTACGCGGTTGAAAATGGGACGTGCTACCAGGTCAGCACCGGGACGATCACCGTGCGGACCTGCATGCGCTGAACGGGGCCGAAGTAGCGCGCGTCAAAAGACCGGGGATTGGCGTCCGCCATCAGCAGCAGCTGGAATTCGCTGAGGGTGTATTGGTCGGTCTGGAAGCGCGCCATGGGACGGCCATTGCCATCGGTGGCCAGCGGCGCGCTGTGCGCCAGCAGGCGTCCGTTGACGCGCACGCCGTCCGGCGCCACGCTGACCGCGTCATTGCCCGCGCCAAGCACTTTCTTCATCATGTAGCCATAGCCGCCGGGACAGAAACCCGCGCCGATGTAGCCGCGCCGGCGCGCCTCCTCGAACACCCCCAGCTGGGGCGGACAGAACATCACGTAGCGCCCGGGCGCCACCGGGGCCGGACTGGTCCAGTACAAGCCGCGCGGAATGCTATGGCTGCTGTTGATGCGCGCGCCAGCCAGGTGGGCTGCCACGCCCAGCACCAGCAGCGCGGCGCCCAGCGAGGCGCTCCAGGCGCCGAGTTTCACGCATGTCCGGTTCATAGCCGTATGCCCTCCCCGTCCGCAGGCCGGTGCGCGTGGTGCAGCTTGTCGCTTTTCGTGGGCGCGGGGATCGCGGCGCGCGCCTGGAAGACCGCATCCTGGAAGTACAGCGGCTGGCGGCCGTAGATCGCCGGATAGCCTGCTACATAGACGACCATGTCGCCGGCCTTCTCGATGTCGCCGCTGGCCGACTTGACGGGGCCGGGCATGCGCAGGCACTCGTCCGGCGTGAGCAGCGGGCGCTGCGTCTCCTGGATGGTGCGCGACACCTGCGCCAGCAAGGCGCTGGTGCGGCGCCCGCTCGTCGTGACCTGTTCCTTCGCCACCGTGGTCTGGCCCGTCAGCTTGGACAGGTGCTCGGCCGTCTCAAGCCGGTTCGGCGGGTAGGCATTCTGGATATGGCAGCTCGAGGTGATGCTTTCATCGGGACCATAGCCCGTTTCGCGGCTCTTGAGCTGGTTGATGTCCTGGCAGATCAGGTAGCACTTGATGCCGTAGCCGGCAAGGAAACCCAGGGACTCCTGCATGATGTCCAGCTTGCCCAGGCTGGGAAACTCGTCGAGCATCATCAGGAGGCGGTGCCGGTAGCGCGCCACGGGACGCCCGTTCTCGAAGCTGACGCGGTCGGCCAACTGGCGCACGATCATGTTGACCAGCACGCGCACCAGCGGGCGCAGGCGCGCCTTGTCCGTCGGCTGCGTGACGATATACAGGCTCACCGGCCTGTCGTGGTGCATCAGGTCGCGGATGCGGAATTCCGAGCGGCTCACATTGCGCGCGACGATAGGGTCGCGGTACAGCGACAAATAGGACTTGGCCGTCGACAGCACGGAACCGGCTTCCTCCTCGGGCCGGTCGAGCATGTCGCGCGCCGCCGAACCCACCACCGGATGATTGTGCCCGTCGGCGTGGCTGTAGGTGATCATTTCCATCCACAGCTCGCCGATGCCCCGGTTCGGGTCCGCCATCATGGCGTCGACCACGGACAGGGTGGCCGTCGTGCCTTCGGCGCGCGCCTTGTACAGCGCATGCAGGATCACGCCCACGATCAGCGCCTGGCTGGTCTTTTGCCAGTGCGTCTCCAGCCCCTTGCCGTCCGGGTCGACGATCAGGGTGGCGAGATTCTGCACGTCGCCCACCTCGTGCTCCGTATCCAGGCGGATCTCGTCGAGCGCATTCCAGCACACGCTGCCCTTGGCGGCGGCCGGCTCGAAGTACAGCACCTTGTTTCCCGCATGCTTCTGGCGCCAGCCCGAGGTCAGCGCCCATAGCTCGCTTTTCAGGTCGGTGATGACGGCGCTGTGCGGCCACGCGAGCAGGGTCGGCACCACCAGGCCGACACCCTTGCCGGAGCGGGTCGGCGCGTACGTCAGCACGTGTTCCGGCCCGTCGTGGCGCAGGTAGTGCTGCCTGCCCGCCCGGTCCAGCCAGGCACCCACGTACACGCCGGCGCTGGCCGGCTGCGCCCTTCCGGCCAGCAGCTGCCACGGCGAGCGCGTCGCGGGCAGCAGGCCGGCGGCGCAGATGTCCGTGATGTTCGCCCAGCGCGCCGAGCCGTGCAGGTACTCGCTGGCGCGGGCCGAATTCACCGAGATCATCCTGGCCACCAGCAGCCCGATCAGGCCGACGCCCGCGACGCTGATACCCACGCTGCCCGCCTGCAGCAACGCACCCGGATACTGGCCGCGCCATCTGGCAGCCCAGCCGACGATGGCCCATGGCGGATAGACCTGGCTGGCATGCCAGCCCAGCGCGCTCTGGTAGTGGAAAGTGTGGGCAAAGAACTGGGTGGCAGCCTGGAAGCCGCCAACGAGGGTGAGCGCGGCCAGCGCGGGGATGGCCTTGCGGGCGCCCCGCCGCGCGCTGCGCACCTGGGGGCCGACGGCATTATTGAACCTGTCTTTCATCTGGTCCGTCCTTTCGTCTTGATGACGCCGTCAAGCGTCACGGTGACGGCATCACCGGGGGCCAGCTGGCGCAAGCGCCTTGCTGCTGCGCCGCCCACCGGCAGGACCATCGTTGCCGCGCCGCGCTCCAGCAGCGCCAGCACCTGGCCGCCCGCCTCGCGCAGCCCGGCAAAGACAGCCGGCCCCTTGACACCATCATATCGTTCAAATTTCGGTATATCGGACAATCGCGGCGTTGTTTGTTCCTGCTCAAGGAGGAAGGCATCCACTGCCGCCGAGCCGGTATCCCGCCTGTCCGCTACGCCTCCCCGCCCAGGAACATGCCGTCGCACGCGCTGATCTGCTGCGGCTCCTTGCTGCTCCACGTGACCAGGTACATCACGCGGCAGTAGCACTTCAGTTCCACTGCCGATGCGAACCATACCGAGTTGGGACAGCTTTCGCAGACGGTTCCTGGCTGCGGGCGGCGGATGGCCTCCAACGCCGCCAGGGTCGGACTGGGAGTGGGAGCCGCGCCGGTGTCTGGCGCCTGCGCGGCCGGCCGCGGTGGCGGCGCGCGCTCCAGCGATTCCAGCGCCTGCTCCAGCAGCGCGTCGCGCTGCGCCTTCACCGGGCTGTCCGCCCCGGAGCGGTTGCCTTGCCTGTTCATCCTGCCTCTCCTTCGTGCCCCCGGCACGCAACAAGTCCTGCCGGCGCCGCTCCAGCACGGCGTCGTCGAACGTGACCGCCAGGTGCGCGGCAGCCGCCGCCTGGATGACCTGGTCCTGGAACGCGGCGCTGCCAGCGACATGCAGGCAGCTGCCATAGCGCGAAACCGCCATGTCCAGCACCAGCAGCAGGCCCGCCTGCGTGGCGCCGCGCGTGATTTTCAGCTTATGCCCGTCGTCGCGGATCGTCGTCGCGCCAGCGCAATAGATGAGCGTGCCATGCTTGGTCACGCTGTCCTGCCGCAAGCCGCCAGGCGCCTGCGGCCCGCTTGCCTCACTTGCCAGCGCGCTGCCGGCCAGCGTGTTTCCTGCCAAACCCTGCTTGCCGCCGCGTGCGCGCAGGGCGGACAGCGCCTGTGCGTCGCCGGCCCCGGCACGGGTGCGCAGCCAGTCTGCCCATGCAAGGCGGCCATGCTGGCTGCGGATGGCGCGGCGCTCCGCAAGGTAGCCGCCGTTGATGCGTTCGATGTCCGCCATGAGCGTCTTCGCGGCTGCCGCATGCAGGATGCGTTTGGCAAACGGGCCGCAGGCAAGCATGCGGATGGCGGCCCGCTTGAGCCTGCCCCGGCGCTTCGCCTCGGCAATCAGGCGCTTGTGCTGTGCGCGTGCACCGGCCAGCGCGCCAGCGTGCATCTGGACTGCTTCCCGCTGCTGCTCCTGGTAAAGCGCATACAGTGCGGCCGTCTCCACGCGCAGGCGCAGCGGCTGGCGAGTTTGGCCCGCTTGGCTGGCATGGCAGCCTGTCCCGGCCGGCCCGGGAGTGAATGGCCCCAGCCGCGCTTCCAGGCGCGCCCTGGAACAGTCGCGGTGCACGGAGCTGGCCTTCACGGCCATGCCGTCTTCGGCCAGGATCACCAGGCCATTGCCGCGTTCGCGCAGCGCCAGCCCGTGCCCAAGCAGCACGCCGTGCAGTTCCTCCCATGAAGTCGCTTCCCGCATCTGCGCATGGCATGCGCGGCGCACCAGTCCCAGCAGACTCTCGATGCCGGCGTGGCGCTCCATGTCCATGGCCCGGCTGGCAGCCCCCGTTTGCCGCGCCTGGTGGTTGTCGCGCTGCAAGCCGAACTCGTCTTCCAGCGCCGCGCACAGCTGGCCCAGCGTGGCATGGTCGCGGTAAGGCTGGTGGATCGTGTAGCGGGTGGGATGGATCTTGTTGATGGCGATATGCACGTGCAGGTTGTCCGTATCATGGTGCACGACGCTGATGCGCTGGTGCGCCCCATAGCCCAGCCCGTGGCAGATACGCGCCTCCACGGCCTGCAGCACGGCCGGGGGCGGTTCCTCGCCAGCGGGAAAGCTGAGGATCAGGTGATAGGTCTTGTCCGACAGCGCGCGCTGGTTCTGCGCCTGCGTGTTGAGGATCTCGGTGACGCCCACTGCGGGCCGGTCCGACTGGCAGTTCGTGACCGTCACGCAGCCGACGCGTTCCCGCTTGGCCTGCGCGTCGGCCAGGTAGGCTAGCAGGCTGGCAAAGCCGCTTTTCCTGGCCACCTTCATGGGAACATGCTTGGCAATCATGCTGCTCTCCCCCTGCTGGGCTTCGACTGCCGTTGACCGGCCGGTGCCGCCAATTTTTTAGCGGCTAAAGTCCGCGCCCCTGCTGCGGCAAGACCACGGCGCGCATGACGGCATGCATTTCATCCTGGGTATCGGCGATCTTGGCCAGCACGGCGCGGATCGTCGCCTCGCCGAACGCGGCAGTGCGCTCGTCGTTGGTCAGCCACAGCTTCAGCAGGCCGCCCAATCGGCCCAGGTCGCCATTGATGCGCGCCAGTTCCTCGACGCGCCGGTGATCGAGGATGCCCGGCAGCCGTAGGCCCAGCCCGACCCTGCGCAGATAGGCCGCCACCGGCAGCCCGGCCGCGGCTGCCAGCCGCTTGATCTGCGCTTCTTCGTCTGGCAGCACCGGCACGCGCAGCTGCCGGGCCTTGCGGGTGGTGGAGTGTCCTGGTTCTTGCATGGCGTCCTCGCGGTTGGCGCGGCACGCGCAGGCCTCGCAGAGCAGGATGTCCGTTGAGCGCCGCAGGCGCGAATAAGGCACCGTGAAGAGAGATAACCGGCCCGCCGGTTAGCTAACTTCACCTATCCTGCCCCGGCCCGCACAGCGACCGAGCCATTTAATCGTAGGACAGGCTTTCGATTTAACCCTTGTTCTGGCACAAAACGGAGCGGATTTTATCGGTCACTATTCCGAAAAGGCCTTTAAAGGCCTTATTTGCCTCCAACCGTGGCATATCAGGCTTCAACCGTGCCAGATTGGTGGTTCAACCGTGCCAGTTTTGTGGTGTAACCGTGCATCTTCCGCATAACGTGAAGGGGAATAAATACCATGGAGAAACCCTATGCCGAACAACTGAGTGACTGGATCAAATGCAGCAAGCCGGCCAAGCGCGACCAATACCTGGTCGCCTTCCTCGCCGTCAGCGACGATGTACGCGCCGCACTGGCGGCGGGCTTTCCCATGAATACCATCTGGCGCCATATGTATGCCTCGGGGCGCGTACCGTTCGGCTACGACACGTTCCTGAAGCACGTGCACCGCATGCTGAAAGCCACCGCACCGGCCGGGGAGACGGCTGGACAAGGCGTGGCGCCGCAGCGGCTGGCATCCCGCCAGTCCCGCGCGGCTTCCGGGAAACCGGACGCCGTGACACCCCGCCCGGCGCCAGCGCCGGCCGGCTTCCATTTCAACCCGATCCCGGACAAAAAGGAGCTACTGTAATGGCCCATATCCATATGATGCTGCAGGGAAAAGGCGGTGTCGGCAAGTCGCTGATCGCTGCCATCCTCGCCCAGTACATGCTCAGCAAGGCCCGCACGCCGCTGTGCATCGACACCGATCCCGTGAATGCCACCTTCCATGGCTACCAGGCGCTGCGGGTCCGGCGCATCGACCTGATGGAAGAGGAAGAAATCAATCCGCGCGGCTTCGACGCCCTGATCGACCTGGTGGCGCAGGCGCAGGGAGACGCCATCATCGACAACGGCGCCAGTTCCTTCGTGCCGCTGTCGCACTACCTGATCAGCAACCAGATCCCGGCCTTGCTGGCGGAACTCGATCATTTGCTGGTGGTGCACACCGTGATCACGGGCGGCCAGGCCCTGCTCGACACCATCAGCGGCTTTGCCCACCTGGCCAGCCAGTTTCCGCCGGAAACCCGCTTCATCGCCTGGCTCAATCCCTACTGGGGTCCGGTCGAGCACGAGGGCAATGGTTTCGAGCAGATGAAGACCTATCTGGCCAACCGTGAACGCCTGTCTGCCATCGTCCGGCTGCCCGTATTGAAAAAGGAAACCTTCGGACGCGACCTGGCCGGCATGCTGCAGCAGCGCCTGACCTTCGACGAGGCGCTGGCCATGCCCGCGCTGCCGATCATGACGCGCCAGCGCCTGAGCATCATCCGGCGCCTGGTGTACGGCGAACTCGATGCCGCGATGGTGCTGTGATGGGCGACCAGACCGAGGAGCTGCTGCGGGAAATTGCCGCGAAACATGGCATTGCCGTCGCGCGCGACGMCCCCATCCTGGTGTTGCAGACCATCAACAGCCGCCTGATGCAGGACAGCGCCAGGGCCCAGCAGGTTCAGCTGGATCGGTTCAAGGAGGAAATGGAAGAGCTGTCGCGGCGCTGGAGCACGGACGCCAGGGAAAAGGCCGAACGCATCGTCAATGCGGCACTGGCCGCCGCCCGGGAAGCCATGGCCGCCGCCATGCAGGAAGGAGGCCAGCAGGCGGCAAGGGCCGCGCGCCAGGAAATCGACGGCGCCCTGCTCCAGCTTGCCCGTCCCGTGCGCGCCGCGCATGCCATCGCGGTGTTGAATGTCGCCGCCGGCTGCCTGGCCATGCTGGCGGCAGCCGTGGCCTCATGGGCCGTGCTGAGATAAACCCAGCCGCGCACCGCGACCGGCTTGCAGTACATGGCTGCGCTCGGGGGCTTGCCGCTGCAGCAGCTTTTCCAGGCGCTGCGCCTGCTGCTGCGCATCCCACTCGCTGGCCAGCCCGGGATGCCGGGTACGCAGCTTGCGCGCAGCCAGCTCCTCGATGCGCGGCGCGTGCACGCCCATGCTGTCGCGCACCTCGCGCACCAGTTCCAGGCGGCCCAGCAGGCGCTGCATGGTTTTCTGTTGCTGCTGCACCTGCTGCTGCCACTGCGCGCGCGTGGCGGGAAAGGCCAGCAAGCCCGGCTGCTGCATCTGCGTGCGCTGCAGGCGCGATGCCTGCGACTCGATCAAGTTCTCCAGCCTGTCCTCGATGCGCTCGACCTGCTCGTGCTTAGCCTCGAGCTGCGCCGCCAGTGCCGCGCCATACTGTGTGTCCAGCGGGGCGGCATCCAGCATTGCCGCCTGCTCCAGTTGCTCCTCCGCTGCCTGGTAAAGCTGCGCATCGGCCTGCATCTCGGCCCCACCTCGCGCGCCAGAGCTAGCAGTCCTGCCTTGCTGCGGCCGCTCCATCGATAGTTTCATGATCCGCCTCCGGTTTTAGCGGGCTCTGCCCTACCGGCTCAGCTTGCGCCCCTGTTTGACGCTGGCACTGCTGCTGTGCGCCTGGCCGTCCTCGTAGCTGACACTGGTATCGATGCCCGTCCCAGGTACTTTAGCGAAATCGCTGGCGGCGTGCTTGATCAATGTCTTGCCAACCTGCTGGTACACGCTGGCCCCATCGGCATGCACGATGACGCCGGCATACGTCTTGGCCTTGTCGGCATTACCTGCAAGATAAATATCGTAGATGCCGGGCTTGATCGCCCCTGCCTTGTCCACCTTGCTGGTAGCCCACTGTCCGCCCTGCTCGTTTTGCAGCAGGCGCTGCCCGTTCATGACCAAGACTCTTTGCTTCATCAATACGCTCCTGTTTATCGGTAGGACGTGACAGCGGCCGATTCGTTCGGCGATGGGCCATTTTAAGACGTGATACTTGCCGCTGGGTATCTAAATGCCCGTGATGTGGCACACATCAAACTGCATCCGTGCCTGCTTCGCCATCCGGCATATCCCTGAGCCGCCGCGCCTGGCGGGACATGCCCTGCAGGATGGCATCGGCAAGATCAGCGGGAAAGCCGGGTGGCAGCAAGCCGTACATGGCAGCCACCACCGCATCGGCATGGTCAAGCACCTCGTCGATCACGTCTTGCGCCGCAGCCGCGCCGAAACTGGCCTGGCGAGCCTGGCTCAGCCAGTGGCGCCGCTGGATCTGCTCCAGGTGATAATGGTTGCTGGCGCCGCGCACGGCCATCGCCAGCCGGGCATCCTGGCGCGGCAGCCGGTGCGCGCCGGGGCCGATGATGGGATGGGCGGACAGCACGTCGTAGAGCGGCGTCGACTGGAAACGGCTGTGCGGCAAATGGAAAATGCTGAAGTTCTTCGCATGGCCATCGGTCGCCGCCAGCAGCCAGAACACCAGCTGGGTCTTGAAGAAGCGGCGGCGGTCTGCCTCGGCCTGCGCAGACCCGAGCAGGATATCCATGATGCGGCTGATGCCCGGCCCGCCATCGGCCTGGTACTTGTGCAGGGGCGGCGTGCCGGTCGCCTGGCAAAAATCCTCCTGCGGCAGCCGGACTATCCAGCTGCCGTCACCCGACACCCTGCGGTCGAAGCGCTCCACCACCAGCGTCTTCAGGTCCTCGAAATTAGCGATGCGGCATGGCGCCGTGGGCAGGCCGAACGCGTGCATGATCTGCGAACACAGCCATTCGTTTTCCACCGAGGTGCGCATGTCGGCGCGCATATTACCCACCAGCCCCATGGGCAGCTTCAGTATGTGCGTCGTCGGCGTGCTGCCGGTGGGACGGTGCCACTGGCCGCGATGCCATAGCAACGCCGTCTTTTCCTGCGCTCCGGCAATCGACAGGCGCAGGTCGGGCTCTGCGCCTGGATGCCCGAACGGGGCTTCCGCGACCGTGTTGCGCAATATCCTCGCCACGCCAGCCTCGTCGAGCGCCTCGCCCGTAATGGTAAACAGGTCCGTGGGTACCTCGCCGGGCGGCAATAGCTGGATGGCGCCGACACAGTCGCGCCCGGCCGCAGCGAGCAGCTGGTATGGCGCGATGCCCCCAGTCTGGAAGTGCTGGGCCATGCGGCGGCGGATCGGTTCGCTGTCAGGCAGGAGGTTGTCGAAATAATTCTGCACCAGCGCGCCGCGATAGGCGCCGCCCTGCGGCTTGAAAGGCATCGACAGCGACAGCGGCCGTCCGGCCTCGTCCTCGATCCAAGCGTCAAAGTAGGTCAGCGCCGAGGTGCCAGCGGACGCATCCCAGTAGGCCACAGGACTGCCATTCAGCCACAGGTGCAGGCGCTGCGCATGCGCTCGCCGGCCCATGGCTTACCAGCGCTCCCTGGCCGATGGTGACGGTACCTGCCTTGCCGGCGCCTCCGGCCGCGCCGGACCGGACGCGCGCTGGCGCGCGAGGCGGGCGGCGGGCGGCCCCGCATCGGTTGCCTCCTGCGCGATGTCGGCATCCGGGGATGGCTGCCCGGCTGGCGAGAGCAGCAGTTCGGCCCCCAGCAGCCGCAGCACCGTGTACAGGCGCTCGACGCTGGTGGAAGCAGGATTGGCTTCGATCTGCGCATAGCTTTGCTGCGTGATGCCCAACTGCTCCGCCAGCGCCTGCTGCGACAGGCCGGCCTGCTTGCGGAAGCCGATGAGAATCGGCCGCAACTGCTGCAAGGATCGGATCGGATAGTCCATGGCGTGTCCTGGGATATGTATCTACAGTATAGGAACTGTGAAACACAATTACAAGAAACAGGCTGTAATTCCGTTTTACAGTCCATAGGCTGTATTTCAGATATTCCAGCAGACGGCTGGCCGGCACCACCAAGCAGGCAGCGGCTCAGTTGGCGCTGTGAAATTTCAGCCAGAATGCTTCGCGGCAGCGACTGTCAAAGCGCCTGACCGCTGGCTGCACCTCGACCGGCGCCTGCCCGTTCGATGGCACTTCATAGGTGATCCAGCACTCCGCGCAGGCCGCCTTCGATGGAAAGCTATCCTCTTCGGACGTGCGGCGCACCACTACGCCATTGCTGAAATAATAAGTGGCCACTTCCTGCCGTACATCAAAACCGTCCTCCTGCCAGGAGGATTGCGCGACATCTCGCCGCTCGATCACGGCCTGGCTGGGCAGGTTGAAAATAGCACCGATGTAGGTCAACAAGTCATTCATGGTCGCATGACAAATAATTGGACGGTTCCGTCTGTACTTCAAGACACGCTGGCGGAAACTGCAGCACAGCGCAAGAGCCGCAGTGTAGCACCGGCCCTGATCCGCGCGGCAAGCGCCATGGGCCACGGATGCGTCAGTCACCCGCGCCCAGCAGCCTGAGCGGCACAAGCCCGGCGAGCGCCACCTCCACTTCAACGCCATCGGCGCGCCGCAGCCAGGCCAGCCCCTCCCCGCCAGGCCTGCGTCCCAGCACCAGCACGCCTTCGCCCTGTCCATGGCGCACGAGCATGCCAGTGCAGCGCCAGCGGCCAGCGCCAGCCGGCGCGGCAAGAGTGGCCTGCGCAGATGCGGGCGGACCGGCGGCCGATGGCACGACTGTGGCGCCGCCGGTACCGTGGGTGATCTCGTCCTCCTCGCCAAACTTCGCCCCGAGAAATGCGCGCAGCAGCTTGACGGCGCTGCGCGTGATCTCCGGTTCGCCTTCGCGCAGCCAGGCCGCCACCTCGCCCGGGTGCGACTTATAGGCCGTCACCAGTTCATTCACCGAAGTCACGTCGCGTACCCTGCCCGCATTGAACGCCAGGGCGACGGGTTCGGGCAAGTCCAGCAGAGCCGCATGCTGCGTCACGAAGGCGGCGGATTTGCTGATGTTGCTGGCGATCTGCCCCCGCTTCAGCCCCTTCGACAGTTCACGGCCAATGTAGTTGGCGATCTCGCGCGCCGTCAGCTCGTTGCGCTGCAGGTTTTCCACCATCTGGTCGGTCTCGCTGTAGTCGTCGTCGATAAAGCCGGGGATGGTCGCCAGCTGCGCCAGTCGCGATGCGCGATAGCGGCGCGCGCCGTGATTGATGATGTAGTGGCCAGGCCGTTCGGGATGATGGCGCACGGAGATCGGTGTCTTGATCCCGCGCAGGCGTATCGAGGCGGCGAGTTCGGCCAGGCTATGCGCCGTAAAGCCCGGATTTTCGGCCGAACGCGGCTGCAGCGGGTCTTCATTGATATGCTCGAGCGGCAGCGCCAGCGGCCTGCCCTCCGGCGCGCGGCCGCTGGCGGGGCCTGGTAGTGCGGACGCTTTCTTCATCGCAACTGGTCCGGCTTGCCGTACGCCACGAACCAGGTCAGGTAGCAGAAAAAGGTGTAGTGCAGCAGCAAGGTCCATCCGGCATGCGCGCCAGGCGTATCCCACAGCACCAGCGCGCGCAGCAGCTGGAACAGCACGTCACACACCATGATGAAGCGCAGCACTGGCCAGCACAGCGTGGCAATAACCCACAGGATGGTGCGCAGGCCCAACCGGCCGGACGGCGGAACGGGCGCGGGCGGCAGCGGTGGCGCTTTCTCCTTGTTTGGTACCGGTGGAAACTGAATGATGTCTGCCATGCCTCTTCCCTCCCGCCCGCTTCGCTGCACCCGTGCAACTGATATGTCGGCAGAACCTATCGTCGCTCCGCCAGCCGTAAACGACTTTGATCCAGAACAAGCTCTGGTTCCGCCATCGGCGTAATTTTTAGCTGCTAAAGCCTGATTACCGCCCAATTCCTGCATGGGACACACAGCCATGCGCGCCGCCTTGATCCAGTCGGTTTTGCGTGAAGATTCCTGTCGAATCCCCATGGCCACGGATACCAGCACCGCATTCAAGGTCGCGCCATTCATCGGCCGGTCAGGATCGTACCTGGAAGGCAGTACATAACGGGAGCCGCCAGCACAGGTCTTAAACGCGACCAGCACATCCATGGCCTGGCGCGACAGATAGACGTTATGGGGATTTCTTCTTTTCATGCGCGCGCCAGGGATCGTCCACAGGGCATGCTTGAAGTCGATCTCCGACCAGGTAGCGTCGGTCAGTTCCGACTTGCGCACCAGTGTCAGCAACAGCATCTTGCAGGCCAGGCGTACTGTCGCGGCACACTGAGTCCGATCAAGATACTTGTAGAACAATTTAATCTCGGCCGGCGTCAAGGTGCGGTCACGCGGCGCGAACGTCGCGATCGACGATGGCGGCACGCGATCCGCGGGATTTGGATGTTTTTCCCCGCGCGACTCGGCATACCTGAAGACCATCATTACGATCTCGCGCGCATGCACGGCCACGGCCGGAGCCTGGCGTGCAACGATGCGGTCGCACAATTCACGCAGCATTTGATCGCTGATTTCCGATAGCAGCAAGGAGCCAAACGCTCTTTTCAGGTCCCGCTCATACGTCCAGCGGCGCATGGCACGAGTTGATTCAGCCATCCTGTACTTGTCGAGCCAGCGTTCAGCCCAGACAGAAAACGGTTCCTGTACCGTGCGGCGTTGGATGCTCTCTTCCTTCGTGTGCGCTGGCGCCCCCCGCAGCAACGGACTTGCGCGCCTCGGCAAGAGCATCGCGCGCTTCGCGCATGCTCAACCCGCCCGCACCGTACCGGCCCAGGGTAATGGTCTCCTGTCTTCCGTTAATGCGGTAGTTGTAGCGAAAGGAAATGCTACCGGACGCTGCCACCATCACGTACAGTCCGTCCCGGTCCGCAACCTATGGCCACCCGGTGCCCTTGATATTTTTCAGCTTCGCATCTGTCAGCATTTTCGCCTCCAAACGTATACCATCATGACGCCAAAATAACAAAACAAATCAACAACTTGCAATCGATTCGACAACGAATTGCAAGCGTGTGGATGGTACCCGGGCCGCCAAAAATACCATCAACGCGCATCGCGTTTTCCGAGCCAGGAAAAACCAATAAAAACAAATACTTACAGGGCTTTATACCATCAAGGCCCGGCTGCGTATGATGGTATACGTATACCAACAGCATCACCCAAGATGGGCGATACCATCTTGAGTACCATCAAAAGAACCTGCTCGACGTTACCCGAGCTTGCCGGACCAGGTATCCCAAAAAAGAAAAAGCCCCTGCAAATCAGGGGCTTGGTCTCATCATCCTACCCGGCTGTACCAGAGGCCGCCGGATGGAATATTATTCCGCACTCGAACATCGCTGACACTTCAAAAGTGATGAATTGAAACAATTCGGACTCGATTATCAATTAGTACACCAAGAAACTGTTTTCATGATGCTTTTCCGTGTTGAAAATATTCAACATCATTAAAAATACCCTCTTCGAAACAGCGGTTAGGCATCTAATCTTACTAAATGGTCCCTATAAAAAATACTTTCCAATTATTTCCAATACAACTGCAAGCTGGGCGACGTAATTGGCAAAATGGTTTCATCCACCGGGAGGGCCGCAGCATGGCCTTTACTTCCCTCTTTTCCAGACGGAACTAGGTGCCTATACAACAGTATTTTTCACACAATTAACTCCATTCATTTCTTGTGAAATATTAATAGTACCTATTTTATATTTTTCATTTTCCTGAAATTCTTGCCCGTGCAGTAGCGATGGACTATTCAAATGACGGCAGCGATGAAAAAATATAACATTGACAATGTTTTGTGCTGGCGATAATTTATCACTGCAGTACGGTTTTTCTAAAAACATTTAGTATTCTTGGAGGAGATCAACATGAAACTAAAATCACTCATTGCAGCGGCAGTATTAAGTGCCGTTACCATCGGTAGCGCCAGCGCCACCGCCTATACTGTCAACCTCACCAACACCTCGGGCAACCTGTGGACCAGCGGTTTCAACGCTGTCCCCAGCCCGCTCGGCGACTTCACGGATACCTTCACGTTCACCCCCACTGCGACCTTTGGCTCGACCGCGCAGGCCTTCCTTGCCAACCTGTCCGTCACGGGCTCGGACAGCTCGTCCATCAGCTTTGCCAGCGCCAACCTGAACGGCATAGGACTGACCGGATTTGGCGGCCCCACCGTCTTTGGCTTTGCTCAGGGGGAAGTACTCGCACCGACGAGCATTTTGTTCAATGGCCCGCTGGTCCTGACCGTGATGGGCAACACCAAGGGCGGCAGCTATGGCGGCACCTTCAACCTGAACCTGGCTCCCGTTCCTGAACCGGAAACCTATGGCATGCTGCTGGCTGGCTTGGGCATACTGTGCTTCCTGGCCCGGCGCCGCAAGCAATCTTGAGTGCGCCACCAAAAGACGCCCCGGCGTCTTTTTTTTTATGGCGGCTAGATTCTGCGACGAACAGGGCAACCAAGTACTCGCGATATGCGTCCTATTCCTTCGTCCGTAGTCCCCCAGCCAGCCTTGGCCATTGGTCCAAGTCCAACTCTAGAATCATTGCCATACACGTCATATCGCTAGGTTTGTGGAAGCGCGGCGTCATCGGGCGCCCATCAGCGTTGATCATCAACCTAGTAACGACAGTAACTGATCCGTCACCGGCCTCCCCGATGGCAGCGATGGCCACAGGATAGCCAGCGACGCATACAGTGCGCCAGCAAACAGGTTTGCCGGTTCAAAATTGAGCTCAAAAGAAATGGGGAATCGGATAATGCAGCACTGCTTGCACTTCCAGGCGCCGTGGACGGAGTACTCGCCACCACGTCGGGGCGAGCGCGGCAGGCCTGGCGGGCAAGATTCAGTCCTGCTCAGTAAGACCCCATGTGAATCTTGCAAAGGGAATCTTCTATCTGCTCCTTACCGCTGTGGAATACATATGGGGACAGGTTACTCCATCGAATACAGCGAAGCCAGACCACGTTGATAACTTTCGCTGCTGGCATACAGTCAAATCCCGAAAGCGGGACCTTCGATGAGGAGCATTGACCACATCATGTTGATTTGCAGCGAAATCTGACCCACTTCACCCTATAATTTGCAAACGGAACTGACCCACGTTTAAGACACAATCCTACTCATGACATTGAGTGGGGAATTGGAGTGATCGACGTGGCACTACTAGGCATTATTCGACGCTGGCACATTTGCGACCAGATCCCATTGAGAGAGATAGCCAGGCGCTTGGGCATCTCGCGAAACACCGTTCGACGCTATTTACGCTCAGAAACCATAGAACCAGCCTACGCTGAGCGGCGCTCCAAGCGAGCCATTGACCAATACGCATTCCAACTTTCGGCAATGCTCAAAACGGAAGAGGCGCGATCGCGCAGTAAGCGTCTTCCTAGTGCCGTCTGGACTGCCTGAGCGCCGTTATTCATGATCGAATTTTGGCACAGTATTTGTGCCCACAAATTCTGATTATGGACACAAATTTTCAACCGACCATTTCAAAGAACGCACGCGGCCACTATCGCCAGCATCCGCTGGAGTTCAAGCGCGCATTGGTTGCGCTATCGCTCAAACCGGGCGCCTCGGTCGCGCGCATCGCGCGCGACCACGGTGTCAACGCCAACCAGGTGTTCAGCTGGCGCCGGCTGTATCAACAAGGGCGCCTCGGTGTGCCGGCGTTGATGCGCACCGATGGCTTGTTGCCGGTGGTGCTGGCGCCGTCGGCGCCCGCGCCGAACAACGCCGATGCCGATGGCGACGCCGGCGGCACCATCGTGCTGGATCTGGGCGAAGTCCGTGTACGCATCGAAGGCCAGCCCAACGCAGCCACGCTGGCCCAAGTATTGGATCGGGTGCTACGATGATCGGGCTGCCCGCCGGTACCAAGGTGTGGCTTGCCGCCGGCACTACCGACATGCGCTCCGGCTTCAATGGCTTGGCTGCCAAAGTGCAGACGGCGCTTGAGGAAGACCCGTTCAGCGGCCACGTGTTCGTGTTCCGTGGCCGGCGCGGCGACCTCGTCAAATTACTGTGGTGGAGCGGCGATGGCCTGTGCCTGTTGGCCAAGCGGCTTGAACGCGGTCGCTTCATTTGGCCGCAGGCTACCAGCGGTTCGGTGGCGCTGACGCAAGCGCACCTGTCGATGCTGCTCGAAGGCATAGACTGGCGGCGGCCGGAACGGACCTGGAAACCAACGTCGGCCTTGTAAACGACACAAGCCTCGCGTAAACTTGGCGCATGCTCAGCCCAGCCGACCTGCCCAACGACATCGCCGCCTTGAAGGCGCTGCTGCTCGCCCAAGACGAGGTGGTTGAATGGCTGCGCGAACAACTGAACACGCGCGCCGTCGAGATCGAGCACCTCAAGCTGCAGATCGCTAAATTGTGGCGCATGCAGTTCGGTCGCAAGTCGGCAAAGCTCGACCACCAGATCGAGCAGCTGGAGTTGCAGCTGGAAGACTTGCAGGCCGACGAGGCGGAGGCGGCGCGCGAGATGCCGGCGGCCGACCAGGCACCGCGCAAGAAATCGGTGCGCCGGCCGTTGCCCGATCATTTGCCGCGAGACGAGAAGGTCTATGCACCGACGACCGATGCCTGCCCGGCCTGCGGTGGCGGCCTGCGGCCGCTGGGCGAGGACGTGGCCGAGCAACTGGAATTCGTTCCGGCCAGCTTCCGCGTGATTCGTCATGTGCGCCCCAAGCTGGCATGGGCCTGCTGCGACGCCATCGTCCAGGCGCCGGCGCCGAGCCGGCCAATCGAGCGCGGCATCGCCGGCCCAGGTTTGCTGGCGCACATCCTGGTGGCCAAGTGCGCCGATCATCTGCCGCTGTATCGCCAGTCCGTCTTCTACGCGCGCGAGGGCGTCGACTTGGATCGTGCGCTGCTGGCGAGCTGGGTCGGCGCAGCCAGTGCGTTGCTGCGCCCGTTGGTCGACGCCATTCGCCGCCACGTACTGGCGGCATCAAAGTTGCATGCCGACGATACGCCGATCCCGGTGCTGGCCCCCGGCAACGGCAAAACCAAGACGGCGCGCCTGTGGACTTATGTGCGCGACGACAGGTCTTCCGGCGACACCACGTCGCCAGCGGTCTGGTTTGCCTACACACCCGACCGCAAGGGCATCCATCCGCAGACCCACCTAGCCAAGTTTGAAGACGTGCTGCAAGCGGACGCCTATGCAGGCTTCAACGCCTTGTTCGAGGACGGCACGATCCGCGAAGCGGCATGTTGGGCGCACGCGCGGCGCAAATTCCACGATCTGCACGCCGCCCGCGCGACGCCGCTGACCACCGAGGCGCTGCGCCGGATCGCCGAGCTCTATGTGATCGAGGCTGAGATCCGGGGCAAGCCGCCCGACGAACGACGACAAGTTCGGCAAGCCCGTTCGCGCCCGCTGCTCGACGACCTGGAGCGCTGGCTGCGCGCCACGCTCGATACTTTATCGCGCAAATCTGACACGGCGGCGGCGATCCTGTATGCGCTCAAGCTGTGGCCGGCACTGCTGCGCTACCGCGACGACGGCGCCATCGAGATTGATAACTCTGCGGCCGAACGCGCCTTGCGCGGTGTCGCCATCGGCCGCCGCAACTACCTGTTCGCCGGCGCCGACAGCGGCGGCGAGCGCGCCGCCGCGATCTACTCGCTGATCGGCACGGCTAGGCTGAACGGTGTCGACCCCGAAGCCTGGTTGCGTCACGTGCTGACGCATATCGCCGATCATCCCGTGAACCGGGTTGATGATTTCTTGCCTTGGAACTGCAACCTGCCAGCAGCCCTTTGAGATCACGCCGCTTCCCAGCGGTGTGACGCCATCATCGATCAAATCCCTCCTGCACTCAAGATGGCGCTGAGCGGACGCTTACCTAGGCCTCACGGTGCTTTGTGACTTAAAACAATAAAGTTGGTCGGACTGACGCGAGGTAAGTGACTGATTTTGCTGGACCCGAACGATTGAGAAAAGTTGACCGTTTGAACCCAAGACAGAAACCCGCTCACCAGAAAAGCGACTGCGCAGAGTTGTATTGAAGAGAGCCGGTCTACGGGGCCGGTTTTTTTTGTCGGTACTGTTGATGGCGTTATCGGTGAGCCCGCTGTCAGTGCACGCGACAGACCCACGGTCAAGAAGCATTGAACCGGCTGATGCGTTATTCGATCAAGTCGAAGCCTCGCAACAAGAAGTTGCTGCCGTCCACACGATGGCAATTGCCATGACTATCGAAGAGCATCTCAATCAGCTGGTGTACACTGAGGTTTTTTGCAGCATCGGCACGCACGCCCTGATAGCGAAGCGCGCGTTCGTCCGGTGTGAACAGTGCAAGGTTCTGGTCTCGCGCGTTGCCATAATCCGCTTCGTTGACAAACAGGTTTTCCGCTGCCCAGTCAAAACCGCCATAAAGGATGCCCATCATCCTGTCCCTTAGCCCCTCCGGCATGTCAGCAATGCTTACCGCTCCTTCCGCTGCTTCAGGCGCGTCCGCCGTCGCCGTGATGATTGCATCCCGCGCTGTACCAACAGCTGCATAGTCTTCAATTTCAAACACATTTTTGTTGGCGAGCTGCCTTGCCTGATCGCCGCTGCTCAGGATGGGCTCTGCCTTGGGGACGAGCTCCTTAATCCGCTGGACCATGGCAGAGAGTTGGATGTGGCTGGGATTCAAATCGCCAAGGCCCAGGAATTCCTTCAAAGCACCGATCACGTTGTAGACAAACACTGGCTTGTCGGCTTCATTGAGCCTGGTGACCAGGGCTTCGTGATCGGCGCCGTTAAAAATTTCAATGGCATTGATTTCAAAGCTGTCCTTATCGGCGAACTGCGCATCCATTCCGGCACCCACATCGCCGGCCCCCAAGCCGCTGATGACACCGTCGGTTTTCAGAAGAGCCAAAATGGGCTGGTAGAGAGCTGCTTGCGGCGCATCGGTCACCTTGTGAATGAGTACCTGGTCAATATAGCCATCGAATCGCGCAGCGACTTCCCGAATGTGCGCATCAAGCCCCGCGGGAGGTGTGTGATCGACCTTGTAGATGATGTCAAATTCGTCTCGCGTTCTTCCACCCGCGACCGCCTCGTCAATCGCCGTCGCCAGACTCAAAATCGTCCCGCCGTAAGAATCGGCGCCGTCAAATGTTGTATAGCCCGCCACAATCGCAAGTCTTATCTGCTCAAGGCTGCGTCCCGACAGTCCAAAAATAACATTGGCCTCCTCACCAATTTTGCGTTGCACTATCGGCTGGGCCGCTACAGTGGACGAGCGTTTCTGAACCGGATTTTCACGCCCGCGTGCGAACGCTTCCACGCTGGCCTGTGGTGAGTCGTGCGCATTTTTGCCAGTGCTTTCGCCAAGCGCCAGGTCGCCCATGATGTCGGCCTCATGCTCGAGACCGGCATCATCATTCACGTTCACGCCGCCTTTCATCTGCCGCGTCGGTGCCACCCTGCCCTGCGCCTGTTGGACGACGTGCCAGGCCTCATGCGGCAGGTGCCTTTCCTGCCCGGGCGCCACATGAATGTCACTGTCCTGCGCATAGGCGTGGGCCTGCAAAAGGGCCGGCTTATGCGAGTTAAAATGCACCTTCACATGATCCATGCTCATGCCAGAGAGCGACTCTATTCCTGATTTCAATCGATTGGGTAGGCCGGTATTGTTTGTTTTTTCTTTGCGCTGCGCCGGCGACGCCTCCGCTCGAATTGCACCATCTCCTTGCGGTTTGACCGCCTCGCCAAAGAGCGCATTCATTTGATGATGCTGCGCCACCATCCGCGGACTGTTGTGAATGACGTCGCTTAGCGCCCGCCGCTGCAACACACGCGGGCTGTTATTCATCATCTCGGCCAGTTTACGTTGCGCCGGCGCCTCGGGCCGGTTGTCCGCAAGTACCCCAGTCCGTGCAACTTTCGTGGCAGTGTCCGTTTGGGCGGCATCAGAGCCATTTATTGCTTGAAGTGGTGCTTGCATGGGGTGGCCTTCGACGATGAGCGGCGTTAACGATATGACTGTTTGATCATAACCACAATTTTCTGCGGTAGGCTGATTTTTCCTGATACTCCACTCCGTCAGCCGGGTCGATGGCTTTCTGCCCTGGAACTGTGCCACCAAACTGGCCTGCTCAACTCCGCTTACCAGCGGTGTGACAAGCATAATCTCGCTTTAACCCAGGAACCTCAACACGGTACTGGGCAGACGCTTACATCGCGCAAGCAGCGACGCACGCTAAAGCAGATCCATGAGGACCTAAAAGAATTGGGGTTCGAGGGGTCATACGACAGGGTCGCTGCGTTCGCGAGGACATGGAGGGAGGGTCAAATCGACCGGATCAATTCCGCTCGCAAACGAACACTGTCGTATCCGATAGCGCCACAAGCGCTGACGGAATTTTCGACTGGCGTACTGGCTACCCTGATCCGAATGAAACAGCAGCCCCTGCGGTCGACCTCGCTGCTCGTAAGCCATTTCCAGCGCTTGCACAACAAGGTCGGCGTCGGGGCGTAGCGAAAATGCCCAGCCCACCGCTCGGCGAGCGAACAAATCCAACACCACTGCCAAGTAATACCATCGGCCTTGCGCCCAGACATAGGTGATGTCCCCGCACCAGACCTGATTTGGCGCCTCCACTGTGAATTCACGATTGAGGTTTCGGAACATCGACCCGCTCCACCGTAGCCTGCTTATAGGCATGGCTGCCAGGCTGCTTGCAGACCAGCCCCAGCTCTTCCATCAAACGACTGACTTTGAAGCGGCCAATTGCCGTGCCTTCCTCGCGCATCATGCCCATGATGCTGCGGCTTCCCGCCGAATTGCGACTCTCGACGAACAGCTCGTGCACGCGGCTACGCAATGCCATGCGCTCCACATCAATGTGCCGGGCGCGCTCCCGATACGCATACAGGCATGACCGCGCTACGTCGAACACCGCGCAGATCAACTCGATTGACTCGTTACTACAAATCTGATCGATTACCTCGTACGTTCTATCCCTTCCGACATCAAGAGCGCGGTAGCCTTTTTTAAAATGGACTTCTCCCGCTCGAGACGCGCAATGCGTGCTTCGAGTTCCTGTATTCGCTGCTGATCAGGCGTCATTGCCTTACTCTGTGGCGTGATGCCCTGCCGCTCCAACTGCAGCTGCTGCACCCAGCGGCGCAGCACTGATTCGCCGATGCCGACCGGACGGCTTGCCTCCGTATGGCTATATCCTTGATCCAGTACCAGGCATGCCGCCTGCTGTTTGAACTCAGGGGAAAACGTACGTCTTTGCTTGCTCATCAAACACCTCTCCATGGCGAGCATTCTCGCCTAAATCAGTGTCCGGGTACATTAAACCGCTACACTTAATTTCATTTCCACTAGCACATGTAGGCGAGGAATTGATTAACTGAACATTGGTTATATTGATCTACATCAAGCTTGCTTGCATTATTTCCCGAGGTGAAGTTTATCGCTGCACAATACCATCAAGGAGATGCCTGCCATGGAATTTACGCACGAACATCATTTAGATGGCTACGTTTTTCACATTTGCGCCATACTTACCTCTGAATACCGTTACAAAGGAAGGATTCTACTCTCAAAGAGAGGCGACACATGCGCCACCATTGAACCAGCCTTGACGATTGATACACCAAGCACCTTCAAATCGTTTCGTGGTGCGCAAATCGAAGCATCGGCATACGCTCATGAGCTCGTACATAGTAGGGCAATTTTGTCCATTATTGACACAGGATTACCTGCACAATCCTTCCCCCGTTTTCGTAGCTCCGAAAAAAATAAGAAGAATAGTGCTAAGCGTTATCGGTCTGCAAGCAACCTAAAGAAACCTATTTATTATGTTTACCTATCCACCTTGAGGAAATTTACTTTCCAATGGTCCACAACAAAAACATCTGACTGTGGAACTGCCCTAGCAGCTTTCTATGAACTTTCCAGCTACAGCTTTCTCAAAGGAAAACCATACCAAGTCAGCCTAAAATGCAATAATACTTTGGTGATGCGCCATAGATTTGATAGTTTACCCGGAAGTGAAGAAAACTGGGCCAATTCAATGGATAACAAGTCCACCGAACTGGCAGATTAAAATCTCTCGAATTAATTTCAAGAAGCGCCAATATATTCAATATGGAATAAATAGTTAAATCTAAAAAACCTTGTATTTTGATGATCAAAGAGTCATCCACCCATGCAAAGAATAGAGATTTCTTTTATCTTTTAAGCCATCCATCTTGCCAAATAAATTATTCTTGAACGAACTATCAAAAGATGGAATGCATACCAAGATCCAATACGCATCAGTATAGATGCCCCATAATACTCGCCACACATTGATTCCAATTCGCTTCTCGACCACTTTCTCCATCTACCTTATGGTTTTTCTTAGATGTAGTAAGTGCATATTAAAATCCATCACTAAAAAATCCACATGCAAACCATATACATATTTGGGACTCGAAAAGGACTGGCGCAGATCGATTTCCACGCAACCACGGGGCGATTTTATGCCGTGTTTTGCAATGAAAAACTAGGGAACTATCATTCACCCGAACAAGCCGCGGCGGACTTGGCACATGGTTACACCTTTAGTCATTCATCTGGCATTGACCTCACTATCCTTGGAATACCAGAGGATCTTGAAGACTGGGAGCGCATTTCGTATGACAAATAGCTTGTCTCATTTGTGACATTCCAGAAAAATTGCATTCATCAAGAAAAAATGCGACGAATAGCCTTTAACTGAGGCATTATGAAGTGCAAAGACACATTGTCATCTACGCAAATAAAGCGTATTCATCAACATGAAATTACCACTTCTGAATCGTCTTAACTGGTCGAAATCCATTATTGACCATCAACGACAAGCCAATCAACGACGCGCTGCATGATGTGTCTCTTCCTTGCAACTGCCTACGACCTGCCTCAAAAAAATCCTCCAATGTGCTATCAGACAAGATACTCGATTATTGAGAATGAGTTAGTGAATTAAGGATATTGACGAAGGCGCCATAAATATTTTAGCCGTACCAAACAGCTTCCTCGCTCACGTATGAGATATCTAATCCCAACAGCTAATCTTCAGAATGACAAGGACCAATGACACGGACTAAAAGCATGAGAATAGGGAACTCAAATTAGATACGGATCCCATCAAGCGATTGATGCTTCTCCAGCCAAGACTTGACCCACAAAGGTTGGCGTCCACGCCCAATCCATTGCTGATCCGGATTTTCGGGGTTGCGATACATCGCTGGAACTACTTTTTCTCGCCCTTCGCTGCATTTTTTGGCCCGCCGGCGATCAACTGTGTCAGCGGCACGCCGACCCGCTGTGCGATAGCCAGCATTTCCGCACGGGCTTTTTTCAGCTCGTCTTTTTGGCGGGACTTGATTTCTTGAATTACTTGCGCTTCGAGCTTTTTTAACTCGGCCAGTGATAATGATGAGATATCCATACGCACTCCTTGACAGTGGTACAAATTTGGATGAGGCCTGTATGTGACTTGAGCAGGCATGCCAAGTCAACGCCATTCTAAGACAATTCATACATGCTTTTGCAGTCTTCTTTCTCCTTGTACCATCGAAACACCTTGTTTAAAGGGGCAATTTCGACTGGAGCCATGCAGCTGGCCCGGCAACAATCGTGAAAAGCACCGTTGCCACGCAGGCCTAAATATGGAACCACGATCCCCTTCTTTCGCATCGACCTGGCTTCTGGCCATGCTTCAAGGGCAGACCTATGACCAGATTGCAGCGCGGTTTCGTGTAACGAACTCGACTGTCTCCAAATCCGTCAGCGATTTGGCGCGGGATCTACAGACAGTCGTTGGTGTGGTCCGCCTCGATGAGGACAGTACTCCCACTGCCCATCTCATCCGCGCGCATGGGAAAGACTACCTGAAAGCGCTGGAACACTTCGTGCCGCTGGCGAAACAGGCAGCCACAACCATACTTCCGATCATTACCCAGGCACACATTGACCAGCTGGTGTTACACACAGCACGGCATAGCCGCTGCAAACAGCGCGATATCGCCCTTCTCCTCATACTTATCCATACCGGTGTACGTCCGAATGAGATCGCCAGATTGACCGTTGCCGATTACATCGATGCGGCGGGCCTGCACCGCTCTCCGCCATGGCTGCCAGCCGGTGCCGCTTCGAATGGCATAGCCCCCCCCCCCCCGCTTCTGCTTCGCGACGCAACAGTCCTGTACTGGCTCGACGCCTATTTGGCGTGGCGCCTGCCCTGGACGCCCATTCGCCGGCGTTGATGGCGCTTGCGCGCCAGATCCGGCGCTTGGCCGATCATTGCCCGGTGCTGATGTTGCAGGGGACGTTTTCACACGAACCACCCGGTACGCTGGATCTGTTTTCCCCGCTAGGGGGCCGTTATCCCATACACGTGGCCAACCGCCGGCAGCGGGTCATTCTCAACAGCCGGCGTGAATGGACGGCTTCCACACACTCGCGCTTCGATGCCAATGACTGGCGCGACACGGACTGCGCCCTCCTCTGCTCCTGCGTTCCGACCATGAACAAGGAGAATTTGGCCGCCAGTGTCGGTGCGGAACAACCCGGACAGGCCATGGGGCACTATCTGGCTGACCTTCTGGCCGGCTACGCGCCAGGCAATCTACTGGCGCGCCAGCGGCGCATTCCCGCCATCGCGCTCTCCCACGGTACCGTGATCGGCTGCATGACAGAACATGGGGTGCCGATGGCGGGAATGGACCATGAATTTACCGCAGGCGCGCTGTTTCAGGCACAGGCCAATGCGTTCATGCTGGGGCATATTCATCTGCATCAGGCGTGTGACCACAACGGACAGGTGCCTACCCCGGCTCCATTGGACGCTTGCATTACGGCGAACTCGATTCCCCAAAGTTGATTGCAGGCCTGGTTCGTTAGACTCAGTCCACTTAGAACTTACTGAACATCACGAAACCTGGTTTCCAGCACGCCCAATAGATGACTGAGGGCTGCTCTTTGCGCGCTCTGCTTGGCCACGACAACGGGGCCTCCCTCTATAGGCGGGCCAAGAATGCAGCATGACGCCACTCCTCCAACGTCCCTGCTGGCCACAGGCATCCACTCCGAAGCTGAAATTTTTGGCTAAAAAAACCCGCCAACTGAGGGCGGGTTGAATTCAATTTTGGAGGAGCTGGAAAAGACGGCTAAAATATGCTGCGCCGCAGCATAGCTTGCCAATCATCATTTGTAATGAGATGCATCGCAGGTGAGAATACTGTCATCACTTGCTTTCAATGCATCGCCATGGGCCCTGACGAGGATAACGTGAGCCGCTCAATCATCGCCTGAACAGCCTTCATCTGTGGTGCGCTCTTGTATGCATAATTTGGCCCCGTGTAACCATACCAATCCCAGCAGCCTTGGGGGTTAAGCGGTTGTGAATCGTTCACTTGTGGATAAAGCATGATTATGTTGTTGCTATCGGCCCAGTCGTTATAACTGCTTTTCCCGTAGAAGTCGTCGCCGACAACCTTCTCCGACTGTAGGCAACCATGAAAAGCAACGTGCACTTTACAGCTGACACCTTGGGTACAACTTGCTGGTATGTACGCATAGGCATCGTCAGCCATACTGGTCGATGAATCGGCGAACTCACGCTGATTGAATGTTAGCAGCAGGCCTGTACGTATCTTGGCGGGAGGATTGAGCGGCCCATAAATATGGGAAAGTATTGCACCGGGTTGGTCATATGCCGCCTTACCTACTGTGCACTTACTGACGAACGGGGCCTTGTTTGCACTACAGGCATTTCCAAAACTTGGTGTCAATAACGCATGCCCGGACGGCACTTTATTAACATAGACCAGATTTATGTTTGGCACACCAACACCTTTAAAAAAATCGACCGTGGCATTAACAGCTGACTGATACACCACAGTATCCTTGGTGCCACTAAAAACGTAAACGCGGCTTTTTTGCAAGCTAATTAGTGGGTCGATGTCTCCGTTTAACGCGAAAAGTTGGGCCGCCGCCACCATTAAGTTGGGATTGGGTGGAAAAAACGGAACTGTTCCCATGCAGATGCCGGCATAGGTTAGTAGGAAGTTCGAAGCGCAATAATATGGGCCGCCTGCCACTATTCCTGCCCCGGAGACCGAGGCTGAGTATGCGACTTGGTATTGCACTGCCATAAACGCGCCTGACGACAGGCCAGACACGGATGTACCTTCAGGGCTTGCACCCACGCCCGGAAGTGGGGCACTCGCCTGAAGCGATGGGGATATAGCAAGTGCCAGCAACATTGTGACAGTAGAGGAAAGTAATTTCATAGCAACTCCTACATGGCAAATCATAGGAATGAAGGCGCTAACGTGCCCCTCATCGCGGAATTGACGCACTGCAGCACACAGTACAATCGGATACTCCCACGATTAGTATCATTGCAGTTTAATTATTATTTTTAGTGGTAAAAATACAAATTCCAAAATGCATCGAAAATTGTAAAAATATTTATATTTTCCATTCTTAGTACAAAAAAACGACCGATACAATCGCCAGACTCCAGATAACTACTTGGGTTCCATGAGAATGGACAATAAATTTAATTTATATAGTTTATGTAATTTCCGCTTATCGCTACTGTCAACCTATTCATTGCTTCCGGCGCAAGTTTCACATATTTGTGTGAAAGACTCTGGTCAGAGATGGTTAGCTTTTGCCTCCGTGTAGACTGCCTTGTGCATGCTGGGCCTGCCCACGACAAACGGGAGCTCCCTCTATAGGCAAGCAGAGAACGCAACATGAGACCACTCCCCAAATGTCCAATTGGCCGCAGGCTTCCGCCCAAAGCTAAAAGTTTGGGCTAAAAAAAACCCGCCAACTTGGGCGAGTTGAATCCAATTCTTTGAGGAGTTGGAGGAGACGAATCGATTATGCTGCACCGCGCCATCCTTCACCAATCATCATTTGTAATGAGATGTATCACTGCTGAGAATGACATCCGAGGCCGGCATGGCCATGTTTGAGTCCTTCGGCGGGACTGGTACTATCTCCGAGTATTGGCCCAGCAATTGCGCAGAAAAATGGCAGCTGAATTTGTCCGCAGATGACGTGGACAGCACTGTGGATAAATCATGCATTTGGACGGGAGAGCGAGCGTCGCGGGGGGGGCATAGCAATTACTTGAATTTTTAGCAATATCTAGTCAACGGTTCTTGGTTCCTGTCTGGTGCCTTGCCACCTGACCTCAAGCTCCCCACCTACGTATTCAACCGCTCTCGGGCACTTCTCTCACAGCCAAGCAAACCGTTGGCCGAAGTGCAAGGTCGTCTCAAAGTCAGTACGAACGAGACCGATGTAACCGAACTCCAAATAAAGAAATTTTACTTGTTAGTTTGACATTTCTCGCTACACTTAAAATTGATCTTGCATCCCGTTCAACGTAAAGGAGTTGCCATGAACATCCTCGTTCAGTACGAATTTCGTCCGCAGCCCGGCAGCAATTTCATCAATCTGATAGAAAGCGTCAAGGTCGTTGCTGCATTGTGGCGTAAGTATGGCGCAGAACCATCATTATGGAGTGTGAACGTTGGCGAAGCCGGGAACTTGTCATTCACAGTCCCTTTTGCAACATTTGCTGACTATGGAAAATGCATGGACGCATTGACTGCCGACGCGGATTTCCGCCTGTGGCAGACACAGAACTCGGATGCTGGAAATGGGCAGTGGATACGCAGCAACCTGTATCGTCACATGTCAATTTGAGAAACGTTACCTGAGTGTATGTGCGGTGTTACCGGCTCTATCATATTGGCGATTTCCTGACGAATTTTGTTGAGCGAACTGAGCTTGGTTTTGTCGCGTTGTTGATCAAAGGGCGAAGTTATCCGGGCATGGCACTTCTGCCCTTAAACTGGACGGCCGTGTCCTTCCGGATCGCCGTTCGACGCTATCGCCTTTTGAAAAAGCGCTTCGCAACAGTCATGTCACGCTTCGCTGTGAGCAGGAAGTCGACAGTCTTGCCTAGCGTGTCGACGGCACGGTAAAGATACTTCCAGATGCCATTGACCTTGATGTAGATTTCGTCCATCCGCCAGCTGCGGCCGACCGGGAGCTTGTGTTTTTGGGCCATTTTCTTGATGAACGGCAGCAATCCGAAACACCGTGTGTCGGTGCGCATTCTGGCAACGACTTCGTCCGTGTAATAAACCTTTCTCGTAGAGCAAGTCATCATGGAACCTCCTCCAACCATACATTCTCTGGTCACTTCGCAGCCCTTGCGGTCGCGTAACCCAAAGCACCGGTAGCGATTCAGTCATATATGCTTTACAAGTTCAACCTGCCTTGAGCTTCCCGCCAAAAAAAGCGTTCTAGAGCACCCGCACCCTGTGCTGGAAGGTGTAGCGCGCCAGCGCGGCCTGGAATGCCGTCGTGTCGCCCGCGGCGCTCCATTCGATGACAGTGCCGTGCCGCTCATCGGGACGCGCTTCCAGCGTCAGCAGCTCGAGCTGCAAGGCGCTGGCCTCCGCCTGCACGACGGACAGGATTTCGCGCCGCAGCAAGTCGGGCTTGAAGATTTTCCCCACCGTCGTGGTCGGCAATGCAGCCACGATATGGATGGCCTTCGGCAGCGCGGCCCGTTCCGGTATGTGTTCGATGGCAAATTGCTGCAGTTGCTCCGGCGTGGCCGTCGCTCCCGGATGCAGCTGGACATACGCGACGGGCAGCTCGCCCGCATAGGCATCGGGCCGCCCCACGGCAGCGGCCAGCGCCACCGCCGGATGGCGGCATAGCGGCTCTTCGATCCACTTCGGATCGATATTGTGGCCGCCGCGGATGATCAATTCCTTGGTCCGGCCCGCAAGCCAGACATGGCCGTCCGCCTCCATGCGGCCCAGGTCGCCCGTATTGAACCAGTCCTGCTGCCTGCCCTCCCCGTCCGGGCAGGCTACCCAGATGCCCCGGTTGTGCACGGGGTCGAGATAGCCCTTGAACAGATTCGGCCCCCGGATCAGCAAGGCGCCTATCTCGTCCGCTTGCGCCTCGCGCATATAGGCGCCGTGCGCATCGAGAATGGCGATGCGCACGCCTTGCCACGGCAGGCGCAAGCCGATCGAGCCATAGCGGTAATCGCCGCCCGGGATGTTCAGGGTCGAGACGCAGCCGCCTTCCGTCAAGCCGTAGCCTTCGCCGATGCGGATGCCGAAGGTGTCCATGAAGCGCTTGAACAGCTCCTGCGGCATGGGCGCCGCGCCGCAGATGCCGAGCTTGACGCAGGACAGGTCCAGTCCCGCGCTGGGCGCCTGCAGCAGCGCCGCATAGATCGTCGGCACGCCCGAAAACGCCACCACCCGGTGATGCGCGACGATTTCCCAGAACAGGGAAATGAGCTGCGGCGCGCGGTAGCCTTGTGGCGTGGCCAGCAGTACATGGCCGCCATGGCTCCAGCTCGACAAGCCCGTCACCAGCTGCGCATTCACGTGAAACAGGGGCAAGCCGCAAAACATGGTGTCGCCCGGGCGCATCAGCGCATCGCCGATCACGGCCGTCACCTGCAGCGCATTGGCCACTTCCGTCAGATGCGTGCGCACGGCGATCTTTGGCATGCCGGTCGTGCCGCCCGTGCAAAAATAGGAAGCGACATCGTCCAGTGCCGGCGCGGCGAAATCGAGCTGCTGCGCGCTTTCGCGCATCAGCAGGCTGTGGAAATCGTGCACGGGCAAGTCGACCTGCAGCGGCGCGGCCTCGCCGGCCCCCTGCGCCGCCGTCCCATAGTGCTCGGTCGACACGGCCACGATGGCTTGCAGGCTGGCGATGCCGGCAACGGCTTGCGCCACCTTGTCCCACAGCTCCTGGCCGCTGGCGGGCGCCACGGTGACCACCAGCCGCGGCTGCGCGGCTTGCAGCAATTGCCCGATGGTGGCGGCTTCCAGCATGGGATTGATCGCCATCACGATGCCGGCCGCTTCGCCACCCCAGATCGTCCAGTGCGTTTCCGGCAGGTTCGGCAGGATGAAGGCGACCAGTTCGCCCCGCTCCAGGCCCAGCTTGCGGAACATGTTCGCCGCGCGCGTGATCTGTCCCAGATTCTCGGCATGGCTCCAGACATGGGCTCGCGCATAGTCTTGTGCGCGCATGAAAAAGGACAGCGCCGGCGCATCTGGCGCGCGCGCCGCACCGCGCCGCAGCAAGTCGTAGGTGCTGGCGACGCCATCGAGCGGCAAATCGCTGGCCGCCTCAAGGGCCAGCAAATCGCCGATGCTGGCGAGGGAAGTCAGGGAAGTTGGCATATTGAGTCCGTTACAAGGTAGGCTGAACAGCTGTCAGCGGGGAGCATACCGCAATGCCGGCGCGCCTGGCCAGCGCGGCGTCGGCCATGCGCGCGCGCACGTGGCCGTAGCCGCGTATGCCCTCGGGCCAGGAAGCCAGTTCCAGCATCTGCCCGCCGCTATCCTTCCCTTGCGCGATGCGCGCCAGGTCGTCTTCATAGAGGCTGCGGATGCGCCGGTTCAAGGCCGCTTCCGCGCCGCGCGCAAACGGGTCGAGCTTCCCGCCGCGCAGGAAACGCAGGCTGGCCAGCAGGCGGAAGGCCGGCAACACCCAGGCGCCCACGGCCGTCTTGCGCACCTGTCCCGTGGCCGCATCGGTCTTGCCGAACGGCCCGCCCGCCAGGTGGAAGCGGATCTGGAAGTCGCCCTCGAAGCTGCCGGCCAGCGACTGGCGGAACTCCTTGCGGCTATACAATCGCGCTACCTCGAATTCGTCCTTGACGGCCAGCACGCGGAAATATTGCGTGGCGACCTGGCGCAGGATCTTTTCCGACACCGCTTCCTGGCCCAGCGCCGCGCGCAAGCCCTGCATCCGCTCGCGGTAGAGCGCGGCCAGCTCCGCATCCTGGTACACCTGCAATCTGGCGCAACGGTCTTCGATCAGTGCCGGCAAGCTGGGTTGCTGCGCCCGCGCGAAATGCACTTGCTGGGCCGGCAGCACCTGCCGCTGCACGGCGGCCGGGTCGTGGATCAGCCAGCGGCCCACGTCGAACGCGCGCAAGTTGGCCTTGACGGCCACGCCGTTCAGCTCTATCGCCCGGCGCATCGCGTCCAGCTTCACGGGCAGCAAGCCCTGTTGCCAGGCGCAGCCCAGCAACAGCATGTTCGACAGGATGGCATCGCCCAGCAGCGCTTGCGCCAGCGCCGAGGCGTCAACGAAACGGGCGCGCTCGCCCAGCACACTGCGCATGCCTTGCGCCAGGCTGTCCGCATCGGCAGACCAGTCGGGCTGGCGCGTAAAATCGCTGGTCGGCACCACTTCCGTATTCACGATGGCCCTGGCCAGGCCAGGGCGCAGGCACGACATGGCCTCGGCGCCGGCCGCCACGATCAGGTCGCAGCCCAGCAGCACATCGGCTTCGTGCTCGCCAATGCGCGCCGCATGCAGCTCGCCGGCGGTGGGCGCCAGGCGGATGTGCGACGCCACCGCGCCGTATTTCTGCGAAATGCCCGTCAAGTCCAGCGAACTGCCCGCCTTGCCATCGAGGTGCGCCGCCATCGTCAGCACGGCGCCGATGGTCACCACGCCCGTGCCGCCGATGCCCGCGACGAGCAGCGATACGGGCTCGAAGCGGTCTGCGACGGCGGGGCTGGGCAACGGCGGAATCGTCAGCGCCGCTGCGCCGCCCGCCTTGCGCAAGGTCGCGCCGTGCAAGGTGACGAAACTGGGGCAAAAGCCCTGCACGCACGACAGATCCTTGTTGCACGACGATTGGTTGATCTTGCGCTTGCGCCCCAGCGGCGTATCCAGCGGTTCGATCGCCAGGCAGCCCGACTGTTCGCCGCAGTCGCCGCAGCCTTCGCACACTTCCGGGTCGATATAGGTGCGCACCTGCGGATCGGGCAGCTGGCCGCGCTTGCGCAGGCGGCGCTTTTCCGTCGCGCAGGCCTGGTCGTAGATCAGCACGGACAGGCCGGGATAGGCGCGCAACTCCTGCTGCACGCGCTCCATCGCCGCGCGGTCCCAGATGGGCACGTTCAGCGCCTGGCGGCGCTGCGCGTACGCGGCCACGTCGTCCGTGACGATGACGATCTTGCGCACGCCCTCGGCCTGCAGCTGTGCCACCGCCTTGTCGACGCTGATGTCGCCATCGATGGGCTGGCCTCCCGTCATCGAGACAAAGCCGTTGAACAGCAATTTGTAGGTCATCCGCAAATTGGCCGCCACGGCCTGGCGGATGGCCAGGTAGCCGGAGTGGAAGTAGGTGCCGTCGCCCATGTTGGCAAACACGTGTTCCTCGTCCGTGAACGGCGCCTGCCCCATCCACATCACGCCTTCGCCGCCCATGTGCGATACCGTATTGGTTTTCAACGGGTCGTTCAGCATGGCGATGGTATGGCAGCCGATGCCCGCCAGCGCCCGGCTTTCCTGCGGCAGCCGGGTCGAAATGTTGTGCGGACAGCCGGCGCAGAAACTCGGCTTGCGCAGCGGTACGGCGCCGGCCGGCGCCTGGCAGGCGGGCGCGCTCCCGGCCGCCACGGCCATCTCCAGCAGTTTCGCGATGGCGGCGCCGATCTGCCCCGTGTTGAGCTCATAGCAGATGGGCAGCTCCGGCCGTCCCCGCAAGCTCGACCATTCCGGCGCGCCGTCGAATTTGCCCCGCACCACGGGCGGCGGCGACAGGCGCGCGTCGAACAGGATCGATTTGAGCTGGGCTTCGAGCAGCGGACGCTTTTCCTCGACCACCAGTATCGTTTCCAGCCCCTGCGCAAAGTCGCGCACGATCTGGTCTTCCAGCGGCCACACCATGCCGATCTTCAGCAGGCGCAGGCGCTGCCCGACCGGTCCGTCCGCGGTGACGCCCAGGCGCGTGAGCGCCTGCATGGTATCGGCATACGACTTGCCGGCCGTAATGATGCCCACGCGCGCCTGCGGCGCCGGCCACACGAGCTGGTTCAGGCCGGCCATCCGGGCAAACGCCACGGCAGCCGGCAGCTTGTGCACATACAGCCGCTCTTCCGCCGCTGGCGCCATTTCGAACTTGCGGATGTGCAGGGAAGTGCACGGTGTGGCCGCAGCCGGCGTGGGCTGGGGCAGCGGCGCCAGCTGGCCCACCGTCACTTCCGCCGCCGACTCCACCACATCGGTCACCAGCTTGATGCCCACCCAGCAGCCCGTCTGCCGCGACATCTCGATACCGCGCAGGCTGAAATCGAGAATATCCTGCACATTCGCCGGGTACAGCACGGGAATGCCGGCCGCGATCAGCGCAAAGTCCGACTGGTGCGCCGTGGTGGACGACTTCGCGCTATGGTCATCGCCCGCCAGCACCAGCACGCCGCCCAGCGGCGAGGTGCCGGCAAGGTTGCCATGCTTGAGCGGATCGCCGGCGCGGTCCACGCCGGGACTCTTGCCATACCAGATGCCGAACACGCCATCGACCCGGGCGCCGGGAAAACTGCCGACGAACTGGCTGCCCCAGACAGCCGTGGCGGCCAGATCCTCATTCACGCCGGGCTGGAAGTGAACTTGCGCCGCCTTCAGGACGGGCGCAACGCGCCACAGCTCCATGTCGAAGCGGCCCAGCGGCGAGCCGCGGTAGCCGGAAATGAAGCCGGCCGTATTCTTGCCCTGGGCGGCGTCGAGGCGGCGCTGGTCCAGCGCGATGCGCACCAGCGCCTGGTTGCCGGTCAGATAGACTTGGCCCTTTTCCAGCAGGAAGCGGTCATCGAGGGACGTGGGCTGGGCCTCGGCTTGTGGTGTGATGCGAGCGTTCATGGGATCCGGATTTTCAAAGTGGTCAATGGGTGGTCAAGAGAGATAGTCAATAGTCATGGCTGTATTGCAGGCCGATGATCTGCTGGCGCGTGCCGATGCTTTCCCGCCCGGACGAGCCCATGGCGGCGGCCAGCGCGGAGGGGCCGCTGCGCGTTTCCTGCGGCGCATACAGGTAATACGCGGACCACTGCGCGCCGCCGCCCGCATAGCCGGCACCCAGCGTGTAATGGCGGCGGAACGTGGATGGCGAATTGATGTTGGCCGAAGTGCTGGCGCTGGCAAATGCGGCCGTGTTGTACGACAGGCCCGCCGACAGGTGCAGGCGCGGCGTGGCCTGGTAGCGCACGCCGCCCTTGTAGACATTCATGTTTTCCCAGCCATTGCCGGCACCGCCCGCGCTGCCGAACGGATTGCCGCCATCGAAGGGCCGGTTCGCCAGCGCCGCCACGCCCTTGTAATTGATGCGCTGGTAGTCGGCCAGCAGCGACAGCTGCGGCGTGGCCGCCAGGGACAGGCCGATCAGATAGTTTTCCGGCACGTCGAAGCGGCCCGCATCGGCCAGCAAGCCCCGGTATTTGCCGAACTCGCTCATGCGCACGCGAGGCGACCAGGAAGCGCCCAAGCCCAGCTGCTCGCTGGCGCGCCAGTAGGCACCCAGGCGCAGCCCCAGTCCGTGGGCCGTCGCCGTGCCCTGGTTGCTGACCCGCCCCGGCGACTGCGAGGAAGCGGCCAGCATCTGCACCCCTTCCGCCTTGAACAGCTGCCCCACGAGCAGCAGCGAGGCGCCCAGCGACACGTCGGGCGCCACCTTCATCGACACGCTGGGCGCGACGATCAGCTGGCGGATGCTGACGCCCGTCCTGCCCGCGCCGCACATGGCATTGCCCAGCGTGCCGGGACAGGCCGTCGTCGAGTCCGGCAAGAAGGTCGAGGCACCATTCGCATAGGCGACCACGCTGACCGACATGGCGGGACTGATCAGGGTGCCGTAGGCGAATTCGCCCACCGGTTCGAAAGCCCGTTCACTGTCCGTGTACGTGTCGAGCAGGGGCGCGGCGGCGGTGCTGCGCGACATGCGCGTCCTGCCCTGGATGATGGCCATGCCAGCTTCCAGGCGTTCGCCGGCCCCGTCGATCCATATGGTGGTGGCAGGATTGCTGGCGCCGCCCAGCACTTCGCGCGTGACGGCCGCCGACGCGCCGCCGACGCCGCGCGCTTCGGCGCCATAACCGACCTGGAAGAAGCCATTGTCCGCCTGGGCCAGGATGTGCGCGAGCGCGCCGGCCATCGCGATGGCCAGATGTTTCGTTTGCATGCAAGTCTCCGTTATTTATAATTTTTGGATAACACTCTTCCTGAAACGCCTGCGCCAACTACCCTCCTTCCTGTTTGCCGATGATGTTCGCGAGCGAGCCCAGCCCGTCGATGGCCACCTCGACCCGGTCGCCGGCCGCCAGGAAGCGCCATTGCTCGATGCCCGCGCAATTGGGCACGCAGCCCGTGGCCAGCAATTCGCCCGCCTGCAAGGTCTCGTTCCATGACGCGTACTCGACGATGCGTTCTATCCTGTGGCTCATCGCGGCCGTCGTGCCGCTGCCCCGCAATTCGCCGTTTACGCTGACCGTCACCTGCAGCGCGTGCGGGTCGGCGATGTCATTGCGCGTCACCAGCCAGGCGCCCAGGCTGTTGCTGCCATCGAAGTCCTTGCCCTTGGCCGGTCCCGCGCTGGGGCGTGAACCCATCTCTTTCATCAGTTGTGAGCGTTCGGAAAAGTCGTTGAAGATCAGGTAGCCGAACACATGCCGCATCGCCTGGCCGGCCGGAATATTCTTGCCGCCACGGCCGATGACCACGCCCAGTTCCGCCTCGTAGTCGAGCATGGGGCCGGACGATGGCGGCGCGATCGTGTCGCCCGGACCCGACAGATTCAGGCGCACGCCCTTGTAGTAGGCGGGCGCCGCATAAAACGACGGCGGAATCTTGAACAGCGCGCGCAGCAGCAAGGACGCCAGCGGATTCTTCTTGCGCTTGAGTATCTGGCCGAAGGCGTTCTTCAAATGCTGGGCGTAAACGCTGAAACAGCGGATTTGCGGCGGCTGCAAGGGCAGCTCCAGCGTGACGGCATGCACCGCGTGGATGTGCGCGCTGACGGATGCGTCAAGCAGGCGCCCCAGGCTGGCCTGAATCGCGGGCAAGGTGGCCGCCTCGTGTTCGATGATGGCCAGCAGGCTGGCGAAGCGCGCATCGGACGCATGCAGGGCCGTGATGTCGAGCAGGCGGCCCCCGTCGAGCGCCACGCCCGCATGGCGCTCGATGCCAGGCGCGGAAAAACTGCACAGCCTCATGGCAGCGTGACGAAACGCCGGCTGACGACATTGCCCGCGCCGAGCAAGACCCGGTCGGCATCGCCCTGGCGGTGCCGCTCCAGCAGGTAGTCGGGGTCGAACTCCACGCCGATGGCGTTCTTTTCAAACGCCCCCGAGTGAAACCACACGTCGAGTTCTTCCTGGCTGGAGAAGTTATCCACCTGCAGCTCCACCTGCACGCCGTCCGGGTCGCGGAAATACATCGACGTCGTCGGCCCGTGGTTGATGCACCAGACGGGCGTGATGTCGATCTTCTTCAGGCGCTCGTAGGTGTGCAACAGGTCGTCGAGCGAGGCGTAGGTGAACGCCACATGGTCGAGCCCCGTGCTTTCGCGCCGCTTCGAGCTGAAATTGGCCGTATTGATCAGGGCCAGGCGGTGGTGTTCCTCGTCATACGACAGGAAGCACAGCAGCTCGTTGCGGAACATGATCCGCGCGCCCAGCACGATGCCCCACCAGTCGATGGTTTCCTCGAAATGGCGCGAGGCCAGCACGATGTGCGCGAGCTTGGCCGGCTGGCGCGCCTGCGGGTCGGAACAGGGAATCGGGAATTGCTGCATGGTATGGCTCATGGTGTCTCCTTGGTGGGGTCTGTCCTGCGCATCAGGATTGGTAGTTATTGTGGGAAAACAGGGTGGCAAAGACGTCCGCCAGCGCTTGCGCGGGCGCGGCGCAGCGATGGCGGCTACGCCACACCACCACGCCGTCGCCGCGCACCAGCAGCGCGCCGTCCGGCGCCATTTCCAGCGCCTGCGCGAAGGCTGGCGCGGCGAGGCGGAACTGGGCCGCGTCGCTGTCGTCGATGCAGGGACAGGCGATGCGTATGCCCCATTGCGCATTGACGGCATCGAGTGCGGCCAGCCATGCAGCCCGTTGCGACGCCTGCACCAGCAGGGTCAGCGGATGCTGGCGCGCCAGGTCGCGCGTGGAAAGGTCGCTGCCGCGCTGTCCGCTCCACGCGTGGGGAATCAGGCCGCCGGGGCTGGTGGTAGGCCAGTACTCGGTATGTGCGTTCGGCGAACGGGGATGCGGATGCGGCTCGCGGCAGACAAAACCGCGGGACAGGGCGTGGCCCAGGTCCATGCCCAGCGTGACGAACACTTCGCGCTGCCTGTCGATGGTGCGCCGCACGCGGGTGCGCAGCACGGCGCCGTCGCCCGACGCCTCGGCCAGCCTGGCCAGCGGTTTCAGGCCGCCCGCCAGCAGGCCGCCGACCAGCTTGCGCGCCAGCGCGCGCGGCAGCAG
>NZ_NEGZ01000051.1 GCF_002127585.1 Janthinobacterium sp. GW458P
TGGCGGCCATCGTGCCGGCCATGCTGGGCAGCGCGCTGCCGCAGGAAGCGGGCGCGCGGGCGGCGGCCCTCGACGGCGCCATCGCCGGCGTGGACACGGCCATCCACGGCTTGCCCCTGGCGGCGCAGCAGGAGGTGCAGGATCTGTTTGGCTTGCTGGCGCTGGCACCCGCGCGGCGTTTCGTCGCCGGCGTAAAAGATGGCTGGCCCGAAGCCGATCCGGCCCAGGTGGCCGCTTTCCTGCAATCCTGGCGCACGCACCGCCTGGCCACCCTGCAGACGGCCTACCTGGCCCTGCACGATTTGATTCTCGGCGCCTGGTACGCCGATGCCGCCCACTGGGCCGCCATCGGCTATCCGGGGCCGCTGCCCGAACTGAGCGCATAAGGCCACCATGAGCACATCTCCGATTCCTGATCCCATCGCCGCGGGCCTTGCCGCCGGCTGGAACGTCACCGACGCCAGCACCCTGGCCGCCGGCCGCACCCTGGAGGCGGACGTGGTCGTCATCGGCAGCGGCGCCGGCGGCGGCGTGACGGCGGAAATCCTCGCACTGGCAGGCCTGAAAGTGCTGCTCGTCGAGGAGGGTGGCCTGAAGTCCTCGAAGGACTTCAAGATGCGCGAGGCGCAGGCCTATCCCGCGCTGTACCAGGAATCGGCCGCGCGCAAGACGCGCGACAAGGCCATCAACATCCTGCAGGGGCGCACCGTGGGCGGCTCGACCACCGTCAACTGGACCTCGAGCTTCCGCACGCCGCCCGGCACCCTGGAATACTGGCGCGGGCATTTTGGCTTGTCCGGCTATTCGGTGGACGCCATGGCGCCGTGGTTCGCCATGATGGAGCATCGCCTGCACGTGAGCGACTGGGCCGCGCCGCCCAATGAAAACAACGATTTATTGCGCCGTGGCGCCACGGCGCTGGGCATCCCCACGGCCGCCATCCGGCGCAACGTGAACGGCTGCTGGAACCTCGGCTACTGCGGCATGGGCTGCCCGACGAACGCCAAGCAGTCGATGCTGGTGACGACGATCCCGTCGGCGCTGGCGCTGGGGGCGGGCTTGCTTACGCATGCGCGCGCCGAGCGCTTTACTATCAAGGGCGAGCGCATCGACAGCCTGCAGGTCACTGCGCTGGACGCTGCCGGGCAGGCGCCCACGGGCGTGCGCCTGACGCTGCGCGCGAAACATTTTGTGCTGGCCGGCGGCGCCATCAACTCGCCGGCGCTGCTGCTGCGCTCGCAGGCGCCCGATCCGCACGGCTTGCTGGGGCGGCGCACCTTTTTGCATCCGACGGTGGTGTCGGCGGGCCTGTTCGAACAGCGCGTCGACGCCTACGCGGGTGCGCCGCAGACGATTTATTCCGACCATTTCCTGCACGTGGCGCCCATCGACGGCCCCATCGGCTACAAGCTCGAAGCGCCGCCCCTGCACCCGCTGCTGATGGCCACCACCATGGGCGGCTTCGGCGACGAGCACGCGCGCACCATGCGCGACTTCCCCCATGCGCACGCCCTGCTGGCGCTGCTGCGCGACGGCTTCCACCACGAGGCGGCCGGCGGCACGGTCTCCATCGACAGCTTCGGCGCGCCCGTGCTCGACTATCCGCTCACGCCGTTCATCTGGGATGGCGTGCGGCGCGCGCTGCTGTCGATGGCGGAAATCCAGTTCGCCGCCGGCGCGCGCAGCGTGTATCCCGTGCACGAGCTGGCCAGCCACTACACGGGCTGGACGCAGGCGAAGCAGGCCATCGGCGCGCTGCCGATGCAGGCGCTGCTGGCGCGCGTGGTCTCGGCCCACGTGATGGGCGGCTGCGCCATGTCGGACGATGCGCGCCTGGGCGTGACGGGGGCCGACGGCCGCTACCACGGCGTGCGCAACCTGTCCGTGCACGACGGCTCGCTGTTCCCCACCTCGATCGGCGCCAATCCGCAGTTGAGCATTTACGCGCTGGCGGCGCGCCTGGCCAGCGGCCTGGCGCGGCAGCTGACGGGCAAGCCTGCGCCCGTGCCCGAGCCTGCCGCCGCCGCATGATCGCGCGCATCCTCAAGTGGCTGATGCTGCTGCAGGTGCTGGCCGTGCTGGGGCTGGCGTACCTGGCCAGGCAGGCGTGGGGCGTGGACTCGCCCGCCATGGCCCTGCTGCTGGGAGCGGCCATGCTGCTGGCCGTGCGCGCGCTGATCGTGGCGCGCAATTTCTGGCAGAGCCGGCGCCTGGGCAGCCCCGTGCCGCCGGAGCACCAGCTGGGCGCCATCGGCGCCGCGCGCCTGTTCCTGGGCGAGCTGCGCGCCACCCTGTGGACGTCGTCGTGGGGCATGCTGCGTCCGCGCCTGGCGGAGAGTGGCGCAGCCGTGCCAGGGCGGGGCCTGCCCGTGCTGCTGGTGCATGGCTATGTGTGCAACCGCGGCTACTGGACAAAGCTGAGCCGGATGCTGGCGCGGGCCGGCATCGCGCACGACGGCATCGACCTGGAACCGATAGGCGCCGACATCGAAGAGTTCGTGCCGCAGGTCGAGCAAGCCGTCGCCCGGCTGTGCGCCCGCGCGGGCAGCGACCGCGTGATTCTTGTCGCCCACAGCATGGGCGGCCTGGTGGCGCGCGCCTGGCTGCGCCACTACGGCGCGGCCCGCGTGGCGCGCATCATCACCATCGGCACGCCGCACCACGGCACGGCGCTGGCCAAGCTGGCGGCGGGCGCGAATGCGCGGCAGATGCGCCGCATCGACGATGCGCCCAGCGGCTGGCTGGCGCAGCTGGCCGCCAGCGAGACGCCGGCAGCGCGCGCCCTGATCACCTCGATCTATTCGCATCACGACAATATCGTCGCGCCGCAAGCGTCCGCGCAGCTGCCAGGGGCGCGCAATCTCGCCTTCGGCGGCATCGGCCATGTGGCGCTGGCCAGCGATGCGCGCGTGCTGCGCCTGGTGCTGGAAGAAATCACTATCAAGAGCGAAGTCGCCCGGCCTGCGTTTGCACCTCCCTTTGTCTGAATCCTGTTGTGTTTTATCTGCATGGCAAGACTGTCTGTTTTAACTCTGCTGTTGCCTCCTTTTAACAATGCCAGGGGTAGAAAATGCTGTTTTCCATGGGCGTACTGTATTAAGCTAACGTCAGGCAGGCGGCAGCGGGAAACCCATTCCTGAGCCCGTCTGGCCATGCCGCCGACAGGCGCCGGCGAGATATTTACCGGGATGTATGGCAGAATGTTGTAGGATTATTATGTTACACGCGCAAGCGGAAGATGAGCGCAGGCGGAAAATGGGTCAATGCAGTTTTTATTGGGGGTGCTAATTGTCCGCACGAATCCTGATTATCGAAGATAACGCCACCAATATGGAATTGATGGTGTATCTGCTACGTGCCTTCGGCTATACGCCGCTGGCCGCCTATGACGGCGAAGAGGGCGTGCGCATGGCGCGCAGCGAGGTGCCCGACCTGATCATCTGCGATGTGCACTTGCCCAAGCTCGATGGCTATGGCGTGGTGGCCGAACTGAAAAAGGATCCGCTGCTGCGCAAGATCCCGGCCCTGGCCGTGACGGCGCTGGCCATGGTGGGCGACCGCGAACGCCTGCTCGAAGCCGGTTTCAATGGCTATATCGGCAAACCGATCGAGCCCGACCTGTTTGTCGCGGAGCTGGAGTCTTTTTTACCCGGGGCGCCGTCGACGCCAGTTAAAAACGACATAGCCAGCATACTCATCGTCGATGACCATGTACTGAACCGCGAATTCCTCACCGCCTTGCTGGGCTACGGCGGCCACCGCCTGATGGAGGCGGCGAACGGCGCCGATGCGCTGGAACTGATGCGCACGGAGCGCCCGGACCTGATCATTTCCGACATCCTCATGCCGAACATGGACGGCTATGAATTCGTCACGCGCGTGCACGAGGACCCCGCGCTGGCCGACGTGCCCATCATTTTTTATACGGCCACCTACCGCGAACAGGAAGCGATCCTGCTGGCGCAGGCGTGCGGCGTGCGCTGGGTGCTGCCCAAGCCGTCCGACCCCGACGTCATCGTGCGCACGGTCAACGAGGCGCTGGGGCTGATGCCGCCCGTGGCCAGGGTGCCCGGCCGGCCGGACGGCGTTCCCGGACAGGCTGGCAGCAAGCTGACGGGCATCGACCACCAGGTCAGCGGCTACCTCGATGAACTGGAGTCGTCGAGCCAGAAGATTTCGCAGCTGGCCGGGCAGGGCGACGGCCAGGCGGCCGTGCCGGAAGACCTGGCCATCATGACGGAGCGCCTGTCCCGCTCGCTGGCCAGCCTGCAGGCGGTCAGCCTGCGCCTGACGGCCCTGATCGAACTGGGCATCGAACTGGGCGCCGAGCGCGACCCGCGCGCGCTGATCGAGGCGGGCTGCAAGGTGGCGCAGAATATCTGCGTGTCGAAATACGCGTGCATCGGCGTGCTGGAGCCGGACGCCGACAAACTCAGCTATTTTTCCTCGTGCGGCGCCGAGAGCAACCTGGAACGCATCGCCAGCGCGCCGCGCACGGGCATCCTGAACCGCTTGCTGGAGCAGCGCCAGCCCTACCGCGTGAATGGACTGAAGGGCGATCCGGCCGCGCTGGGCCTGCCCGACACGCACCCGCCCGTCCATTCCTTCCTCGGCGTGGCCATCGCCTCGCGCGAGCGCAGCCACGGCTGGCTGTACCTGGTCGACAAGCTGGGCGCGAACGAGTTTTCCGAAGTCGACGAGCGCGTCGCCGCCACGGTGGCCGCGCAGATCGCCGTCGCCTACGACAACCTGCTGCTGTACGATGAAATCAAGCGCCATCACGAGCAGCTGACCCTGGACATGGCGGCGCGCATCCGCCTCGATGAAGACTTGCGCCGCTTCCGCCTGGCGATGGACGCCACGGCCGATGCGATTTTCCTCGTCGACCGCGCCGGCATGTGCTTTGTCGACGTCAACCAGACGGCTTGCCGCATGCTGGGCTTTGAGCGCGAGGATTTCCTGCGCGTGGGGCCGGGCCGCGCGCACGAGGGCGAGACCCAGCTGGAAGCGCTGTACAACAAGCTGCTGGCCGGCGACCAGGGCGGGCCGATGACGGAATTGCAGCTGCAGCGCAAGGATGGCTCGCCGCTGTCGGTGGAAGTGCAGCGGCGCACCCTGCGCTCGGGCCAGAGCTGGATCCTGGTGGCCGTGGCGCGCGACATCACCGAGCGCAAGGATGCCGAGCAGCGCCTGATGAAGCTGGCCCATTTCGACACCCTGACTGGCTTGCCGAACCGCAGCCAGTTCTATGCCTCGCTGACCCATTCGCTGGCCCAGGCGGCCGAACACCAGTGGGCCGTGGCCGTGCTGTTCATGGACCTGGACCGTTTCAAGAACGTCAATGACACCCTGGGCCACACCATCGGCGACGACCTGCTGCGCCAGTTTTCCAGCCGCCTCGTCGACTGCCTGCGCGTGCGCGACACCATCGGCCGCTTCGGCGGCGACGAATTCGCCGCCATCCTGGTGCTGCCCGAAGGCGCCCAGCACTCCGTGGGCGTGGTCGACAAGATCCGCGAAGCGATGCGCAAGCCCTTCGACCTGCAGGGCCACGAGGTGACGGTGACGGTCAGCATCGGCATTTCCGTGTATCCCGACGACGGCGTCGACGCCGACACCCTGATCCAGTACGCCGACACGGCCATGTACCGCGCCAAGGAAGCGGGGCGCGACGCCTTCCGCTTTTTCACGGCGGAGATGAATGCGCAGTCGATGGCCCGCCTGGACATGGAAAACGCCCTGCGGCGCGCCATCGAGAACGAGGAATTCGTGCTGTTCTTCCAGCCCAAGGTGAATATCATCTCGGGCCGCATCAGCGGCGCCGAGGCGCTGATACGCTGGCGCCGCCCCGGCCACGGCATGGTGTCGCCGGCCCTGTTCATCCCCCTGCTGGAAGAAACGGGCCTGATCGTGCGGGTCGGCAACTGGGTGCTCGACGAGGCGTGCAAGAAGATCAGCGAGTGGGGCGCCAGCAGCATCGGTCCCGTGCACCTGTCCGTCAACGTGTCGGGCATCCAGTTCTTTGTCGGCGGCCTGGAAGAGGAAGTGCTCAAGGCCATCCGCAAGTACGACATCGCGCCCGACCTGCTGGAACTGGAGCTGACGGAAAGCTCGCTGATGTCGAATGCCGAGGAAACCATTTCCGTATTGCGCAATCTCAAGGCGCTGGGCATCCAGATTTCCATCGACGATTTCGGCACCGGCTATTCCAGCCTGGCTTACCTGAAGCGCTTCCCCATCGACAAGCTGAAGATCGACATCGCCTTCGTGCGCGAAGTGACGAGCAATCCCGATGACGCGGCCATCGTGCTGGCCATCATCAGCATGGCGCACAGCATGAAGCTGCAGGTGATCGCCGAGGGCGTGGAAAAAGACGCGCAGCTGGCCTACCTGCGCCGCCACGGCTGCGACGAGATGCAGGGCTATTATTTCAGCCGCCCCGTGCCGCAGGAAGAGTTCGAGCAGATGTTGATGGGCGGCAAGCTGCTGCAGGCGCCGCAGGACGCGGGCAGCGAAGAGCAGCAAACCCTGCTGATCGTCGACGACGATGTCTTCATGCTCGACGTGCTCAGCGACTTCCTGGCGCAGGACGGCTACCGCATCCTGACGGCGCAGACGGCCGCCGAGGGTTTCGACATCCTGGCGCGGCACAAGGTGCAGGTGATCCTGTGCGACCAGTGCATGCCGCTCATGAGCGGGACGGAATTCATGGAGCGCGTCAAGCACCTTTGCCCCGACACCTTCCGCATCATGCTGTCGGCCTTTGCCGACCTGACGCCCATCATGGCGGCCATCAACCGCGGCGCCGTCGACCGCTTCTACACCAAGCCGTGGAAGGGCGCCGTGCTGCGCGAGAACATCCGCGAAGGCTTCCGCCTGCATGGCTTGCTGCACGGCCCCGTCAAGGCGGCCGCCTAGGCCGCCGTGTGCGCTGGCGCACCGTGCATGCGGGATTCCTATCGGATTAGACGCCCGTCTCTAGTTTTGCTCACTAGAATAAAAGGCATCCATGACAGACATGGCCTTGCACATGAAGGGAGTTGACGATGGTCAAGAAACTGAAGGAACTGGCGGACGACAAGGAGCTGGCGAGCGCCGTGCGCTCGTCCGCGCAGCAGATCTGGCAGGCTGGCCTGGGCGCGTTCGCCAAGGCGCAGGAAGAGGGCGGCCGCGTCTTCTCGAAGCTGGTGAAGGAAGGCACGGAATTCCAGAAACGCGCCGAAGACAAGGTGTCGGGCGTCAGCGACAGCGTCAGCAAGCTGGCCGACGGCGTCGGCAAGCAGGCCAGCGGATCCTGGGACCGGCTGGAGCAGGTGTTTGAAGAGCGCGTCTCGCGCGCGCTGGCCACCATCGGCGTGCCCATGCAGAACGACATCGCCGCGCTGCACGCCAAGATCGACGCCTTGAGCCTGCAAGTGGCGGCCTTGTCCGGCAAGACGGCGCCAGCGGCCAAGCCGGCAGCCAAACCGGCAGCCAGGCCGAAGGCCGCGGCCAGGCCCGCCGTGAAGGCGGCGCCAAAAGCGGCACCGGCCGCGGCGCCGAAAACGGCTGGCGCCAGGGCGCCGGCCAAGCGGGCGGCCAAGCCTGCCGCCAGGCCGGCGGCGAAGAAAAAAGCACCGCCGGCCTGAGCCGGCCCCAGCGCTCCCCCAGCCTGCTTGCGCAGGCTTTTTTTTGCCCGCCCTTTTCGCCGGCGCCCCGGGGCGCAGTGTTTCATTGCAGCTATCTTAGGTGGTATGCTTGAGGCAGAACAAAGAGAGATTGCCCGCCATGCTACAAAAAGCACCACGCCGTACCCGCGAACGCATCCTGGAATTGTCGCTGCGCCTGTTCAACGAGTTTGGTGAGCCGAATATCACGACCACCGTGATCGCGGAAGAGATGAATATCTCGCCGGGGAACCTGTACTACCACTTTCGCAACAAGGACGATATCGTCAACTCGATCTTCGTCCAGTTCGAGGCGGAAATCGAACGCATCCTGACCGTGCCGGACGGGCGCCGCTCGAATATCGAGGACGTCTGGCTGTACCTGCACCTGATGTTCGAGCTGATCTGGCGCTACCGCTTCTTTTACCGCGACCTCAACGATTTGCTGTCGCGCAACCGCAAGCTGGAACTGCACTTCAAGCTGATCCTGGCGCACAAGATCAAGGTGGCCACGCAGCTGTGCGAAGACTTGCGCAGCGAACAGTCTTTGGAGGCGTCGGACATGGAAATCGGCGCCATGGCGACGAACATGGTGGTGGTCGCCACCTACTGGCTGTCGTACGAATATGTGCGCAATCCGCGCAAGTACAGCGAGCAGCAATCGATGGCCGATGCGCTGGCGCGCGGCTGCTACCAGGTGCTGTCGCTGATCGGGCCGTATCTGCGCAATGAAACGCATTTGTTATTTCGTAAGTTGTCGGAAGAGTATGTGACTAAACTCAAGAGCGACTGACGGCCGTGCCCGGCGCGGCAGCGCCGCCGGGTGCGTGGGCATGACCTTAAAACAGGAGACATGGTATGGCCTGGAAACAATTTCCCTATCCGGACGACGCCTATGTCCACACCCCGCAAAGCCTGGAAGCGGCCTGGCCGCGCCTGCATGCGGGCGACGTCGAAGCGTTTCCCCGGCAAGCGGCGCTGGTGCAGGCCTGGCTGGCCTTTCACGCCGGGGACTTCGAGCGGGCCGTGAAGCTGGGCCTGGCCATCGGCGTGCCCGGCTATGCGGTGGCGCACAAGGCCACCTGCATCTACGCCACGCACCTGGAAGTCAATGACAGCCAGAAGCTCGACATGTACGAGGAAGTGGCCGAGCGCTGCGAACGCCAGCAGAGCGAACAGCCGGACAACCCGGCCGGCTATTACTGGCATGCTTACAGCCTGGGCCGCTATGCCCTGGGCACCTCCGTCGTCAAGGCGCTGGCCCAGGGCATGGGCGCGCGCGTGCGCAACAGCCTGGACCGTACGATGACCCTGGCGCCCATGCATGCGGAAGCGCATATCGCGTTTGGGATTTATCATACGGAAATTATCGACAAGGTGGGCGCCATGATCGGCAGCCTTAGCTACGGCGCCAACAAGGACGACGGCTACCAGCATTTCAAGACGGCGCTGGCGCTGACGCCGTATTCGGCCCTGGCCCACAGCGAATATGCGCGCGCGTTGAACATGCTTGATGGAAAGAAAAAGCTGGCGGAAGCGCTGGCCCTGTATGAAAAGGCGGCCCAGTGCGTGGCGTTGGACGCCAAGGAGCGCCTCGAGGTCGAGGCGGCGATTGATGAACTGAAAGAGTAAGGAACACCGTGATCAAGGCTTTATGTGTGTACTGCGGCGCCAATGCGGGCGTCTCTGCCGACTATGCGGAGGCGGCGCGCGCGCTGGCGCGCGTATTGGTATCAGAAAATATTTCGTTGGTGTACGGCGGCGGCAAGGTCGGCCTGATGGGCGTCATCGCCGATGAAGTGCTGCGCCTGGGCGGCGAGGTGACGGGCGTGATTCCGACCCAGCTGGTCGAGCGCGAAGTGGGACACATGGGCTTGACGCGCCAGTTCATCGTCAAGGACATGCACGAGCGCAAGGCCATGATGGCCAGCCTGTCCGACGCCTTCATCGCCATGCCCGGCGGCTACGGCACCCTGGAAGAGCTGTTCGAAATGCTGACCTGGGCCCAGCTGGGCCTGCATGCAAAGCCCATCGGCCTGCTCAATGTCGACCGCTTCTATGATGGCTTGCTGGAATTTGTGCAAAATGGCAAGGAGCAGGGTTTCATCCGGCCGCAACACGCGGCTTACCTGAATGCCGATGCCGACCCTGCCGCGCTGGTGCAGCGCCTGAAGGAATGCATGCCATAAATTTCCGTATGGAACCTCATCGGGAGCCATGCACGGCGGTGCATGGCTTTTTTATTTCCGTACGGGAAAATTGATCAATCTCAATAAATTGATTAATAAAAATATGTCCATAATATTTCCTTCGATGCATGTTCTTTTGAAAATGAAGATGCTTTTTATGTAAGTCTGTGGTCTACTTGCCTGGTTCACAAGACAGGCATGTCGGATCGCCGCTGGGCGCATGGCGCCGCCCCCCGCGATGCCGGCATGTCTCAAGTTGCCACGACCTCGCTACTTCATCATCTTGAAAGGATGCTATTTTGAAATCTATGACCCTCTTGCGCGCGACCGCTGTTGCCGCCATTCTTGCCGCCGCCGGTGGCGCCCAGGCACAAAGCACCACCATCAGCTTCGATGCGCTGGAACAGCCGGGCATCTTCGGCTCCGTGTTTACGTCGTACTCGGAAAGCGGCTACGACTTCAACAGCAGCTTCCTGGGGCTGCTGAGCTCTGCCCATCAAGGCAGTTTTGCCTACGCCGGCTCGGCTGGACTGGGCGCGGCGGCCCTGACGACGACGACCCTGAAGCGCACGGACGGCGCGGCATTTTCGCTGAGCACCATCAGCCTGGCCGATTTCGTCAGCTTTCCCGGCTCCTACGACGTGACCTTCGTCGGCCACCAGGTGGGCGGCGGCACGGTGACGCAGACCTTCAGCCTCAACGGCAGCCATACTTTCAGCAATTACACGTTCACGGGCTTCGATAACCTGCTGTCGGCCTCGTGGAAAGAGGGCGCCTTCCATACTTTCCAGGTCGATAATATCGCCGCCAGCGTGAGCGCCGTGCCGGAACCGGCCACTTATGGCATGCTGCTGGGCGGTTTGGGCCTGATGGGCTTCATGCTGCGCCGCAAGAACGCCGCCTGAGCCTGAGCCAGTCGCCGGCCACGCCGGCGCGCCAGGCGTCGTCAAAAAGCAAAAGCCGCCTGTTTCAGCAGGCGGCTTTTTGCTGCGTGCCGGCGCCGGCCCTTACGACCACAGGCGCCGGCCCGACAGGTCAAGCTGGGTCAGGTAGAGCCGCACGTCGAATTCGTACTGGTGGTACTGCGGCTCCATGTAGGTGCACAGCTTGTAGAAAGCCTTGTCATGCTGTTTTTCCTTCACGTGCGCCAGTTCATGCACGGCGATCATGCGCAGGAATTCCAGCGGCACTTCCTTGAACATGGTGGCCACGCGGATCTCGTGCTTGGCCTTGAGCTTGCCGCCCTGCACGCGTGAAATCGACGTGTGCAAGCCCAGCGCATGCTGGATCACGTGGATCTTGCTGTCGAACGCCACCTTGTTGATGGGCTCGGCATTGCGCAGGAATTCGTTCTTCAGTTCTTGCACGTACTGGTACAGCGCCTTGTCGTTGCGCACCTCATGCGCGACCGGATAGCGTTTCTGCAACACTTCCGCCAGCTTGTCCTGCGCGATCAGCTGCCGCACTTGCGCCTGGGTTTGTTCGGAATAGGCGCTCAGGTATTTCAGGGATGGCTGCATGCGGGAGGGGCGGGGAATCGGTCGAGGCGAGAATGTACCATACCGCCGCGCCCCGCGTGGCGCCATGCCGCGATCCGAGGCCAGTACATGACGCCGCGCTGCGCCGTTGCCATCGTGCTGCAGCCGTGTTGCAGCCGTCCTTCCGTGCGCGGCAGGCGCGCACCGCGCCAGTGCCGGCCGCCGCCCGCCAGGCCAGGCTCAGTCCAGCCTGGCGGACCCGCGCGAGCCGCACTCAGCCCTTGTCATCCTCGCCCTTGCCGCCTTGCCGGCTCGTCTTGGACTGCTCGCTGCCGCGCGCCGCCGTGCTGCTGCGGTTTTCATTGGCGCGCTGGGCCGATTGCCGGCTTTCGCCGCCCTTGCGGCCGATTTCCGCCATGTGTTCACGGTTGCGGCTGACGGCTTCGCCCCCTTTTTGTCCGGCGCGCCGGGCTTCTTCCGAGTCGAATTCATGCGCCGTGCCCTTTTGATGGGCGGCCTGACCGCCCTTGCTGGCGATCTCGCGCTGCTGTTCCTCGTTCATGGCGGCGAAACCGCGCTTGCTCATGCCTTTCGTGCTGCCGGACTCGGCTGCTTTCTGGCTGCTGCCAGCGCCCTTGCCTTGTTCGTTACCTTGATTGCTAGCCATGTCGTTCTCCTTGCGGTCGAGTGGGGGTCAAGTGGTCAATGCCGGTGCTCAATGCGCCTGCTCGGATTGCCTGCCGGTATCGCGGCTGCCGCCAGCGCCGTCGCGGTGGCCGGCGGCATGCATTTTTTCGATCATTTCGCGCTGGCGCTGCGTGGCTTTTTCCGTTTCCTCGGCCGTCTTGCGCACCACTTCGTCGGCAAAGGCCACGGCCGTGCGGCTCGCTTCGGGGATGTGCGTCTCGGCAGTGCGGTTCATCTCGACATTGGCATGCGCGACGAGATTGCCGAGCTGCTGCTGGTACTGGCGCAGCTTCTCGCCGCCCGGCTGCAGCTGGGCCGCCGCCGTCGACATGAACTCGCCCGTGTCGCGCGCGCACAGCAGTTGTTGGCCGGCATTGCTCCATTCCTGGAACAGGTCTTGCGCCAGCTGCAGATGGAGCTCGCTCATTTTCTGCGCCGTATCGAACATCTTGCGCGATAGTTCGGTGGCGAAATTGAGCTGGGCTTCCAGGTGGGACTTCAGGGCGGGGCTGATGCTATTTGTGAACATGTTCTACCTCAATGAAAATCTGGTCCGGGAAACATCCGGTGCACCGGATGCGGCGTGTGCTGAAACAAGCAAAGAGATAGACGCCGGACGGCGCGCCAGGTTCCGCGCCCGATGCCGGTTTAGGGGGGGAATGGCCGGTGGAGGCCCGCAAAACGTGATGCCTTTGCGGCAGATCAAGAAACCTTCATGTAGCCCGCCGCCAGCGGCGGCCGGGGCCCTGGCGTGGAAAATGCGGGTTGACGGGCCCCGGCGTGCGACAATAGCCGGCTCGCGGCAGCGCAGCCGATGGCCGGCGCGCGTGGCTGAGCCGAGCATAGCCCACTTTTTTGTCTTATTTCGCGACCATGACGCATCCCGAATACATCCTGACCCTGTCCTGCCTGGACCAGCGCGGCATCGTGCACCGTGTTTCCGGCTTCCTGGCCGACCATGGCTGCAACATCCTCGATTCGGCCCAGTTCGGCGACCAGGAATCCCAGCTCTTCTTCATGCGCGTGCACTTCGCGCTGGAAGACGGCGCCGTCAGCGACGCCCAGCTGCGCGCCGACTTCGCCGACCTGTCGCAAGGCATGCAGTTGAATGGCCCCTTCCATGGCCAGCTGCACGATGCGCGCGTCAAGCCGCGCGTCATGCTGATGGTGTCGAAGATCGGCCATTGCCTCAACGATTTGCTGTTCCGCTACAAGAGCGGCTTGCTGAACGTGGAAATTCCCGCCATCGTGTCGAACCACATGGAGTTCTACCAGCTGGCGGCCAGCTACAATATTCCCTTCCACCACCTGCCGCTGGCCACCGGCGCGCCGGAAGCGGCCAAGCTGGCGCAGGAAGCGAAGATCATCGAGCTGATGGACACGCACAAGATCGACCTCGTCGTGCTGGCGCGCTACATGCAGATCCTGTCGCCGGGCCTGTGCCAGGCGCTCGACGGCCGCGCCATCAATATCCACCATTCCTTCCTGCCCAGCTTCAAGGGCGCCAAACCGTATGCGCAGGCGCACCACCGCGGCGTCAAGCTGATCGGCGCGACGGCCCATTTCGTCACGGGCGACCTGGACGAAGGCCCGATCATCGAGCAGGATGTCGAGCGCGTCGACCATGCGATGGACGCCGAGACCCTGACGGCCATCGGCCGCGACGTCGAATGCGTGGTGCTGGCGCGGGCCGTGAAATGGTTCGTCGAGCGCCGCATCCTGAAAAATGGCGACAAGACCGTCGTCTTCCGCTAAATTGGCGGGCAGCATTTACTTACCTGATTGATTACCGAGACAGAAATACGATGGCCCTTAAAGCAACAATTTTCAAAGCCGATCTGCAGATCGCCGACATGGACCGCAATTACTACCAGGATCACGCGCTGACCCTGGCGCGCCACCCGTCCGAAACGGATGAGCGCATGATGGTGCGCCTGCTGGCGTTCGCCATCCATGCCAACGAGGCGCTGACCTTCACCAAGGGCCTGTTCGACACGGAAGAGCCCGACCTGTGGCAGAAAGACCTGACGGGCGCCATCGAGCTGTGGATCGAAGTGGGCCAGCCCGACGAAAAACGCATCCTGAAGGCGTGCGGCCGTTCGGAGCAGGTGATCGTCTACAGCTATGGCGCGACCAGCCACATCTGGTGGAAGCAGATCGCCAACAAGCTGGAACGGGCGAAGAACTTGACCGTCATCAATCTGCCGTCCGACGCGGCGCAAGAGATGAGCAAGCTGGCGCAGCGCACCATGCAGCTGCAATGCACGATCCAGGATGGCCAGATCTGGCTGACGGACAGCGTCAACACGGTGCTGATCGACCGCGAACCGGTGAAGCCGGCGCGCTGATCCTGACTGTCTGAAACGCAAAAAGCCCGGATCGCTCCGGGCTTTTTGCATTGCGGCGCCGCTTTATCGGGCCGCGTCCTCGTCGTTGCTGACGATCACCAGCAGCTGCGCCTGCTGCGCGCCGATGCTGCGCGTGCGGTGCGGAATCAGGGCGTTGAAATACACGGAGTCGCCCGCGTGCAGCTGCACGGTTTCCTGGGGGAATTCGATTTCCACCGTGCCCTGGTGCACGAACAGGAATTCCTCGCCCGCATGTTCCTTGAAGGCGGAGGCGGCGAAATCGGGCGCCGGATACACCATGAAGGGCAGCATTTTCTTCGGCGCCACGCCGGCCGCGATGCTGGCGAAATGCGGCAGCGGCGGCATCGCGCCCGCGCCGCCCGGATCGCCCGCGCGCGTGATGGTCACGGCCGCCTGCCGGTGGCTGTCGCTGAACAGCTGCTCCACGTCCACCTGCATGGCGTGCGACAGTTTCAGCGCCACGGCGATCGAGGGCACGCTCAGGCCCCGCTCCACCTTGGACAGGTAACTCTTCGTCAAGCCGCTCTTTTCCGCCAGCTGTTCCAGGGTCCAGCCCTTGTGTTTTCTCAGCAGTTTCAGACGCATGGCCATGGTTGCATCGTTCGATTTAAAAAAACTATTGTACCTCATGACACAAAGTGTCCTAAAATACACTCAGTTTCCTCGGATTGGGTTGCACGGCCACTGCCGTGCATGCCGGGAAGCGTGGCAAGCATGAGTGAAGGAAAGACGATGCAGCACAATACTCCCTATGAAGCGGCAGCGCCGGGCGCCAGCCTGGCCTTGTCGAAAGACGAACTGGTGGCCATCGCCGAGCGGCGCCTGGCCAGCGTCACGCAGGACAGCCCGTGGTCGGCGCTGCAAACCCTGGCCCTGTCCTGCCGCATCCTGTTCGACGGCGGCCACGATGCGGGCCTGGCCGGGCAGATCAGCTGCCGCGGCGCGCAGGACAACACGTTTTACACGCAGCGGCTGGGCCTGGGCTTCGACGAGATCACGGCCGGCAACCTGCTCGAGGTCGACCACGACCTGCGCGTGCTGCACGGCGAGGGCATACCCAACCCGGCCAACCGTTTCCACAGCTGGATCTACCGCCAGCGTCCCGACGTGGCCTGCATCATCCACACGCATCCCACGCACGTGGCCGCGCTGTCGATGCTGGAGCAGCCGCTGCTGGTGTCGCACATGGATACCTGCCCCCTGTTCGACGACTGCGCCTTCCTGCCGTCGTGGCCGGGCGTGCCGGTAGGCAACGAAGAGGGCGAGATCATCGCTGCCGCCCTGGGCGACAAGCGCGCCATCCTGCTGGCCCACCATGGCCAGCTGGTGGTGGGGCGCACGGTGGAAGAGGCGTGCATGCTGGCGCTGCTGATCGAGCGGGCCGCCCGCCTGCAATTGCTGGCCATGGCGGCCGGCAAGATCCAGCCCTTGCCGCCGGCGCTGGCGCGCGAGGCGCACGACTGGATTTCCACGGCCCGGCGCGACACGGTGACCTTCGCCTACTACGCCCGGCGCGCGCTGCGCCGGCACGCCGACTGCCTGGCCTGAACCGCACACATTCATTAAATAAGGGAAACAACATCATGCAGACACCATTTCACGGCATCATTGCCTACCCCGTCACCCCCTTCGCGGCCGATGGCGGCGTCGACCTGCCGCGCCTGCGGCAGCTGATCGACCGCCTCATCGCCGGCGGCGTGCACAGCATTGCCCCGCTGGGCAGCACGGGCGAGAGCGCCTATCTGCAGGACGGGGAATGGGACGCCGTCGCGTCTGCCTCGCTGGCCGCCGTGGCCAGGCGCGTGCCCACGGTGGTGGGCATTTCCGACCTGACGACGGCCGGCGCCATGCGCCGCGCCCGCCACGCGGAAAAGGAGGGCGCCGACGCGGTGATGGTCTTGCCCGTGTCGTACTGGAAATTGAGCGAGGAAGAGATCGCGCGCCACGTGGCGCGCATCGGCGACGCCGTCGGCATCCCCGTCATGCTCTACAACAACCCGGCCACCAGCGGCATCGATATGTCGCCCGAGCTGATCGTGCGCATCTGGCGCGAGGTGCCGAACGTGACGATGGTCAAGGAAAGCACGGGCGACATCCAGCGCATGCACCGGCTGGCCCAGCTGAGCGGCGGAGAATTGCCGTTCTACAACGGCAGCAATACCCTGGCCTTCGCCGCGCTGGCGGCCGGCGCCCGCGGCTGGTGCACGGCCGCGCCGAATCTGCATGCGGGCTTGCCGCTGGCCCTGTACGCGGCTGTGCAGGCGGGCGACCTGGCGCGGGCGCGCGAACTGTTCTTCCAGCAATTGCCGTTGCTGCAATGCCTGATGAAAGGGGGCTTGCCGCCCACCGTCAAGGCGGGCCTGGCGCTGCAGGGTTTTGACGCGGGCACGCCGCGCGCGCCGCTGCAGCCGCTGGGCGAGGCGGCCACGCGGGAACTGGCCGCCGTGCTGGCCGGCCTGGCTGCTTAATTTGGCGCGGCGCCCAGGCGGCGGATGCTGCTTGAGCGCTGCATGCTGCGGCTGACGCGCGGGTCGCCGTAGTAGCTCACTTCGCCCGAGCCGCCGATGCTGATGTTGAGGTTATCCTTGGCCCATACCTGCGCCTCGCCCGAGCCGCCTATGCTGACCTGCACCTCGCGCGCGGCCAGGCGGCCGGCCTGGATATTGCCCGAGCCGCCGATCGAGGCCGTCAGCTGTTCCGTCTTGCCGCTGGCCTTGAAGTTGCCGCTGCCGCCGATGGCCACGGCCACCGCGCGGCTGTCGAGGTCGCGCGCATCGATGGAGCCGGAACCGCCCACGTCGAAACGCAGCTTTTCCGCGCGCAAGCCCGTCGCCGTGATGTTGCCCGAGCCGCCCACGCTGACGCGTTCCACCTGGCGCGCCTGGATGACGATGGTCAGGCTGCTCTGGCGGAAATTCGTGTTGCGCCTGGCGGGGCGGATGCGCAGGGTGCCGTTTTCCACGGCCGTGTCGATCAGCGGCAGGATGTTGTCGTCAGCCTCGATGGTGACGCTGTCCGTGTTGCCGATACGCAATTCGACCGTGCCCGGCACGTTCAGTGCCACGCCATGGAAGCTGCCCACCTCGCGCGTCTGCTTCTGCAGCTTGCCGCTGCCCTGGATGCTGTTGCCGGCAATCCAGTCGAGCGGCGAAGCCAGGGCCGGCGCGGCGGGCATGGCCAGGGCGCAGGCGGCCAGCAGCAGGGCGGCGCCGGCGTGGCGGCGTTGGCGGGGATGGAAAAAGGCGTGTGTCATTCTTGCTCCCTGTGTGGAATTAGTATGCTGGCATGGTATGCCAGCGGGCCGCGCCTGCGTACCGCGCTGCGACAGACTGCGCCGGCAGCGGCATAGAATGCAGGAGGATGCGACAGGATGGCATGAGGTATCATGCGGGTATTGGATATACGACGAGCGGCATGCGCCGCTCACACTACTGGACTTACATGCTGATCATCACCATCAAACAGGGCAAGGAAAAGAGCTTGCTGGGCCAATCGTGGATTTACGCGTCCGCGATTGAAAAAGTCGAAGGCAAGCCGCAGGAAAAAATGAAGCCCGGCTCGACGGCCATCGTGCAGAGTTCGTCGAAGCAATTCATCGCCCGCGCCGCCTACAATTCGAAGTCGCAGATCCGCGCGCGCATCTGGAGCTTCAAGGAAGACGAACCGGTCGACCACGCGCTGATCAAGCGCCGCGTCAAGGCCGCCATCGAGAAAAAACTGCCGGCCATCAAGAAAGCGGGCGAGAACCAGCTGTTGACCCTGATCAAGGGCGAGGACGAGGGCTTGCCGGGCCTGGTGGTGCAGCTGTTTGGCGGCGTGCATGGCTATCTGATCTGCGAATTCAACGCCGGCGGCGTCGACGCGTGGAAAGTGGCCATCGTGCAATCGCTGATGGCGTCCACGGGCTGCGTCAACGTCTACGAGCGCTGCGACGAGCTGATGCGCAAGGGCGAAGGCTTGCCCCTGATCGACGGCGCCCTGGCCGGCGAGGAACCGCCCGATGAAGTCATGCTGACGGACAACGGCGTGCGCTATGCGCTGGACCTCAAAACGGGGCACAAGAGCAAGTTTCGCTGAGAATTGCTGTGATTTATGAAAAAGCCGGCGCGAGCCGGCTTTTTTTATTTCATATGCACGTCTGCAAAACGTTCAGGGCTAGGCGCATCGACGCAGACAGTACGAATAGTACGGCAAGGAGATGCAACGCCGCCATGGACGTTTTTCAGGCGCGCTACTCCAGCGGCACGCTGCGGTACTTGTTTACCTCCAGCGCCGACACGGCCGGCGCATCATTGCCCCACGAAGCCCGCAGATACGTCACCACGGCCGCCACTTCGCGGTCGTCCATCACGGGGCCGAACGGCGGCATGCCGTAGGGGCGCGGGTTGCCTTGTGTTCCCGGCGCAAAGCCGCCGTTGAGCACGAGGCGGATGGCGTTCACGGCCGAGTCCGTCGTCAGCGCGCGGTTGCCGGCCAGCGGCGGGTAGCCGGGCGGCACGCCCTTGCCGTCGTCGCGGTGGCAGCTTGCGCAGTGCGCCTCGTACAGTTTCGCGCCCAGCGCCAGGTGCTGCCTGGCTTGCTCCGACGTGTCGCGCGGCGCGCGCGGCGCGGCCCGGGCCGGGGCGGGCAGGCTTTTCAGGTAGACGGCCATGGCCCGCACGTCGCCGCTGTCCATGTGCTGCAGGCTTTGCCGCACCACCTCGGCCATGGGGCCGAAGACGGTGGCGCGCGGCGAGACGCCCGTTTGCAGCAATTCCACGATATGCGCCGTGTCCCAGTCGCCCAGGCCCGCTTCCGCGTCCGACGTCAGCGACGGCGCGTACCAGCCCAGCACGGGGATCAGGCCGCCCGACAGGCCGTCGTCGCTGCCGCCCAGGGTGCTGCGGCTGCTATGGCAGGCGCTGCAATGGCCCAGGCCCTGCACCAGGTAGGCGCCGCGGTTCCATTCCATGCTTTGCGTCGTCAGGGGCTGGTATACGCCCGGCTTGAAATACAGGGCGCGCCAGGCAGCCAGGGCGATCTGCTGGTTGTAGGGAAAGCGCAGCGCGTGCGGCGCGTTCGCCTGCCGGTGCGGCGGCACGCGCTGGAAATACGCGTACAGGGCGTCGCTGTCCTCGCGCTGCACCTTGGTGTAATTGGTGTACGGAAAGGCCGGATACAGCAGGCGGCCGTCCTTCGACTTGCCGTTGTGGATGGCGCGCCAGAAATCGTCGGCCGTCCAGCTGCCGATGCCCGTTTCCCTGTCGGCCGTGATGTTGGGCGAGAGCACCTTGCCGAACGGCGTCTGCAAGGCCCGTCCGCCCGCGTAGGGCACGCCGCCCCGTGTCGTGTGGCAGGCCATGCAGTCGCCCGCCTTGGCCAGGTAGGCGCCGCGCGCCACCAGCTGTTCCTGGCTCAGGGCGCTGGCGGCCGGGGGCGGGCCGATGTCGTCATCGGGCCACAGCAGGAGCTTGGCGCTGCCGCCGGCGATCAGCACGAGGCAGGCCGCGATCATCCATTTTTTCATGGCGCCACCTGCGCGGCAGAGCCCGGCACGCCGCCGCAGTGCAGCGGCAAGGGCGCGGTGATGCCGCTGGCGGGGCGCGCGTCGGCGCCGGCCACCTGCGTGCCCAGCCAGGCCGAGACGGCGCCCACGTCCGCGTCGGACAGGCGCTGCGCCACTTGCGCCATGCAGTCGGGGGCGTGGGCGCGGCGGATGCCGTTCTTCCAGGCGCCCAGCTGGGCGTTGATGTAGTCGCGCGGCAAGCCCAGCAAGCCGGGGATGGCGGGCGCCACGCCGCCCAGCTGCTGGCCATGGCAGGCGATGCAGGCGGGGATTTTTTTCGCGCCATCGCCCTGCAGCACCAGCTGCCTGCCGCGCGCCAGGGCCGTCGCGCCGGCGCCGCTGGGCTGGGCCGGCGGCGGGGCAGGGTGCTGCGCCGCAAAATACTCGGCAATTTCGCGCAGATAATCGTCCGGCAAGTGTTCGACCATGTAGTTCATCATCGGATACTGGCGCCGTCCCTCGCGAAAGTTCAGCAGCTGGTTGTACAGGTAGCCCGAAGGTTTGCCGGCGATGCGGGGGAAGAAGACGTCGTGGCGTTCCTTTTGCGCATGGCAGGCCGTGCATGCCTTGATGCGCTGTTCCAGGCTGTCGTGGCCGGCTGGCAGCGTGGCCGGCGCGGCCAGCGCCATGCCGGGCCAGGCGAAAGCCAGGGCCAGCAGCACGGGAGGGGAATGCAGTAACATGGAAAGTTGCATGGGAAAATAACCTGTCTCGTCGGTCGATATGATGTCCCGGTGTTGCTGCCCGGATGTTGTTACCCTAGCATATACTGCGTGCTGTCACTGTGACAGGATCAGTTTTGCAATAAAACTACGGATCAGTTTGAGGAGCAAGGTTGAAACGATATGAGGAATTGGCGGAAGAAGTCGCCGCCATGATCAGCACGCAGCTGTTGTTGCCTGGTGATAAGTTGCCCTCCGTGCGCCAGCAGCATGCGCGGCGCGGCGTGAGCCCGTCGACCGTGTTCCAGGCGTATTACCTGCTCGAAGCGCGCGGCATGATCGTCTCGCGCCCCCGCTCCGGCTATTACGTGGCGCCGCAGCGGGCCGCGCTGGCGCCCGAGCCGGACAGCTCGCGCCCGCTCGACGCCAGCACCACCGTCGACGTCAGCGACCTGGTGTTCGAGGTGCTGGGCGCTGTCGGCGCGCGCGACATCGTGCCCTTCGGCTCGGCCTTTCCCAGCCCGCACCTGTTTCCGATGGAAAAGCTGGCGCGGGCCGTGTCGGCCAGCATGCGCCGTCTCGACCCGTGGAGCACGGTCACCGATTTATCCCTGGGCAACGCGGAATTGCGCCGCCAGATCGCGCTGCGTTACCAGCTCGACGGCGTGCTTGTCTCCAGCGAGGACATCGTCATCACGAATGGCGCGCTGGAAGCGCTGAACCTGTGCCTGCAAGCCGTCACGCGGCCCGGCGACACGGTGCTGATCGAGTCGCCCAGCTTCTATGCCTGCCTGCAGGCGCTGGAGCGGCTGGAACTCAAGGCCGTCGAGATCGCCACCAGCCCCCGTGACGGCGTCGACCTGGCGGCGCTGGAAGAGTTGCTGCAACGCCACCGGCCCAGAGCCTGCTGGCTGATGACGAATTTCCAGAACCCGCTGGGCAGCCTGATGTCGCCGGAAAAGAAGCGCGCCCTGGTCGACTTGCTGGCGCGCCATGACGTGCCCCTGATCGAGGATGACGTGTATGGCGAGCTGTACTTTGGCAAGCAGCGCCCCGGCTTGACGAAAAGCCATGACAGCGCCGGTCTCGTCATGCATTGCAGCTCGTTCTCGAAGACCCTGGCGCCCGGTTTCCGCCTGGGCTGGGCCGTGGCGGGCCGCCATGCGCGCCAGGTCGAGCGTTTGAAACTGACCACCAGCCTGTCGGCGCCGATACCGCTGCAGATGGCGCTGGCCGATTACCTGGCGCACGGCGGCTATGAGCGCCATTTGCGCCAGCTGCGGCTGACCCTGGCGGCGCAGCAAAACACCATGCTGCAGGCGATCGCCGTGCATTTTCCGCCCGGCACGCGGGTGACGCGGCCGCAGGGCGGCTATTTCGTCTGGGTCGAGATGCCCGTGGGCGTCGATGCGCTGGCCTTGCACCGCAGCGCGCTGGCGGCCGGCATCAGCATCGCGCCCGGGCCCATCTTTTCCGCCACGCGCGCGTTTCGCCACTGCATCCGCCTCAATTACGGCCACCCGTGGAGCGCGCAGCTGGAAGCGGCCATCGCCGCGCTGGGGCGGCTGGCGGCGCAGCAACTGGCGCTGCAAGGGGAGGAAGGCTAGCCGGGACGGCCGGGCAGGGCGAGAAAGGCGGCAAAGTCGGGCGCCACTGCCGTGGTGGCGCCTGTTTCGTGCGACCACAGCACGACCACCGCTTCACCGGCCGCTCCCGTTTGCGCATAATCAAAACAATAGTAGTCGCCCGTGCCGAACTGGGCAAACGGCAGCAGGGCGGCGGCATCGCCGCCATCCATATTCTCCAGCCACTCTTGCCAGTCTGTGCGGTAATGGCGTTCTATCGATTCCCACGTCTTGCGCGCATTGGCCGCGTCGTAGACGGGAAACACGCACAAGGCGCCCAGCGCGCGGCCATTGTTCACCAATAACCATTGCACGTAGGAAGCGGGCAGCGCTCGCCCCAGCGCCTGTTCGGCGGCGGCGATCGCGTCGGGCGTGGTGCCGATGGACTTGCTCTTGCTCATGCTGCGGGACGGCTCAGGCGGGTGCGGGCGGCGTGGCCGGCGGCGTGCTGGCCCGTGGGGCTTTTTGCGGCGCCACCTTGCCGCCGTCGGCGATCCAGCGGCGGTACACGCGCAGGGCCACTTGCGCATCGTCGGCCGCGTACAGGATCTGCTTTTCCGTCAGGCGCGAGGTGGCCCAGTTGGTGGTGGAGATCTTTTTCGACTTCTGCAGGTGCAGGCCGAAGAACTTGGCCACGGCCGTCTTGGCGCCCAGGTCGTTGCGCTGGCCGCCGCGCAGGGCGACGGACAGGTCCAGCACTTGCGCTGGAGCAATGCCCAGCTTGTTGCGCAGGCGCTTGACGTCGTCGGACAGGCCGAAGCCCACCTTCAGGGTGGTGGTCGATTCGAGGATGGCTTTGAGTTCGGCCAGGGGCGGCGTGGCGCCCACCTGGAACAGGTAGGCGATGTCGTCGGTGGCCAGCTGGATCAGATGCGGACCCGTGGACGATTCGCCCTTGACGAACGTCGGCTTCGATTCCGTGTCGAAGCCGATGGCGTCGGCCGCCAGCAGGGCGGCCATGGCCGCCCTGGCTTCGTCACTGGTGCGCACCAGCCTGACGTGGTCGAGGGCGATGCCCTGGTAGGGCGGCAGTGGCGGCGCGGCAGCAGTATCCATGAAACCGGATCAGCCCTTGCGCGAGAATTTCGCGGTCAGCTGATTCAGTTTTTCCAGGCGCAAACGGTTCGCTTCTTCGGCGGCGGCCGCGTCGCGCTCGGCCTTCTTGCGCTCGGCTTCCTTCTTGAAGCGCTGCTGCAGCACTTGCGTGGCGTGGTCGCGGTGGGTTTGCGTCACTTCCGCGCCGGCTGTGCCGTCGAGGTCGTAGCGTACCTTGGCTTTTTCCATCACGCGCAGGTAGCGCAGCGAACCCGTGTGGATGCCCAGCGCCGTGCGCATCAGCTTGCGGTCCAGGTCCGGCAGGCGGGCCAGGATCTGCTTGTCGATACCGATGGACAAGGGCAGGCAATCGCGGAATGGCGGGAATTGCTCCTGGAACTGCTTCAGCAGGGCGCGCGCGGTCAGGCCGGCGGGCGCCGGTGCGGCTGCGGCCGGTGCCGCCGCTGGGGCTGCATCGACTGGCGTGTCAGGAGTGGTGGCTTGCTGGTCTGGCGTGGAGCTGGTCATCGACATCATTGGTTGGGCTATAAAAGGGGAGCATAGCACGCGCCACAGGCAAGTGCATTGTCTTTTTTGGCAACTTGAGCGGAGATGGGCGGACCCGCGCTACAGCGGACACAGCGCGAAATGCGGGAAATGTGTATAATGTCGGCTTGCGCTGATGACTGGACCCCAGGTTTGATGGTCTGGCTCAGGTGTGCAGGGGATAGGAGCAGTGCGGTGCAGGGCCCTGATTATTGATATCTTTGATACCGGATATTCCGTTTATCAATTATCCAGATAACTGGCCTTCGTGCATAATCTTGCTCTCCGCTGTGTCTTCACTGAACAACAATAGATTCAAGCCCGTTCTGGTACGGGCTTTTTTTCATTCCGCAATGTACATCGCTTATTTATCTGATCCGGTTTCGGCCGCGCCGTTCGGCCCCGCGCTCCTGTTGCCGGATGCGCGGGCTATGAACGTCCCGATAGACAGGCGCCGCTGCCCTTGACGGCAGCCGCAACAATACGCTCCATCGAGTCCGGTTTCGCAGGCTTAGGTGGAATCATTCACTTCGCGCCGACACCATCTGGTCTCGCATTAAGAGATATCTCATGAAGAATACGCCAAAAACTTTAACGTTGTCCGCCAAGGCGCCACGCCCAGCCGCGGCACCCCTTGCCGTACCCAAAACGACTTTATCTTACTTCATCGATAATGCGCAAGCGAATCCGGAAGCCACCGTCACGACGGCGCCCACCGTCGTCACCGTGGTGAAGAAAAGCCGTTCGCGCCTGGCGGCCGTGCCGCCGGCCGAGACGGCTGTCGAAGCGCCAGTGGCGGCTGTCGACGCCGTTGCCGAAGTGGCCGAGGTGGCCGACGCTGCACCGGCCAAAACGCCAAGCGTGAAGGTCGCCCCTGGCACCAAGGCCGCGGCCGCGCCGCGCAAGGTCAGCGAAAGCGCCGCCACGAACAAGGTGGTGACGGCAGCCCGCTCGAAAGTCGTGCGCGCCAAGCCCGAAGCGGCGCCCGTGACCATTATTTCCGGTGCGCAGGTGGTTAGCAAGACCACGGACGCGGACGCCCTGGCCGCCATCGACACGTCGAATTACTTCTTGCCGACCGTCAAGGTGCCTGGCCGCCGCGGCCGCAAGCCGAGCGAATTCACGCCGGAAAACGATGAAGTGGCAGCGTTGAACGCCGTCGAACGGGCCGAACTGAAGGCCGTGTCGAAAGCGCGCGACCGCAAGGCCAAGGGCGGCCTGGCGGACGCGCTGGGCGATCCGGAAGCATCGGCAGCGGACCTGGAACGCCGCCGCAAGCAGATCACGGGCCTGATCAACATGGGCAAGGAACGCGGTTTCCTCACCTATGCCGAGATCAATGACCAATTGCCGGAAAACATCATCGATCCGGAAGCCATCGAAGGCATCATCGCCACCTTCAACGACATGGGCATCGCCGTCTACGAGCGCGCCCCTGACGCGGAAAGCCTGTTGCTGACGGACAATGTCGCCACCGTCACCAGCGACGACGAAGTGGAAGCGGCTGCCGCCACCGCCCTGTCGACGGTCGACTCCGACTTCGGCCGCACCACCGACCCCGTGCGCATGTACATGCGTGAAATGGGCGCCGTGGCGCTGCTGACGCGCGAAGGCGAGATCGAGATCGCCAAGCGCATCGAAGGCGGCCTGAAGGACATGATCCAGGCCATTTCCGCCTGCCCCACCACCATCGGCGAAATCGTTGCGCTGTCGCAAAAGATCGCGCGCGACGAAATCAAGGTCGATGAAGTGGTCGACGGCTTTGTCGACTTGAACGAAAGCAATGCCCCGGCGCCTGCCGCTGCCGCCGCGCCCGCCGCCGCCAGCGGTGACGACGAGGAAGAGGAAGAAGAAGCCGAGGAAGAAGACGGCGACGCCAATGGCGGCGCGGCCGGTTTCTCCAGCGAACAATTGGCCCAGCTGAAAAAGAATGCGTTGGAGAAATTCAACGTCATTTCCACGCAGTACGACAAGATGCGCAAGGCGCCAGACGGCTACAACTCGAAAGCCTACATCAAGGCGCAGGAAGCCATTTCGCAGGAATTGCTGGGCATCCGCTTCACGGCCAAGGTTGTGGAAAAGCTGTGCGACACCCTGCGCGGCCAGATGGAAGAAGTGCGCCACATCGAGCGCGCCGTGCTGGAACTGTGCGTGAACAAATGCGGCATGCCGCGCGCCCACTTCATCAAGGTGTTCCCGGGCAATGAATGCGACCTGGAATGGGTCGACCGCGAAGTCGATTGCAAGTATCCGTACAGCGCCATCCTCAGCCGCAACGTGCCTGCCGTCAAGGAACTGCAAAAGAAGATGATCGACCTGCAGGCGCGCGTGGCCTTGCCGCTGGCGGACTTGCGCAAGATCAACAAGCAGATGGCGGCCGGCGAAAAGCGCGCGCGTCACGCGAAACGCGAAATGACGGTGGCCAACTTGCGCCTGGTCATTTCGATCGCCAAGAAATACATCAACCGCGGCCTGCAATTCCTCGACCTGATCCAGGAGGGCAACATTGGCCTGCTGAAGGCCGTCGATAAATTCGAATACCGCCGCGGCTACAAGTTCTCGACCTACGCCACCTGGTGGATACGCCAGGCCATCACGCGTTCCATCGCCGACATGGCGCGCACCATCCGCGTGCCGGTGCACATGATCGAAACGATCAACAAGATGAACCGTATCTCGCGCCAGATCATGCAGGAAACGGGTAGCGAGCCGGACCTGGCGACCCTGGCCGTCAAGATGGAAATGCCGGAGAACAAGGTGCGCGAGATCATGAAGATCGCGAAAGAGCCGATTTCCATGGAAACGCCGATGGGCGAGGACGGCGATTCACAGCTGGGCGACTTCATCGAGGACAACACGACGCTGGCGCCGCTGGACGCCGCGCTGCACGCGTCGATGCGCAACGTGATCAAGGAAGTGCTCGATTCCCTGACGCCGCGCGAAGCAAAAGTGCTGCGCATGCGTTATGGCGTGGAAATGTCGAACGACCACACCCTGGAAGAAGTGGGCAAGCAGTTCGACGTGACGCGCGAGCGCATCCGCCAGATCGAGGCGAAAGCCATGAGCAAGCTGCGCCAGCCTTCGCGTTCGGACAAACTCAAAACTTTCCTCACGCAAAACTAAGCGTACGGCAAGAAACAAAAAAGAGGCGCAAGCCTCTTTTTTTTCGTCCCTGCCGGTGTTGATTTACAGCAAATGCCGGCGCTGGCCCAGCAGGCCGGCGCTCAGCTGGCGGCGCGCGCGGAACAGGGCCGCGCCGCAGGCGGCGGCGATGACGCTCAGGAGCAGCCAGTCCAGCGGGTTGCGGCGCGGCGGCGCCGGCGACGCCTGCGACGGCACGGCGAAGGCCTGGAATTTATGCCCCGTGTAGACGGCGCCCACCACCAGGCCGGCATCCGTGATCTTGTTGGTCAGGTACAGGCCGTCGTCGCGGCGGCGCACCGTCATCACGCCGTCCTTGTAGACAAAGGTCATCGGTTCAAAGCCGTTGATGCTGACGCTGCCGACGACGTGGCCGGCCGCGTTGACGGCCGTGGCGTAGCTGTCGCCCTGGCCGATCATGGCGCCCAGGTCGAGCATGCGCTTGCCGTCCCAGGCAAACGCGTGCCAGCGGCGCTTCTCCGTTTCCGAGGCGCCCACGACCAGGCCCGCGTCGTTGATGGCGGTGGCCGAGCTGATGCGTCCGCCTGGCAGGGTGCCGATTTCCTGCATGCCCGTGCCGGGACGGTAGACGAAGGCGCGGCGGTAGCCATCGCCGCGCTGGGCCGTACCCACCGCCACGCCATGGCTGTTCAAGCCGCTGGCATAGCTGCTGGCGCCGCCCAGGGTGCCCAGGTCCTGCAGGCTGTGGTCGGCTTTCGTCACAAAGGCGTGGAAATCGCCGCCGCTGGTGTCGGCATAGCCGGCCACCTGGCCGCCGCGCGTGATGGCCGTGGCGTAGCTGCTGCTGCCGCCCAGGGTGCCCAGGTCGCGCATGCCGCCCGCCGCGTCGTAGCGGAAGGCGTGCCAGGCGCCGCTGGCCGTCTGCGCCGAACCCACTACCACGCCATGCATATTGATGGCCTTGGTGAAACCTTCATCGCCGCCCAGGGTGCCCAGCTCGCGGATGCGGCCGTGCTGGTAGGTCACGGCGCGGCGCCGACCCTCTTCCTCGAGGATGATGCCGGCCACCAGTCCGGCCGGGTTCAGGTCCGAAGCGATGCTGCCATTGCCATCCTTTTCGCCGAAGCCGTGTTCGGCATGGATGGCGGCGCTGGCGCTGGGGATGGCGGCCAGCAGGAGCAGGCCGAGCAGTGGGGCGGAGACGCAGCAAAACCGTGGCGGCATGATAGTTTCCTCAAAGAAAAAACTCACTATACTTTTTTCTCCCGCCCATGCATACATAAATTACTACTATTTTTAGTAATATTTGTGTTTCATCATGATCGTTCCGCCACGCTTTCCCTGGCCTGCGGCAAATGGATGGCCAGCGCCGTGCCCCGGCCCGCCTGGCTGTCGATGCGCAGTTCGCCGCCCAGCGCGTGGACGCGCTCGCGTATGCTCTTCAGGCCGAAAGCGGCCTGCTTGCCGTCGTCGCCCGGCTGCATGCCGATGCCGTTGTCGCTGATGCGCAGCTCGATGGCTTGCGCATCCTGCGCCAGCGCCACGTCCACTTCGCTGGCCTGGGCGTGGCGCACGATGTTCGACAGCGATTCCTGCAGCACGCGGAAGATGGCCGACGTCTGGCGCTGGTCCAGGCCCAGGTCGGGCGCCTCGCTGCTGATCTTGAGCCGGTAGCGGATGCTGCCGCGGCTTTCCATTTGCCGTATCAGCCATTCGGCGGCCGGTCCCAGGCCCAGTTCCAGTGTGCTCGGATGCAAGTCATTGATGATGGCGCGCACGGAGCGGATGGTGGCGTCGATGGTCTCGAGCACGCGCGCGGCGTGGCGGTGCAGGCGCGGGTGGGAGGCGGCCGTGCGCGCGTGCAGCAGCGACACATCGATGCGCAGCACCATCAGGTTCTGGCCCAGGTCGTCATGGATGTCGAGCGCGATGCGCCGGCGTTCTTCTTCCTTGATGGTCTGCTGGTGGTCGCTCAGTTCGCGCAGCTGGGCCAGGGTGCGCTCCAGGTTTTCTTCGTTGCGCTTGCTTTCCGTGATGTCGATGCCCATGGCGATGATCATCTGCGGCAGGCCTTGCGCGTCGAAGATGGGTTTTTTATGCGTCTGCAGCAGGCGGTTTTCCTGCAGCTGCGCATTCCACACCAATTCCTCGCGGATCACCACCTGGCGGCTGGCAAACGCTTCCTGGTCCGCCGCGTGGAATCCCTGGGTCTGGTCCGGGGGAAAGTGCTGCACGTCGCGTCCCTCGGCGATATCCTGGAACCGTACGCCCCATTGCTGCTCGCAGGCCTGGTTCATCAGCAGCATGTGCGAATCGGCATCTTTCAGGAACAGCGACAGGGGCATCATGGAAATGATGTCCTGCAGCCGCTCTTCGCTGCGCGCCAGGGCCGCTTCCGTTTGCGCGCGCATGGCGATTTCGGCGGACAGCTGGAGATTGACATCGAGCAACTGGGCCGTGCGCAGGGCCACGCGGCTTTCCAGCTCCGCATGGGCGATGCTCAGCGCGTGTTCGGCCCGTTTCTGTTCGGTGATGTCGCTGGCCAGCACGAGGGCGCCCGTCAGCATGCCCTGCTGGTCGTACAGGCAGCGTCCGCTGATCATGGCCCAGCGCTCCGTGCCGTCGCTGTGCCAATACTGCAGTTCACCCATGCAGCTGCGTTCCTGCGCGCGCATCAGCGGGCACAGGCGCCGCAAGGTCGCCTCGTCGTAGAATTCGCTCATCTTGTGGCCCAGCAGGTCTTCCGCCCGCGTGCCCAGCATGTCGCACAGGCGCTGGTTCAGATGCAATATCGTGCCTTGCGCATCCGTTTGCCACATGCCGTCCTGCGCCGCCTCGCTCAGGTCGCGGTAGCGCATGGTGCTGGCGTCGAGCTGCTTGCGCGTGCTGGCGAAGTGGGCGCGCAGCTTGTGCATCAGCCACATGGCCGTGCCGGCGGACGCCGCCAGCAGCAGCGTCAGCCAGACATGCTCCCAGAAGTCGAKTTCCTTCCAGGCCACGCCTGCCAGCCAGCCCAGCATGACGAGGACGAGGCAGGCGCATGCCGCACTCAAGGTTTCAATCGACCATTTACTCATCCGCGCCCCTCGCGTCATGGTGGACCGCTGCGGTGCGCGTGGCGCCGGAGTGGGGAAAGTATCCGACGCTAGTGTAATACCAAATGTTGCTTTATTGAGAATATTTTTCCATTTGGAAAGCAAAAAGGGCCGGCCCTCGCGGCGCCGGCCCCTGCCTGCCCATGGCGGCGTCGCGCGATCAGCCCGTGTTGCGCAGGCCGGCCGCCACGCCGTTGATCGACAGCTGGATGCCGCGGTGGACGCGCTCGTCGATCCGGCTTGCCGCCGACAGGGCGCGGTTGCGCTTGATTAACTCCACCTGCAAGTGGTTCAGCGGATCGAGGTAGGCGAAGCGGTTCTGGATAGAGCGGGCCAGCAGCGGGTTGCCGGCCAGGCGTTCCGTGTTGCCGGTGATCAATTCCAGGCAGCGCAGGGTGTTGCCATGCTCTTCCGTGATGCGCTTGTAGATGCGTTCGCGCAAATCGTGGTCCGCCACCAGTTCCGCGTAGCGCGAGGCGATGGCCAGGTCCGTCTTGGCCAGCACCATGTCCATGTTCGACAGCAGGGTGGCGAAGAACGGCCATTCGGCATGCATGGCGCGCAGGGTGGCGATCCTGTCATCTTTCGACGCGGGCTCGCCATCGTTGATCCAGGCGTCGATGGCGCTGCCGAAGCCGAACCAGCCCGGCAGCAGCAAGCGGCACTGGCCCCAGGAAAAGCCCCAGGGGATGGCGCGCAAGTCTTCGATGCGCTGGTTGGCCTTGCGCGAGGCGGGCCGCGAACCGAGGTTCAGCTCGGCGATTTCCGCAATCGGCGTGGCCGAGAAGAAGTACTCGGTAAAACCCGGCGTTTCATACACGAGGTGGCGGTAGGAGCGGTAGGCCAGGTCCGACAGTTGCGCCATCACCGCTTCGAACTGCGCCAGCTGGCTGTTGCGGGCCGGGTTCGCTTCCTGCGGCGCCAGGCTCGCTTCCAGGGTGGCGGCCACCAGCAATTCCAGGTTGCGCCGGCCGATTTCCGCGTTGGAAAACTTCGAGGCGATGATTTCGCCCTGTTCCGTCAGGCGGATCTGGCCGTTGACGGTGCCCGGCGGCTGGGCCAGGATGGCTTCGTAGCTGGGGCCGCCGCCACGGCCCACCGTGCCGCCGCGGCCGTGGAACAGGCGCAGCTTGACGCCGGCTTTCCGGAAGTCGGACACCAGCGCCAGTTCCGCCTTGTACAGTTCCCAGTTCGAGGTGAGGAAGCCGCCATCCTTGTTCGAATCGGAATAGCCGAGCATGACTTCCTGCAACTGTCCCTGCTTGGCGATCAATTGTTTGACCAAAGGCAAGGCCATGAGCTGGCTCATGATGCCGGCCGCGCGCTGTAGGTCGGGTATCGTCTCGAACAGGGGAATGACCATCAGCTCGCAGCTGCTGTCGCCAGCTTGCCAGTCGGTGCGCAGCAAGCCTGTTTCCTTTTGCAGCAGCAACACTTCCAGCAGGTCGGACACGGTTTCCGTGTGCGAGATGATGTAGTTGCGGATCGCGCGCGCGCCGTAGCGCTGGCGGATGTCGCGCGCCGCGCGCAAAATCGCCAGTTCGGAATCCGTTTCCGCGGCGTAGCTGATGTAGGGCGAGTACAGCAAGCGCGGCTGGGCCAGTTCGCTCAGCAGCAGCGCCTGCTTGTCTTCCTCGGACAGGGCCGCGTAATCGGCGGCCACGCCGCTTTGGGCGAACAGGTCGGCCAGCACGCGCTCGTGCACGTCGGAAGTCTGGCGCATGTCGAGCGAGGCCAGGTGGAAGCCGAAGATGTCGGCCGCCCGCGCCAGGGTGGCCAGGCGCGGGCGCGCGAGGGCGGCGCCGTGGTGCGCTTCGAGCGAGGCGACGATGGTGCGCAGGTCGGCGACAAACGCGGCCGCGTCCGGATAGGCGGCGGCCGCGCCCACTTCCTTGCGCAGGATATTCGTGGCGCCCAGGGCGCGGGCCGTGGCGGCCAGGCGCGCATAGATGCCGATCAGGGCGCGGCGGTACGGTTCGTCGCTGCGGTGCGGCGAGGCGTCCGGCGACTGGTCGGCCAGCGCCTGCAGTTCCGCGCTCACGCCCACCATCAGGGTCGAGACGGACAGTTCCGCGCCCAGCGCGTGCACTTCGTCGAGGTAAAAGTCGAGGATGGTGGTGGCGTGGCGCGCCAGCGCGTGCTGCATGGTGCCCGCGTTGACGTTGGGGTTGCCGTCGCGGTCGCCGCCGATCCAGCTGCCCATCTGCACGTAGGCGGCGTGGATGGGCTCGATCGTGCCGTCGCCGTTCGGGTATTCGGCGGCGATGTCGTCCTCGATGTCGTCATACAGGCCCGGCAGTTCGCGCAGGAAGGTGATGCGGTAATAGGACAGGGCGTTTTCGATTTCGTCGGCCACCGTCAGCTTCGAGTAGCGCAGCATGCGCGTCTGCCACAGGGTGGCGACGCGCGAGCGCAGCAGCTGCATGTTGGCCAGGCGTTCCTTCGGCGTCAGGGGCAGGTCGCGCTCGGCCAGCAGGCGGGCGATGTCGTGCTCGGCGTCGAGGATGCTCTTGCGCTGCACTTCCGTCGGGTGGGCCGTCAGCACGGGCGCGATCAGCGCGTCCCGGAAGAAGGTGTCGACGGTGGCGCGCGGCACGCCGGCGGCGCGCAGCTTTTTCAGGGCGAAGCTGACGCTGCCCTTTTGCGCCGGGGAACCGGCCAGCAGGTGGGCGCGGCGGCGGCGGATGTGGTGTTGATCTTCCGCAATATTGGCCAGGTGCGAAAAATAGGAAAAGGCGCGCACGACGGAGATCGTCTGTTCGCGGCTCAGGTCCTTCAGCATGGCGTCCAGTTCCAGCGCCGCGTCCGCGTCCGCTTCGCGGCGGAAGCGCACGGAAGTCTGGCGTATGGTTTCCACCACATGAAAGACGGCATCGCCTTCCTGTTCGCGCAGCACGTCGCCCAGCAGGCGGCCCAGCAGGCGGATGTCTTCTTTCAGCGGCGCGTCCTTGTCGGGGCTGGCCGGGGAGGCTGTTTCTGGTGCTACTGCGTCATTGAGCATAATAAAGAACCAAAGTAGGTGTAAAAGCAAGGGAAAGAGGATCGCACCGGGCTTTTAGCCGCAGAGGGGAGGGGGCGCATGATAAAATTTGTGGTCTTCAACATGGACGCTAGCCTGACTTGGCCGTATAGGCAAAGGGATAACGATTATAGCGACGATGGGCGTCATTTCGATACATTTAGATATCGCGTCGGCGAAATGGCAACGATAACGGTTAACGATAACGACTACGATAGCGAAAGAGCCTTGTTTTGAAAGCATCCGAATTGACCCAGAATATTCCTTCCCGGCTGGTGATCGCCACGCGCGAGAGCCGTCTTGCCATGTGGCAAGCTGAACATGTGCGCGCGCGCCTGGCGGCACTCTATCCGCAGTGTAGCGTTGAAATTCTCGGCATGACCACACGCGGCGACCAGATTCTCGACCGCGCCCTGTCCAAGGTAGGCGGCAAGGGCCTGTTCGTCAAGGAGCTGGAAGTGGCGATGGACGAAGGCCGCGCCGACCTGGCCGTGCATTCGCTCAAGGACGTGCCGATGGAGTTGCCGCAGGGCTTTACCCTGGCCGCCATCCTCGAACGCGAAGACCCGCGCGACGCGTTTGTCTCGAACGATTACGCCAGCCTGGCCGAGCTGCCGCACGGCGCCGTCGTCGGCACGAGCAGCCTGCGCCGCCAGTCGCTGATCGCCGCGCGCTATCCGCACCTGACGATTTTGCCCCTGCGCGGCAACCTCGACACGCGCTTGGGCAAGCTCGACCGTGGCGACTACGCGGCCATCATCCTGGCCGCCGCCGGCCTGAAGCGCCTGGGTCTGGCGTCGCGCATCCGCGCCGTGCTGGCGCCGGAAGACAGCCTGCCGGCCGCCGGCCAGGGCGCCATGGCCATCGAGATCCGCGCCGCGCGCGCGGACGGCGTCGACCTGGAGGCCGTGCTGGCGCCGCTGAACCACCTGGCCACGGCGCAAGCCGTCACGGCCGAGCGCAAGGTATCGAAGATTTTCGGCGGCAGCTGCCAGATTCCGCTGGCCGCGTTTGCCACGGTCGAGGGCGACAGCATGCGCTTGCGCGCCATGGTCGCCACGCCGGACGGCGCGCGCATGGCCAGCGCCGATGTCAGTGGCCCCGCCGCTGCGCCGGAACTGCTGGGCGAGCAGGTGGCCGAGTTGCTGCGCGGACAGGACGCTGCCGGCATCCTCGCCTCCTGCGCCGTTACCCCCGACAACCATGAAGGCCTGGCGCCGCATGCCTGACAGCGTGGTGATCACGCGGCCCGCGGCGCAAGCGGGGCCGCTGGCCGCCCGGATCGCGGCCCTGGGCTGGCCCGTGACCCTGCTGCCGCTGCTGGAAATCCACGCGCTCGACGGCGAGGATGAATGCGCGCGGCTGCAGGCCGTGCTGGCGCGCCTGGCGCAGTATGAGCTGGTGGCCTTCGTCTCGCCGAACGCCATCGACTGCGTCTTCGCGCACCTGGCCGCCTGGCCGGCCGGCGTGCCGCTGGCCGTGGTGGGCGAGGGCAGCCGCATGGCGCTGGCCGCGCACGGCGTCACCGACGCCAACGCGGCCATCACCAGTCCGCTCGACACGGCGCGCAGCGATTCCGAACATCTGTTGCTGGCGCTGGACTTGCCGGCCCTGCGCGGCAAGCGCGTGCTCATCGTGCGCGGCGACGGCGGACGCGATTACCTGGCCGACGGCTTGCGCGCGGCCGGCGCGCAAGTCGAGTTCGTCACGGCGTACCGGCGCCAGGTACCCAGGCTGACGCCGGCCTTGCGGGCAACCCTGGAAAACTTGTTGCAGCATAATAATGACTGGATCATCACCAGCTCGGAAGCGCTGCGCGGCTTGCTGGCGCTGCTGGCCGAAATGGGCGATGACGCGCTGGCTGTTGCAAAAATGCAACAGCAGCATCTGATCGTGCCACACGCCCGCATTGCCCAAACGGCGGCGGCCCTGGGCTTTGCCCGGGTCACCTTGACAGGATCAGGCGACGCAGGAGTGCTCGCCGCGTTACAATCACGACCATGAACGAAATGCCTACACTCTCCGAACCGAATGCAACGCCTGGCGGCGCCGTGAAGACGGCGCCGCAGGCGGCCGACCAACCCGCTGGCCGCGCGCCGAGCTTGCTCGAGCAGCTGCAAAAGCCCATGAGCATCGCCGTCATCGTGCTGGCCGTGCTGCTGGCGGCGCAAAGCTGGTCGACCAGCAAGCAGATCCGCAACCTGCGCGAAGAAGTGGCCAAGCGCCTGCAAAAGGGCGATGTCAGCAATGCCGAAACGGGTGTGCTGGCGCGCAACGTGCAAGAAGGCACGAAAGAGCTGCAGATCAAGGTGGGCGCGCTGGAAAACCGCCAGAGCGAAACCCAGAGCCAGCAGCTTGCGCTGGAACAACTGTACAACGACTTGTCGAAGAACCGCGACGAATGGGCGCTGACGGAAATCGAGCAGGTGCTGTCGACGGCCAGCCAGCAGCTGCAGCTGGCCGGCAACGTGCCCGGCGCGCTGATCGCCCTGCAAAACGCGGACCGCAGCCTGTCGCGCTCGGACAAGCCGCAATTCATCACCATCCGCCGCGCCATCGGCCGCGACATGGAAAAACTCAAGGCCCTGCCCAGCGTCGATTCGACGGGCGTGGCCCTGCGCCTGGACGCCGTGATCGCCCAGATCGACGCCTTGCCGATGCTGTCCGATGAAACGCCGGCCCTGCCTGCCGCTCCGCAAAAGCCGGGCAAGGCCAAGGCCGTGCGCGATGCCAGCGGCAAGCTGGTGGGGCCGCCGGCGCCGGAGCCGCTGCTGCAGAAGGTGCGCGACGGCTTCAATACGTGGAGCGGCGACATGTGGGCCGACGTGCGCCAGTTGATCCGCATCCGCCGCGTCGATACGCCGGAAGCGCTGATGCTGTCGCCGACGCAATCGTATTTCTTGCGCGAAAATGTCAAGCTGCGCCTGCTGAACGCCCGCATGGCCTTGTTGTCGCGCAATGAAACGGCGTTCCGCAACGATTTGATCGCCGCCCAGGATGCGCTGGCCAAGTATTTCGATACGCGCGCCAAGGGCACGCAGACGGCGCAAGCCCTGCTGCGCCAGGTGCAGGGCAGCAACCTGGCCATCGAAATGCCGACCTTGTCCGACAGCCTGACGGCTGTACGCAACTACAAAGCGAAGTCCTGAGCCCATGCGTCTATTTCTCTGGTTACTCGCCCTGATGGCCGCGGCGATCGGTATCGCCGTGACGGCCCGTTTCAACCCCGGCAACGTGGTGCTGTTCTATCCGCCATACCGCATCGACCTGTCGCTGAACTTCTTCCTGCTGCTGGAAGTGCTGCTGTTCGTGCTGCTGTATCTGCTGGTGCGCGCCGTGCGCGCCACCGTGCGCATGCCGGCGCAAGTGGCCGCCTACCGCCAGCGCAAGCGTGAGCGCGACGGCAACAAGGGCTTGCGCGAAGCCTTGAAGGCCCTGTTCGAAGGCCGTTTCGGCCATGCGGAAAAAGCCGCCCTGCGCGCCGCCGAGCTGGACGAGAACGCCGGCCTGGCCGCGCTGATCGGCGCGCGCGCCGCGCACCGCATGCGCCAGTCCGAGCGCCGCGACAGCTGGCTGGCCCGCGTCGAAGGCGATGCGAGCCTGAAGACGGCGCGTTTGATGACGGTGACGGAATTGCTGGTCGACGACCACCAGCCGGAAGCGGCGCTGGCCGCCGTGCGCGAACTGAACGCCAGCGGCACGCGCCACATCCACGCCCTGCAATGGTCGCTCAAGGCCGAGCAGCAGGCGAAGAACTGGCCGGAAGTGCTGCGCCTCGTGCGTTCGCTCGACAAGCACCGTGCCCTGCATCCGGCCCTGTCCTCGCGCCTGCGCGAGCTGGCCTATGACCATTTGCTGTCCGACCCGTCGCACGACGCCGAATCGCTGATGCGCGTGTGGTCCACCGTGCCGGGCGCCGACCGGGTCAAGCCGTATATCGCCTGCCGCGCCGCCACGGCCCTGAATGCGCGCGGCCTGCATGACGAAGCGCGCCTCGTGTGCGAAGAGTCGCTGGCCGCCGACTGGGACGACCGCGTCGTGCGCGCCTACCGCGAAGCGGCGGCCCCGGGCGGCACGCCGGCCCTGCTGCTGCAGATCGAGCATTGCGAACAGTGGCTGAAACAGCGCCCGCTGGACGCGGAACTGGCCCTGACCCTCGGTTCCCTGTGCCTTAAGCAGAAACTGTGGGGCAAGGCGCAGCGCCACCTGGAGCAGGCCCTGTCCGACGCGAACGAGCCGCAGATGGTGCGCGATGCCCACCTGAAGCTGGCGCAGATGCACGACGCCTTGCAGCAAACCGAGCAGGCCGCCGCGCATTACCGGCAATGCGCCTTGGCAACAATTCTTTAAGGGAATTATATGAACCCGTTTTCCACAAGAAAACGGGTTCTTTTTTATCTGCTGCAGCGCACAAGCCCAGCCGACTTCTCTATAATTACGCCGTTAAAACACAATCCGCATAATGAGGAAAATCCATGAGTTTGAATAACGTCTCTTCCGGCCGCGACCTGCCGAACGATTTCAACGTCGTCATCGAAATCCCGATGAACGCCGATCCGATCAAGTACGAAGTCGACAAGGAAAGCGGCGCGATCTTCGTCGATCGCTTCATGGGTACCGCCATGCACTACCCATGCAACTATGGCTACGTGCCGAACACCCTGTCGCCGGACGGCGACCCGGTCGACGTGCTGGTCATCACCCCATTCCCGCTGATCCCGGGCGTGGTCGTGCGCTGCCGTCCTATCGGCGTGCTGAAAATGACCGACGAGTCGGGCGAAGACGCGAAAGTGCTGGCCGTGCCAGTCGACAAGGTTCTGTCGATCTACAGCCACTGGCAAAAGCCGGAAGACCTGAACGAACTGCGCCTGCGCCAGATCCAGCATTTCTTCGAGCACTACAAGGATCTGGAAAAAGGCAAATGGGTCAAGATCGACGGCTGGTATGGTCCAGACGTTGCCAAGGAAGAGATCCTGGGCGGCGTGGCCGCCTTCAAGGCTGACGCCGACAAAGCCGCTTCCTGATGCGTCACCGTGGGCGGAAAACCGCGGCCTGCCGCCGGTCTCCTCCCGTGTGCGCGTAAAAAACGCCTCCTGCCATCATGGCTGGAGGCGTTTTTTTTGCCATAAACATCATGTTTTCCGAAGAATGAATCCGCCTTGATGCGCTTAATTTATTGTTGATAAATTAATTGCATCAACAATCACAGCGAGGTCATAGGCATGCCGGGCATGTTGCTGCCGACCCCGGCGTGGCGCGCCTGCAAGCTGCGGAAGGAGGGCGCCGCCGCTTCCACGCCGGACCGCCCGGCCGCCTGCTCCGGCGCAATGCGCCCGATGGCTGGCGCTCTCCCCGCCGCCAGGGCGGGCGGTTTTACGCGCGAAACGGGCTGTGCTCGTTCAATTCATCGAGATAGGCGTCGATGCCGCCCCGCTCCCGTTCCAGGAAGCGCTGCACGGCGTCGGCGAACGCGGGGTGGGCCAGCCAGTGGGCGGACCAGGTCTTTTGCGGTAGGAAGCCCCGCGCCATCTTGTGCTCGCCCTGGGCGCCCCCTTCGAACGTGGCGATGCCGTTGGCGATGCAAAACTCCAGCGGCTGGTAATACGCCGTCTCGAAATGCAGGCAGGGCACGTGCTCGAGCGCGCCCCAGTAGCGGCCATACAAGGTGTCGGCCGTGTGGATCACGAGCGAGGCGGCGATGGCCCGGCCGTCGCGCTCGGCGATCACCAGCAATATGTTCTGCGGCATGGCCGCACCGATGCGCCGGAAGAAATCCAGCGACAGATAGGGCGATGAGCGGTGTTCCGCATAGGTATTGCTGTAGCAGCGGTGAAACAGCTTCCAGTCGGCGTCAACCGCATCGACGCCCCGTACCTGGCGCATGACCACGCCCGCTTCCCGCACCTTGCGCCGTTCGGCGCGGATATTCTTGCGCTTCCTGTGTTCCAGCGTGGCGAGGAATTGCTCGAAATCCGCGTAGCCGGGATTGAGCCAGTGAAACTGCACGCCGCTGCGCAGCAGGTAGCCAGCTTGTTCGAGCTGGCGCGCCTCGTTTTCCGGCGGGAACAGGATGTGACAGGACGACACCGCGCTGGCCTGCTGCCGGGCCTGCAGAAAGGCCAGCAGGGCGGCGCGCGCCTGGCCGTCGCGGGCCAGCAGGCGCGTGCCGCTGACGGGCGTAAACGGAATCGCCGACAACAGTTTCGGGTAATATTCAAGGCCATGCTGCTGATAGGCATCGGCCCAGGCCCAGTCGAACACATACTCGCCGTACGAGTGCATTTTCAGGTACAGGGGCAGGGCGGCGGCCAGGGTCTCGCCTTGCCACAGCGCCAGGTAATTCGGCTGCCAGCCCGTGTCCGCGCTGGCGCAGCCGGACTCGTGCAGCGCGTGCAAGAAGGCATACGAGAGGAAGGGAGTGGCCTCCGCCCTGGCGTCCGCCTGGCTGGCCAGCAGTTCAGACCAGGCCGCTTCGCCAATTTCCGCCAGAGTAGAGACGATAGCCGTGCGATAATTCATTGTTGTAGTGTGCATTCATCACTCTCGGGGCACCGCCGGCGGCCTGCGCGCCCAGGGGCTCGCCCCATCTTGTTTAATAAAAACGAAATATCCATCATCATGACAGTCAAAGTCGCAATTGCTCAAATGAATAGTACGGTCGGCGATCTGGCCGGTAACCGTGCCAAGATCTTCGACCTTTCCCGCCGCGCCTTTGAAGCGGGCGCCGATATCGTGCTCACGCCGGAACTGTCGCTGGTCGGCTATCCGCCCGAGGACCTGCTGCTGCGCAATGCATTCTACGCAAAAACGCAGCAGGCGTTTGCCGAGCTGGCCCGCGACCTGGCCCAGTTCAAGGATTTGCACGTGGTGGTGGGCTTGCCGCTGCAGGACGAGAAGGGCGTGCGCCACAATGCCGCCTCCGTGCTGCTCAATGGCGAGGTGCTGGGCACCTACCGCAAGCACGATTTGCCGAACACCACCGTGTTCGATGAAAAACGTTACTTTACGTCGTCGGACCAGGCTTTCGTGTTCGGCGTGAAGGGCGTGCGTTTTGGCATCAATATCTGCGAAGACACATGGTTCGAACACGCCCCCACGCGCGCCCGCGCGGCCGGCGCGCAAGTGCTGCTGGTGCCGAACGGCTCGCCCTACCACATGAACAAGCAGCACCTGCGCTACGAAACCATGCGCAGGAACGTCAGCACGCAAGGCATGGCCCTCGTGTACGCCAACCTCGTCGGCGGCCAGGACGAGCTGATTTTCGACGGCGATTCGTTTGTCATGGATGCGGCCGGCACCATTTGCGCCCAGCTGCGCCATTTCGCGGAAGACTTGCAACTGGTCGAGTTCGACGGCGCCGCGCCCGTGCCGCAGCCGCTGGCCGCGCCGTTGACGACGGAAGCGCAGGTGTACCAGGCGCTGGTGCTGGGCGTGCGCGACTACATAGTCAAGAACGGTTTCCCGGGCGTACTGATCGGCATGTCGGGCGGCGTCGATTCCGCCCTGACCCTGGCCATCGCCGTCGATGCGCTGGGCGCCGACAAGGTGCGCGCCGTCATGATGCCGTCGCAGTTCACGGCCGACATCTCGTGGATCGATTCGCGCGACATGGTAAAACGCCTCGATGTGCGCTACGATGAAATTCCGATCAAGCAAACCTTCGATGCCTTCCGCGCTACCTTGGCCGGCGAGTTCGCGGGGCTGGCGGAAGACGCGACGGAAGAAAACATCCAGGCGCGCATCCGCGGCACCCTGCTGATGGCCCTGTCGAACAAGCATGGCAGCATTGTGTTGACGACTGGCAACAAGAGCGAAATGGCTGTCGGCTATTGCACCCTGTACGGCGACATGGCGGGCGGCTTTGCCGTCATCAAGGATATCGCCAAGACCCTCGTGTACCGCCTGTGCGCGTACCGCAACGGCATCTCAAGCGTGATACCCGAGCGCATCCTGACGCGCGGACCGTCGGCCGAGCTGCGCGCCGACCAGCTGGACCAGGACTCGTTGCCGCCGTATGACGTGCTCGACGGCATCATGCAGCTGTACATGGAAGAAAACCGGCCGATCGCCGAGATTATCGAGGCTGGCTACCCGCCGGCCGATGTGGCGAAAATCACGCGCCTGATCAAGATCAATGAATACAAGCGGCGCCAGTCGCCCGTGGGCATCCGCGTCACGCACCGTGGCTTCGGGCGCGACTGGCGCTACCCGATTACCTCCAGGTTCTACGAATAAGCAGCCATCTGTCCACAATCCAACAATTTTAAGGAGTAGCCATGAAACAGATTACCGCCATCATCAAACCATTCAAGCTCGACGAAGTACGCGAGGCCCTGGCCGATGTGAACGTGACGGGCTTGACCGTGACGGAAGTGAAGGGTTTCGGCCGCCAGAAGGGCCATACCGAGCTGTACCGCGGTGCCGAGTATGTGGTCGACTTCTTGCCGAAAGTCAAAGTCGAAGTGGTGGTGGACGACAGCGTATCGGAACTGGTGGTCGACGCCATCATCAAGGCCGCCCGCACGGGCAAGATCGGCGACGGCAAGATCTTCGTGCGCGACGTGGAGCAGGTCATCCGCATCCGCACGGGTGAGACGGGTCCCGACGCCGTATAGACAGCACCAGCCATCAGCTGCTGCGCGTCGCGCTTTGCGGCCTGCGATGCTCGCTGTGCTCCAGCACAGCTGCGCTTCTTAGCCATATGGGGGCGCCGAGCCTCGCTGCCGCCCGCTACGCTTCTGGCAGGCGCGATGCCTGTGTTGTTTAGCGCCCCAGCCGCATGTCGAATTTCCAGCAGATCAGGCGCAATATCGTGATGCCGCTGGCGCTGGTCCATAGCGCGAAGTCGTGCTCGGCGCCGAAGTGCATCTGCAATAAATAAGCCCAGCAGCCGAAAAACGCGCAGATCGCATACGGTTTGCCGTCGCGAAACACCATCGGCACTTCGTTGCAGACGATGTCGCGCATCACGCCGCCGAAAATCCCCGTAATTACCCCCATCATCGAGGCGATAAAGATCGGCATGCCGGCGCGCATGGCTTCGGCCACGCCCGCGATGGCGAACATGCCCAGGCCGATGGCGTCGGCGATGACGATCAGGCGTTCCGAGACGATCTGGCGCAAATGCTGGATCAGGGGCGCGGCCGTCAGGGCCAGCACGAAGATCAGGATCGCGTATTCCTGGTGCGAGACCCAGAACAGGGGCCGCTTGTCGAGCAGGATGTCGCGCAAGGTGCCCCCGCCGAACGCCGTGATGAAGGCCACGACGAATACGCCGACCAGGTCCATGCGCTTGCGGCGCGCTTCGATGAAGCCGGAAAACGCGCCCACCAGGATGGCGATGATCTCGATGATCTTGATCAGCGAGCCAGGCGGCAGTTGGGGTGGCATCATGGGCGGAGCGCTTGAGCAGGAAATAATTGTCACAGGTTAACATGACACGGCCCCGAATGGTGACAAACGGGGCCGTGTGCAGTGCGGAACTTGTGATTGAATTGTGATCTTGCTGTCAAAGCTAGCGAACGGGCTGCAGCGCCGCGGAGAGCAGCACGACAAGGGCGCCATCGCCCCCTTCCGAGCGGCGCGCCTGGCAAAAGGCGACAACTTCCTCCTTTTGCACGAGCCAGCTGTGCACCATCGATTTCAAGACCGGTTCCTGGCCTTTGGAGCCGAAACCCTTGCCGTGGATCACGCGCACGCAGCGCAGCTTGCGCCGCGTGGCCTGGTTCAGAAAGGCGCCGATGCCGTCGCGCGCCTCGTCGCGGCGCAAGCCGTGCAAGTCCAGCTCATCCTGGATGGGCCAGTGGCCCTTGCGCATCTTCTTGACCACGTCCGGCCCCACGCCGGGGCGGGCGTAGTTCAGGGCCGGATCGTTTTCCAGGTAATGGTCGACCTCGAACAAGTCCGACAGCGACTCGCGCAGCACGGCCGCATCGTCCTCTTCCGGCGTCAGCTTGCGGGCCGGCTGGGGGGCGCTGGCCGCGCCCGTTTTGGGCAGGCTGGGCACGTAGCGGTCCGACTCGGGCAGGCGCTTGACGCCGCCGATGCTGGCCTTGAACAGATTGCTTTCCACGGCCTGCACCTTGGCCTGCTTGGCGCGCTCCGCTTCGGCTTGCGCGCGCGCATCGGCCTGTTCCTTGAGCTGCTTGCTGACCGCTTTCAGGTCGGCAAAGTCTTTCATCGACGCCATCTGGCGCTTACTCCTGGCCTTCCAGGTAGCGCTGGGCGTCCAGTGCTGCCATGCAACCCGTGCCGGCGCTGGTGATGGCCTGGCGGTAGATATGGTCCTGCACGTCGCCGGCGGCAAACACGCCCGGCGCGCTGGTGGCCGTGGCCATGCCTTCCAGGCCCGTCTTCGTCTTGATGTAGCCGTTGTGCATTTCCAGCTGGCCTTCGAAGATGCCCGTGTTCGGCTTGTGGCCGATGGCGATGAAGACGCCATGCACGGACAGCGCTTCGACCTTGCCGTCGATGGTCGACTTGATGTTCAGGCCCGTCACGCCGCCTTCGTTGCCCGTCACTTCGTCCAGGGTGTGGTTATATTTCAACACGATCTTGCCTTCGGCAACTTTGGCGTTCAGGCGGTCGATCAAGATCGCTTCCGCGCGGAACTTGTCGCGGCGGTGGATCAGCGTGACTTTATTGGCGATGTTCGACAGGTACAGCGCTTCCTCGACGGCCGTATTGCCGCCGCCGACGACGGCCACTTCCTGGTTGCGGTAGAAGAAGCCATCGCAGGTGGCGCAGGCGGACACGCCCTTGCCCATGAATTCCGCTTCCGACGGCAAGCCCAGGTATTGCGCGGACGCGCCCGTGGCGATGATCAGGGTGTCGCACGTGTATTCGTGGCTGTCGCCCTTCAGGCGGATCGGCTTTTCATTGAGGAAAGTGGTGTGGATGTGGTCAAACACGATTTCCGTATTGAAACGCTCGGCATGCTGCAGCAAGCGCTGCATCAGGTCCGGACCTTGCACGCCCATGGGGTCGCCTGGCCAGTTTTCCACGTCGGTGGTGGTCATCAACTGGCCGCCCTGTTCCACGCCGGTGACCAGCATCGGGTTCAGGTTGGCGCGGGCGGCGTAGACGGCGGCGCTGTAGCCGGCTGGGCCGGAACCGAGGATCAAAACGCGGGCGTGTTTGCTAGTGGTCATAATGAGGCTTCTCTATGAGTGGGGTCTATCCGAATTGGGGGCATACGCGCGAAGAACAAGGGCGTATTGCGCTTGCGCAAGCAATCCACGATTATAGACCAAGCCGCCTGTAGCGACGAATCGTGGGGCCGCCCGGGGCATATATGGCTTAGAATACTTCCTTATTATGGGAAATTCCCTTTCAGAAACATTTTTCACCTTGCAGCGCTTCCCAGAATGACTAAACCAGCCCAGGCCAATCAAAATAGCTACACCCGAAAACCGGTCGAACGCCGGCCCCTGCCGAACCGGCTGGTGCGGCTGCTGTCCGAGGCGCGCTGGTTCGCGCTGGCCGCGTTCGCCCTGTATTTCGTGCTGATACTGGCCAGCTTCAACAAGCTCGACCCGGGCTGGTCGCACGCCACGTCCGTCGACAAGGTGGCCAACCTGGGCGGCAAGCTCGGTGCGACCTTTTCCGATCTGTTGTTGTATATCTTCGGCTTTTCCGCCTGGTGGTGGTGCGTGTGGCTGCTGCGCACGGTGTGGAATGGCTACCGCCGCCTGAGCAAGCGCTTCCTGCTGGAAGAGGAAGAGGTGGAGCGCGAGCACCATATCGAGATGCTGATCCGCATCGTCGGTTTTTCCATCATGCTGATCGGCAGCATGGGCCTCGAATACCTGCGCATGGCGAAGAGCCTGCATGTGCAGCTGCCGCGCGACCCGGGCGGCGTGCTGGGCCAGCTGGTGGGACACGCGGCCCACGTGGCCTTCGGCTTCACCGGCGCTACTTTATTACTGTTGCTGTTGTTCGGCCTCGGTTTCAGCCTGTTCTTCCACGTTTCCTGGTTGCAAGTGGCCGAGCGCATCGGCGGCGCCATCGAAGATGTTTTCAACTGGTTCGTGCTGCGCTACCAGGACCGCGAAGACCGCCGCCAGGGCGAAGTGGCCGCCGTGCGCCGCGACGAGGTGGTGGTGATCGAACGGGCCAAGCACGTGGAAAAGCACGTCGCTGCGCCGCCCGTGAAGATCGAGCCGCAGGTTGTTACTGTGGTGAAATCCGAGCGCGTGGAAAAGGAGCGCCAGGCGCACTTGTTCGAGAACCTGGGCGATGGCAAGCTGCCGCCGCTGTCGCTGCTCGACGAAGCGCCGCCCGTGGTGGAAACGGTGTCCGTGGAAACCCTGGAGTTTACGAGCCGCCTGATCGAAAAGAAATTGTCGGACTTTGGCGTGGATGCCAAGGTAGTGGCCGCTTACCCCGGCCCCGTGGTGACGCGCTATGAAATCGAGCCGGCCACGGGCGTCAAGGGCAGCCAGATCGTGGGCCTGGCGCGCGACCTGGCCCGTTCGCTGTCGCTCACCTCGATCCGCGTCGTGGAAACCATTCCCGGCAAGAACTATATGGCCCTGGAATTGCCGAACACCAAGCGCCAGATCGTGCGCCTGACGGAAATCCTCGGCTCCAAGGTCTACAACGATGGCGTGTCCAGCCTGACGATTGCCTTGGGCAAGGATATCGCCGGCAAGCCCGTCGTGGCCGACCTGGCGAAGATGCCCCACTTGCTGGTGGCCGGCACGACCGGTTCCGGTAAATCCGTGGGCATCAATGCGACGATTCTGTCGCTGCTGTACAAATCCGACCCGCTCGACGTGCGATTGATCCTGATCGATCCGAAGATGCTGGAAATGTCCGTCTACGAAGGCATTCCGCACTTGCTGGCGCCCGTCGTCACCGACATGCGCCAGGCCGGCCACGCGCTGAACTGGGCCGTCAACGAGATGGAACGCCGCTACAAGCTGATGAGCAAGATGGGCGTGCGCAATCTGGCCGGCTACAACGCCAAGATTGCCGACGCGAAAAAGCGCGAAGAACACATCCCGAATCCGTTCAGCCTGACGCCGGACTCGCCGGAGCCGCTGGAAAAACTGCCGACCATCGTCATCATCATCGACGAGCTGGCCGACTTGATGATGGTGGTGGGCAAAAAGGTCGAGGAATTGATCGCGCGTATCGCGCAAAAGGCCCGCGCCGCCGGTCTGCACTTGATTCTGGCCACGCAGCGCCCATCTGTAGACGTGATCACGGGTCTCATCAAGGCGAACATTCCCACGCGTATCGCCTTCCAGGTCTCGTCGAAGATCGACTCGCGCACCATTCTCGACCAGATGGGCGCGGAAACCCTGCTGGGCATGGGCGACATGCTGTACATGCCGCCCGGCACCGGCTTGCCGATGCGCGTGCACGGCGCGTTTGTTTCCGATGAGGAAGTCCACCGCGTCGTCAGCCATCTGAAGCTGCAGGGCGAACCGAATTACATCGAGGGCATCCTCGAAGGCGGCACCCTGGAAGGCGATGGCGCCGAAGGCGGCGCGCCGGGCGAGGGCGGCGGCGAGGCCGATGCCCTGTACGACCAGGCGGTGGCGGTGGTGCTGAAAAACCGCCGCGCCTCGATTTCGCTGGTGCAGCGTCATTTGCGCATCGGCTACAACCGCGCGGCCCGTCTGCTCGAGCAGATGGAGCAGAGCGGGGTGGTATCAACCATGCAATCCAATGGCAACCGGGACATCCTGGTGCCGGCGGCCAGTAGCGAACAAGGGTAAAACAGTATGAAGAACACGACTTTCGCAGCAAAAATGATCATCGGCGCGGCCAGCGTCGCCTGCAGCCTGCTGTTCGCGGCCAGCGCCTCGGCCAGCGCGCTGGAGCAGTTCAAGAGCTTTGCGGCCGGCACCCAGTCGGCCAAGGGCGAGTTCGTGCAGCGCCAGGTCAAGAAGGCGGACGCCAAGGCGGGAGCCAGCGGCAAGGCGAAAGTGTCCACGCCAGCGAGCGGCACCTTCGAGTTTGCCCGCCCGGGCAAGTTCATCTGGACGTATTTGAAACCGTACGAGCAGCTGCTGCAGGCGGACGGCGACAAGCTGTATATCTACGACAAGGACTTGAGCCAGGTGACGGTCAAGAAACTGGGCGACGCCCTCGGTTCCTCGCCGGCCGCCATCTTGTTTGGCAGCAACGACCTGGAAAAGAATTTCACCCTGGCCGAAGCGGGCACGCGCGATGGCCTGGAATGGCTGAAGGCGACGCCGAAAGCCAAGGACACGACGTTCGACGAAATCACCATCGGCCTGCGCAATGGCGTGCCGGAAGCGATGGAGCTGCGCGACTCGTTCGGCCAGACCTCGGTGCTGGCGTTTAAGAATTTCCAGAAAAACCCGGCGCTGTCTGCCAATCACTTTAAATTCGTCATGCCCAAGGGCGCGGACGTCATTAATAATTAAGACTGTCGCGCCTTGCGTATGAGCCGGCCTCGCAGCGATGCGGGGCTTTTGCATTCTTATTAGGTAACTCATTATGGCGGATCTCTTTTCCACCGCACCGCGCCAGCCGCTGGCCGAAGCCTTGCGGCCGGCTACCCTGAACGAAGTCATCGGCCAGACGCATCTGCTGGGCACGGGCAAGCCGCTGCGCCTCGCGTTCGAGGCGGGCAAGGCCCATTCGATGATACTGTGGGGGCCGCCCGGCGTGGGCAAGACCACCCTGGCGCGGCTGATGGCGAACGCCTTCGACAGCGAATTCATTGCCCTGTCGGCTGTGTTTGCCGGCGTGAAAGATATTCGTGCGGCCATGGACCAGGCCCGCCACAGCCTGGACCAGTTCGGCAAGCACACCTTGCTGTTCGTCGACGAAATCCACCGGTTTAATAAATCGCAGCAGGACGCCTTGCTGCCCTTCGTCGAGTCGGGCCTGGTGACGTTCATCGGCGCGACGACGGAAAATCCCAGCTTCGAAGTGAACTCGGCGCTGTTGTCGCGCGCGCAAGTATATGTGTTGAAATCGCTCAACGAAGACGAGATGAAGCAGCTGCTGGCCAAGGCGCAAAGCACGGCGCTCACGCACCTGAGCTTCGACGAGGCGGCCGCCGACACCCTGATCGGCTATGCGGACGGCGATGCGCGCCGCTTTTTGAACTTGCTGGAGCAGGCCGAGACGGCCGCCAGCTCGACGGGCACGACGACCATCGACGCCGCTTTCGTCGACAATGCGTTGACTCTCAATTCGCGCCGCTTCGACAAGGGCGGCGACAATTTCTATGACCAGATTTCCGCCCTGCACAAGTCCGTGCGCGGTTCGAACCCCGATGCGGCCCTGTACTGGTTTTGCCGCATGATCGATGGCGGCGCCGACCCGCGCTATCTGTCGCGGCGCATCGTGCGCATGGCCTGGGAAGACATCGGCCTGGCCGACCCCCGCGCCTTGACCATGGTCAATGATGCAGCGGAAACGTATGAACGCCTCGGTTCGCCCGAAGGCGAGCTGGCCCTGGGCCAGGCCGTCATTTACCTGGCGATCGCCGCGAAAAGCAATGCCGGCTACAACGCCTTCAATACGGCCATGGCCTTCGTCAAGAAGGATAAATCGAAGGAAGTGCCCGTGCACTTGCGCAATGCGCCGACGAAGCTGATGAAGGAGCTCGGTTACGGCCACGCCTACCGCTACGCGCACGACGAGCCCGATGCCTATGCGGCCGGCGAAACGTATTTTCCGGACGGCATGGCGGAACCGGGCTGGTACCAGCCCGTGCCGCGTGGCCTGGAAAGCAAGATTGCCGACAAGCTGGCGTGGCTGCGCGAGCTGGACAGGAAAGCAGGAAAACCGGCAGGCAAGGGCTGAGGCTACAGGCCCAGCAAGCTGAAACCGTCGTCCTGCGGCGCATAGCCCACCAGCCGGCGCGTCGCGTCGATGGATAGCCGTTTATAACGGTTGTCCGACACGCCATGCGCGACGTGGTAGCCGGGCGCCACGTCCGCCGCGATGCAGCGGGCCAGCAGCTGCACCACGTCGCGCTCGCTGATGAAGGCGGCGATGTCGCGCGCGCTGTGCTGTTGACCTGGCGCAAAGCTGGCCACGTTGGCGATGCGCACGGCAATCGCCGTCATGCCATGCTGGTGCGCGAAGGCCGACGCCACGCCTTCGCCAAAGGCCTTGCTGGCGCCATACAGGTTCGCCGGACGCGCCGGCATGCTTTCCTGCACTTGCACGTCCAGCGGATAGCCCTCGATGGCTTGCGCGCTGCTGGCGAATACCACTCTTTTCACTCCCTGCGCCTGTGCGGCGCGGAAGATATTGTGCGTGCCGATGATGTTCGGCTGCAGCAGTTGCGCATCGAAATCGGCGTCGGCGTGCGGCACGCCGGCCAGGTGCAGCACCACGTCGGTGTCCAGGCAGGCGGCCAGGCAGGCGGCGTAATCGCTGACGTCAAGCTGCATGGAGGGGCAGGGCGCTTGCGCCAGCCCTTGCGTGTGCAGGTCGGCCAGGCGCAGGGAGAACTCCCCGTGCCGGCGCTTCCAGAAAGCGGTGCCGATGCTGCCGGCGGCGCCCGTGACGAGGACGCGCAGTGATTCTTTAGTCATGTATTCCTGGTGATGAATGTTTGAGGGCGGTGCCGATGCAGCCAGCGCAGCAGCGCGGGGCGTGGTGCGGCCGTCCCATGCACGCGGATGCGCCCGCTGCCCACGGCTTCGACCAGCACCAGGCCGTCATTCGGTATCGTGTAGCGTTCGCCGCTGCGCAGCACGCAATCGTCGAACTGGGCGTAGGCCGTGATCCAGGCTGTGCCGGACAGGCATTCGATGACCCTGGCGCGCGCTTTTTCCAGGCGCAGGGGCCGTTCGCTGCGTAATTCGTGGTCGGTTGGCATGGCATCGCTCCTGTTGTGCTGACAGGAACAGCTTAGGCCCTGGGCTTGAACCATGACAGATGCAGGAAATCGAAATTGTCATGCATACAGTGTGCTTCGTCGTACACTGTGCTTGTCAAAAAAACGGGCAACTGTATCTGTGCGTGCCGCGCGCGCCAGCCGCATACTGAAGGGATGAACATGAGCGCGCCTTTGAACCTGTACGAGCACCTGGCCAACGAGCTGGGCGCCCTGATCGACGCGCGCGTGTTCGCGCCCGGCGACCGCCTGCCGTCGATCCGCCACCTGGCGCAGCAAAAGCGCATTTCCGTCAGTACCGTGATGCAAGCCTTGCGCCTGATGGAAGACCGGGGGCAAGTCGATGCGCGGCCCCAGTCCGGCTATTTCGTGCGCCACCGCGCGCCGCGCCGGCCCTGCAGTGCCGATGCCCAGCACCTGAAGGAGCCGGCATTTGTCGGCATCAACAACCTGTTGATGCGCGTGCTGAAGGAAAACGAGGCGCCCGCTATCGTGCAGCTGGGCACGGCCTGGCCGCCCGACGAGATCTTGCCCATCAAGCGCATGCAGCGCACCATCAGCGCCGTGGCGCGGCGCGAACCGGCTTTATTGAGCAAGGTCAGCTGCTACGACGTCAGCGAAGGCAACTTCCTGCGCCAGGTCACGCGCCGGGCGCTGGACTGGGGCAAGCTGGACCCGCGCGAGATCGTCGTGACGAATTCCTGCACGGAAGCGATCAGCCTGTGCCTGCGCGCCGTGGCCAGGCCGGGCGACACCATCGCCATCGAGTCGGCCACGTATTTCGTGCTGCTGCAGATGATAGAAAGCCTGGGCATGAAGGCGCTGGAAATTCCCACCGACGCGAAGACGGGGCCGTCGCTCGATGCGCTGGAGCTGGCCTTGCGCGCCGGCCTCGTGCAGGCCTGCCTGTTCGTGCCGAACGCGAACAACCCGCTCGGCTGCGTCATGCCGGAAGCCAACAAGAAGCGGCTGGCGGGCTTGCTGTCGGAATTCAATGTTCCGCTGGTGGAAGACGACGTGTATGGCGACCTGTGCTTTGCGCCGCAGCGCCCGTGGCCCGTGAAAGCCTACGATACGAGCGGCAATGTGCTGCTGTGCTCCTCGTTTTCCAAGGCTATCACGCCCGCGTCGCGCGTCGGCTATGTGCTGGCCGGGCGTTTCGCGCAGGAAGTGGCCTTGCTGAAAACCGTGTCGAGCGGCGCCACCAGCCATTTCTTCCAGGCCGTGCTGGCCGACTTTTTGGAAGGCAGCAGCTACGACCAGCAGCTGCGCAAGATGCGGCGCACCCTGGTGCAGCGTATCGCCCGCATGTCCGACGCCGTGGCGGCCAGTTTTCCGGCGGACTGCATGCTGTCCGAGCCGCAGGGCGGTTTCGTGCTGTGGGTGCAGATGCCGCCGCAAGTCGATGCGCTGGCCCTGCATGGCCAGGCCATCGCCGACGGCGTGGCCTACATGCCGGGCCAGCTGTTCTCGGCCTCGGGCAAGTTCGGCAATTATCTGCGCCTCAATTGCGGCAATGCGTGGACGCCCCGCATCGAGCAGGCCATCGGCCGATTAGGCCGCCTGGTGCATGAGGCCTTGTAACTATTGTCTGCGTTTCAGTCCCTGTTTTTCACCGTTCGCTCCCTGTTTTTTGCCGCCGGTCGCAAGCCGGTGGCCTTGTTTGCCGCCGCTGGCTACAGTAGCACCATACCAGCAGCAGTCAAACACACAAACTAACCAGGAGTCACATCATGCAAGCACTGAAAAACATGGAAATCGCCTTTGTCGCCGCCGCCATCATCGCCATCGGCGCCAGCTTCGCCACGGCCGGCGCGAATACCGTGGAAGTGAGCGCCACGTCGACCCTGATTGCCAAGGCCGCCGACAGTACGATGCCTGTCGTTACCGTCAGCGCCCGCCGCCTGACGGCCGCCGAAAAAGCCGCCTTTATCTGAACACCGCTTGTAAAGCGGGCGCGAGTGCCCGGCCAGGCTGCCATGACGATGGTTGACCTTGCGCAAAACTCATCGAAGTGAACAGGGTCTTGGTACAATGAGTGCTTTCGATACATCGGCACCGCCATCCACCCATGATAGATATCCAACTTCTCCGTAAAGACATCGCCACCGTCGCAGAACGCCTGGCGACGCGCAAATTCCAGCTCGACGTGGCAGGTTTTACCGCCCTCGAAGCCGAACGCAAGGCGATCCAGACGCGCACCGAAGAGCTGCAGGGCAAGCGCAATGCGCTGTCCAAGCAAATCGGCATGTTGAAAGGCAAGGGGGAGGACACCTCGGCCGTGATGGCGCAAGTGGCTGGCCTGGGCGATGAGCTGAAAGCCGATGAGGCGGCCCTGACCCTGGTGCAGGCCAAGCTGAGCGAATTCATCATGGCCGTGCCGAATTTGCCGCACGAATCGGCCCCTGTGGGCACGGACGAGTCGGGCAACGTGGAAGTGCGCAAGGTCGGCACGCCGCGCACTTTTGACTTTGAAGTCAAGGATCACGTCGACGTGGGCGGCCCGCTGGGCCTGGACTTCGAAGTGGCGACCAAGCTGACCGGCTCGCGCTTCTCCGTCATGAAGGGCGGCATCGCCCGTTTGCACCGCGCGCTGGCGCAGTTCATGCTCAACACCCACGTGGACGAGCATGGCTACACGGAATGCTATACGCCGTACATGGTCAACGCCGATTCCCTGCGCGGCACGGGCCAGCTGCCGAAATTCGAAGCCGATCTGTTCTCGGTGAAAAAAGGCGGCGCGGAAGGCGAGGGCGAAACCTTCTACCTGATCCCCACGTCGGAAGTGTCGCTGACCAATATCGCCCGCGATGAAATCTTGGCGCTCGATCAACTGCCCCTGAAAATGACGGCCCACACGCCATGCTTCCGCTCGGAAGCGGGCAGCTACGGCCGCGACACGCGCGGCATGATCCGCCAGCACCAGTTCGACAAGGTGGAAATGGTGCAAGTGGTGCACCCGGACACCTCGTACCAGGTGCTGGAAGAAATGGTTGGCCACGCGGAAGCGATCCTGCAACGCCTGGGCCTGCCATACCGCGTGATGTCGCTGTGCACGGGCGACATGGGTTTCGGCGCCACCAAGACCTTCGACCTGGAAGTGTGGCTGCCGGCGCAGAACACCTATCGCGAAATCTCGTCCCTGTCGAACTGCGAAGCCTTCCAGTCGCGCCGCATGCAGGCACGTTTCCGCAACGCCGCCGGCAAGCCGGAACTGGCGCACACCCTGAACGGCTCCGGCCTGGCAGTGGGCCGCACCCTGGTGGCCGTGCTGGAAAACTACCAGCAAGCTGACGGCAGCGTCGAAATCCCGCCAGTGCTGCGCCCGTACATGGGCGGCCTGACCCATCTGACGGCGTAAAAAGGTGCAGGCAGCCGGGTGAAGGGGAGGCTGAAAATAGTCCTTCCATTTTTTCAAGCGGCTGCTATAATCTTGCCTTCTCGCAGCAATGCGGGGAAAGACCGCAGCAAATGGAGAGGTGGCAGAGTGGTCGAATGTACTTGACTCGAAATCAAGCGTACGTTAAATCGTACCGTGGGTTCGAATCCCACCCTCTCCGCCAGAACAAATAGAGAAAGCTCCCGCAAGGGAGCTTTTTTTATTTGTGGCGGCGAAGAGGAGTACGCCCCCTGCGGGGCGTACGCGTGGGATTCGAAGACGAGCGCGTACTCGCGCGAGGCTCTCCGAATCGTCCAGATAGGTTTTGGTTTGCCAGCCCTCAGTTGCAAATCACCAATAAACCCCTACCCAACCCAACAACACCCATGCTAAAATAGCGCCTCGCTCAAACAGGCATGCCAGTTTGAATGAATAGACCGCAGTAAACGGAGAGGTGGCAGAGTGGTCGAATGTACTTGACTCGAAATCAAGCGTACGTTAAATCGTACCGTGGGTTCGAATCCCACCCTCTCCGCCAGAATAAATAAGAAAGCTCCCGCAAGGGAGCTTTTTTTATTGGGAACGCCAAAAAGCCTGCGACGCATCAATGCAGGTAGAAAAAACGCCCAAAGCGCGCAGCGCAAGGCGTTTTTCCTCCATTCAGGCCTTGAAAGCCAGCGCCCCACTAACGTAACGCAAGCTAGTGCACCAGCCGCGCCACCGCAAACACTACAGCTGACGTAGCAATCATCGTCCCCACGCACCGTAAAATCATGGCCAATCTGGCCGCAGCCACATCGCTTTTGGTCGCGCAATCGGCATGCTCCATCTTCATATCCGCCGTATCCCGCTCCTGTGTGTCGCCCCATCCGCTCATGACAGTATCTCCTCATTGTATTGCGCTGTCGCATATCTGGCCTCAACAGCTTCCCCCCACCTTGACCCCGCTCAGCCTATGTTAATCTACCCCCTCCCATCCCGCCCCCACCACTAAAAGCAATGAGCCGATTCTGGAGCAACATCGTCAGCGAGCTGACCCCCTATGTCCCCGGCGAGCAGCCGAAACTGCCCGACCTGGTAAAACTCAACACCAACGAAAACCCCTACGGTCCGTCGCCGCAGGTGCTGGCCGCGCTGCGCGAAGCGGCCAACGACAGCCTGCGCCTGTATCCTGATCCCACGGCCAGCGAACTGAAGCAAACCCTGGCCGACTACCACGGCTTGAGCAGCGCACAGGTGTTCGTCGGCAATGGTTCCGACGAAGTGCTGGCGCTGGCCTTCATGGCCTTGCTCAAGCACGACGCGCCCCTGCTGTTCCCGGACATCAGCTACAGCTTCTATCCCGTGTATTGCAAGCTGTACGGCATCGATTACCGCACGGTCGCGCTCGACGACAGCATGCGCATTCGTCCCGAAGACTACCGGGGGCCGTGCGGCGCCATCATCTTCCCGAATCCCAACGCGCCCACGGGCGTGGACTTGCCGCTGGCCGGCGTGGAAACCCTGCTGCGCGAGCATCCCGACGCCGTCGTGGTGGTCGATGAAGCGTATGTGGATTTCGGCGGCGCGAGCGCCGTGGCCCTGGTCGGGCGCTATCCGAACTTGCTGGTGGTGCAGACGTTCTCGAAATCGCGCTCGCTGGCCGGCTTGCGCGTGGGGTGTGCCTTCGGGCATGCGGACCTGATCGAGGCGCTGGAACGGGTGAAGAACAGTTTCAATTCCTATCCGCTGGACCGGCTGGCCTTGGCCGGCGCCGTCGCCTCGCTGCGCGACGAAGCGTATTTCCAGCAGACGCGCCGGGCCGTCATCGACAGCCGCGCACAGCTGGCGGCGGACTTGACCGCGCTGGGCTTCGAGGTGCTGCCGTCCGTGGCCAACTTTGTCTTTGCCCGCCACCCGCGGCATGACGCGGTGCAACTGGCGGCCGGCCTGCGCGCCAGATCGGTGATCGTGCGCCATTTCAACGCACCGCGCATCAGCCAGTATTTGCGCATCAGCATCGGTAATCCGGCAGAATGTGCGGCCTTGATGGCGGCATTGCGCGAAATATTGTCGTGATGGTAAGCCTGGTACGGCTGGCGGCAGCCCTACCAGGCGCCAGTTTGTTTACTGCTGGCTGGCCCGGCGGCGGCGCGACATGAAGCCGAGCAAGCCCAGGCCGCCCAACAGCATGCCATAAGTGGCTGGCTCCGGTACGGCCGACACGGACAGGTTATTGATGGTGGGCCAGATACCGATCTGTCCGGCGGTGCTGACGGCCAGGTTCGAGAAGGCGCCCGACGACACGAAGCCGATAAACGAGGCTTGCGTCGGCAAGGCCAGCTCGTAGGTGAGCAGTTCGCCCAGCTTATTGCGCGCTGTCAATGTGATGCTCTGGCCGCTAGCATATTCGCCGGAAAAGTTCGATCCGAAGAAGAATCCCCCCACGCCGCGTACGTCGCTGGAAAAGTTGGAGAACACCACGCTGTCGTTGCGGTTGTTCGTGCTCAGCCAGTTGTCGCTACCCGTGCCGGCGCCGTACAGGATGGGCGAGGCGCCAATGCTGCTCACCATGTAGCCGTAGCTGCCGGCATTACGGTACAGCGGACCGTCGAGTGCATCGATGGGCAAATCATCAAAGGTATCGACGCCCGTATTGCCGACCGCTGCCAGATAGGCGGACTGGCTCGTAAAGACCGTGATGTCTGCGTGTGCGGCGCTGGCGGCGAGCAGCAGGGCGGCGGCGCTGATGATTTTCAGGCGGGAAAATGCAGTTTGCAAGATCGACTCCTTAACAGGGGTTGGGAAAAGGATGTGGCAAGAGTTTACTTATTTGCAATGCCATTTCAATATAATATTAACTAGAAAAAAATGCAATAAAAGTTCTTTATGATAATTTCCGTCTTGTCTAGTTGAAATACGGATGTTTCCCAATCGCCACTCCTTGTGCGCCAAACGTCGCTTAGGGCCTCGCCTTGCTGCCGCCATGGGCCATTTGTGCAACAATAATCGGATTCATACTCGACAGGACGGACAATATGGCAAAAGTGGCATTCATCGGTTTGGGCGTCATGGGTTTCCCCATGGCAGGTCACCTGGCGGCGGGCGGACACGACGTCACCGTGTACAACCGCAACCCGGTCCGCGCGGCCGCCTGGCTGGAGCAGCACAAGGGTAGCAGCGCCGCCACGCCGGCCGCCGCCGCAGCGGGCGCCGAGTTCGTCTTCACCTGCATCGGCAACGATAACGATCTGTACCAGGTCATCCTGGAAGAGGGCGGCTTGCTGTCCGCCATGGCGCCGGGCAGCATCCTGATCGACCATACGACGGCGTCGGCCGAAGCGGCGCGCACCATCCACGCGGCGGCGCAAGAGCAGGGCGTGTTCTTCCTCGACGCGCCCGTATCCGGCGGCCAGGCCGGCGCGGAAAACGGCAAGCTGACGGTGATGGTCGGCGGCGACGCGCAGGCGTATGCACGGGCCGAGCCCGTCATCGCCCTGTTCTCGCGCGCCGTCACCTACATGGGCGCGTCCGGTTCGGGACAGCTGACAAAAATGGTCAACCAGATCTGCATCGCGGGCCTCGTGCAAGCCCTGAGCGAGGGCATCGCCTTCGCGGAAAACGCGGGCCTCGATGCGGCGCTGGTGGTGGACGTGATTTCCAAGGGCGCGGCGCAGTCGTGGCAGCTGGAAAACCGGGGCAAGACCATGATAGAGCGCAAGTTCGACTTCGGTTTCGCCGTCGACCTGATGCGCAAGGATCTGGGCATCTGCCTGGCCGAAGCCAGGCGCAACGGCAGCGACCTGCCCGTGACGGCCTTGACGGACCAGTTCTACGGCGAAGTGCAGCAGGCGGGCGGCAGCCGTTTTGACACGTCCAGCCTGATTACCCGTTTGCATAAAAAGTAAGCGCTTAGCTCACCAACATGCCAGCGGCGCATCCCTGCCCAGGGCCGCGCCGCTTGTCGTTTACGGGTGTGAAAATAAAAAACGTCAGTTTCCGGAACATCCGGTTTCGATTTTCATGGAAAAGCATGGACTTCGCTAGCTCATCGTGTATTATTAAAAAACGAGATGAAATGTCCCAATTTTTAAAACATTATGAGCGGACCAGCATGAAAACTAACTCCTCAGCGATAACACGCGTTGTCGACAAGAACATTCCCTACCTGTCTTCCGCCGTCGCCATCTGGCGGCCCCGCGCCGTGCTGCGCAGCTGGCCCGGCGTGGCCATCGCGCTGGTGATCGCCCTGTCGGCCACCTTTATTTCCAGCAATTACGGCGGCCCCCAGCTGCTGTATGCGCTGTTTTTCGGCCTGGCTTTCCACTTCCTCGCATCCGATCCCACCTGCAAGCCCGGCATCGAGTTCTGCAGCAAGATTTTGTTGCGCACGGGCGTGGCCCTGCTGGGCGCGCGCATCACCTTCAACCAGATCGCCTCGGTGGGCGTGACGCCCTTGCTGATCGTCGTCGGCGGCCTGGTGGCGACTTTGGGTTTCGGCTACCTGCTGTCCAGGTGGCTGAAACGCCCGATCACGGAAGGCATCCTGTCGGGCGGCTCCGTGGCCATCTGCGGCGCCTCGGCCGCGCTGGCCATCTCGGCCGTGCTGCCGCAAACCAAGGAAAACGAAAAGTTCACCCTGCTGACGGTGGTCGGCGTGACGTCGCTGTCCACCCTGGCCATGATCGTCTACCCGCTGCTGGTCAAGCTGCTGGGCTTTGACCCGACGGAAGCGGGCGTGTTCATCGGCGGCACGATTCATGACGTCGCGCAAGTGGTCGGCGCCGGCTATCTGGTCAGCAACCATACGGGCGACGTCGCCACCTTCGTGAAACTGACGCGCGTCGCCTGCCTCGTGCCCGTCGTGCTGGGCCTGTCGATCATGTTCAAGCGCAAGGACGGCAAGAGCGAAGTCGACGCGCCGCCGCTGGTGCCGTTCTTCCTGATCGGCTTTGTCTGGCTCGTCATTACCAACAGCCTGGGCCTGATCCCGCATGAGGTAAATGGCTGGATCAACAACGCCTCGCGCGCCTGCCTCGTCATCGCCATCGCCGCGCTGGGCGTGAAAACCTCGTTCCAGTCGCTGGCCTCGCTGGGCTGGCGTCCCGTGATCATGCTGGTGATGGAAACGGTGTGGATCGCCGCCTTCGTCGCCATCGCCGTCCTGCTGACGCGTTAAGCGCATCGGGCCCGCCATGAAAGTCCTCGTTCTCGGCGCCGGCGTGGTCGGCACGGCATCGGCCTGGTATTTGCGCCAGGCGGGCCACGACGTGCGCGTGCTCGAACGCCAGGCGGGCGCCGCGCAGGAAACCAGTTTCGGCAATGGCGGGCAGATTTCCGTGTCGCACGCGGAACCGTGGGCCAATCCCGCCACCCTGCGCAAGGTCGTGAGCTGGCTGGGCAAGGACGACGCGCCGCTGCTGTTCCGTCCCCGCCTCGATACGCTGCAATGGCAGTGGGCGCTGCATTACCTGCGCGAATGCCTGCCGGCCAGGGTGGCGCGCAATATGCGCCAGATCGTCGCCCTGGCCGAATACAGCCGCCAGAGCCTGCAAGCCTTGCGCCGCGAGACGGGCATCGCCTACGACCACCTCGAGCGCGGTATTTTGCATTTCTATACGGACGAGCAGGAGTTTGATAAATCGCAAGCGGGCGCCGCGCTCCTGCGCGAGCTGGGCTGTCCGCGCAATACCGTCAGCGCCGATGAAGTGATACGGCTGGAGCCGGCGCTGGCCCATGCCCGCCGGCACATCGTCGGCGGCGATTTTACGGCCAGCGACGAGTCGGGCGACGTGCATCTGTTTACCACGGCGCTGGCCGCGCGCGCCGCCGGGGCCGGCGTGGATTTTCGCTTTGGCACGACGGTGACGCGACTGCTGGCCGATGGCGAGCGCATCACGGGCGTGGAATGCATCGATGCGCAGGGGCGCCATCGCCTGGAATACGCGGACGCCGTGGTGGTGGCCATGGGCAGCTTTTCCGCACCGCTGCTGCAACCGCTGGGCATCCGCTTGATGCTGTATCCGGGCAAAGGTTATTCCGCCACCTATCCGATTCTTGACGCCGCCGCCGCACCGAGCGTATCGCTGACGGACGACGGCCATAAACTCGTGTTTTCGCGCCTGGGCGAGCGCCTGCGCGTGGCCGGTACATGCGAGCTGAACGGCTACACGCGCGAACTCAATCCCGTGCGCTGCGCCGCCATCACGCGCCGCGTGCAGGCGCTGTTTCCTGATGCCTGCGATTACGGCGACCCCGTCTACTGGGCCGGCTTGCGCCCCCTGACGCCGTCGAACGTGCCGTATATCGGCCCCACGCGCTATCGCCAGCTGTTCCTCAACACGGGCCACGGCACCCTGGGCTGGACCATGGGCTGCGGCGCGGGCAGGGCGATCGCCGACCTCGTCTCGGGGCGGCGGCCGGAAGTCGATTTTGCGTTTTGCGGCGAGCCGCCCCGGCAAGAGGCCGCTTTGGTTCAACTTAGGAGAGCACCACGATGAGAGACGACGCCATCCCCAGCCATACCCCCGGCGGCCTGACCCTGGCCGGCACCACCTATCAGTCGCGCCTGCTGGTGGGCACCGGAAAATACAAGGATTTCGAGGAAACGCGCCTCGCCATCGAGGAAAGCGGCGCCGAGATCGTCACCGTGACGATACGCCGCGTGAATATCGGCCAGGAAAAGGGCGAGCCGAACCTGCTCGACTTCATTCCGCCGTCGAAATACACGATCCTGCCCAACACGGGCGGCTGCTACAACGCGCGCGACGCCGTCTACACCCTGCAGCTGGCGCGCGAGCTGCTGGGCGGCCACCAGCTGTGCAAGCTGGAAGTGCTGGGCGATGAAAAGACCCTGTTCCCGAACATGCCGGAAACCTTGAAGGCGGCCGAGCAGCTGGTGCGCGACGGCTTCCAGGTGATGGTGTATTGCAGCGACGACCCCATCCAGGCGCGCATGCTGGAAGACATCGGCTGCATCGCCGTCATGCCGCTGGCGTCATTGATCGGCTCGGGCATGGGCATTTTGAATCCGTGGAACTTGTCGCTGATCATCGAGCAGGCCCGCGTGCCCGTGCTGGTCGACGCCGGCGTGGGCACGGCGTCGGACGCGGCCATCGCCATGGAACTGGGCTGTGACGGCATCTTGATGAATACCGCCATCGCGGCGGCGCGCGAGCCGATCCGCATGGCGCGCGCCATGAAACTGGCAGTGCAGGGCGGACGCGAGGCCTATCTGGCCGGACGCATGCCCCGGAGAGCGGGCGTCATGAGCGCTGCGCCCTCGTCGCCGATGGCCGGGCTGATCGCCTGAGCCGCCCCATTTACCGCAGTTTGCAGCACCGTAGTTGATATCGCTTCAAGCGTTTATAAAAACCACAATACCTGGAGATGACATGAAACACACACTCGTAGCGGCGGCCGTCCTGGCCTCCTTTTTCGCAAGCAGCGCCAGCGCCCAGTCGTCCGTCACCGTGTACGGCTTGCTCGACGCGGGCTTCACGTCCGAGCACGGCGGCGCGGACGGTTCCGTCACCAAGCTGGCCACCGGCGTGCAGTCGGGCAGCCGCATCGGCTTCAAGGGCACGGAAGACCTGGGCAACAACCTGAAGGCCAATTTCCTGCTGGAAAATGGCCTCGACGTGGACACGGGCGCCAACCGCCAGGGCGCCTTGTTCGGGCGCAAGGCCTACGTGGGCCTGTCCGGCGGCTTCGGCGCCGTCAACCTGGGCTTGCAGCACAACCCGCTGTTCACGGCCCTGGACAATATCGACCCCTTCGAGACGGGCATGACGGGCGCCTCGATCAACCTGATGAGCGTGGCCAGCCTGCGCACGAAAAACGCCATCATGTACGAGACGCCGAAGGTGAACGGCCTGTCGGCCGCCGTCATGTACGGCCTGGGCGAAAAGCCGGACAGCGCCACCCTGGGCCGCACCATCGACTTTTCCATCGACTACGCCAACGGTCCGCTCGTGCTGACCCTGGCGCACGACAACCGCAAGGACAGCGAGCTGAACACGGCGAAAGTGACCTTGCTGGGCGGTACCTACGACTTTGGCCCCGCCAAGCTGCACGCCGCGTATGAGACGGACAAGGATGATATCGGCACGGATTTCCGCGATTACATGGTGGGCGTCTCGGCCCCCGTGGGGGCGGCGGGCAGCGTGATGGCCTCCTACATCCGCAAGGACGACCGCACGAACGCGCGACGCGGCGGGCGCCAGCTGGCCATCGGCTACACCTACGCCTTGTCGAAACGCACCAACCTGTACACCTCGTACGGGCGCATCAGCAACGATGGCGCGGGCACCAACTTCGTCGGCGACGCATCGAGCGGCGGCAGCGTGCCCTTGCCTGGGCATAACTCGAGCGCCTTCACGGCGGGCATGCGCCTGAAGTTCTAAGCGCGGCAGCGCAGGTAGTGATGGCGGCTTGTCTGTTGCGGATAAGCCGCCATTGTTGTTTCAGGAAGGGGGCAAAGTCGCGGATTCCGGATTCAGGAATGAAACAGTCCGATTTTTCATGAATTTTCATTGACAGCGCATTTCGCAACCGTTAAATTGGATGTGTATTTCAAATATCGGAACAAAATATACCGATTTTTCATAAAACCGTAAGGAGACTGAGCCATGACCGATTTGTCCGACCAAAAAGCCGCCGCCGCTGCCGTTCCAGCAGGCCCGCAAAAGATGACGCCGTCCGAAGCGTTCGTGGAAACCCTGGCCGCCAATGGCGTGACCGACATGTTCGGCATCATGGGCTCGGCCTTCATGGACCCGATGGACATCTTCGCGCCGGCCGGCATCCGCTTGATTCCCGTCGTGCACGAGCAGGGCGCCGGCCACATGGCCGACGGTTACGCCCGCGTCTCGGGCCGCCATGGCGTCGTCATCGGCCAGAACGGCTCCGGCATCTGCACTTGCGTCACGGCCATTGCCNGGCCCGCAAAAGATGACGCCGTCCGAAGCGTTCGTGGAAACCCTGGCCGCCAATGGCGTGACCGACATGTTCGGCATCATGGGCTCGGCCTTCATGGACCCGATGGACATCTTCGCGCCGGCCGGCATCCGCTTGATTCCCGTCGTGCACGAGCAGGGCGCCGGCCACATGGCCGACGGTTACGCCCGCGTCTCGGGCCGCCATGGCGTCGTCATCGGCCAGAACGGCCCCGGCATCAGCAATTGCGTCACGGCCATTGCCGCCGCCTACTGGGCGCACACCCCGGTCGTCATCATCACGCCGGAAACGGGCACCATGAGCATGGGCCTGGGCGGCTTCCAGGAAGCCAATCAATTGCCGATGTTCGAGGAATTTACGAAATATCAAGGCCATGTCACCAATCCGGCCCGCATGGCGGAATTCACGGGCCGCTGCTTCGACCGCGCCATGTCGGAAATGGGACCGACGCAACTGAACATCCCGCGCGATTATTTCTATGGCGAAATCAAGGCGGAAATCCCGAAACCGAGCCGCCTGGACCGCGGCGCCGGCGGCGAGCAAAGCCTCGACGATGCGGCCGAACTGCTGGCGAAGGCCAAGTTCCCCGTGATTATCTCGGGCGGCGGCGTCGTCATGGGCGAAGCGATCGAGGAATGCAAGGCGCTGGCCGAGCGCCTCGGCGCGCCGGTGGTGAACAGCTATCTGCACAACGACTCGTTTCCCGCCAGCCATCCGCTGTGGTGCGGTCCGCTCGGCTATCAAGGCTCGAAGGCGGCCATGAAACTGATCGCCCAGGCCGACGTCGTCGTCGCCCTCGGTTCGCGCCTGGGACCGTTCGGCACCCTGCCGCAGCACGGCATGGATTACTGGCCGAAGAATGCCAAGATCATCCAGATCGACGCCGACAACAAGATGCTGGGCCTGGTGAAAAAGATTTCGGTGGGCATCTGCGGCGACGCCAAGGCGGCGGCGAAAGCGATTCTGGCCCGCCTGGACGGCAAGACGCTCGATTGCGACGCCACGCGCGGCGCGCGCAAGGCCACCATCGAGGCGGAAAAAGCCGCGTGGGAAGACGAACTGGACAACTGGACGCACGAGAAAGATGCGTACAGCCTGGACATGATCGAAGAGCAGAAGAAGGAGCCGGGCAACTACCTGCACCCGCGCCAGGTCTTGCGCGAGCTGGAAAAAGCCATGCCGGAAGACGTGATGGTGTCGACCGACATCGGCAACATCAACTCGGTGGCCAACAGTTACCTGCGCTTYGAAAAGCCGCGCAGCTTCTTTGCGGCGATGAGCTTTGGCAACTGCGGCTACGCGTTYCCGACGATTATCGGCGCGAAAGTGGCGGCGCCGCACCGTCCGGCCGTGTCGTATGCGGGCGACGGCGCCTGGGGCATGAGCCTGATGGAAACGATGACCTGCGTGCGCCACAACATTCCCGTGACGGCCGTGGTGTTCCACAACCGCCAGTGGGGCGCGGAAAAGAAAAACCAGGTGGATTTCTACAACCGCCGCTTCGTTGCCGGWGARCTCGACAACCAGAGCTTCGCGGAAATTGCGCGGGCCATGGGCGCCGAAGGCATCACGGTCGACAAGCTGGAAGACGTGGGACCGGCGCTGAAGAAGGCGATCGCCATGCAGATGAATGAAGGCAAGACGACCATCATCGAAATCATGTGCACGCGCGAGCTGGGCGACCCGTTCCGCCGCGATGCGCTGAGCAAGCCTATCCGTCACCTGGACAAGTACAAAGATTACGTCTAAGTAAGCCGGCCTGTGAGGATCTGGCTTGTGACCAAATTCTCACAAATTGTNAAGGCATCACGGTCGACAAGCTGGAAGACGTGGGACCGGCGCTGAAGAAGGCGATCGCCATGCAGATGAATGAAGGCAAGACGACCATCATCGAAATCATGTGCACGCGCGAGCTGGGCGACCCGTTCCGCCGCGATGCGCTGAGCAAACCTATCCGTCATCTGGACAAGTACAAAGACTACGTGTAATCAGTCGTTCGATCCTTGTATGACCCCGGCTTGCCGGGTTTTATGTGCCGGAACCATGTTTCATGCTTCCATGGTTCCGGTACTTTTTTTACCGAATTGGAGTCGCCATGAAAGCCCTGCACCGCATCATCGAGCAAGCCCGCGCCGTGCCGAAAAACATCGTCCTGTGCGAGGGCGGCGATGCGCGCGTGCTGCAGGCGGCCGCGCGGGCAGCCGCCGAAGGGCTGGCGCACATCACCATCGTCGGCCAGCCGGCCGCCATCCTCGCCCTGGCGCACGAGCACGGGCTGGACCTCGATAGCGTGCGCCTGGTCGACCCGGCAAGGTCCGACGAGTCGGAACACTATGCCCAGCAATTGTTTGTGCTGCGTCAAGCCAAGGGCATGACGGTGGAGCAGGCGCGCATCGCCGTGCAAGACCCGCTGTGCTACGCCAACCTGATGGTGCGCCTGGGCGACGCCGACGGCTGCGTGGCGGGGGCCGTGCACACGACGGCCGACGTGGTGCGCAGCGCCATCCAGATCATCGGCGTCGATCCCGCCTTCAAGCTCGTGTCGAGCTTTTTCCTGATGATGCTGTGCGAACCGTTCCACAGCCTGAAGGGCGGTTTCATCTTTTCCGACTGCGCCCTCGTCGTCGATCCGAAGGCGGAAGAGCTGGCCGACATCGCCATGGCCGCCGCCGACAGCGCGCAAGCCCTGCTGATGGAAGAACCGAGGGTCGCCATGCTGTCGTTTTCCACCAGCGGCAGCGCCCACCACGCGGCCGTCGACAAGGTGCATGCGGCCACGGACCGGGTCAAGGCCCAGCGCCCCCAACTGGCCATCGATGGCGACGTGCAGCTTGACGCGGCCATCGTGGCCGAAATTTCCCAGAGAAAAGTCAAGGATTCCGTCGTCAACGGCCGCGCCAACGTGCTGGTATTCCCGAACCTGGACGCGGGCAATATCGGCTACAAGCTGGCCGAACGCATGGGCGGCGCCGTCGCCATCGGCCCCTTGCTGCAAGGCTTGAACAAGCCGGCCAACGATCTGTCGCGCGGCTGCAGCGCGATTGATGTGTACAACGTCATTGCCGTGACGGCCGTGCAGGCCCAGGGTGGGCGCTGACTTGTTCAGCCTGCCCGTGCTGGCGCTGCTGGGCGTGGTGGCGGCCGGCACGTATTTTCAGACCGTCACGGGCTTTGGCCTGGGCATGATCGTCATGGGCGTGGCCAGCGGCCTGGGCCTGGCGCCCGTGCCCGCGCTGGCGGCCCTCGTCAGCTTGTTGTCGCTGGCTAATTGTCTCGTGGCCTTGCCCGGTGCCTTGCACCACCTGGACTGGCGCGCCATCCGCGCCGCCAGCATCGGCTTGCTGCCGGCCATGGCGGCCGGCGTGTTGCTGTTGGGATATCTGGACCAGGCGTATGCGCCCGTGCTGAAACTGTTGCTGGGCGCGGCCATCGTGTATGGCGGCGTCAGCATCCTGCTGCAGGCGCCGCCGGGACCGGGCGCGGCGGATAAACGCAGCTTTTTCATCAGCGGCGTGTGCGGCGGCCTGTTCTCGGGCCTGTTTTCGCTGGCCGGCCCGCCCCTCGTGTACCAGTTTTACCGCCAGGAAATGAGTTTGACCACCATCCGCTACAGCCTGATCTTTTTGTTTGCCATCAGTGCGGGCGGACGCTCGCTGATGGCGGGCAGCCAGGGCCAGCTGGACGCGAAAGTGTTACTTTTGTGCATGCTGGCCCTGCCCGTCGGCGTGCTGGCCACGATGGCCGGCAAGCGCTACCCGCCGCCGATCGCCCAGCGCGGCATGCGCCGCATCGCGTTCGCCGTGCTGACCGCCATCGGCCTGTCGCTGATGGCGGCGGCCGTGCCGCAATTGCTGCGCTAGGCTTTAAAGGTAAGCAAAGGTTTCAGCCGCGCCACCGATTGCAGCAAGCCCGCTTCCTCCTGCGCGGCGATGACGGGGCCGATCTTCTTGTACGCCATCGGCGCTTCCTCGACACGGCGTTCCTCGCGCAGGGTCACGCACTGGAACGCCATCTCGTCGCCGCCCACCGTGGGCCGCATGGCGCGCATGGCTTGCCTGCGGATGCTGCGCCCCGCGCCATGCGAGCACGACCACAGCCAGTCGGGATTGCCCATGCCAGTTGCCACATAAGAATAGTCGCCCATGGAGCCGGGGATCAGCGCCAGGTCGCCTTCGCGCGCCGGCGTGGCGCCCTTGCGGTGGATATTCATGCCATGCTCGCGCAGGATGACGTTGTGCGGCACGTCCACCATCAGGCGCGATTGATCCTGCGCAAACACCTGCGACAGGCTGTCGCGCACCAGCTCGGCCAGTACCATGCGGTTGACCCAGGCATAGCGCGAGGCCACGCCCATGGCGTCCATGTATTCGCCGGCCAGTTCGCCCGTCAAGCCGTACAGGCCCGACTGCGGGTGGCGCACGCCTTTCGGCCACGCCTCTTTGGCGCGGTCCATCCAGCGGCTGCCGACAAAAAAGCCCACGTCGCGGCTGCCGCTGTGGATCATGACGACCACTTCGCCCGGCACCAGCCCGTGCCGGTACGCGGCGTGGCGGTCCATGACGGCATCGACCAGCTGGATTTCCACGAAGTGGTTGCCCGATCCCGTCGTGCCCAGGCTGGGGTCGCGTATCACTTCGCGCGTGCCCACCAGCGCTTCGGGCGCATGGCGCAGGCCGCCGCCCAGTTCGCGCAGGGCGATGCAAGCGTCGAGCTCGCGCAGCAAACGCTGCTTGTCGACGCGGGGCCACAAACCATCGTCATGCAGGCTGTCGATGAACGCTTCCGGCCCCACATCGAACAGGGCGGCAAACGCCTTCGAGCGCAGCGGCACGTTGCGGCCGTCTTCCAGCAGCACATGTTTGAGCTTGGCGAGCAGCTGCGGCTTGCGCGCTTCGAACTGCGCCAGGGTCAAGCCCGTCGTGATCAGGCGCATGCCGCAGGCGATATCCGTGCCGGGGATGGCGGGGATCACCATGTCGGGGCTGGTGGCGACGATGCTGCCGACGGGCGCGATGCTGCCCGGATGGAAGTCGGGCGTGGCGCACGCCTTGCACACATGGCCATCCTGGCCCGGCACGGCGACGGCGGCAAATTCCATCAGCTGGCGCACGGCTTTTTCCTCGAGCGGAAAGTTGTGGGGCAGCAGTACGGACGCCTGGGCGTGCGGATTGCTGAGTGTATAAATACCGTCGGCATAGGCGACGGCGATGCCCTGGCGGCGCAGGGCTTTTTGTAATCTGGATATGGGAAACACGATTCTGCTCCGGAAATAACGAATGCACGGCCCTTTTGCAAGGGCCATGTTTGTTTTCCACGCAGCAGCGACAGGAAGTGCCGCCAGCTTAGCAAATTTTGTGCGGATTGCAAAGCGGGGGGGCGTACAAGGATGCGCACGATACGGAAGAGCCACTTGCATAATAATCAAACAGCCTTTATATTCGCGGTTCTTTCTCGAACCTCTTCCTTATTGGAGCCAAAAGTGCCTCGCTTCTTCGCCATCACCTGCTAACGCTGACGAAATGCTCTCTGCAGCATCGTTCGGCGCGTTGACGCCTCCGATTGCTGCGGCACTGTTTTTGCTCTTTCCGCACACGTATCCAGGACCACCGTCCTGATCGTCCACGCCCGAACACGTCGTCAGCACCCCTGACCCTGTATGGACACGCCCCGGTGAACGCGGCGTGGGACGCTATGTTTTTACAATCTTTGCCCTTATTTAAATACCCGCGCACGCCGCACCTGGAAGGCTCGCGCCTGCAGGACGGCGACGACGGTTCCGACCAGATGCCCCTGAAAAAGCTGGCCGGCCGCTACGTCGTCATCGAGGAAAAAATCGATGGCGCCAATTCCGCCGTGTCGTTCAGCGATGCGGGGGAGGTGCTGCTGCAGTCGCGCGGCCACTACCTGGCGGGCGGCGGCAGCGAACGCCAGTTCAACCTGTTGAAACCGTGGGCCCATGCGCACGAGCACGCCTTGCTGCATATGCTTGAAGATCAATTTGTACTGTTTGGCGAATGGTCTTACAGCAAGCATTCCGTGTTTTACGACCGCCTGCCCCATTATTTCAACGAGTTCGACGTGTATTGCCGGCGCACGCAGATGTTTCTGTCGACGGCGCGCCGCCACGCCATGCTGGCCGGCTCGCCCGTGCTGTCCGTGCCCGTGCTGTACGCTGGGCTGATGCCCGCGTCGCCGAAACAGCTGTGGCAGCTGCTGCGCCATTCGCTGGCCAAGTCCCGCCTGTGGCGCGACGCCTTTGAAAACGTGGTGGCGCGCGAACGCCTGCCGCTGGACCTGTGCTGGAAGCAGACGGACAAGTCCGACCACGCGGAAGGCCTGTACCTGAAAGTGGAAGACGACGAGCAAGTGCTGGCCCGCTACAAGCTGGTGCGCCATGACTTTACGCAAACCATCCTCGACAGCGGTTCGCACCACAGCGCGCGGCCATTGATCCCGAACCAGCTGGCCGACGGCGTGGACCTGTACGCGCCGCAGCCCCTCGTCACCTGGGACAGCCTGGGCCTGCACACCTGCAGCTCGCTCGATGAGCTGGCAGCATTTTCAAGGAGTACACAATGATGAACTGGAAAACCCTGCAGCAACTGGTGCCGCCAGCGGGCCGGTCGCCCGATTTCAAGGCCTGCCTGGCCGCCTTCCCGCAGCTGGAACTGGCGAAAACCACGCCGCAAAACCCCGTGTATCACGCGGAAGGCGACGTGTGGACGCATACCGTGATGGTGGTGGAATCCCTGCTGGGCATGCCTGAGTATCAGCAGGCCACGCGGGCGGAACAGGAAATCGTGTTCCTGGCCGCCTTGCTGCACGATGTGGCCAAGTGCAGCACCACGGTGATCGACCCGGTGACGGGCGCCATCGGCCAGCCTGGCCACTCGCGCAAGGGCGCGCTCGATGCGCGCATCGCCCTGTGGGACTACGACGTGCCGTTTGCCGTGCGCGAGGAAATCTGCCGCCTGATCAATGTGCACCAGGTGCCGTTCTTTGCGCTGGAACAATCTCGGCGCGGCGTCACGCCGGAATTTACCGTGCGCGAACTGTCGTGGCAGGTCGATATCCGCCTGCTGGCCATGCTGGCCGAGGCCGATATCCGCGGCCGCATCTGCCCGGACCCGCAACGCATCCTCGACGCCATCGAGCTGTTCCGCGAACTGGCGCGCGAGGAGGGCTGCTATGGCCAGCGCAGGGTCTTTGTCGACGATCACACGCGCGTCAAATACTTTCGCGGCGCCGAGGCGCATCCCGACTATCCCCTGTTCCAGGAAGCGGGATCGCAGGTGATCGTCATGTCGGGCTTGCCCGCGTCGGGCAAGAATACCTGGGTGGACAAGCACCATCCGCGCCTGCCCGTCGTGTCGTTTGACGATGCGCGCACGGCCTTGGGCTTGAAGCACGGCAAGAACGAGGGGCAGGTGGGCGACTACGCGGAGGAGCGGGCGCGCGAACTGTTGCGCCGTGGCGAGCCGTTCGTGTGGAGCGCCACGCATTTGTCGCGACTGATGCGCGAAAAGACGCTCAACCTGCTGTATAAATACCATGCGCAGGTGGAGCTCGTGTACCTGGAACAGCCGCGCAAGGAATTACTCCGGCGCAACGGCCAGCGCGACACTTCGCTCAGCAACAAGAAGCTGCAGGCGATGCTGTGGAACTGGGAAATCCCGCTGCCGACGGAAGCCCATGCCGTGCGCTATTGCGTCGATTGAGGTGTGCGGCAACTGCCTGGCGGCGGTGCTGGAAAGCGTTGTTGCCAGGTGGTTTTTCACGCATGCGCAAGCAGTCAAAAAAATAACAATTATTTTTAAAATTGCAACAAACTGAGTATATTCAAGCCCTTTCATTTATTACAATGAGTTGCCTGGTACGGTGAACCGCCGGGTTGCGGCGCGAGGGCTGACACCCTCGCGTTTCCTGTGTGATTTCCTGCGTGAAGCACTCACCCTCATTGAATGAACTGGAGTCATCGATGCACAAATCTCTCATCGCACTGGCCGCCGCCGCCGTGCTTGGCCTTGGCGCCGCATCTTCCGCCCAGGCGGCCACCCAGACCATCAGCTTCAGCGCCGACCGCGCCCTGGGCGCCACCAACTGGTCAGACACCCTGGGCCTGGGCAAGTTCGACAGCAACCTGGGCACCCTGACGTCGATCAAGTTCCATCTGGAAGGCGCCGTGCAGGGCAGCGGCCGGACGGAAAGCCTGGACGCCAGCGCGTCGAATGTGACCCTGAGCCTGGCCTCGCTGCTGACCTTGTACCGTCCCGACAATTCCACCCTGCTGGTGGCCAATCCGCTGTTCACGCAGACCTTTGCCTTGAGCGCCTTCGATGGCAGCATCGATTTTGCCGGCACCTCGGGCGCCAGCACGGGCTTGCGCTCGAGCACGGGCTCGAATGGCTACACGAGCGCCAGCGCCAGCGACTTTGCCCTGTTTTCCTCGGCGGGCGGCGGTTTGATTTACCTGGGCTTGAATGCCATCGGCTCCTCGATGGGCAGCGGCGCGGGCAATTTGCTGACGCAGTTCCAGACGTCCGCTTCCGGCCGCGTGGCAGTGACGTATGAATACGTGAGCGCCGTGCCGGAGCCGGAAACCTATGCCATGCTGCTGACGGGGCTGGCGCTGGCCGGCGTGATGGCGCGCCGCCGCAAGCCCCGCGCCTGATCAGCGCCGGCCGCGCCCGGCGATCAGCTGGGCGATCTCGCTGAACAGTTCATTGTTCAGCGAGGCGGGCAGGGAGGTGGCCAGGCTGCGGCTGTAGTAGGCGCCCAGGTCCAGGCCCAGGCCCAGCCCGCAAATTTCCACGGCACCCTGCGCTTCGCGGCGCGCCACCACCTGTTTCAGATGTTGCGCCAGGTAAAACTCGTCGTTGGCCAGGTTCGTGGCCGTATCCATCGGGCAACCATCTGACACGACGAGCAGGATGCGCCGCCGCTCCGGCCGTGCCAGCATGCGCGTGCACGCCCAGTCCACGGCTTCGCCATCGACGCCTTCGCGGTACAGGTCCGCCTTCAGCAGGGCCGCGATGTCGGGCCGCGCGCGGCGCCAGCTCGTGTCGCCATCCTTGAACACCATGTGCACGAGTTCGTTCAAGCGGCCCGGATGGAGCGGAGAGCGGGCGCGCATCCAGTCGCGTTTGACTCTTCCCCCGTTCCAGGCGCCCGTCGTAAAGCCCAGCAACTCCGTCCTGATGCCGGCCTGGTCCAGCGCGCGCAGCAATATATCCAGCAGCACGGCCACGGATTGCGCATGCGTCTTCATGGAGCCGGAGCAGTCGACGAGGAAGGTGACGAGGCAATCGGCTTGGGGCAGGAATTGTTCCTTGCGAAACAATCTGCGCTCGGAAGGCGAGCTGATCAGCTGCGCCAGGCGGCGTCCGTCGATATAACCGTCTTCCTCGCCGAACGACCAGCCGTCGCGCTCGGGCACGGCCAGCAATTGCGTGAAGCGCCGCGCCAGGCGGGCCGTGTTGATGCCCAGGCTGGCGATGTGCGCGTCCATGCGTTCGCGGTATTCCAGCAGCAGGGCGCGGCGCACCAGCTCGCCCGCCTTGTCTTCGCGGTCGTAGGCCGTGGCGTAAGCCTTGTAGGCGCCACCGCCGTCGCCATCGCTGAAGGCGCGGCTCTCGCCCAGCGGGGCGGCATCGGGCTGCTGCTCGTTGTCGCTGTCGAAATCGAGCAGCAGCCTGAACGCCGCCTGTGCTTTCGCGTCGCCGGCCGCGTCCTGGCTGCCATCGCGCGCCGCCTGCGCCTCCTGCAGCATGGCGTCGACCGCGTGGGCGATGGCCAGCGCGTGGCGCGCATAGGCGGCCTGGTCGGCGCGGTGGCGGCGCAGGCCCGCCAGGTCGCCGCTCAATGCGGAGGACACGGACCAGCGCGTCGCCTCGATAAAATCTTCCGTCTTTTCCAGCACCGGCCGGGCCGTCAGGCGCGACCAGCACATCTGGAACACGGTATACAAGAGCAAGCCCGACGCGTCTTCGGCCAGGCCGGAATCGTAGAACGCATGCGACCATGCCGTGAAACGGTGGCGCAGGTTGGCGATGACGCCTGCATGTTGATCTGGCGCAAGCGTTTCCACCCTCAACTGTTCCAGCAGCTCGAAGACGAGGCGCGCCACGGGGTCAAGCGGACACAGCGACTTGTGCAGGGCCGCATCCGTGTGCAGCAAACGCAGGGCCACGCTGTCGGCCGCGCCGCGCAGCGAGGGTAAATCCTCGAGCGCCGCGTCGGGCTGCAGATGGGCCGCATGGATGGGCAGGGGACGGTGGCCGTCGTGCAGGCGCCGGCCCCGGTAGCGTATCGCCGCCAGGCCGCTGAGTGCCCGGATGGCGCCCGCGCACAGTTCATCCGTTTCCTGCTGCGCGCGCGTGTAAGGGGCAGGCGCGGTCGCTTCCGTATTCATGCCTGGCTCGCCAGCAATTCCTCATTGAAACAGCGCTGGTAATACTCGGCCACCATGGGCCGCTCGGCCTCGTCGCATTTGTTGAGGAAGGACAAACGGAAGGCCAGCGCCGGGTCGCGGAAGATCTGGCAATTCTCGGCCCACGTAATCACCGTGCGCGGCGACATCAGGCAAGCCAGGTCGCCCGCCGCATAGCCGTGGCGCGTCAGGCTGGCCACGGCCACCATGGCGGCAGCCAGCTGGCGGCCCGCTTCATCGTTCATGGCGGGGACACGCGCCAGCACGATGTCCGTTTCTTCGTCCTGCGGAAGATAGTTCAGGGTGGCAACGATATTCCAGCGGTCGATCTGCGCGTGGTTGAGCACCTGCGTGCCGTGGTACATGCCGTTCAGGTTGCCCAGGCCCACCGTATTCGAGGTGGCGAACAGGCGGAAGTGGGGGTGGGGCGTGATGACGCGGTTCTGGTCCAGCAGGGTGAACTTGCCGTCGCGCTCGAGGATGCGCTGGATGACGAACATCACGTCGGGGCGGCCCGCATCGTACTCGTCGAAGATCAGGGCCACGGGCCGTTGCAAGGACCAGGGCACGATGCCTTCCTGGAATTCCGTTACCTGCTGCTGCTCGCGCAGCACGATGGCGTCCTTGCCGACCAGGTCCAGGCGGCTGATGTGGCCGTCCAGGTTGACGCGCACGCAGGGCCAGTTCAGGCGCGCCGCCACCTGCTCGATGTGCGTGGACTTGCCCGTGCCGTGCAAGCCCTGCACCATCACGCGGCGGTTATGCGTGAAGCCGGCCAGAATCGCCAGGGTCACGTCCTTGTTGAAGCGGTAGGCGGGGTCGATGTCGGGCACATGCGGGTCGCGCTCCGTGAAGACGGGCACGAGCAGCTCGCTGTCGATATGGAACAGGCTGCGCACGGACTGCAAGGTTTGCGCCGCTGCGGCGGGGGGATGTTGGCGTGAATCTGGCACCTTGTTCTCCTGTGAAGCCGCAGCATGGGCGCTACGGCGGTTATGTGTGAGCTGCGGAGTTACTTGATTGCAATGCGTCGCCGTTCCCGCCCGTCGTCGGCATGGTTTCCGATTCGATGGCGGCCAGGGCTTGGGCAGCGCGTTGCAATGCTGGCAAGAAATGTAAAGCCTTGTCGTGCGTCAAACGGATGATGGGCGCCTGGATCGCCACGGCCAGGTTCGAGCGGCCGTTCGGGTTCGGCACCAGCACGGCCACGCACAGCAGGCCGGGCAGGAATTCCTCGTCGTCCAGCGCGTAGCCGTTGCGGCGCACCAGTTCCAGTTCGCGCTCCAGCTTGACGGGGTCCGTTTCCGTCTTGTCCGTAAAACGCGTCAATTCCATGTGGCCCAGCAGGCGGCGCCGTTGCACGGGCGTCATTTGCGCCAGGAACAGCTTGCCGCTGGACGAGCAGTGGGCCGGTACCCGGGAACCGGGATGCAGGTAGAAGCGCAGCGGCGCCGCCGTTTCCACGCGGTCCAGGTACACCACTTCGCTGCCGCTGAAGGCCGTCAGGTTGCAGCTTTCGCCCACTTCCTCGACCAGCTGGCGCAAGACCATGCGGCGGGCGCCATGGAAAGTGTTGTTAATCAGTAAGTTCGACGCGAGGCGGCGCAGGCGCACGCCCGTGCTGTAGTGGCGGCCATCGCTTTCGCGCTGCAGCACGCCCACGCTTTCCAGCTGTTGCAGCATGCGGTGCAGGGTGGGTTTCGGTAATCCTGTCTCCTCCACCAGCGCCTGCAGCGACAGCAGCTGGTCTTTCTCGGCAATCACTTCCAGCAAGGCAAACAAACGCATCGTGGGCGTGTCGCCTTCCAGTTTTTCCGGCTCAAATTTTGGGGATGAAATCATGTCCATGGTGGCCTCGGTTGGGTAGCTCTGAGTGTTACTTCAGCTTATTTCATTTTCGAACTCAAATTGTACCGTTTCCTTGAAATTCTGTTTGACTTTTGATTGCCTAGCGCTTAAATTGAATTGTATATCAAATTTCGGAACAAAATATACCGTTTTTTGATAAATTAGTTGATGAATTCAACAGCCACAGTTACCACAGACCAGGAGACACCCATGAATGACATGACCGAGCAAAAAGCCGCCGCCGCAGCGGCCACCCCCACCGGCCCGCAAAAGATGACGCCGTCCGAAGCGTTCGTGGAAACCCTGGCCGCCAATGGCGTGACCGACATGTTCGGCATCATGGGCTCGGCCTTCATGGACCCGATGGACATCTTCGCGCCGGCCGGCATCCGCTTGATTCCCGTCGTGC
>NZ_NEGZ01000052.1 GCF_002127585.1 Janthinobacterium sp. GW458P
TGACCCTGATGGCCCTGAACCACTTCCCCAACAACAGCGGCCTGGCTTCGTCGATGCAGTCCTTCATCCAGATGCTGCTGTTCGCGCTGTTGTCGGGCCTGGTGGCGCCGCTGCTGTTCGACAGCGCCCTGAACCTGGCGTATGGCGTGATGGCGGGATTGCTGGTGAGTTTGATTTGCTGGGTGTTTGCGCAAGGCAATTCCGCAGACACCGCAGCGAAATAAAGTCACGCATACCAAGCCAGCAAAAACCGGTGGCAGACCCGGCGGGTCTGACCCCGGCAGCCGGCGAATCCGACCTACGGCCATGGCGCGGGAGTCACATCGACATACTGCGCGCCGCCCTGCTCCGGTTCCGCTGCATTGTTCTGCGATGGCTGGTTCAGGGAACCGGCCGGCGCACGCAAACTCAATATCTCCTTGCGCGCCTCGACGAAGTCGGCCGAACTGAGCGGATGTTGCTGGTCGGGCCAGTGCGTGATGGCCCATTCCTGCAAGGCTTCGAAGCGCCGCCACAGTTCGGCGACGAATTCGCGGCGCGCGTCTTCCTGCTGCTCCGGCGTCTTTTCAATGGTTTCGCTGATATGGACTTCCATGGCCGTGTTCCCTCGCTGACAGTATCTTGCCAGACTACGCCGGCAGCCGCCAGGCGTCTGTTCGCGAACGAACACACAGTTACTCGGGCATCTTGCGAAAGCCCACGGCCAGGCGGTTCCAGGTATTGATGGCGCCGATGGCCAGGGTCACGTTGACCATCTCGGCCGGCGTCAACTGCTGCGCCAGCGCCGCATACACGTCGTCGGGCGCCTGGCTTTGCGGCAGCAGGGTCAGCGCTTCCGTCCAGGCCAGCACGGCCCGCTCGCGCGCCGTGAAGAACGGCGTTTCGCGCCAGACGGAGACGGCGTACAGGCGGCGCTCCGTTTCACCGGCCTTACGCGCGTCGCTCGTGTGCATGTCCACGCAAAAAGCGCAGCCATTGATTTGCGAGGCGCGCAGGCGGATCAGCTCGAGCAGCGAGTGTTCCACGCCCAGTTTGGCGATCGCCGCTTCCAGCGCATACATGGCCTTGACGGCGTCCGGCGAGGCCTGGGTAAAATCGAGTCGTTGCTGTGTCATGATGCATTCCTTGATAAAGTAGAGATGCGCCATTGTAGAAGCGCGAATAACGCGCGCGGCAGGCCAATCCCGCCGAAAAACGGCAGACCACCAGCAGATACTCCATGGAATTACATATCCTGATCGACGGCACGCGCGACCTGGGCGGCCAGCTGTACCGCCAGCTCAGCGCAGCGATCCGCTCGGGCCGCCTGACGGACGGCCAGCAATTGCCCCCTTCGCGCCTGCTGGCCAGCCAGCTGGGCCTGTCGCGCAAGACGGTATCCGACGTGTATGACAAGCTCGGCTATGAAAAGTTGCTGGTAGGGAAAGTTGGCGTGGGCAGCTTCGTGCAGACGCCGCACGCCTCGCCGCAGCGCCGCCATGCGAGCGCGCCGCTGGCCAGCGCGCAGCGCATCGCCCGCTGGGAAGCGACGCCCACGCCCTTGCGCCGCGCCAGCCAGGAAACGCCGGCGCGCTACGCCTTCATCGGGGGCCGCGCCACGCCCGCGCACTTCCCGCAGGATGAATGGCGCGCCTGCATGCTGCACGCGCTGCGCCAGGGCGAGCAGGCGCGCGGCCGCTATGGCCCCGTGGAGGGCTTGCCGGCCTTGCGCGCGGCGATCGCCGGCCATGCCGCCTTCAGCCGCGGCATCCATTGCTCCGAGGAACAGGTGCTCGTCACCAGCGGCGCGCAGCAGGCGCTGCACCTGCTGGCGCTTGCCCTGCTGGAGCCGGGCGACACGGTTGCCGTGGAGGAACCCGGCTATCCGGTGGCGCGCGCCGTGTTCGCCAGCCAGGGCGCGCGCGTGGTGGGCGTCGACGTGGACGAGGATGGCCTGGTCGTCGCGCAAATTCCCGACGGCACGCGCTTGATCTATGTCACGCCCGCCCATCAATTTCCGCTCGGCATGCCGATGAGCATGGCGCGCCGCCATGCCTTGCTGGAACGGGCCCACCAGCTGGGCGCCATCATCATCGAGGACGATTACGACAGCGCCTTCCGCTACGAAGGCCGGCCCGAGGATTCCCTGCAAAGCATGGACCGCTACGGCGTCGTCGCCCACGTGGGCAGCTTTTCCAAGATCATGCTGCCGGAACTGCGCCTGGGCTATGTGGTACTGCCGCAAGCCCTCGTGGCCGCCATGCAGACGGTGAAATACCTGAGCGATTGCCACACGGCCAGCCTGGGCCAGCATGCGCTGGCCAAGTTCATCGGCGACGGCCACTTGCTGCGCCACATACGCCGCTGCCACGACATCTATGCGGGGCGGCGCGAGCGGCTGCAGCACTGGTTCAACGGTCCGCTGGCGCCGTGGTTCCGCCTGGTGCCGGCCAGCGCCGGCTTCCACGTGGCGGCGCTGGCGCAGGCGCCGCTCGATATCGCCGAATTGCTGCGCCGCGCGCGCCAGGCCGACGTCAGCCTGTATGCCCTGTCCGGCTTTTACCATGGCCCCGCCCGCCACGAAGGCCTGTTCCTCGGCTACGGCGCCATCGACAAGCTCGATATCGACACGGCCCTGGCCAGGGTGCTGGCGATCCTGCAAGAGATGGCGCCCCTGCCCCTCAGCGGGGTTGCCAGCGATAGTGCCCCGTGATCGGATAGCTGAATAAAATGTTTTCCTCGCGCGCGCCCTCGCCGATATTGTGGATGATCAGCGGCACGCCGCTCCACGACTGCCTGTCGCTGACGACGCCGATGTGGGTCAGGTTGCGCGGCAGGCGCCAGGTGACGATATCGCCCGCGCGGTAGGCCTTCGCCTCCTTGCTTGGCGACAAGCTGGTGCCGTGGCGGGCAAAGTAGGTGCCCAGGTTCGGCACGCGGCGGTGGTCGATATTGCGGTCCGGCCCCTTCATCTGCCAGCGCCCCTGCTGCTGGTACACCTGCCACGCCTTGCGCATGTCCTCGTGCACGAGCACCTGCAAGTCCTGCCCCAGCTGGCGGTAGGCGCGCACGACCACGTCCGTGCACACGCCACGCTCGAGCGGCACGTCGCCGCCCGGATAGGCGAGCCGTTCATAGCGCGGATCGTACTGCACCGTCACGCCCACCTGCTTGCGGGCGGCGGCGACGAGGGCTTGCGGAGTGGCAGGGACAGCCGACGCCAGCATGGGCGCCAGCGCAAACACGAGGATGGAGAGCGGTTTGATTGGCATCAACGTCGATAGTCGGATGAAAATGCCAACTGTACCGCAGCGGCAGGGAAAACGCCGTACGCTAGGCGCCCGCCAGCTGCGCCAGGTGGGCAGGCAAATCCACCGCCGGGCCGGCCGCATTGACGGTGTCGAAATAATCATGCCAACCCGTGGCGGCGATGCCGGCCAGCAAGGCATCGAGCGCCGCCTCGTCCGGGAAGCGCCAGACGGCATAGAATTGCCGGGCGGCCGCATGCAGCTTGCCGCCGTCGACGGCGCCCATGGCCAGCGCTTCGGCGCCGCTGCCCGACAAGGCCGCCATGCCGGCGCCCACGGTGGCGAAATACGCCTGGCGCGCGGCGCCGTCGAGGGCCAGCCAGGCCGGTTTCGGGCTGTACAGTTCTAACAGGTAATGCATGTTTTCCTCCAGACAATTAAGAAAGCGAACGCTGGGCGCGCTTGCAGATGCGCTGGGTCGCGGCAACGGGGCTTTCCAGCAGCCATTGCGCGCACAGGCTGCGCACCCAGTCCGGCTGGCTCTTGGCCGCATCGTTGAGCCAGTTGGCCACGGCATCCTGCACGTAGACGGCCGGATCGGCGCGCAAGGGCTGCAGCAGGGGCAAGGCCAGCTGCGGCTCTTCCTTCAACTCGGCAATGTGCGCGCACCACACGCCGCGCGGGCGCAGCGCTTCGCAGGCAAAGCGGCGCAGGCGCTCCGACGGGTCCGCCGTCCATGGCGCCAGCAAGGCAATCGCTTCGTCCAGACGCGCCGCCAGATGGGGACGCAGCGCCAGCCAGGCCCATTCGCGCACGCCGAAGTGGCCGTCGTCGGCCAGCGGCCGCATGGCGGCCAGCTGCTGCGGCAGGCTCAAGCCAGGCTGGGCGGCGATGGCAAAGCAGACCCAGCCCCGCACCGTGTCGGAAACATGGCCTTGCAATTGCGCCAGATCAACGTTGGCCTCCAGCAGCAACTGCGCCGCCAAGACCATGCGCCCGGTGATGCCGGTAGCGGCCTGCGCTTGCATCCGCGCCAGCCTGGCCCCGCCGATAGCGGGCACGGCCGCGGCCAGCAGTTGGGCGAAATCGATGGCCAGGCCTTCCGTCAGGGTGGCGCTGGCCACCATCCCCTGGTTCAGCAGGGCCAGGCGGGCGGGCGCGATATCGGCGACGCCGCGGCTCATGGCGCACCCCGGTCCGTCTTGCGCCAGGCTTTCTCCAGCAGTGCACTGAATAACTGCTTTTCTTCCGGCGTGAAATCGGCAAACAGGCTGGCGATCCATTGCGCGTGCTCGTCGACGAGGGTGGCGGCGGCGGCCTCTCCCTTGGCGCTCAGGCGCACCAGCAGCTTGCGCCGGTCGAGCCGGTCCGCGTGGCGCGCCAGGAAACCGTCGCGCTCCAGGCCGTCGAGCAAGCCCGTGATGGTGCCGCGCGTGACGCCCGCCCGCTCGGCCAGCTCGTGCGGCGAGAGTCCATCAGGCACGTCGCGCAGCAGGGCCAGCAGCACAAACTTGCCTTCCGATAAGCCATGCCGGCCCAGGCGCGTGGCGCAATCGCCATCGATGGCGGACGCCAGGCCCAGCACTTCAAAGCACAGGCGCAGCTGGCCGATGAATGCCGGCGCGTCCGCGCCGGGCGCGCGGCGCTGCACGTCACCGAGCAAGGCCGTGTATTTCTGTTCGAGTTTTATCATATGGCGCAATATAATATGGCACCATATTAAATGTCAAATGGAAAACCTTGAAGGTTTTCCTATCGGATCAGAAGCGCGCCTTGTCCCGCGCCCACGCGATGATGGCATTGGCATCGACGGCGCCCGGCTGGCGCGCCACTTCGACGCCGCGCAAAAACAGGGCCAGCGTGGGAATGCTGCGGATGTTAAAACGGCTGCCCAGGTCAGGCGATGCTTCCGTATTGACCTTGACGACGCGAAACGCCGGCTCCAGGGTCCTGGCGGCCTGCACATAGAATGGCGCCATGCTGCGGCACGGGCCGCACCAGGGCGCCCAAAAATCCACCAGCACGGGAATGTCGCTGCGCTCGATATGCTTGAGGAAGCGGGCGCTGGCCAGGTCCACGGGCTGGCCCGTGAACAGCTCCTTCTGGCACTTGCCGCAGGTGGGCTGCTCCGTGAGCCGGGCGGCCGGCAGGCGGTTGACGGCGTCGCAATGGGGGCACACGATGTGCAGGGAGTCTGGCGTGGTCGGGGTCATGGAATTCCTGGCTGCAAGCTGGTTGTATCGCTAAATGAGGCATTCTACGGCGATTCGCGCCGGTCATGGCGGCGCGCACGGCAGACAATTGTTGCTTGACCACAAATACTGCAGAATAGGCATCATTGCCCGATTACTGTACCCTGCCCGGAACGGCACCGTCACCCACGCGAGGAACCCCATGCACATGACCGCTCCCCCGGCGCACGCCGCGCTCGACGCCACGCTGGCGCGCCAGCGCGCCGCCTGCCTGGCCCAGCCCGTGCCCACGTTTGCCGAACGCAAGCGCGACCTGCAAGCCTTGCAGCGCTACATCCGCGACCACAAGCTGGCCTTGTGCGAGGCGATCAGCGCCGACTATGGCAACCGTTCCCACCACGAAACTTTGCTGGCAGAAATATTTCCCGCCATCGACGGCATCGATCACGTGCTGGGCCAGTTGAAAAAGTGGATGCAGCCGCAGCGGCGCAGTGTGGACTGGCGCAATTTTCCGGGCGCCCGCAACCGCGTGCTGCCCCAGCCGCTGGGCGTGGTGGGCGTCATCGTGCCGTGGAATTTCCCCGTCAACCTGAGCCTCGTGCCCTTGACCTACATCTTTGCCGCCGGCAACCGCGCCATGGTCAAGATGAGCGAAAACTCGCGCCACCTGGCCCGGCTGCTGATCGCAACCATGCCCGCCTATTTCCCGCCGGAAAAGCTGCAGTTTGTTGACGAGACGGGCGGCGTGGGCATGGCGTTTTCACAACTGCCGTTCGACCATCTGCTGTTTACAGGGTCCGGCCAGACGGGCCGCGCCGTCATGGCGGCCGCCGCGCGCAACCTGTGCCCCGTCACCCTGGAGCTGGGCGGCAAGGCGCCCGCCATCGTCTGCGCCGATTTCGACATGCGCACGGCAGCCGAGCGCATCCTGTTCGTCAAATACCTGAACGCGGGACAGATCTGCACCAGCGTCGACCACGCCTGGCTGCCCGAGGCCGGCATTGCCGCCTTCGTCGAGCATGCGCGCCGTATCATGCCCGCGCGCTACCCGCGGCTCGACACGCCCGACTACACGTCCATCATCGACGAGGCCGCCTTTGAGCGCCTGCTGCAGGCGCTCGACGAGGCGCGGGAACGGGGCGCGCAAGTGATTTCGCTGCTGCCGGGGCCTGCATACGACCGCGCCACGCGCAAGATCGCGCCGCATATCGTGCTCGACGCGCCCGAAGACAGCCTGCTGCTGACGCGGGAAATCTTCGGCCCCGTCCTGCCCCTGCGCGGCTATGCCGACCTGGAAACGGTGATCGCCAGCATCAACGGGGGGCCGCGTCCGCTGGCCATCTATCCCTTCAGCAACGACGCACGCACGGTGCAAACGCTCATTGACCGGGTGATGTCGGGCGGCGTATCCGTCAACGACGCCCTGTTCCACGTGGGCCAGCACGATTTACCCTTCGGCGGCGTGGGCGAGTCCGGCATGGGCCACTACCACGGCGTCGAAGGCTTTCACACTTTCAGCAAGCTGCGCCCCGTGTTCTACCAGGCGCGCTACAGCCCCTTGGCACTGCTGCGGCCGCCGTACGGCAGGCTGGCCAGCCGCGTATTGAACTTCCTGACCCGCTGATTACAGGAACAGCGAGGCGGCGATGGCCCACATGACGAGGGCGATAATGCCGTCGAGCACGCGCCAGGCCATGGGCTTGGCAAACACGGGCGCCAGGTAGCGGGCGCCAAAGCCCAGCAGGAAGAACCACAGGGCCGAGGCCATGATGGCGCCGCCGGCGAAGTAAAAGCGTCCCACGCCTTCATGCTGGCCGCCGATCGAGCCGAGCAGGATCACCGTGTCGAGGAAGGCGTGCGGGTTCAGCAGGCTGAACGCCAGCGCCGCGCCGATCACGGCCCAATAGCCTTCCGGCGCCTTGGCGGCCGACACCGTCAGGGCCGTCGGGCGCCAGGCCGACTTGGCGGCGCGCAAGCCGTAGGCGATCAGGAAGGTGGCGCCGCCGGCCTTGGCCCACAGCAGGAAATTGGGGTTGTCGGCAATGAAGGTGCCCATGCCTGCCACGCCGGCCGTGATCAAAATCGCATCGCACAGCAGGCAGACGAGGATGCAGGTGAGCACGTAATGGCGCTTCAGGCCCTGTTTGAGCAGGAAGGCGTTTTGCGTGCCGATGGCCACGATCAGGCTCGCCCCGAGCCCCATGCCTTTCAAGAAAATTGCGCTGTCCATATCGATTCCTTTCCATTGCTTTCCATCACGCGCACGGCCGCCCACGCTCTGCCGGCAATGGCAAAGTCATCAGAGGTAGGTGGAGGGTGGTGCGGAACCTGGGGGACCGCGCGGGAGAGTGGAGTTGTTACCCTATTTCAACAGTGTAAAGAAAAAGTAAATATAAGTATAATGAATGATTCTAACCATATATAAGAGAAACTTATGCGCGTCGTCGATTACCGTGGATTGGCCGCACTCGACGCCGTGATCGGCCTGGGCAGCTTTGAAAAGGCCGCGCAGGCGCTGGCCATCAGCCAGCCGGCCGTGTCGCAGCGCATCCGCACCCTGGAAAACCTGGAAGGCACTTTATTGATCATCCGCAGCCACCCGCCCCTGCCCACGGAAGCGGGCCAGCGCCTGATCGCCCACTACCGGCAAGTCAAGCTGCTCGAAGCGGCGCTCGACGCCCAGCCCGGTCCCACCACGCAGTTGCCGGAACTGGCCATCGCCGTCAACGCCGACAGCGCCGCCACGTGGATACCGGAAGCGCTGGGACCGCTGCTGTCGCCGCCGTCCTGCCTGCTCGACATCCGCCTCGACGACCAGGACCACACCCTGAGCCAGTTGCGCGAAGGGCGCGTGTTTGCCTGCGTCACCAGCGCCAACGACCTGGTGGCGGGCACGACGGCCACGCCGCTGGGCGGCATGCGCTACCTGTGCGTGGCCTCGCCCGCATTCGCGCGGCAATGGTTTCCCCATGGTTTTACGGTGGACGCCGTCAGCCAGGCGCCCGCCATCACCTTTGGCAGCAAGGATGCGCTGCACGAGCGCTATCTGCAGCACCGCCTCGGCTACGCGGGCCGCTATCCGCACCATGTGCTCGGTTCGGCGCGCGACTTCGTGCGCTTCATCGAAGCGGGCTATGCCTATGGCATGGTGCCCCTGCTGCAGGCGGAAACGGCGCTGGCCGCCGGCCGGCTGGTCGACGTGGCGGCGGGGCAAGCGCTCGACGTGCCCCTGACCTGGCATGCCTGGGACATCCAGACGCCCCTCACGCGCACCTTGTCGGACGCCGTCATCGCCACGGCCCGCAAATGGCTGCTGCAAGACAACATTGTTTCTGAATAATTTCTATGCCACTGCAACAACTGCTGCCCGCCGCGCCCCGCTTGGCCTACACTGCAACCATACTGCACAACGACAAGGAGCCGGCATGACGATCGTGCGCACCACTTTGCTGGGCTTGCTGGCGGCGCTGCCCCTGGCCGCCGGCCTGATCGCCTGCTCGCCATTGACCGCCATCAATGCCCTCTCGTCCGGCAGCGCCTCGCACGTGACGCGGGGCCTGGCCTACGGCCCCCTGCCCCGGCAAAAACTCGATGTGTACGCCCCCAAAACCCGCACGGGACCCGTGCCCGTCGTGGTGTTCTTTTATGGCGGCAACTGGACTTCCGGCGAACGGGCCGACTATGCCTTCGTCGGCCACGCGCTGGCCGCGCGCGGCTACCTGGCCGTGATCGCCGATTACCGGCTGTTTCCGGACGTGCACTATCCCGAGATTTTGCAGGATGCGGCCCGCGCCGTGGCCTGGGCCGCGATGGAAGCGAGCCGCCATGGCGGCGACCCCACGCGTTTGTTCGTCATGGGCCATAGCGCGGGCGCCTACAACGCGGCCATGCTGGCGCTCGACGCCAGCCTGCTGGCCCGCCACGGCATGCGCCCGCAGGATTTGCGCGGATGGATAGGCCTGGCAGGTCCCTATGATTTCCTGCCGGTCGAAAATCCCACGGCCCGGCCCGTGTTCTTTTACCCGGACACGCCCGTCTCTTCGCAGCCGATACGCCACGTGACGACTGCGGCCCCGCCCGCCCTGCTGATCGCCCCAAAGCCCGGCAAGGACAAGCTGGTCAATCCAGCGCGCAACACGGGCGGCCTGGCCGCCGCCCTGCGCGCGCTGCACCGGCCCGTGACGGAAACGTATTTCGACCACGTGGGCCATGCCACCCTGGTCGCCACGCTGGCCGCGCCCTTGCGCGGGCTGGCGCCCACACTGGACGCCGTGGGCGCCTTCATCGATGCCAACAACGGCAGCGAGGACGCGGCCCTGCCCGCGAAAACAGTTCAAAAAGATAAGGCCCCCTTGCCGTCGCGCGCGCCTGGCGCGGCCACGCCGGCCCCTGAGCAGCGCGCCTACGACAAAACGCCCGCCCCGTGAAGGGCGGGCGCTCTGTGTAAGCGGAGCAGCAGTATGCAGGCATGACGCTGCCTGACGGCGCCTGACCGCCGCCCGGAGCTCGGCCTCCGGTTGACGGCTCAGCCGCAAGCAGCCTCGTGCTTACTCTTTACGGCTGGCGCTGCTGCTTTTGCTTTGTGCAGCGCCCGCTTGCGAGGCGCTGCCGCTGGCCGAGCTTTCGCTGCCGGCCGATTGCTGGCTGCCCTGATGGCTGGCGCTTTGCAGGCTTTGGCCGTCACGGCTTTGCGCGCTGCGCTGCTGCTCGCGGTTGGCGCCGTTCTGGTGATAGGCCTGGAACGGTTCGGCGATGCGCTGCATGGCTTCTTGCTGCTTGCGCACGTTCTTCTCCGTTTCTTCCGATGCCGTGCGGGCCACTTCCTCGGCCAGGGCCTTGGCCGTACGGCTCGTTTCATTCACATGCTGCTCGGCGACGTTGGCCAGCTCCACCTGGGTATCGGCGGCCAGGCGCGACACCTGTTGCTGATACTTGCGCAGTTGCTCGGCTGCCGGCTGGCCCGAGGCGGCGGCGACCTGGAACACGTCTTCCACGCGTTCGACCGTCAGCAGGTTCTGGCTGGTAATCGTGCTTTCCTCCAGCAAGCCTTGTGCCAATTGCATGTTCAGATCGTTAAATTGCTGTGCCGAATGGAACAGCGACTTCGACAGACCATTGAAGAACGCCAGTTGCGCTTCCAGGTGGTTTTTAGCGGCTGGGGTAACACTACGGGAATATGGATACATGGAGTTTCCTCATTAAATAGCGGTTGGGTGGACAGATGGCGGCGCCACCGGCAGTCAAACCGTCAGGCAGACGTCCGGGCTACGCCACGAAACGCGAAAAAACATATCCGATCGGTGGGAAGATGCTTTGCAACGCGAGTCCCAAGGCTACGTGAGCACCGCAGGTGAGGGATGATCTGGATCAAAGGTGCGGCAGGCAATGCGAAAAGTTTTGGCTGGACGCCGCGGCCTTGCCGAGCGTCAGTATCAGGACAGGAAATCTGTGTCAGGCGGCATCCATGCACGGTATGACGGGCGCATAGCCATGACTGCGCAGCGAGGCTTCCAGCCAGCGGTTGCCATACCAGCCCCGCGCCAGCAGATAGCTGAGCTCCGCGCTCATCATCAGCAGCATCAGCGGGCCGATGCGCAGGCCCGTCGCGTACTGGCTGCCGAACCACAGGCACAGCTCCATGGCCAGCATGGGCAGCAGCAGCCACCAGCGGCGCTTGGCCACGGCCCACAGGGGGCCGAAGAAAAACGCGGGCCAGGAAAAGCCGTCGCTCACGTAGGCGTAGCGGCCGGCAGCGTCGGCAAACAGGGTGGCGCCAGGCTTCATGCGCTGCTTTTCAGAAAATGCTTGATGTCAATCCTCGGCGGCATGGCAGACGGCTTCGACATTGTGGCCGTCCGGCCCCAGCACGAAGGCGCCGTAGTAATTCGGGTGATAGATGGCGCGGATGCCGGGCGCGCCGTTATCCTTGCCGCCCGCCGCCAGCGCGGCCTGGTAAAACGCATCGACCTGGGCGCGGTTGTCCGCCGCGAAGGCGAGATGCATGCCCGCATGCGGCGCGGCGCCCGCGCCGAACCAGAAATCGGGCTTGCCATCCTTGCCCATGCCGATCCAGCCCTGCGCTTCCATCACCACCGACACGCCCAGGGGCGCCAGGGCGGCGGAAAAGAAAGCCTTGCTGGCCTGTGCATCGCTGACAGTCAAACCGATGTGATCAAGAATCATGATGGCGCTCCGTGCAGGTAGTGGGAAAGGAAGCGCAGTATGCGCCAACATTGCCTTTTAGGCAAGCATAACCAGCGCTCCGGCACAGTTGCTCCGCGATGATGGCCATGCGCCTGCCCTGCCTAGCGCAGGTTGCCCGTATGGCCCAGCGAATAGCGGCCCGGCTGCGGCCACACGGTCAGGCCGTGCGGCTCCTGCCCGACTTTCACCTTCGACACGTCGCCACTGTTCGTGTCGATGCGGTAGACCACGTCGTCGAAACGGCCGGACAGCCACAGATACTTGCCGTCGGCGCTCACATTGCCCATGTCGGGGCTGCCGCCGCCGGGAATCGGCCACTGCGACACGACTTTTTCCGTGGCGAAATCGATCACGCTGACGCTGCCCTTGCCCTTCGGCTTGCCGTGGATGCGGTGCGTGCCGCGGTTGGCCACGTACAGCTTTTTGCCGTCGCGGCTCGGGTATAGGCCATGCGCGCCCACGCCCGTCTGGATGAAGCCGATTTCCTTCAGGGTGGCGCCATCGACGATGTGCACGCCGTCGGCGTCCATGTCGGCGATATAGAACTTCTTGCCGTCCGGCGAGATGCGTATGTCTTGCGGCATGCCCTTCTTGACGCTGCAGATTTCATTTGCCGGGCCGCCCACGGGGCCGGATTCGGCAAAGCGCTTGGCGGGCATCTGCAGTTTCAGATAGCCGTCGACCTTGCGGCCCACCAGGTCGATCTTGGCGATGGTGCCGTCGAACTCGCAGGTGAACATGGCGTAGCGGCCGTCATTCGAGAAATCCGCATGGTTGATGCCGCCGCACTGGGGCGTATCGATCGAATACTGCACGGCCATGGTCTTCGGATCGCGGAAATCGAGGCGGTGGCGCGCTTCGGCCACGACGATGGCCGACTTGCCGTCCGGCGTAAAGTACATATTGTAGGGATCATCGACGGGCACTTCCTTGCCCGGCTTGCCCGTCAAGGGGTCGACCGGCGTCAGGCTGCCCTTGTCCGTGCGCTCGGCATTGTTCGCCACCCACAGGGTGCGCAAGTCCCACGACGGCACCACGTGCTGCGGGCCGCTGCCGACCTTGAACTTGTCGACCACTTTCAGGCTGTCCTGGTCAATCACGTAGACGTCGTTCGAGCGCAGATTGGGCACATAGACCCGGCGCAAGTGATCCTTGACGACAGGGCTCATATTGCTGCTGCCGATGCTGCCGTACACGTTTTTCGGGTCCACCAGCGGCGGCATGCCCGGCAGCGGCGAATAGGCGGGAGCCGGCGCTACGGCGGCGGGAGCCGGTGTGCTGGCGCCGGTGACCTGGCTGGCCACGCCCAGGCCGGCCAGTGCGGCAGCCAGGGCGGACAAGGTGACGATGGTGCGTCGTTGAGGTTTTTTCATGTGATTTCGCGTCTTTTCGTTGCAAAAACCGGAAGTTCAGCACTTCCGGCGGAGAATTTTATTTGTTACGTTGCAGCAACTTCCGGATGGCGGCCACCGACGCGTCCACCTGCAGCTTGACGCCGATCTGGCCCAACTCGGCCGTCGCCCGCGTGGCGTCGCCGCGCACGCCGTCGGCCACGCCCGGTTTCGGTCCGTGCGCCATGGCTTCGCTGCGCACGAGCGACGGGTCCGCCGCCAGCATCAGCGCCGCATCCGCCAAGCCCCCGTGCAGGCCGATCTCGGCGCTGCTGTAGCCGCGCTTTTGCAGCTCGGCAATATATTGCGATTGCGTGATGTCATAGTAGTCGAGCAAGGCGTGGGCGCGCGCGTCTTTCGCCGTGGCGGCTTTCCCCCAGGCCTGGTTGAGCTTGTTGGCCACATTCTGTTCGCTCTTCTGATAACCGCCGTGATCACCAAGGAAAATGATGTCGCGGAAACCATGCTGGCGCAGACTGGCCGCCGCCCCTTCCAGCACCGCCTCGAAGGCGGCCGGCGGTATCGAGATCGTGCCGGCAAAGCGCATGTGGCCGGCCGGCGGGGAAATCGCGCCTTCCGGCACGTAGGAAACGACGGGCGCGACGATGGTGTTGCCCAGCTTTTGCGCGATCTGGCGCGCCAGCAGCCCGGCGCGCACATTGTGCTTGCCCAGCGCGATATACGGCCCGCTCTGCTCCACGCCGCCGATGGGCACCAGCACGGTAGTCGCGCCGTGGTCTATGCGGCTGCGCAACTCCGTGCTGGTCAGCTCTTCGAGCATGACGCTGCTGCTGGCAGACGCGGCCGCCAGGGCGGGCGCCGCAGGCATCAGGCAGAACAGGGTCAGGGCAAACAGGGAGCCGAACGGCTTGGACAGCCTGGATGGCGCGCCTGGCGCAAGGGGCACATCCAGCAGGGGGAACTGCAGAGTCATAGGCAAACATCTTTCCGTGGTCGTCAAGCGTGACGCCGTACCCGGCCTGGCCAGGCAAGCTGGCTGCCACGCAGGAATTGTATTCCATCATGACGGGAACGGCACGTTAATTTGACGCGCTGCCTTGCCTGGAATTGACGATGGGAAACTAACTATAAAATGCTGCCTCAACAAGCAGCACACCTGCGCGCTTCGCGGCGCGCGTGGCGAACGATGAGGACTGGCCGGCAGTCATGGAAGAGTCCCGTGGCGTTTCTCGGCGTAGGCCTTGAGTGAGCGCATGGTTGCAGGCAGCCCCTCCCGGACCTGCCTGGCAACGCCTGGCCCGAACAGAAAAGCCAGCGCGCCGGTAAACCACACGCGGTGAGCGACTTCCGATCCGCCATCCACGGCGCAAACCGTGTGCTCGAAGTGTATGCGGAACAGCGGGATATAAGCCTCTACGGTAAACGAGCGACCTGCGGTGCGCTCCGTGAGCAGCATCGGCATGCCCATCCCCTTGCCGGGAACGATCCTGCCCTTGCTTCCCACCGCGAATGGCCCATTGAACCGGGCTTGCCGGGTGTCAGGATCCCACAGGTGCCATCGGTCGACCTCGCTCCAAATCTGGTCGACGACAGTGGCAGGGACGGCAATGTGAATGCTTTCTCTGATTTGCATCAATTGGAATCTCCATATCATTTACCCATGGTGCAGTCTTACCAGCGCACGAACGCCCGGCACCGCGGATTTTCCCTTGCACCGGCCAAAAGATACTTGCAGGGATAGCCGGACACGCCACAGTTCGCTGTTTCTTTAAATGTAACACCATCGGGATTGGATTGCCGCAGGCTGGGCCTTGACCGGCCGCCCCCTGTCAGTCCGGGCCCGTTTCCGGTATCATTCGGCATGAATAATATTCCTTTCCAACCATTTGTCATTGGTGTCGCTGGCGGAAGCGGCAGCGGCAAGTCTACAGTTTCCCAGCAAGTGCTCGCGTCGTTTGGCGCCGACATGGTCTCGGTCGTGATGCAGGACGACTACTACCGCGACCAGACCCACCTTTCCCCGGAAGTGCGCCGCCAGCAGAATTACGACCATCCGCAGGCTTTCGAGTGGCCCTTGCTGGTGCAGCACGTCCAGGCCCTGCGCAACGGCGAAACGATCGAGATGCCGGTGTACGACTTCACGCTGCATAACCGCTCCAGCAAGACCATCTCCGTCAAGCCTGCCCCCGTGATCGTGATCGAAGGCCTGTTTGCCCTGTATGACGCGGACCTGCGCGACATGATGTCGCTGAAGATCTTTGTCGACACCGCCTCGGACGTGCGCTTCATCCGCCGCATGCAGCGCGATATTACCGAACGCGGCCGCTCGGTGGACAGCGTCATCGAGCAGTATCTGGAAACGGTACGCCCGATGCACAAGCAATTCATCGAGCCGACCAAGCGCAATGCCGATGTCATCCTGCCGCATGGCGCCAATGGTCCGGCGGTCGACATGATCACCGCCAAGGTGGCCAGCGTGATCGGCCAGCTGCAGCGCCCCTGAAAAGAAAAACCCCGGCATGCCGGGGTAGTCTCACGCCTTAAGCGCGGACGCTGCGTCCTGGCAGCGCCAGGCGCCGGCCGGCAACTGCCGGGGCCGGCAAGCCGCCCGCCACTTTCAACGATTTTCCATTCGCATCGCCACGCAGGCGGAACACGGCCACCACGTCGACCAGCTCCACGGCGCGGTCTTGCAGCGAGGACGCCGCGGCGGCCGCCTCTTCCACCAGGGCCGCATTTTGCTGGGTCACCTGGTCCATCTGGGAAATGGCCTGGTTGACCTGCTCGATGCCGGCGCTCTGTTCGTGGCTGGCATTGGCGATCTCGCCCATGATGTCCGTCACGCGCAGGATGCTGGCGACGATTTCTTCCATCGTCGCGCCCGCCTGGTCGACCAGCACGCTGCCCGTGTTGACTTTATCCACCGAATCCTCGATCAAGCCCTTGATTTCCCTGGCCGCCGCCGCCGAGCGCTGCGCCAGGTTGCGCACCTCGGTGGCCACCACGGCAAAGCCACGGCCCTGCTCGCCGGCACGGGCCGCTTCCACGGCGGCATTCAGCGCCAAAATATTGGTTTGGAAGGCAATGCCGTCGATCACGCCGATAATGTCGGCGATCTTCTTCGCCGATTCATTGATCGAACCCATCGTGCCCACCACCTGCGCCACCACGGCGCCGCCCTTGCGCGCCACGTCGGAGGCGGACACGGCCAGGGCATTCGCCTGGCGCGCATTGTCCGTATTCTGGCGCACGGCCGAGGTCAGCTCTTCCAGGCTGGAGGCTGTTTCCTCCAGGGAAGACGCCTGCTGTTCCGTGCGCACGGAGAGGTCCGCATTGCCGGCGGAAATCTGCGCGGCGGCCACGCTGACCGTATCGGCCGACGTGCGCACGGTGGCGATCACGCCGACTATGCGTTCGAGAAACTTGTTGAAGGCCGTGGCCGTACGGCCCACCTCATCCATGCGCTCGACGGGCATGGGCGCGGACAGGTCCAGCGAGGCGCTGACCCGCTCCAGCGTGTGCTCGATATCGCCCAGGCCGCCGCTGATGGTGCGGTAGATATGCCATGCCAGCGCGCCCGTCAGCAGCACGGCCACGCCCAGCACGGCCAGCATGGTGTTAAACGCCGTGTCGTAGGCGGCCAGGCTCTCGGCCTTCACGTCGTCGACCAGCTTGTTGTTGTAGGCGATATGGTCATCCATGCTCTTTTTCGCGGCGGCGGCCGTGATGGCCAGTGGCGTGCCAGCAAGCAAGGTGGCGCGCACGCCATCCATGTCGCCCGCGTAGGCGGCGGCAAAGAACGGCACGAGCGCGCGGCGGTAGGCCTCCATGGCGGCCTGGTCGGCATCGAGCATCTTGCTGTCCGTGGCGTCGTACAGGCGCTCGGCGCGGTAGGTGGCGATGACCTTGTCGAAATTCGTGTTGGCGTCGGCCACGGCCTTGTCCAGCGCCGTCTTGTCGGCCAGGTTGGAGAACACGGACAGGCGGTAGCCGGCCAGGCGAGAATCCGCCAGGAAACCCTTGGCCGCATTCAAGCCCTGGATGCTGGGGATGATGCGGTTTTGCACGGTATCAAAACGTTCCTGGGCGCGCTGCAGCTGGATGGCGCCGCCGGCGCCCAGCAATAGCAGGGCCAGCAAGGCGATGGTGAGGGTCAGAATTAGTTGCTTGGTGATATTCATGGTGTTTCACAGTAAAAAGGGGGCCTGGCAAGGCCAGGCAGGATGAGTAGCTGCCGATCAGGTGGCCGGGATCGGTTGCGGGCGGCGCGAGCTTAGGCCGCCAGCGGGGAGGTTTCTGGCGTGCGGCGCAGCAAGTCGCCATGCTGGCGGCAGAACGCCAGGCCCGCCTTGTGGCCCACGTCGAACAGCAGCTGCATGTTCGAACTGGACCAGTCCAGGGTATCGGGCCAGTGCTGCTCGGGAATGCCGTCCATCAGGTCGAGCTTGAGCAAACGCCGCTTGGGCTGGCCCGTGCGCGCATCCGTGTTGTGCTCGAGTTCGAACAGGCGCAGCTCGCTCCTGGAAATCTTCACCAGCGGCGTGATGATGGAGCGCACCCAGGCGTCATACAGGTTGCGCGGCTTGCGCAGCAAGCGCTCGTCGCCGAGGATGTCGAGGATGACCAGGGTATCGGCGTCATGGTGCTCGCCCTTGCCTTCGATAAACGGGTCGAAATTGAGCGTATCGAGGGCCGCGCCTTCGATGTAGTCGTTGCCGTCGATGGTCGTGGGCGCGTACAGGAAGGGAAACGACAGGGCCGCCCGCACGTGGATGGGCTCGATTTCATGCTTGCCCCAGATTTGCATGCGGTGCTCGCTGAGGTTGTAGGCATTGATGTAGAAATCGGGGCGCATGCGGGCCACGCCGGAAAAATCCACGGCTTTTTCCAGGAAGGGCAAATGCGCGCACAGGCCCAGGCTTTTCGCCGACAGGTCCGATGGCGACAGCGACGACACCATCAGCTTGCCCCAGTCCGACCAGGCCGTGGGCATGCCCGCAAACGTTTGCTTGAACGCCTGGAAAAAGGGATTGTTGGCCGGTGGCTGGAAGGCGTCGCGGAAAGTGCTCGCCTGCATGCCCGGCTTCTGGAACACCTTGTAGTTGATCGGAATCATCTTGTAGATGCTGTCCGCCACACCCGTGTCGGCCCAGCTTTGCAGCGCCTGGCGCGGCGTGGCCTCGTGCGGCGTGGTGTAAAGCAAACCCATCAGCACACCGGCGCCCGAGGCCGAAATGACGTCGAATTCGATGCCTTCGTCGAGAAACGCGGCCAGGGCGCCCGCGATCAATGTGGAATTGGGTGCACCGCCACCAAGCAGCAAGCCCGTCTTGCGGGCAGGCGTCGCGGCTGGCGCCGGATGTGGCGGCGTCGTGCTTACTGTCTTCATGCGCACTCCCTGAACGAAACGGGGTGATTACCCCTAATTGTTGGTTACTACACGCTTATTGCGCTTCATCTTGCACTTATCTTCACAACCATGAAATTGATGCAATATTGCGGAAACAGATATGAAATTAACATAAATAAATTCCTTATGGCAATTTAATTAACGCATGATGGGTATTCAGAAAGGATATAAGCTGACGCTGCGCGGCGTAGCGTGGTGCATCGCAGCAAATAAATATTCTGCGATGTTAGGAAAAATCTCTTTGGGGTAGGAATATTCCTCAACTGGCCGCCATGGCGGCTGCCAGGCCGTTCAGGGGGCCGGAGGGGGCGCGGAAAAATGCAGGTGGGTACACAGATGGTCAACAAAGACGCGGATTTTCGGCGACAGATGGCGGCTCGATGGCCACAGCACCCAGAACTTGCTCGCGTATTCCAGGTACTCGTCCAGCACGGCTTGCAATTCGCCCCGTCCGATGGCGTCGCGCACGATAAAGTCGGGTAAATAGGCCAGGCCCACGCCCTGCGCGGCGGCACCGATCAAGGCTTCGATATTGTTGCAGGTCAAGGCCGTCGGCAGGCGCAGTTCGCCGCCGCTGTCGCCCTCGGCGCGCCGCAGGGCCCATTCCTGCAGCTTGCCCGTGGTGGGGAATTTATAGCGCACGCAGGCGTGACCTTCCAGCGCGCGCGGCGTGGCCGGCACGCCGTGGCGGGCGAAATACGCGGGAGAGCCGACGATGGCAAACGCAAACGGCCCCAGCTCGCGCGCCATCAGGCGCGAATCGGTGAGCGTGCCGCTGCGCACGGCCACGTCGATGCCTTCGGCCACCACGTCGACCAGGCGGTCGTTGAAATCGAGGTCGAGCTCGATCTCGGGATACTCGCGCGTAAAGGCGGCCAGCAGGGGCAGGATGATGCGGTAGCCGATCACGGGCAGGCTGACGCGCAGCTTGCCGCGCGGCGCCTCGGCCAGGTGCGACAATTCCGCCTCGGCATCGTCCAGGTCGGCCAGGATGCGCTGGCAGCGCTCGTAGAACAGCGCGCCCTCGTTGCTCAGGCTGATGCGCCGCGTGCTGCGGTTGAGCAGGCGCACGCCCAGCTTTTCTTCCAGCCGCGCCACGCTCTTGCCCACGGCCGAGGCCGACACCCCGAGCAGCCGCCCGGCCGCCACATAGCTGCAAGTTTCCGCCGCGCGCACGAAGGCGACGATGCCGTTCAGATTATCCATATCTTCTCACTAGGGAAAATTTGTCCGTTATGAGCGGATTTTCAGCCACTTTCTCATGGATTGCATCCATATTATCATCGAATTCCCTTTTTCTGGAATCATTCCCATGGATACGAATCTTCCCGCGCATGCCCCGGACCAAGCGACTGCACGGCGTATGCAGGTGCTGGCCGCCGTCTGCCTGGCCGCGCTGTGCATGCCGCTCAGTTTTACGGGGCCGGCCATCGCCATTCCCGCCATCGCCGCCGAACTGCGCGGCACGCCGCTGGCGCTGGCCTGGATCACGAATGCCTTCATGCTCAGCTTTGGCGGCTGCCTGATGGCGGCCGGCGCGCTGGCCGACCGCTATGGCCGCAAGCGCCTGTTCATGGCGGGCATGAGCTTGTTCTTCCTCGCCGCGCTGGCCCTGGCGGCCGCGCCCGGCATGCTTGCGCTGGACTTGCTGCGCGCCGTGCAGGGCCTGGCCTGCGCCATGGCCCTGTCGAGCGGACTGGCGGCGCTGGCGCAGGAATTCGACGGCCCCGCCCGCGCGCGCGCCTTCAGCCTGATCGGCACGGCCTTCGGCGTAGGCCTGGCCTTCGGCCCCTTCCTCGCAGGCCTGCTCATTGCCCGCACGGGCTGGCGCGCCATCTTCATTGCCACGGCCGCTGCCGCACTGGCCGCCCTGCTGGCCGCTGCGCGCACCATGCGCGAAACGCGCGACCCGCAGGCGCAAGGCGTGGACTGGCCCGGCGCGCTGACGTTTACGGGCGCCTTGTCGCTGTTTACCTATGGCTTGCTGCAGGCGCCGCACAAAGGCTGGGGCAGCGCCGCCAGCCTGGGGCTGTTCGGCGGCGCGGCCCTGCTGCTGGCCGCGTTCATCGGCGCGGAGCGGCGCGCCGCGCGGCCCATGCTCGATTTATCGCTGTTCCGCCTGCCCGCTTTTGCCGGCGTGCAATTGCTGGCCGCCGCACCCGCGTTTTCCTTTGTCGTGCTGCTGGTGCTGCTGCCGGCCCGCTTCATCGGCATCGAGGGTTACAGCGCCTTTGACGCGGGGCGCATGATGATCGCCCTGTCGGCGCCCATGCTGGTGCTGCCGATCCTGGCCGGCATGGCGGCGCAGCGCATCGCCGCCGCGCATATCTGCGCCTGCGGCTTGCTGCTGGCGGCGGGCGGCCTGCTGTGGCTGTCGACGTGCGCGCCGGGCCAGCCATCCTTGAGTTTGCTGGCACCGCTGCTGCTGATCGGCTGCGGCATCAGCCTGCCCTGGGGCTTGATGGACGGCCTGGCCATCAGCGTCGTGCCCGTCGAGCGGGCCGGCATGGCGGCCGGCATCTTCAACACGACGAGGGTGGCGGGCGAAGGCCTGGCGCTGGCCATCGTCAGCGCGTTGCTGGGCACGTTTACTGTCGCAGCGCTGGGCGGCACTGCCGGCATCGGCGCGCAACAGGCGGCGCAGGCGGGCCCCTTCCTGGCGCTGGGCGAACTGCGCCACGCGGCGACCCTGCTGCCGCAGGCGGGCGCCGCCGAACTAGCGCAAGCATACGGCATCGCATTCCGCCACTTGCTGTATGTGCTGGCGAGCATCACGACGGCCTCGGCCCTGCTGATCCTGGCATTTTTGCGCCATCCGGCCCCAGCTGCAGCGGACTCGGCCACCCTGCCTGCCTGCAAGGCGCACAACTAAGCCGCCCAGTTAGCAATAGCAGCCATTCCCCCTCCAGCAATATCCGGCGGCGCCCACGCGCCGCCCCTTCCTGATGTTTCTCCGCAACACCTCAAAAGTTTTCAAGAATAAAACCAGTTTACTGATCAAAGCGCTTTGAACTATACTCAAAGCGCTTTGAAACAGAATTAAAGCGCTTTGGCTACGCAAGTGATATGCGACCATCCCACACCTATAAAAACACTGGAGACACAATGAACACATTTTTCCTGAAGGCGATGCCAGCGGCAGTCGTCATGGCCTTGAGCGCGTCGGCTGCCCAGGCCGCCCTGCCCATCGATTTCGGCGGCTACATCCGCTCGGGCTTCGGCACCAGCAGCGAAGGCGGCAAGGAAGCCTGTTTCGGCCTGGCCGGCGCCTCGTCCAAGTATCGCCTGGGCAATGAGTGCGAAACCTACGGCGAGCTGAAATTCGGCGGCGAAGCGTTCAAGGCAGCCAACGGCACCACTTTCCGCATCAATACCCTGGTGGCGTTCTCCGTCAACCAGAACCAGGACTGGGAGCAATCGGACCCGTCGTGGCGCGAAATGAACGTGGTGGCCGACAAGATCGGCACGGGCGCCTTCGCCGAAGCGCGCGCCTGGGTCGGCAAGCGTTACTACGACCGCCAGGACGTGCACATCACCGATTACTACTTCTGGAATAACAGCGGCCCCGGCGCCGGCCTGGAAAACATCGACCTGGGCGCGGCCAAGCTGGCCTACGCCATCGTGCGCACGGCTGACGACAAGGACAGCAAGCGCATGGGCCTGTCCCACGACCTGCGCTTTTCCGGCATCAAGGTCAACCCGGACGGCGAACTGACCCTGGGCCTGCAATTCAACCAGAAACGCAACGCGCAAGGCGCGGCCCCCATCGCCAGCGGCCACTTGCTGACCATCATGCATACGCAAGGCAATCTGCTGGGCGGCTTCAACAAGGTGGCCTTGCAGTTCGGCAAGGGCAGCGCCGCCAACACGGGCGGCTTCAGCCTAGGCGCCGACAAGGACGACAAGGTCACGCGCCTGACGGAACAGATCATGATCCAGCCCAAGGGGGCCTGGTCGGGCATGGGCACCTTCGTCTACGAAGACAAGCAAACGGCGGGCGTGAGCAGCAAGTGGACCTCGATCGGCGCGCGCCCCGTCTACCACTTCACGGACAACTACAGCCTGGCCGTGGAACTGGGCCACGACATCGTCAAGCCGGAAGGCGGCGAAAGCCGCAACCTGACCAAGCTGACGTTTGCGCCGCAATTGTCGGCCGGCAACAGTTTCTGGTCGCGCCCCGTGCTGCGCGCCTTCTACACCTACGCCAAATGGAACAAGGCGGCCCAGTCGGCCGCCGCGGCGGAATCGGCGCTGTCCTCGACGGGCGTGTTCGGCGGCAAGACCAACGGCAGCTCCATGGGTTTCCAAGTCGAATCCTGGTGGTAAGAGCATCTGAAAAACGTCCATGGCGGCGTTGCAAGGGCTAGCCGTACTAGCGTACTGTCTTCGCCCTTGCGCCTGGCCCTGAACGTTTTATCAGACGCTCTCTATTAAGAGAGGCATCCCACACTGGCTGATGCCGCAAGGCGCCAGCCTCTGGCAGCAACACCGCCCGCTTTCACTGGGGCATGCATTATCCGGATCCACCATCTCGCCGCTGCACGCGATGGCCGGCAGCTTCATGTAGTGATTCAGCAGTATCCTCTTTTAGCGCGGGCGCCCCTGGTTTGCCCGCGTATTTTTTTTGGGCGCTGGCGCCGCAGCTCATTACCCATGATTGCCATGGCATTTATCAGATAAACTACCCCCCATCGCATTGCACTGCAGCGCCCCGCCCACCGGCAGGACGCAGGCAGGCAAGACCCACCCTGGATAGACCCCGACTGCAGCATCCATGAACCTCAAAAATCTCGCCAAAACGCTAGGAATATCCGAAACCACCGTCAGCCGCGCCTTGAATGGCTATCCGGAAGTGAGCGAACGCACGCGCGAACGGGTGCTGGCCGCCGCGCAGGCGGCCGGCTACCGGCCCAATCCCATGGCGCGCAGCCTGGCCGTGGGGCGCACGAACATCGTCGGCATCATCTACCCGCTGATGCCGAACGACCTGGCCGACCCCATGTTCATCGAGATCGTGGGCGGCATGTCCGAAGCGCTGGAAGCGCAGCAGATGGACATGATCATCGCGCCCGCCTCGGCCAGCAAGGAATTTTCCACCTATGAACGCATGGTCAAGGGCCGCCGCATCGACGGCCTGATCGTCGGACGGACAAAACCGTTCGACGAACGCATCGCCTACCTGGCGCAGCAGGGCATGCCCTTCGTCGCGCACGGCCGCACGCAGCTGAACCAGCCGCACGCGTGGTTCGACTACGACAACGAGGCGGGCATGCGCCTGGCCGTCGAGCGCCTCGCGCAGCTGGGCCACCAGCGCATCGGCCTGATCAGCGCCACGCCGGACCTGAACTTCGTGCGCCAGCGCGTCGACAGCTTCCAGCATGCCATGCAGGCGGGCGGCCTGGCCGTCGATCCCGACAACCTGGTCGACAATGCGCACGACCGCCGCGCCGGCTACCAGGCCATGCAGCGCCTGCTGGCCCGCTCGCCCCGCCCCACGGCCGTCATCGTCGACAACCACATGTCGGGCGTGGGCGCCGTGCGCGCCCTGCTCGACGCGGGCATCGCCATCGGGCGCGAGATGTCGCTGATCGTCTGGGGCGTGATGGAAGATTCCCTGGCCGGCCACAACGTCACCACCGTCGTCCAGCCCGACCCGCGCGGCGCCGGCGCGAAGATGATCCAGATGCTGCTGGCCCTGATGGACGGCACGCCCGCCACCGACCTGCAGGAACTGTGGCCGTGCGAACTGCTGCCGGGCGAGTCGGCGGGGCCTGTCATTATGTAGCTCAATAGTGCATTGGCCCGCAGCAGAAAGCTGGGGGCAGTCACTGTGTGATCGGGATGCGTCCCATTGCGACGCATTCCCCCTCAGGGTCCGCCCCCAGCCTCCGCTTGGGGTTTCGTAAAACGCCCTCTTCCGCTCTGTTTTTCCCTCCTGAATCACCCTCATAAAAAAATCGTATGTCTGGCGCGCGTATCGCTTTACTTTTCAAAGCGCTTTGAACTATACTCATTTCATACCCAAAGCGCTTTGAATTTTAAAATAAGACGTTTGCCTACCAACCAGCAGCGCTCGCCCTGATAGCTGAAGCTACAGGCGACTTTTTTAAGAAATCATTCATGCCGACCATCCAGAACAATCTCGCCCACCTGCCCGCCGACTGGTGGCGCAGCGCCGTCATCTACCAGGTCTATCCACGCAGCTTCCTCGACAGCAATGGCGACGGCATCGGCGACTTGCCCGGCATTACCTCCAAGCTCGATTACATCGCCGCCCTGGGCGCCGACATCGTGTGGATCTCGCCCTTCTTCACGTCGCCAATGAAAGACTTCGGCTACGACGTGGCCGATTTCTGCGACGTCGACCCCATGTTCGGCACCCTGGCCGATTTCGACCGCCTGGTGGCGCGCGCCCATGAACTGGGCCTGAAAGTGATGATCGACCAGGTGCTGTCGCACTCGTCCGACGTCCACCCTTGGTTCGTGGAAAGCCGCTCCAGCCGCGACAATCCCAAGGCCGACTGGTATGTGTGGGCCGACCAGAAGCCGGACGGCACGGCGCCGAACAACTGGCTGTCCGTGTTCGGCGGTTCCGCCTGGCAATGGGAGCCGCGCCGCGGCCAGTACTACCTGCATGATTTCCTCGCCAGCCAGCCCGACCTGAACTTCCATAATCCGGCCGTGCAGCAGGCGCAGCTGGACAACCTGCGTTTCTGGCTCGAGCGCGGCGTCGACGGTTTCCGTTTCGATTCCTGCAATTTCCCGTATCACGACCAGTTGCTGCGCGACAATCCGCCCGCCGCCCAGCGCGACGCGAGCAGCGTGTCGGCCATCAACCCCTACGGCATGCAGGCGCACGTGTACGACAAGACGCAGCCGGAAAACATCGCTTATTTGCAGCGCGTGCGCGCCATCCTTGACGAATATCAAGCCATTTCCATCGGTGAAGTGGGCGACGACAATGCGCTGGCCACCATGGCCGCCTACACGGGCGCCGACAAGCTGCACATGGCTTACAGTTTCAACTTGCTGACGGCGGAGTTTTCCGCCGCGCACATCCGCACCCAGGTGGAAGAATTCGAAGCGCAAGTGGCCGATGGCTGGGCTTCCTGGTCCGTGGGCAACCACGACAGCGTGCGCGTCATGACGCGCTGGGGCGGCGAGAACCCGTCGCCTTCGCTGGCCAAGGTGGTGCTGGCCGTGCAGGCGGCGCTGAAAGGCACGCCGTGCCTGTACCAGGGCGACGAACTGGCGCTGACGGAGGCGGACATTGCTTTCGAGGCGCTGCAAGATCCGTACGGCATCCCGTTCTGGCCCCAGTTCAAGGGCCGCGACGGCTGCCGCACGCCGATGCCATGGGTGGCCGATGCGCCGCATGGCGGCTTCAGTAATGCCAAACCTTGGCTGCCCGTGCCGCCGGAACACCTGGCGCGCGCCGTGGATGTCGAAGAAAACGATGCTGCTTCACCCTTGCAGTTCGCGCAAAATATCCTCGCCTGGCGCCGTACCCTGCCGCAATTGCTGCGCGGCGATATCGTCTTCTTCGATGCGCCGGAACCCGTGCTGGCCCTGCGCCGCGACCTGGCCGGTGAACCGTCCGTGCTGGCCGCCTTCAACCTGGGCACGCAAGCCGTCACGTTCGACTGGCCGGCCGCCGCGGCGGCAGCCGACCTGGCCGGCCATGGCTTGCCTGGCGACAAGCAAGGCAGCCGAATCACCCTGCCCCCGCATGGCGCCTGGTTCGGCATCCTGGCGTAAATCGCAGGCTTGGGCGGCCATGCCGCCAATTACAATAACGAGCCCCGCGCATCAGCGGGGACGGATAGACACAGTGAGGACGACATGGCAGGACTGAAATTAGCAGGGCTGAAGAAGGCATATGGCGACGTGCAAACCCTGCACGGCATCGACCTGGAGATCGCCGATGGCGAATTCATGGTCTTCGTGGGCCCGTCCGGCTGCGGCAAATCGACCTTGCTGCGCAGCATCTGCGGCCTGGAAGAAATCAGCGGCGGCGACTTGTTCATCGGCAAGACGCGCATGAACGACGTGCCGCCCGCCAAGCGCGGCATCGCCATGGTGTTCCAGAGCTACGCGCTGTACCCGCACATGAGCGTGGCGCAGAACATGGCCTTCGGCCTGAAACTGGCCGGCATGAACAAGGTACAGATTGCCGACGCCGTGCAACGCGCCGCCCAGATCCTGCGCATCGAACCTTTGCTCGAACGCAAACCGAAAGACTTGTCGGGCGGCCAGCGCCAGCGCGTGGCCATCGGCCGCGCCATCGTGCGCAAGCCCGACGTTTTCCTGTTCGACGAACCGCTGTCCAACCTGGACGCTTCGCTGCGCGTGCAGATGCGCATCGAACTGGCGAATCTGCACCGCGAGTTGCGCTCGACCATGATCTACGTCACGCATGACCAGGTCGAGGCGATGACCCTGGCCGACCGCATCGTCGTGCTCAACGCGGGCCGCATCGAACAGGTGGGCGCGCCACTGGAGCTGTACCACCATCCCGCCAACCTGTTCGTCGCCGGCTTCCTCGGCTCGCCCCGCATGAATTTCCTCACGGGCAAGATCCACAGCTATGCGGACGGCGTGGCCGCGATCGCCACGACGGCCGGCGGCATGCTGCAGGCGGCGTTGACGCAGCCGCTGGCCAGCGGCACCCCCGTCACCATCGGCGCGCGCCCCGAGCACGTGCAGGCGTGCGCGCCCGGCGCCGCCTCCGCCATCACGGCCACCGTGCAGGCCGTGGAAAAACTGGGCGACATCAGTTACCTGTATGTACAGGTGCCCGGCGGCGAGGAGCCGCTGGTGGTGCGCGCCGATGCCGATACGGACTGGGCGATTGCCCAGTCCGTGGCGCTACAAGTGGCGCCCTCCCGCGTCCACGTGTTCGACGAGCATGGCCAGACCCGTACCTGAAGCCTTCCCTTTTGCGGGCCAGGCGCTACAGGCGCCGCCTGGCCTGGTTGCATCGGTTCAGCCTTGAAACTTAATCAACATAAAAAAAGACAACTGGAGATTGACATGTCCTTCACGCACCCGAAACGCAGCTTCATCAAAACCACCTTGATCGCCGCCGCCCTGGCCGGCATCGGCAACCTGGCCGCCGTCAGCCTGGCCAATGCGGCCGAAGCGGGCACCTTGTTGATCTGGATCAATGGCGACAAAGGCTACAAGGGCCTGGCCAAGGTCGGCGAGGAATTTACCAAAAAGACGGGCGTCAAGGTCGTCGTCGAGCATCCGGAAGATGCACCCAACAAATTCCAGCAGGCCGCCGCCGCCGGCAAGGGCCCGGACATCTGGATCTGGCCGCACGACCGCATCGGCGGCTGGATCGATGCCGGCCTGCTGCAACCATTGACGCCAAGCAAGGAAGCGCGCGCCGCCATCCTGCCGCTGGCGTGGAACGCCTTCACCGTGGGCGGCAAGACCTGGGGCTACCCGATGTCCATCGAAGCCGTCGCCCTCGTCTACAACAAGGACCTGGTGCCGAATCCGCCGAAGACCTTCGAGGAAATCGCCGCGCTGGACAAGAAACTGTCGGCGCAAGGCAAGAAAGCCATCCTGTGGGACTACACGAACACCTATTTCACGTGGCCCCTGCTGGGCGCCGGCGGCGGCTTCCCGTTTGAAGTCAAGTCCGACGGCCGCTACGACGCGACGAAAACCGGCGTGAACAATGCCGGTGCCGTGGCCGGCGTGAACGCCGTCATGACCTTGATCAACAGTGGCGCCATGGCCAAGGGCGCCGGCTACGCGGAAATGGAAGCCGGCTTCAACCAGGGCAAGATCGCCATGATGATCAACGGCCCTTGGTCGTGGGATAACGCGCGCAAGTCGAAGATCAATTTCGGCGTGGCGACCATCCCTACCGTGGCCGGCAAGACGGCCACCCCGTTCGTCGGCGTGCTGGGCGCGATGATTTCAAAAGCCAGCCCGAACAAGGACCTGGCAACGGAATTCCTGGAAAACCAGATGCTGCAGATCAATGGCTTGAAAACCATCAATGCCGACGTTCCACTGGGCACGCCAGCGAACAAGGTGCTGTTTGCCGAGCTGAAATCGAATCCGAACATCCAGGCGACGATGGAAAGCGCGCAAGCGGGCCGCCCGATGCCGAACAACCCGGAAATGGGCCGTTTCTGGTCGTCGATGCAATCGGCGCTGGAAAACATCACGCAAGGCCGCCAGAGCACCAAGGAAGGTCTGGATGCGGCGGCGAAGCGGATCACGACGGCAAACTAAGTCACTCAAGGGGCTAGCCCCTCCGGGGCCGGCATGCGCGCCACCGGCGCGCATGCCCCCCGGGTCTTTCACCATCTTCACAGGTATCCATCGTGCGCAAGTTTATCGGCCCTACGGTATTGACCATCAGCATGGCGCTGGGTCTGTATCTGCTCTTCATGTTGTACATTTCCGGCCAGACCATGCTGGCCGCCGTCTTCCTCGGCTTGCTGACCCTGACGACGTTTGTCTTCACGTCGCCGCGCGCCTATGCCTACCGCTACCTGTTTCCCGGCATTACGGCCGTCATCGTCTTCGTGCTGTTGCCGCTCGTGTACACGGTGTCGATCGGTTTTACCAATTTCAGTTCGCGCAACCTGCTCACCTACGAGCGCGCCACGCAGTACCTGCTCGACGAGACGCAGCGCGTGGAAAGCGCCGGCTATGCGATGACCGTGCACCCGGACAACAAGGAATACCGCTTGCGCCTGGAAAGCCCGGACACGGGCGAAATCCTGCTGACGGCACCGCTGGCCCTGAAGCGCGCCGTGCCGCTGAACGTGGAGGTGGCGCCGCCGGACCCCGTGCAGGCGCCCGTGCTGGCCCCCGCCCTGCCCATCAAGGACATCATCGCCCTGCAAAAGGACTTGAAGCTGCTCACCCTGGTCCTGCCGAACAGGATAGAGCTGCGCATGGTGGGCTTGCGCGAATTCGGCCCCGTCGCGCATGTCTACAAGCAACTCCCTGACCACACCCTCAAAAAAGTCGCCACGGGCGAACTCGTGACACCGAACTTCAAGACGGGCTTTTATGAAATGCCGGATGGCACGAAACTGGAACCGGGCTTCAAGGTCAACGTCGGCTTCGCCAACTTCGTCAAGATTTTCTCCGACGAAGCATTCCGCGGCCCCTTCCTGCGTATTTTTGTGTGGACCATCGTTTTCGCCCTGATCAGCGTGGCCACCACGACTGGCCTGGGCATGATGCTGGCCGTACTGCTGAACTGGGATGCGCTGCGCTTCCGCGGCCTGTACCGCACCCTGCTGTTCCTGCCGTATGCCGTACCGGGCTTCATTTCCATCCTGGTCTTCAAGGGGCTGTTCAACAACAACTTCGGCGAAATCAACCTCGTGCTCGACGCCCTGTTCGGCATCAAGCCCGCCTGGTTCTCGGACACCACCCTGGCCAAGGCCATGATCCTGATCGTCAACACCTGGCTCGGCTACCCCTACATGATGGTCGTGTGCATGGGCCTGATCAAGGCGATTCCGTCGGACCTGTACGAAGCGTCGGCCCTGGCCGGCGCGGGCCCGCTGACGAATTTCTTCAAGATAACGTTACCGTTGATCATCAAGCCGCTGACACCGCTGATGGTGGCCAGCCTGGGTTTCAATTTTAATAATTTCGTACTGATCAGCTTGCTGACGGGCGGGCGTCCCGATTTCCTCGACACAACCTTACCGGCCGGCACCACGGACTTGCTCGTGTCCTACACCTACCGCATCGCATTCGAGGATTCCGGCCAGAACTTCGGCCTGGCCGCCGCCATCTCGACCCTGATCTTCTTCCTCGTGGCCGCGATTTCGCTGGTCAACATGCGCCTGACGCGCATGAACAAAGCATAAAGGACAGACCATGGCTATCGTTGTCGACCGTTCCAACCGCTGGCGCATCCTGGCGGCCCACGTCGCCGTGATCGCGCTGATCGCGCTGGTGATGTTTCCCTTCCTGATGATCCTGTCGATTTCATTACGCCCAGGCAACTTTGCCTCGGGCAGCTTGATACCGCCCGAAATCAGCTTCGAGCACTGGCGCCTGGCCCTGGGCATGTCCTACCAGGCCGCCAACGGCGCCCTCGTCGAGCCGGACTTTCCCGTGCTGCTGTGGCTGTGGAATTCCATCAAGGTGGCCACCATGAGCGCCACCGTCACCGTGCTGCTGTCGACCACCTGCGCGTATGCGTTCGCGCGCATGCAGTTCCGCTTCAAGTCGCAGACGCTGTCCGCCCTGATGCTGCTGCAGATGTTCCCCGCCGTGCTGGCCCTGGTGGCCATCTACGCCATCTTCGACCTGCTGGGCAGCTACGTGCCATGGCTGGGCATCGACCACCACGGCAGCCTGGTACTGGCCTACACGGGCGGCATCGCCATGCACATCTGGACCATCAAGGGCTACTATCAAACCATCCCCATCGAGATCGAGGAAGCGGCCAAGGTCGACGGCGCCACGCAGTGGCAGGCGTTTGTCTACGTGCTGCTGCCGATGACGGTACCCATTTTGATGGTGGTGTTCCTGCTGTCGTTCATCGGCGCCATCATCGAATACCCGATCGCTTCCGTGCTGCTGCATGAGCAGAACAACCTGACCCTGGCCGTCGGCTCGAAACTATTCCTGTACGAGCAAAAATACCTGTGGGGCGACTTCGCCGCGGCGGCCATTTTGTCCGGCCTGCCCATCACGGCCGTGTTCCTGCTGGCGCAGAAGTGGATGATCTCCGGCCTGACGGCTGGCGGCGTGAAGGGCTGACCATGCGCCGCGCCCTGACTGCGCTGGCCGCCCTCTTGCTCAGCGCTTCGGCGCAGGCAGGCAGCCTCAGCTTTGCCGACAACCCCATCGTCTACTTTGCCGTGACGGACCGCTTCGCCAACGGCAATCCCGGCAACGACAATTCCTATGGCCGCGCCGCCGACCCGCAAGGCGGCGACGTCGGCAGCTTTCACGGCGGCGACCTCGCCGGCATCACGCAGCAGCTCAAAGCCGGCTATTTCAAGGACCTGGGCGTCAACGCCCTGTGGATCACGGCGCCGTACGAGCAGATCCACGGCTGGGTGGTGGGCGGCAAGCAGCAATTCCGGCATTACGCCTACCACGGCTACTGGGCGCTCGACTACACGACCATGGACGCCAACATGGGCACGCGCGAGGAACTGCGCGAGATGATCAACACCGCCCACGCGCAAGGCATCCGCGTGCTGTTCGACGTGGTGCTGAACCACCCCGGCTACGCGGACTTGCGCACCCTGGCCGAATACAAGGTGCCCGTGCTGTGGCCCGGCCATGAAAAAGCCACGCTGCGCGACTATCACAGCTTCATCGACTACAACAACTTTGATTTCGCACAATGGTGGGGCCCGGACTGGGTGCGCGCCGGCTTGCCCGGCTACCCCGACGGCGGCAAGGACGACTACACGATGCAGCTGGCGTATCTGCCCGACTTCCGCACGGAGAGCGCCAAGGCCGTGGGTTTGCCGCCGATTTTGCAGCGCAAGGCGGACACGCGCGCCGTCACCCTGCCCGGCACCACCGTGCGCGGCTACCTGGTAAGTTGGCTGGCCGACTGGGTGCGCGAATTCGGCGTCGACGGTTTCAGGGCCGACACCGTCAAGCACGTGGAACCGAGCAGCTGGCTGGCCCTGCGCGCGGCCGCCACAGAGGCATTACAAGACTGGAAAACGCGCCATCCCGAACAAAAGATCGATGACGCACCCTTCTGGATGACGGGCGAAGCGTGGGGCCATGGCCCCGAGCGCAGCGGCTGGCATGACGCCGGCTTCGACTCGATGATCAATTTCGATTTTCAAGGCCGCGCCGGCGGCGACTGGAAAAGCATCGATGGCGTCTACCGCCAGTACGCGGGCTTGCTCGGTAAACGCATTGGCAATGAGCCCCGCTACGACATCCTGTCGTATATCTCCTCGCACGACACCAGCCTGTTCCCGCGCGAGCGGCTGAAACATGGCTTGAGCGCCCTGCTGCTGGCGCCGGGCGGCGTGCAGCTGTTCTATGGCGACGAAAGCGCGCGCCAGCCTGGCGCGGCGCCCGTCGGCGACGAACAGCAGGCCACACGCTCCGACATGAACTGGGACTCGCTCGATGCGGCCACCCTCGCGCATGCGCGCAAGCTGGGCCAGTTCCGCCTGCGCCACCCCGCCCTGGCGCGCGGCGCGCATCGGTTGATCCAGGACAAACCGTATGCATTCGCCCGCGTGACGCAGGATGACGCCGTCATCGCCGTGCCCGAGGCGCAGGGGGCGCTCGAACTGAAAGTCCACGGCGTCTTTGCCGATGGCGCCCTGCTGCGCGACGCCTACACGCATCAAACATACCTGGTAAAAGATGGCGCCGTCGCCGTGAACGCGGCCGGCACCGTCCTGTTGGAAAAGGCGGCACCATGAGTACCTATGACATTTTAGTGGTCGGCGGCGCCGGCATCGACACCATCGTGCGCGTCCCCGGCCTGCAACTGCCCGTGGCCGATTCGCTGCACGTGCCGCCCATCCGCGACTACGTGGCGCACACGGGCAATGGCGTGGCGCTCGGCTGCCACGCGCTGGGCCTGCGCTGCAAGTTCATCGACTTCATCGGCGACGATGCGCAGGGCGCGGCCATCCTGCAGCGCTATAAAGAGACCAAGCTCGATTTTTCGCATCTCGTCGAACCGTCGGGCACGCGGCGCAGCGTCAACCTGGTCGACCCGCAAGGGCGCCGGCTGTCGCTGTACGACGGCCGCCATCCGGAAGACGTGCGCATGCCCGCCGCTTTCTATCTTCCCTACCTGGGGCCGGCGCGCCACGCGCACTTTTCCATCATGGGCTGGGTGGCCGCGCTGTTTGACGACGCGCAAGCGTGCGGCACCACGGTGTCGACCGATTTGCATGACTGGGATGGCGTCAACCCGCACCACAAGGTGTTTGCGCTGCGCGCCGACCTGGTATTCCTCAGCACGGCCGCGCTGGGCGAGCGCAGAGAGTCCGTCATGCGCGCAATTCTTTCGGAAGGCCGCGCGCAGCTTGTCATCGCCATGGCCGGCGCGCACGGCGCCTATCTGCTGGAACGGGGCAGCGAGCAGGTCCGCCACTTCCCGTGCGCGCCACTCGACCTGCCCGTGGTGGACAGCAACGGCGCGGGCGACTCGTTCGTGGCCGCGTTTTTGCACGCCTGGCTCGGTGGCGCAGGCCTGGACACCGCCATGCGCCGCGGCGCCATCGGCGGCGCGTTTGCCTGCGCCCAGCATGGCACGCATGAACGGTTCATCGGCCAGGCGGAGCTGCATGACTTATATCAAGACAGCACTAGCTTATGACTTAATATTCTATCAAGCGTAGCATCGAGCTAACGGGCGCATGGCACAATGGCTGCGAATTTCAAACGCTTCACCCTCGCAGACCATTCGAACCGGAGACCACATGAGAATCGAAACCCTGGCCGTGCACGCCGGCTACACCCCCGACCCGACCACCAAGGCCGCCGCCGTCCCCATCTACCAGACGGTGGCCTACGCATTCGACAATGCCCAGCATGGCGCCGACCTGTTCGACCTCAAGGTGGCCGGCAATATCTACACGCGCATCATGAATCCCACGCAGGACGTGCTGGAAAAGCGCGTGGCGGCGCTCGAAGGCGGCGTGGCCGCGCTGGCCGTGGCCTCGGGCATGGCGGCGATTACCTACGCGATCCAGACCATCGCGGAGGCGGGCGACAATTTCATCTCCGCCAGCCAGCTGTATGGCGGCACCTACAACCTGTTTGCCCACACCCTGCCGCAGATCGGCATCGAAGTGCGCTTCGCCGATGCGCGCCAGCCCGAAACCTTCGCCGCCCTCATCGACTCCCGCACCAAGGCCATCTTCTGCGAATCGATCGGCAACCCGCTGGGCAATGTGACGGACGTGGCCAAGCTGGCCGAAATCGCGCACGCGCACGGCATCCCGCTGATCGTCGATAACACGGTACCGAGCCCCTATCTGTTCCGCCCCATCGAGCATGGCGCCGACATCGTCGTCCATTCGCTGACCAAATACCTGGGCGGCCACGGCACCACCGTGGGCGGCGCCATCGTCGACAGCGGCAAGTTCCCCTGGGCCGAGCACAAGCAGCGCTTCAAGCGCCTGAACGAGCCGGACGTGTCCTACCACGGCGTGGTCTACACGGAAGCGTTCGGTCCCGCCGCCTTCATCGGCCGCGCGCGCGTCGTCCCGCTGCGCAACATGGGTGCGGCCATTTCGCCGCTCTCCGCCTTCCAGCTGATCCAGGGCATCGAAACCCTGGCCCTGCGCATGGACCGCATCTGCGACAACACGCTGGCCCTGGCCAGACACCTGAAAAACCATCCGAAAGTCGCGTGGGTCAATTACGCGGGCCTGGAAGACCACCCGGACCACGCGCTGGTGAAAAAATACATGCATGGCCGCGCCTCGGGCATTTTGTCCTTCGGCCTGAAGCTGGCGGCAGGCGAAGACCCGCGCGCGGCCGGCGCCCGCGTGCTCGACGCCCTGCAGCTGTTTACGCGCCTGGTCAACATCGGCGACGCCAAGTCGCTGGCCACGCATCCGGCCTCCACCACGCACCGCCAGCTCAACCCAGAAGAACTGGCCAAGGCGGGCGTGTCCGAAGACATGCTGCGCCTGTCCGTGGGCATCGAGCATATCGACGACTTGCGCGAAGACCTGGAACAGGCATTGAACGCGGCCTGAGGCACACGCCCCCCGGAGGGGACTTCATGCCATAATCGGTGCCATGTCTTCCCCTCCTATTCCCCCTGAACAGCCGGCATCCGGCCTGTTCCGCGCCGAATATGCGCGCCGCATGAACGCCGTGCTCGACCACATCGACCGCCACCTCGACACGCCGCTGGACCTGGCGCAGCTGGCCGACGTCGCGCATTTTTCACGTTTCCACTTTCACCGCGTGTTCGCCGCCTGGATGGGCGAAACCTTGGGCGATTATGCGCGCCGCCGGCGCCTGGAAACGGCCGCCTTGCGGCTGGCCGCCCGCCCCGGCGAAGCGATACTCGACATTGCGCTGGCGACGGGCTTCGGTTCCGGCGAAGCGTTTGCGCGCGCCTTCAAGCTGAAATTCGGCTGCACGCCGACAGCCTGGCGCGCCGGCGTCGCCGCAAAGAACGCCGCCATGCTCACGGCCATGCGCCTGCGCCGGCAAGATAGCAATCCGGATCAGGCCATGCGCAATGGCGATCAGGAAAACGGGCCGAACTTCCCGCACCATGGGCACTCCCATCCACTTGATAGAGAGAGTCCCATGCAAGTCACCATCCTCGACCTGCCGCCCGCCACCGTCGCTTGCCAGCGCCACATCGGCCCTTACGGCCCCGCCATCAGCGCCTTCTGGCGCGACACCGTCGCGCCATGGATGCAGTCGCACGGCCTGGGCGACGCCACCTGCTACGGCATCGGCCACGACGATCCCAGTATCACGCCGCCGGACAAATGCCGCTACGACGCCTGCGTTGCCGTGCCGGACTCGTTCCAGTCAGCGGGACGGGCCAGCCTCACCACCCTGCCGGGCGGGCGCTATGCGGTGGCGCAATTCAAGGGGCCGGCCAGTGCCATCTCCGACGCGTGGACGCGCATGACGCGCGAATGGCTGCCGTCCAGCGGCCTGCAATGGGACGAACGCCCCTGCTTCGAGCGCTTTTCCGCCGCCACGGCGATGGACCCGGCCACCGGCGAATTTTCCTGCGAAATCTGCATCCCCGTGCGGCCGCTGTAGCAGCAGACGGTATCCCGGCCCGCTGCAGCGGCTCGGCTCAGTGCCGCTGCAGCAGCCCGGCCACCGCCGCGATCCTTTGCCGCACGCTGCCGCCGAGGATAGCAAAGGCGATCCCCCGCCGCGCCAGCTCCGCCTGGTACCAGGCGTGCTGGCGCGCGCGGAAATCCTCGTCGCGGCGCGTACCGTCCTGGATGAAGGGGAAATCGGGCGCGCACAGCACGACCAGATCGTAATGGTGTTCGGCCAGCCGGGCCAGTTCCGGCTCGGCCTTGCCGAACATCTCGACGCAGTAAAAGTACGTGGTCAGCGGCGAGGTGTCGCAAAACAGCCAGCGCCGCGCTGTCATGGCCGCCTGCGCCTCGCGTTTGAGCTGTTCGCGGCCTATCCTGAGCAGATCGTCATAGTGCAGTACGCCATCCTGACTTTCCCACAGCTCGCGGCCATATTCGGCCACCCAGCAAGTATCGAAATGCGCCGCCAGCGCTTGCGCCAGGGTGCTCTTGCCGCTCGATTCGCCGCCCAGCACGCACACGCGCGTCACAAAATCGGCGCGCACGACGGGCGACAGGAAAGCTCCGTGCGCCTGCGGGTCTTGCCGCACGAGGGTGCCGGACACGGGCACCAGGGTTCGCGCCTGGTCCACGCTCACGTGCGCCACCGGCCCGCTTGCGTAATGCCGCTCCAGCACCTGCGCAAAGCCGGGGCCATAGTCTTCGCTGGTGAAGACGGCATCGACGGGCAAGCCCAGCACCGTCCAGCACAGCCAGCCCATGAAGTGGCGATGGTCGTCGCCATCGGCGTCGTTGTGCGGCAGCGCGCGCGCCGGCACGCCGCGCGCCGCGCACAGGGCGGCCAGGCGCGCATCGTCGAGCGCCACGATGTGCGCCTGCGGGAAGCGCGCGCGCAGCCACCGTTCCCGGCGCGCCGGTTCCAGGCCGGGAAATTCGGGCTTGGTGTAGCTGACCAGCAGCAGTTCTTCGCAGGCGTCCGTGGCGCGCTGTATCAATAGTTCATGGCCCAGGTGCAGCGGACAGAATTTGCCCACCACGAGGCCGCGTTTATAAAGATTCATGCCACTGCTTCCTGTAAATCCGAGGTGTATTGAATGATCTTGTCTTCCGCCAGCAGGGTCTCGACCGAGATGGCGCCGAAAAAGGGCGCCAGCAAGGCCCGCGCCCGGCCGGCCAGCGGCATGGCGTTCGGCACCAGGCGCAGCACGACGGCGCCGTCGCCATGCTGGTGCACGCCGAACAGGGCGATGGCCAGCGGTTTCAGGGCGTGCGTGATGTCGATATTGTTGATCCACTCGCCCTTGAGCGTCCTGTAGCGCAGGGGACTGCGGCCTGCCAGGCCCACCAGCACGGGGCCGTCGGGGCCATGCGCGAGCGAGGCGTAGTCGCCCGTGCGGTAACGCACGAGGGGCAGGCAAAAGTTAAAACCGCCCGTCACGGTAATTTCGCCGCGCGCGCCCTCTGGCACGGGCCGGCCGTCCGCGTCGAGGATTTCCACGTACAGCCGGTGCTGCAGCAGCACGTGGCCGCCCGCCCGCTCGTCGTAGACGGCCACCGGCCCCACTTCATTGAGCGAATAAATGTCGAGCACGGGGCAGCCGAAACGCTGTTCCAGGCGCGCGCGCATGCCGGGCAACAGCATCATGGAGACGGACAGCAGCGCGGCCGGACGGTGCGCCATGGGCAGGGTCAGGAGTTCCGCGAACGAGATCGGGTCGCCCGCGACCAGTTCGGGCGCCATCGCGTCCAGGTAGCGCGCGCGGTCGTCCGGGTCACGCCAGTCGTCCGTATGCAGGTTGATCTTCGCCAGCCCCGATTCGTGCATGGTCGGCGTGACGGAGACATAGGTGAAGCAGCGGCGCTGGTGCCCCAGCAGCATCACGCCCACCTGTCCCGCGCCATGGCGCAGGGTGACGCCGAAGCGGCGCAGCGCTCGCTTGTGGAAGGCCAGGTAGCGCCCCGCCACCAGCGGGTGCGAGGCGATCATCAGCGGGTGGCCCGTGGTGCCCGTGGTCTGGAAATTGATCATGCGCGCCAGGTCCGCATCGTCGGGCACGAAGGCGGCGATATCGTGCGCCAGCTCGGCGCGGCTGACGGGCGCCACATCGGCAAGATGCGCGGGGGGCGAACCGCAGGCGCGGTAATACGGCACGCCAGCGTAAACGTCCCTGAGAAAAGCCGGCAGCCAGGATGGCGGCGCAGCGGCGCTCCAGCGTATGGCCGCGTCCATGACCTCGCGCTCATACGCGTGCAAGGCCGCCACTTCCCCGGCCTGCAGCTTGTTGCCGCTGCGGTTGCGGTAACGGGGGGCTGCGGGATGGCTGCGCAGCTTTTCCAGCATGCGCGCTCCCGCCGGCGTCAGGGTGGGACAGTAATCGCGGTCCGATTCCCAGGCGCCGCCCGGCAGGTTGGCGTCAGGTTTGCCAGCGAGCGTCATTCGCGCGACCACTTGTCGGCCGATTCCTCGGCCGCCTTCTTCGCCAGCGCCTCGCGGATTTCCCGCGCGCGCTGCTCGGCCAGGCGGCTCGCTTCGAGCAGGCGCCGGCGCTCCGTGCCGCTGATGGCGGACAATCTGTCCGTGGCCTGCGCCACGCTTTCGTCGCGCGGACGAAAGCCCAGGCGCGCCAGCACGATGCGCGCCAGTTCCTCGCGCCGCTCCGGGTCTTGCGTGAACTGGTGCGCCGGCGTACTGGCGGCCAGTTCGCGCGCCGCCTCGCCCAGCACTTGCAGCAAGTCCTGCTGCGGCAGCTGCTGGCTGATGAACCAGTCGTCGGCCAGCAGCCAGCACAGGATCATGGCCAGCGCCAGCCGGTTGCGGTCGGCCTTGACCTGCGCGCCGAGAAAGCCCTGCAGCGACGCGGCCGGCGCGCGCGCGCCATGCAGCAGCACAATGTCGTTGACCAGCGCGGCAACCGCCACGGCCTGCGCATTGGCGACGCCGGCGATGCGGGGCTCGGCGAGGAATTCGACGGGCGTGTCGGCCAGGCGGTGGGTCAAGGTTTCGAGCAATGGACCAGAAGTGTTCATCATTTTACTTTGAATGCAAACCCCAGAATGCAACTGCCGGGGTCGGACCCTCAGGGTCCGACCCACGGTGTAGCCGTTGGGGTAATTTAAACATAGTGGCGCCGGCTGAACGCCCGCGCAAATTCCAGCAAGTCCTCGTAGCGCTCGACGGCGTGGATATCCCAGCCCTGCTCGCGGCGCGCGCGTTTCAGGTCGTCATAGGTCTGCTGCAGCCACTTGTGGCTCGCCGCTCCCTCCCATTCGTGCTCCAGGTTCAGGGCCATGGTGCCGCCCGCGCCGCCCCGGGCCAGCGCTTTCGCCGAGATATCCCAGCCGCTGTTGCCCAGTTCATCCTTGTCGAACATGGTGGTGATGCCGTCGTCGGAAATCATCAGGATGTGCGCGGGCCGTTCGCGCTTGCCCGCATAGGTCTGGCGCAGGCAGTGGATGGGGAAACAGGTGCCGCCGCCAAAAAATTCCGTCAGCACGCCCAGGATCATGTCTTCGTCGCGCACGAAACCGGGCGTCTGCATCACCTCGTTCTTGCCGCTCCACAGGGTCACCTGCACTTTCGCGCCGGCGCGCAGGGCGGACAGGGCGATGACGGCGCCGGCCAGGGTCAGGAAGGAAGTGTGCGCCTGCGGGTTCGGCATGGAGCCGGAACTGTCCACGTACATGTCCAGGTCGACGGGCACGGCATCGAGTGCGCGCGCCGGTTCGCGGCCATAGACCCTGCGCACGGTGCTCACGCCGGGCACGGGGCGCGGCGACTGCATCACGGACTGCAGCCAGTCGATTTCCTCCAGCGGATCGCCGACTTCCCACGCTTCCAGCCCTTCCATCTGCGGCTCCTGCGACTCGGGCGCGGGGCGGCTGGGAAACGCCACCAGGTGCGGCAAGGCCCGTTCGCGGTAATAGCGGATGGCGATTTCATGGTCGCTCAGGTCGATGCCCGAGGCCTTTAAAATATCGCCCAGCTCGAACGGTTCGCGCAGCTGGCCGCCGCCCGGCCTGGCCGGCGCCTCGCCTTGCGGTTCCTCGCCATCGAGGCCCGAGATGCGCTTGTCGTGCACGGGGTGGATGGCGCCGCCCTCCTCGTCATCCTCGATCTGCTGCGCGCCATACGTCTGGCAGCCCCGGGCCGCGTCGCGCGTGTCCTGCAGATAGCGGCTGGGGCCCAGGGCGTCCGTATCGTCGACCAGATAAGGCAGCAGCAAGGTGGCGAAGCGGCCAGCCGCCAGCATCCAGTCGTTCGCATACACGCGTATCAGGCGCGCGCCCAGCCAGGCATCCGTGTCCAGGCGCTCGTCGGCCTCGTTCTCAGCTCCTGCTCCGCCCAGCTCTCCCTTTTTCAGCTGCCACAGGTTTTCATAGATGCGCATGTACAGGGTCCATACGCCGCCGCTGGACTTGGCCTGGCCATCGGGCGCCGGCTCGCGCCCCTGCTGCAGCTTGCGGTAGATGTCGGCCATGCGCAGATTCGCCTGGCGCTGCAGGCGGTCGTTGATGAACAGGTCCGTGTACAGATTGGCCACCATGGGCGCATGCTGTTCCAGGGTCGGCAAGGCGCGGCGCATGCGCGCCAGCAGGCGAAACTGGTCGCCGGCGCTGCCCGGCGCGAGGATGTGGTGGCCGATTTCATGGGCGAGGATTTCCAGCGCATAGTCGTCCAGCCCCAGCTCCGTCACCAGCGGCAAGTCCACCACCACGCTCTGGTCCAGCAAACGGATCATGGCGAAGCTGCCGGACAGGCCCTGCTTGCTGGCCTGGACATGGCTGGCGCACAGGCTGGGGTCGCGCAGGCGCGTAAATTTGCTCCACACGGCCAGGGCCTCGGGCCAGGCGGCGCGCCAGGCATCGATCAGGGCGGGGGCGGCGTCCGTCTTCATGCGAGCGGCAGCAGGCGGATCGCATGCGTCCAGGGCGAGGTGACGGCCAGCGTATGCGCATTGGCGGCGATGGCGATGTCGCCGGCCGGTACATCGAGCGCAATGCGGCGCGCGCCGATATGCAGGGTCGCCCCATCGAGGCGCACGGATGCCGGTGCGCCCGTTTGCGCCTGATCAAACTCCTGCGCCGTGGCGCTGTGCAGCACGGCGCCATAGGCGTCGGTCACCAGCAGGAAATAGCGTTCGGCGCTGCGCACGATGAAACCGTCATCCGTGGCGCGCACCAGCGGCGGCGTGGCGAAGTCGCCACCGAGGCCGCTGAAGCTGCCGAATTCCCTGCCATCCACATTGCCGCGCCACGGATAGTCCAGCAACTGCGCACGCACCTGCGGCCATTGCGCGCCGGGCTCGCCGAAGGCGGCCAGCGCCAGCGCGGGCGGCAAGGTGTCGGCGGCGGCCAGCGCGCCCTGGCGGAAATGCGCGACGCCCGCGCGCCAGGCCAGCACCTGGCCCACGGCGCGCAGCTGCGCCACCGTGGCGATCTGCGCTGCCAGGGCAGCCAGCTCGCGCTGCCACTGCGCTGGACGCGCGCCCGCCACCGCGGCGATGTGGATGGCGGCGTTGCTGAGCATGCCCAGCACGTCGACGGGCGCCGTCGCCAGCAGCGGCGCAAACTGCGGCGCCAGCTCGCGCCAGACGGTGTTCAGGAACGGGTTTTTCGCCGCCGGCCCCGCCAGGCCGTGGCCCACCAGCGCCAAAGCCGTGTCGTAGGCGGCCAGGGTCGCGCCGCCCGCGCGCTCGGGCGCGGCGGCGGACACGGCGACCACCAGCGGATCGACGCCGTCGCGCAAAAAGGCGCCGAAGGCAGCCATGTCGAGCGAGGGAAAGCGCCGGCGCGCTTCCGCCGCACGCGCATTGAACTGGGCGCGGCCGCCGGCAAGGATCGAAGCAAAGGCAGGAGAAATCATCGTTGCACCTCAGTCGCTGTGCGAAAAATGCAGCAGATAGCGCTCGCCATCGCGCTCGAACGCGATCTCGTCCCAGTGGATGGCGTACCAGAAACCGGCGGGCGGCGTCATCGTCACGGCGTGCAGGGAAAAACCGCCCAGCGCCTCGTCGAGCGATTCGAGGAAGGCGGCCACCAGCTGCGCGCGGAAACGCCCGGGTGGCGCCGCCTGCATGTGCTGCGACGAGAAAAACCAGCGCTGGCACACCTGTTGCAGATGGGCGCGCGCGCACGGCGCGGCCTTGATATGCCACAAGGGGGCCGGCAAGTCGCGCGCGGGCTCGATGACGTGCAAGGCATGATCTTCCACGCGCAGGCCCAGCGCCGCGGTCATCTCCGGCGCATCGGGCAGGCGCAGCAATTCGTAGCTGGCGCACAGGTCACTGGCTTCACTATTCAGTAGAGCCAGCGCTTCCAGGAAGCCTAGACAATGATGGATACTCATTGCGAACGCAGCCAGCCGCGGTAGTTGGTATAGCGCTGGTGCAGGTATTTCAATTTCAGCAGGTCGTCGTACAGGGGGCCGTACAGCTTGCGCCCTTTCGTGCGTTCGCCGATCAGCTTTTCGATGCGGTTCAGGCGCGCCAGGGTTTCGCGTTCGCTGACGCCGTCGAGGCCCAGGTCGAATTCGGCCGACAGCACGCCCACGGGATCGTCGCGGTCCAGGTCCAGGCGGTTGAATTCATCGTTGGACAAATCGAACAGGCGGCGCAGCCAGCCCAGCCTGTCGCTGCGGTAAGCGGCGTTTTCCGGCAGCGCGAAAAACGGCGCGTCCGGGTCCGGCTGCAGCTTGTTATGCAGCACAAACGGCAGCACCTGGCGCAGGTCTTCCAGCTCCACCTCGCCATTGCCGCGAAAATAAGCCATGGCCTTGGCGTAGATCAAGAGCGCCATCAGGGTGCGCACGGAAATGCCGTTCAGGGTCTGGCAGCCGAGGTCCTTCAGGCGGTCGCGCCCGTTGTCGGCCGCCTGCGCGGCGCCCCGGTCGGCGCCGGCCAAACGGGCCGTATCCTTGGTCATGTATTCGAACTGGCCGCCGGCCGTCTCGAACAGCTCGAACTGGCTGGCAAAAAACTCCAGGCGGCGGCGCACGGCGTCGGGCACGCCCACCTGGCGGATCGCTACGCCGATCTGGTCCACCTCCCCTTCCGTGAAAATGATATCGGGCGGCACCAGCTCTTCGGGGCGCACGTTTTCTTCGACGCGCAGCAGCAGCTCGTTCAGGAAGCGGGGATTGAAGGCCAGCGCCTGCACCGTCACGTCGACCCGGTCGCGCAGCGCCTCGATCACCTGATACGTGCCGCCGCCCTGATCGTCGTTGGCCGTCAGGTACCAGGCCGCTTCCGGGCATTCATAGATATGGTTCAGCACTTCCGCGTAATTGTCGCCCATGACGGTGAGCAGCGCGCTTTGCGTGCGCGTGGGGATGCGGTTGTATTCATCGACGATCTTCACGCGCATGCCCAGCCAGGCGCGCCAGGCGATGCGGATATCGTCCATGCTTTGCGCGTTGACCAGGTCCGCCGGCAGCGGATTGCCCAGCAGGTCGGCTACCGTCATCTGCGGGTGGCCATGCTGCATGGCGCGTTTCACCTCTTTCACCGTCGAACCGGCCAGCACGCCCATCAGCAGGGCGCTGGCCGTCTTGCCCCGCCCCGGTCCGCCGACGAACAGGCATTTGCGGCGCGTGGCGAACGTCAGCAGGGGCAGCAAGATAAAACTCGAATAGCTTTGCGCCGACGGCAAATTCAGGGTACGGCGGCTGTCGCCCACGGAATAGGTCTGCGACGGGCCGTCGTTGTATTCGATATCGTAATGGGGGCTGATGATGGCGTGGTTGACGATCCAGAAATAGGCCTGGCGCAGCTTTTCATCGAAGGGCCGCGCTTGCGTCTCGCCTTCGGCGCCCAGCGCGATGGGCCCCTGGTACAGGTCCGCCACGTCGAACTGCCGCGCGGCGGGCGCGGCCTTGGGCTTGGTGGGGGCTTGGGACAGGCGCTGGAACAAATTGAATGCAGACATAGAAATCATCAAAAAGGCATCGAATCAACCCCTAAAGCCAAGGACCGGGGTCGGACCCTCAAGGTCCGACCCCAGCATTTCGCTGGGGTTACGGAAATGAAATTATTGCATATCGTTCCCATTACGCCTTGTTCAAATCAACAACGGTTTCCTCCAGCTTGCGCCAGCGCCGCCAGCCCAGCGCCACGCAGGCCAGCAGCAAGGCCAGCAGGCCCGCCACTTCATGGCGGATCTCATACAGCGAGGCGCCCATTTGATTTAGCGCAACAAAGCCCTGGATGCCGGCCGTGGACGGCAGCAGCCAGCGCAGCCATTGCAGCACGACGGGCATGGACGACACGGGCCAGGTCAGGCCCGCCAGGAACAGCACGGGCATCGAGGTGGCGATCATCAGCTGCGTGCCCCGCTCGCGCGTGCGGAACAGCATGCCCAGCAGCATGCCGAACGCCGCTTCCGCCAGCGAAAACAGCACCAGCAGCAAGAGCATGCCGCCAAAGTTGCCGCCTCGGGGGTAGTCCTGGAACCAGAAGACGAAACCAAAGAAATAGCAGCAGTTGAGGAAAGCCACGCAGGCAAATGCCAGCAGCATGCCCGCGTAGCCGCCCGCCGTGCGTCGGCCTGCCAGGGGAAAGCTCTTGCGCTGATACCAGGTGCCGAACAGCATGGTCATGCCGATCAGCAAGGTCTGCTGCACGATCAAGGTGGCCACGCCCGGCACGACATAGGCGCCATAGCCTTCCTTGACGTTAAACAAGGGTACGGCGTCAAAGGCAATGGGCGCGCGCTGCTGGCTGGCCTGCACGGTCGATGGCGTGCCCGCGCCCAGGCGTTTCAACTCGATGCCGGCCGACACCGTGCCCACCACTTCGGCCAGGCCGTTCAAGGCCACCTTGTTCAACATCAAATACAAACCATTGCCCGCCACCTGCGCATGGGCGGCGCGGCCGGCCAGCACGTCCGTCTGCAAGCCGTCGGGAAGGATCAGCACGCCCATGACCTGGTCGCGCCACAGCAAATCCTGTGCGACGGGCAAGTCCGGCGTGACGGCGATCACCTGCAATGAGGGATGGGCCATGGCAAAGCGCGTCAGCTGGCGCGACATGGCGCTGCGGTCCTGGTCGACGACGGCCACGGGCACGCGCTGGACGATTTCCGTCGAGTACGGCAGCGGATAGAAGAACGAGTAAATGATGCCGCCGATAAACAGCAAGGTCAGCGCTCCCTTGTCCGTCAGCATGGCGCGCCAGGTGGCGATAAAAGCCGGCCAGATCATGTACGTCCCCAGGCGGCCGGCGCATGCGCGCGGCGCGCCAGCAGGAATACGCCCACGGCGCCGCAGCCGATGGCAAAGCCGGCCAACATCAGCATTTCCTGCACGCCATAGCGCCACGGCGCGCCGGCCAGCCAGTATTTCGTTTGCAATTGCAGATAGTGCGTGAGCGGCAAGGCTTCCGCCCAGGCGCGCGCGGGCGCCGGCATGGCCATCAGGGGAAAAGCCTGGCCCGCGAAGGCGAAGGCCGGCGCCGTAATAAATGCCGCGCCCGACAGGGCCAGGCGCAGGGACAGCGTGGCGGCGATGAGCAGGGTCGCCAGGCCGCAATACGCGAGCACCAGCAGCAGCATGCTCAGCAGCAAGGCCGGCAGGCTGCCCGCCACGGCCCAGCCACGCGCCAGGCTGAAGAACAGCAGATACAGCAGCGCCAGCGCGCAGTAGGCGATCACGGGAAACAGCAGCTTGGCAAGCACGGCGCGCAGCCAGCTGCCACGGGCCGAGGCCAGCCATTGCGGCACCGTGCCGTCGCGCAACTCGCGTCCGATGCTCGTGACGACGGCGACGACGATGAAAATCTGCAGCATGGCCGGCATCAGGGCCAGGGTCAGAAATGCTTCATAGCTGGTGTTTTCATTGTATAAACTGTTCAGCGTCGTGCGTATCGGTTCGAAGTGGGCCGCCGCCTGCACGCCCGACATGCCCTTCTTGGCACGCGCCGTCATCTCGATGCCGGCCGACAAGGTCGTGCTCACCGTGCGCACGTCGCGCAGCAGGGCGCCCGCGTGCGAGGAAAACTGCGCGTTGTACAGCCATTGCACGGTGGCTTGCCGGCCGCCCAGCAGTTTCTGTTCGAAATCGTTCGGGATCAGCAGATAGCCGAACGCCGTGCGCTCGCGCAAGCGATGCAGCGCTTCGTCGCTGGACGCCACTTTCGCCGCCACTTCGATGCCGGGCGAGGCGTCGAGCCAGCGCGTGAGCTGGCGCGACAGGGTGGAGTTATCATTATCGATGACGACGATGGGCAAGTCGCGCGCGATGCCGGCGGAAAACACCAGCCACAACATGCCGCACAGCACGACGGGAATCCAGCTGAGCATGCCCAAGTCCCAGACATCGCCGCGCAGCCGCCGCCACTCGCGCGCCAGCGCCGACACCGGCCCTTTATCCGCTTCGTTCATCGCGTATCAGAGCGGTGGAAACACGACCGACATGCCCGGACGCAAGCCCTCGACCTTGATGGCGGGACGCAGCCGGATTTCAAACGTGCGCAAGTCCGTGCCGCCCGGGCGCGCCGCGCGCCACGTGGCGAAATCGGGCAGCACGGCCACGGAACTGACCTTGAAGCTCACTTGCTGTTTCAAAGCCGGCACATTCGCCGTGTGCGTGCTGCCCATGGCAAACGCGGCCATTTCATCTTCGCGCACCTGCAGCACGGCCCAGGCGTCGTCGAGGTTCACCAAGGTAATTACGGGAAAGCCTTGCGGCGCCAGTTCGCCCGGCTGTATCTGGATCTTGCTGACCTGCCCGGTCACGGGCGCAGCGATCTTCGTTTCCACCAGGGCGATCTGCGCTTCCGTCAGCACGGCGCCCACCTGGCGCGCCTGGGCGGCGGCGGCCGTCTTGTCTTCCGGACGGGCGCCCTTTTGCGCCATATCAAACTGGGCGCGAGCCGCTTGCGCCAGCTGGTCGGCGGCGCGCCACTGCGCTTGCGCCTCGTCGCGTTTCTGCTGGGCAATCACGCCTTGCTCGTACATATTGTTGACGCGGGTGTACGTAGTCTTGGCGATATTCGCGCCCGTTTGCGCCCGCTCCCAGTTGGCTTTCGCGGCGGCAATTTCTTCCGGACGCGCGCCCGCTTGCGCCTTTTGCGCCACGGCGTCGGCTGCCTGCGTGGCCGCCGTCGCTTGGGCGATCTTCGCGTCCACTTCCGGGCTCGTCAGCTGGAACAGCACTTGCCCCTTTTGCACGTTCTGGCCCAGCCTGATGTACAGCTCGCCCACCCTGCCCGGCACTTTCGACGAGACATTGACTTCCTGCGCATCCATCTGCCCCTGCAAAGGCAGGCGCTGCGGCTGGAATGCCTGGTACAAGCCCCAGCCCACGAAGGCCAGGACGATGATCGCGGCGACTATGGCCAAGGGTTTTTTGGAGGTGCTCATTATTATTTGTCCACAGGTAATTGGATGTCGGCCGCGGCCGCCAGACTGCCCAGGCGCTGCGTCTCGCCCGTCGCTTCCAGCAATTGCGCCAGCCCCATCACATAGTTATAGGCCGTTTGCGCGCGCTGGGTCTCGACCTTGGCCAGGTTCAGGCGCGCGTCGACCACTTCCAGCGACGTCACTTGCCCTTGCTGGAAAGCAACCGTTTGCAAACGGATATTTTCGCGCGCCAGCTCCACCGACGAGGCCGTGGACAGGTACTGGATGCGGGCGTTTTCCAGCGCGCGCCAGTTCTTTTCGATCAGGGTGGGAATGTCGCGCTCGGCCTGGCGCGCCACCACTTCCACGCGTTCCTGGTCCAGCTTGGCTGCGGCGATCATCTTGCCCGCGTTGATGCGGTGCACGAGCGGTACTGCCACGACGAGGCCGATGGCCCAGTTCGAGCGCACGAGTTTTTCGTTGCCGCGATTCAAATTGTAGTTACCGATGGCAAAGACGGTGGGCGCGTATTCCTTGCCATGCAGCTTCAAGGCTTGCTCGGCCTGCACGCGCTTGCTGTCGATCTTTTTCCAGTTCGCATTTTCCCGCATGCCCGTGCTGATGAACGACTGCAAGGTGCCTACCGGCAAGCTGTTGACGAACAGGGGCGTGCTGGGCCGCACTTGCGTATTGACGGCGAGCAAGCGGTCGAGCGCCACTTGCGCGATTTCCTCGTCGCTGCGCGCCTGCGCCTCGTCGCTGCGCGCGCTGTCGAGGGCCACGTCGGCGCGCAGGCGTTCCGCGCGCGAAATCAGGCCGCCCTTTTCCAGCCTGGCCGCGTCGCGCTGGTGCTGCGTCACGCCGGCCGTCACGTCGGCCCGCACGGCCACCACCCGCTTGGCCAGCAGCAACTGGAAATAGCGCTGCGCCACCAGGGTGGCCAGCTGCTCTTCCGCTTCCGTGCGCTCGGCCTGCGCGGCCAGGGTCAGGCTCGACGCGAGGCCCTTGACGGCGTCCAGGCGCCCGCCCGTGTAGATGGGCCACATGCCCAGCAAGCCGAACGAGGTCAGGTCCGTCACCACTTCGCGGTTCAGGGAATTGGGAATGTGCGGCGTGGGCAAGCCGGGAATCGGCGGCAGCACGGATTCGATGCCGCCCACCACGCCGGACAAGCCGCTCGTATCGATGTTCAGGTCGGTCGACAGGCGGCCGCGAAACGCCGTCAAGTCCACGGAGGGGCCGTCGATATTCGACAGCGCCTCGGCTTTGAGGGTTTTGGCGCGCACGTCGAGGGCCGCGCCCTGCACGGCGCCCGAAGCCGCGGCCGCCTGCTGCAACGCTTCGTTGAAACTCAAAGGCGCGCCGGCCGGCAACTGCGCCTGGGCCTGCAGCGCCGGCAGTAATACAGCCAGCGCGCCAGCCAAAAATAAATGTCCTTGCAATCTGCCCATGTAGCGTCCAGTCAATGAATGAGGGGAAAGCACGGGGTTGCCATGTTTATACTTTCACAATAGCAATTATATCTACGAATGTCTATTCCAGCCTGCACTATTGGTTACTGCGGCCGGCACGCAAAAACGGGCGCCGCTTGCGGGGCGCCCGTTTTCCTCAGGGAAACGGCTGGCGACTTACTTCTTGGCCTTCTTACCGCCCTTCTCCTTTTCCTTTTCAAACACGGCAAAGAACTCGGACGCCCTATTGCGGATGGCGCGGCCGATATTCGCGTAATCGTATTCGTTCAGCCTGGCCAGCGACACGCGGCCCGACGGATGCGTGGTACCGAAGCCCCGGCCAGGTGTTCTGTTGAGTTCGCCTTGCGTTTCATCAACCATCTTGCGCAAGATGGAAGTGATGCTTTGACACCGATCAACAAAACCATTAGTAATGATTTGAACGATACCAAAGCGCCTTGCGCGCCAGCGGCGTTTCCTCCGGCAAGTCGGGATTGGCCAGGTCCAGCACGTGCCGATGGGGCAAGCTCAAGCCATCGGCCAGGCGGCCGAAATGGCGCTGGAACAGTTGCGCGAAGCTGCCATCGGCCAGCATGGTTTCCAGTCCGGTCTCGATATGCCGGGCCAGTTCCGGCCGGTGCTTGCCGACAAAAAAGTACAGGGCCGCCGGATAGCGGATGACCAGGTGGGCGTCGAGCGCCAGCGGCAGCCGCGCATGGCTGGCCAGCTCGCTTTGCGCCTCGATCACGGAACGGGGGAAGTAATCGATGCGGCCCGCCGCCAGCTGCTGGAACAGGCCTTCGTAGGTACTCGAAGTATCGAGGCGCAAACCGTTCGCCTGCAGGATGGCGGAGTCGGGCCAGTCGCGCATCTGCCCGGCAGACAGCCGCGCCAGGCCGGCGATGCTGCGCACGCCGCGCAGCAGGTCCGGCTGGCGCGCCTGGATCAGGGCCACGCGCCAGCCGATCAGGCCACGGTCGATGGGTATGCGTACCGGCAACAATTGCCTTTCGCGCGCGCGGCTCGTCATGGCCCAGACCACATCGACGCTGCCCGACGCCGCGGCGATTTCCTGCATGGCGCGCGTCTGCACCATGCGCAGCGCGGAGCGGCGCAAGGCATAAGAGTGGCCCGACCGTGCCAGCGCCTGTTGCAGCAAGGCCGTCACATAGGCTTGCTGCGGATCATCGAGCGCCTGGTGGCGCGGATACACGAGCGGCAGCAAAGAAGCGCCGGCGGCCGCGCCAAACGGCCACAGACAGGCAAGCATGAGCACGGGACGGCGCCGCATGGCCCCTCCTTTCCAGCGCGTTCATCAGCGTTCTTATCAGAATGACAGTATCACGCAGCAGACTACGCTTGTCGACTGGAATGTGGAAACTGTATGCAAAACAACACTGGTTTCAGGCTGGCCAGATGGGACGGGAATTAATCCAGATCAATAAAACCGCAAATAAAAAATAAATCTTGCGTGCTGCTCTGGACGACATGCGCGGCCCTCGCCTACGCTGTTTTTTTATCTGAAAAACAAGAGGACCCCATGCAGACAGCGCGCTTGAATATTATTGGAATGGATCACGAAGGCTGCGCCGACAGATTGACGGGCGCGCTCGAAGCCGTCACCGGCGTGGCCACCGTCTGCGTCTCGCTGGCCCGCCACGGCGCCACGGTGCAATTTGACGAGCGGCTGGCCAGCCAGGCGCGTTTGCTGGCAGCCGTCAACGACGCCGGCTTCATGGGCGAAGCGTCCGACGAGGAACAACTGCCCTCGTGCAGCGGCGCCTGCGGCCACTGCCGCCACTGAGCGCGCTGCCGGCAACTCCCCGCTCAGCCTCCGCGCGCGCCCCGGTCGCGCAGATGCGCCAGCACCCGGCGCGGTCCCAGCGCCTGCAGGTCGAACGGCGGCAGCTCGATGGCGTCGAGCGTGTTCTTGAACAGCAGACCCAGTTCCGTATCGCCTTCCAGGCTCAGACGGCGGCTGAAAAACAGGGTGTCGGGATCTTCCTGGCGCCGCGCCAGCAGCATCAGATCATGCACGCTGGCGGCGATGCACAGGTCGGGCACGTCGACATAGCGCTCGGCCACGAACACCGTGCCCTGCCACTCGAAATCGAAGGCGATCCCCGCGTCCAGCAGGCGCAAACGCAAGGTGCGTCCTTCCAGGCTGCAGCGCACGTCATCGGGCAATTGCGGCGCCAGCAGGCGGTTCAAGCCCTGCACGAACAGCCACGAGGCGGGATATGGCGGCAGCTTGGACAGCAGTTCGGCCAGCGGTTCGGGCAGCCGGTACGACACGGCGGGCTTGCTCATGCCGGGTTTGGCCGGAACCGGGGACGGGACGGGCAATCTTTCCAGTTGATCTTGCATGGTGCTTCCTTTCGAGGCATTCAATGGGCGGCGTGCTGTTCCATGCCAGGCTGGCCATGCCAGTAGCCGTCGCAGGCGCCGGCAGGCTGGCAGGCTGCCAGCTGGGCCTGGGCACCCACGCCGCTGACCTGGCCGCGCCGGGCGCGGTCGAAGATGGCGATGACTTGTTCCGTGTGCATGGCCTGCGGGCTGATGCGCGCCACCGCCACGCCCATGTCGCGCATGGCGTCGAGTTCGCGCACCAGGTTGTAGACGAGCGCCGACTGCGTCTGCGTGCCGTTGAGCACAAGGAACGGCACTTCGTCGCGCGTGCGCAGCAGCAGGCCGTCCGGCTCTTCCAGGCAACTGTAGCCGCAATCGTCCTTCGGCAGGTTGCGGTTGCGCGCCGTGAAGCAGCGCGCGGAAAACGCCAGCGGCATGCGTCCATAGGCGAACACTTCCGTCTCCAGCCCTTCCGGCTTCTGGCGCTGCATCTCGGCCAGCGCTTCCTGCCCCATTTCCAGCGGCATCACCCAGCGCCGGGCGCCCAGGCGCGCCATCAGTTGCAGGCTGGGGCCATTGAACAGGTTCAGATGGGGGCCGGCGACGAAGGGCGCGCCCTTTTCCATGCAGTGCACGGCGCCCATGTCATTGGCCTCGACGACATAGCGGCCATTGCCCGTGATGCGGCGCAAGGTGGCCAGTTCGGCGCCCGCCTCGATCAGCGCCTGCGTCGACAGCACCACTTCCTTGCCGGCGGCGGCCAGCATGTCGGCGATATCGAGCCAGTCGGCCAGGCGCAGTTCATGCCGGCGCGAACACACGGTTTCGCCCAGGTACACGATATCGACGGCGGTGGCCGCGATCTGCTGGTAAAACTCGAAGACGGTGGCGCGCGGCCAGTAGTACAGCAAGGGGCCCAAAGATAGTTTTAGCATGCCTTTTCCAGTATTTTTCAAGTTACAAAACCGTAGCGAGCGGCTCGCGGCGAGGCCGGGAGGCGCAGCAGGTTTTGCTATTTCCAGGAGCGATGGTAGGCGCCGAGTGTGTGCTGCTGCCCCTCGGCCAGCTTGTCCATGGCCGCCATCCATCCCGGCTTGACGGCGTAGCGCGTATTGCCTTCGCGGCAGGCGTCGATCGCTTCGCGCCACACGCGCGTCACCTGGGCCACGTAGGCGGGGCTGCGCTGGCGCCCTTCGATCTTCACGGCGCGCACGCCCATGGCGATCAATTGCGGCAGCAGCGCCAGCGTATTCAGGCTGGCCGGCTCCTCAATGGCGTAATACTCTTCGTCGTTGACTTCGAAGCGCCCCTTGCACAGGGTGGGATAGCTGGCGTTCTCGCCAGGCGCGTAGCGGTCGATCAGCACGCCGTTCAGGCGCGATTCGAGGCCGTTCGGCGTCTCCAGCCAGCGCACGGATTTCGCCGGCGAGCATACGCCATGGGTATTCGGCGCCTCGCCAGTCGCATACGACGACAGCGCGCAGCGTCCCTCGACCATCACGCACAGGCTGCCGAAGCCGAAGACCTCGATCTCGACTTCCGTCTTGCTGATCAATTGCTCGACCTGCGCCATGGACAGCACGCGCGGCAGCACGGCGCGGGCGATGCCGAAATGTTCATGGTAAAAATTGATGGCTTCGTAGTTGGTGGCCGAGCCTTGCACGGACAGGTGCAGGCGCAGTTGCGGCTGGTGCTGGGCCGCATACGCCATCAGGCCCGGGTCGGCGACGATCATGGCGTCGATGCCGGCCTGCGCGGCGCGGTCGATGGCGCTGCGCCACACGGCCCAGTTGTGCGGCTGCGGATAGGTGTTCAGCGCCAGCAGCACCTTGCGTCCATACTGATGGGCGTAGCGCACGCCCTCCGCGATGGCCTTTTCGTCGAAATTGAGGCCGGCGAAATTGCGCGCATTGGTGGCGTCGCGAAAGCCCAGGTAAACGGTGTCGGCGCCATTGTCGACGGCCGCTTTCAGGGCAGGCAGGCTGCCGGCGGGACAGACCAGTTCCAGCGGTCCGGCCACGCGGGTGGCGGTGGTTGATTCAAGCATCATGGTGTTCTCAGTCCTGTGTCGGCTCAGGGTGCAGACTATAGCCCCGCCCGTGCCGCCCAGTCCTTGACGCAGGTGAAGGAATGCATGCATGGCTGGCGCGCGTTCAACTTGCTTGACCTGGCTGTAAAATGCCCCACTTTTCCCCCTTCGATTGCCCGCCATGACCCGCAAACCGCTGCTGATCTTCCTGCTTACCCTGTTCCTCACCGCGCTGCAGGTGCAGTGGGCCGGCCCGTCCGATGGCTATGACGCAGGGACCGTCTCCATGCTGTCGCCCGAAGTGCTGGGCGCGTATCCAGGCGTGCTGCTGCTGTTCCTGCTGGCCGTGTTCGCGCGCCGCCAACTGCCGCTACTGCGCCAGGCCGCCATCTGCACGGGCCTGCTGGCCGTCTACTGGCTGCTGGCGAACTACGTCACTTTCGACGCGCGCGTGGCCAGCTGGAGTACCTACTCGCCGCTGGAAATCTGGGCCCACGTGCTGCCCGCCTCCGTCGCCAGCGTCGCCGCCTGCGGCGCCGCATTCTTTTTCGCGAGCTGGCTGATCCTGCGCGAAACGCGCTGGAACAAAACCGGCTGAGGTGGTTTTTTCACCTGCGTCAAGGATTCGTCACGCAACTGCACGCGCCCTTTGACGCCACTATATTTAGTGATTAACCTCCATGAAAACACCGCATGTTGTGTTTACTGGAGGTTTCATGACGACAAATGCAGTTCCATCCACGCGCGGCCAGGTCGATGTCGCCGCGTCCATCAATGAATACCTGGAGCGGCGCGACTGGCGCGTCAACGCCAACGCCAACCAGGGTTACTCGCTGGGCGGCCTGATACTCAACGTGTCGGGCAAGGTCATCGCCAACTACTGGCTGGACCAGGTCTATCCGCCGGAAGTGGGCGCGGCGCACCGCGAAGCGGCGCTGCACATCCACGACCTCGACATGCTGGCCGGCTATTGCGCCGGCTGGTCGCTGCGCACCCTGCTGCACGAAGGCTTGAACGGCGTGCCGGGCAAGATCGAATCGGGCCCGCCCAAGCACATGTCGAGCGCCATCGGCCAGATCGTCAATTTCCTCGGCACCCTGCAAAACGAGTGGGCCGGCGCGCAGGCCTTCAGTTCGTTCGACACCTACATGGCGCCCTACATCCGCAAGGACAGCCTGCGCTACGAAGACGTGCGCCAGTACATGCAGGAGCTGATCTTCAACCTCAACGTGCCGTCGCGCTGGGGCACGCAGACGCCGTTCACCAACCTGACTTTCGACTGGGTCTGCCCGGACGACCTGCGCGAACAGATTCCCGTCATCGCCGGCCGGGAAATGGACTTCAGCTATGGCGAGCTGCAGGCGGAAATGGACATGATCAACCGCGCCTACATCGAGATCATGATGGCGGGCGACGCCAAGGGCAGGGTCTTCACCTTCCCCATCCCCACCTATAACATCACCGAGGATTTCGACTGGCATAGCGAAAACGCGGAACGCCTGTTCGAGATGACGGCCCGCTACGGCCTGCCCTACTTCCAGAACTTCATCAATTCGGAACTCAAGCCGAACATGATCCGCTCCATGTGCTGCCGCTTGCAGCTGGACTTGCGCGAGCTGCTGAAAAGGGGCAATGGCCTGTTCGGTTCCGCCGAGCAGACGGGCTCCCTGGGCGTGGTGACGATTAACTGCGCGCGCCTGGGCCATTTGTGGCGCGGCGACGAGCCAGCCTTGATGGCGGACCTGGACCGCCTGCTGGAACTGGGCAAGACCAGCCTGGAAATCAAGCGCCGCACCATCGAGGAACTGATGCAGCAAGGCCTGTTCCCGTACACGAAACGCTACCTGGGCACCCTGCGCAACCACTTTTCCACCCTGGGCGTGAACGGCATCAACGAGATGATCCGCAATTTCAGCGGCGACGCCCATGACATCACGAGTCCGGAAGGCCATGCGCTGGCCGTGCGCCTGCTCGACCACGTGCGCGAGCGCATGGTGCAATTCCAGGAAGAGACGGGCCATATGTACAACCTGGAAGCGACGCCGGCCGAAGGCACGACATACCGCTTCGCCCGCGAAGACCGCAAGCGCTATCCCGCCATCCTGCAGGCGGGCACGCCGGACAATCCGTATTACACGAACTCGTCGCAACTGCCCGTCGGCCACACGGACGACCCGTTCGAGGCGCTGGAATTACAGGATGCGCTGCAGCGCAAGTACACGGGCGGCACGGTGCTGCACCTGTACATGACGGAAGCGCTGTCGGACGCGAACGCCTGCCGCGAGCTGGTGAAACGCGCCCTGAGCCGCTTCTCGCTGCCCTATATCACCGTCACGCCCACGTTTTCCATCTGCCCGCGCCATGGCTACCTGGCCGGCAAGCACGAATTCTGCCCCACCTGCGACGCGGAGCTGATCGCCCGCAAGCAGGCCCACATTGCTCCATCACTTGAGGAAACGCCATGAACGCACGTCCCGACTTCACTCCCGCCATCACCCTGCTCGATACCGAACGCCAGCGCTGCGAAATATGGACGCGCGTGATGGGCTACCACCGCCCCGTCGCCTCGTTCAACATCGGCAAGCAGGGCGAATTCCACGAGCGCCAGTATTTTACGGAAGCGAGCGCCCGGGTAGGCCAGCCCGCCTGTCATGGCTGAGTTGAAAGTGGGCGGCCTGACGCCCTTTTCCGCCACCGACTACCCGGGCAAGCTGGCGGCCGTGGTGTTCGTGCAGGGCTGCCCCTGGCGTTGCGGCTATTGCCACAATCCGCACTTGCAGGCGCGCACGCCGGAAGGCGCCATGCCATGGCAGGACGTCCTGACCTGGCTGCGCCGCCGCGTGGGCCTGGTCGACGCCGTCGTCTTCAGCGGCGGCGAGGCGTGCATGGACCCGGCGCTGGCGCGCGCCATGCAGGACGTCAGGGCGCTGGGTTTCGGCATCGGCCTGCACACGGCCTGCATCTATCCGCAGCGCCTGCAGGAAGTGCTGTCCCTCGTCGACTGGGTGGGTTTCGACATCAAGGCGCCGTTTGCCGACTATCGTCATGTGACCCGGGTGGCCGGCAGCGGCGACCCGGCGCGCGCCTGCCTGGACGCCATCCTCGCCAGCGGCGTCGCCTACGAGTGCCGCACCACCACCCATCCGGATCTGCTGCCGGATGAACAGCTGCTGGCCCTGGCCGCCGCCCTGGCCGCCAAAGGCGTCGACAACTACGTGCTGCAGCAGTTTCGCGCCGAAGGCTGCGCGGATGCGGCGCTGACCAGCCGGCCCCTGCACGGCTATCCGGCGGCGGCAACTTTGGCGCAAATCGGCGCCATGTTTCCCCGTTTTACATTCCGTAATCACGGCAGTTGATCCTGCAGCCACATAATTATTGAAAGTCCCACAAAATTCCCCGTTCTGCAACGCTGAAATGTCTTGCGTGCTGTAATGTATCAACTGTGCCGCGCACCATGCGCAGCCCCTTAGAATCCTCCTACAGCATTACAGATAAGCGTCATCCATGAACGATTTCACCGCAGTCAGCCCAGACACCCCTTCCACCCACGCCGACATCCTGTACGGCCCGCCGCGACCGGATCTGCTGCGCGAGGAAGTGCTGGCCGACCTGCTGGAAGCGACGGCGCGCCGCTGCCCGCAGCAAATCGCCCTGATCGACGGCGAACGCCGCATCAGCTATGCCGAACTCGATGCGCAGGCGGGCCTGGCGGCGTCGCGCCTGGTGGCGGCCGGCGTCAAGCCCGGCGACATCGTGGGCCTGTGGCTGCCGCGCGGCGCACATCTGCTGCTGATGCAGGCGGCCATCGCCAAGGCGGGCGCCGCCTGGCTGCCGGTCGATGAAGACACGCCCGTCGAGCGCCTGCAGGTGTGCCTCGACGACGCCAATGGCGCTGGCGTCGTCAGCTGCGCGCAGTTCGCGCCGCGCCTGGAGCAGGCTGGCGTCCAGCGTCCCGTGTGGACGGCGGAAAGCCTGCTGGCGCCCGCCGCGCCGGGCGAACACCTGCCGGCGCGCGGCGCCGTCTTGCCCGAACACCCGGCATACGTGATCTACACCTCCGGCTCCACGGGCAAGCCGAAAGGCATATTGATCAATCAGCGCAGCATCTGCCACTTCCTGCGCAGCGAAAACGCCGTGCTGGAAGTGACGCAAAGCGACACCGTCTACCAGGGCTTTTCCGTCGCCTTCGACATGTCGTTCGAGGAAATCTGGATCGCCTATCTGGTGGGCGCCACCCTGTGGCTGGGGCCCAAGGAGATTTCGGGCGACCCGGAAGCCTTGCCGCGCGCCTTGGGCGCCAACCACGTCACCGTGCTGCATGCCGTGCCGACCCTGCTGGCCCTGTTCGCCGAGGAGGTACCGAGCTTGCGCTTGATCAACCTTGGCGGCGAGATGTGTCCCGAGTCCCTCGTCGAGCGCTGGTCGCGCCCGGGCCGCGCCATGTTCAATACCTACGGCCCCACGGAGGCGACCGTCTCGTGCAGCCTGGCGCGCCTGCGGCCCGGCGTGCCCGTCACCATCGGCACGCCGCTGCCCAACTATGGCTTGCTGGTGCTGCAGGTGGCCGAACCGGGCGAAAACCGTCCACTGACCTTGCTGCCGCGCGGCGAAACGGGGGAATTGTGCATCATCGGCCCCGGCCTGGCCGAAGGCTACCTGGGCCGGCCCGACCTGACGCAGGAAAAATTCCTGCCCAATCCCTGGGCGAGCAGCGAGGACGATGCGCGCCTGTACCGTACGGGCGACCTGGCCCGCATCGATGCCGACGGCCAGGTGCAGTGCCTGGGCCGCGCCGACGACCAGGTCAAGATACGCGGCTTCCGCGTGGAGCTGGGCGAGATCGAAGCCGTGCTGGCGCAGCAGGCGGGCGTGGGCACGGTGGCCGTGCTGCTGCGCAAGGATGACGGCTTCGACCAATTGGTGGCCTACATCGTCGGCAGCGACGAGGCGCCCGATGACGCCCTGGCGGCAAAAACCCTGCGCGCGGCGCTGAACCTGCACCTGCCGCCCTACATGGTGCCGGGCCGCTTTGAATTGCTGCCGCTGATGCCGCGCCTGACCTCGGGGAAAATCGACAGGAAAGCCTTGAAAGCCATGCCCCTGTCCGCGCCGCCTGCCGGCGAGGCGGGTGTATCGGACGTGCCGGAAACGCCGGCCGAAGCGGCACTGTTCGCGGCCCTGGCCAAGCTGTTCCCCGGCCAGGCCATTTTGCGCCGGCTGGACTTCTTCAGCGACCTCGGTGGCCACTCCTTCCTGGCCGCGCGCCTGGCATCAAGCCTGCGCGCCGACCCGGCCTACGCCCACATGACGGTGCGCGACATTTACCAGAACCGGCAGATCGGCAAGATCGCCGCCGTGCTGAACGAAGCGCCCGCGCTGGCCACGCCGGAAGCGGAATGGACGCCGCCGTCCACCCTGAAACGCTGGATCTGCGGCGCGGCCCAGGCGGCGGCCGTGCCGGGTCTCGTCACCCTGCGCATGGCGCAGTGGATGGCACCGTTCTTCACCTACCACTTCTTCACGGGCGATGCGGGAGATACCGTGCCGCGCGCCATCGCCGCCTCGATCGGCGTGTTCTTGCTCGCGACCCTGGCCGAATTTGCCATTGCAATTGCCGGCAAGTGGCTGATCGCCGGGCGTCTGAAACCGGGCAGCTATCCGCTCTGGGGCGCCACCTATTACCGCTGGTGGCTGGCCGACCGCCTGGTTGAATCGGCGCCCGCCTATCTGCTCAGCGGCTCGTCCCTGAACAGCTGGTGGCTGCGCGCGCTGGGCGCGAAAGTGGGCAAGGAAGTCGTCATCGGCTCGATGACCCTGCGCGCGCCCGACTTGCTGTCCATCGGCGACAACGTCAGCGTGGGCAACGCCGTCAACTTTGAAAACGCCCGCGTAGAGCGGGGCCGTTTGCTGCTGGGGCAGATCAGCATCGGCGACGATGCCTGCATCAGCTCTTACGCGATTTTGGAAGGCAATACCGAGGTGGGCGCGTTTGGCCACCTGGAGGGACAATCGGCGCTGGCCGACGGCGCTTCGGTGCCGGCCGGACGCGTCTACACGGGTTCGCCCGCGCGCGACATCGGCGCGTTTGACGCGGCCAGCCAGCCGCCGCGTCCCGCCGTCTCGCGCCTGCGCCTGACGGGCGAAACCCTGTTCTTCTGCTTCGGCATGGTCCTCATCGCCGTGCTGTTCTTCATGCCCGTCTTCCCCAGCTTCGTGCTGATCGACTGGTTCGACGAGCGCGAAATGATGCCGTGGCTGCAGGGGCGCGACGTGACGACCCAGCTGGCCCGCTACTTCCTGCTGGCCTTCCCCGCCAGCGCCGTGTTGATCGTGCTCACGGCCCTGCTGTCGGCCGCCATCCGCTGGGGCGCGCTGCCCCGCCTGAAGCCGGGCAGCTCACCCGTGCACAGCAATATCTATTGCGCCAAGTGGCTGGTCAGCCATATCCAGGAATCGAGCCTGAACGTCCTGCACGGCATCTACGCCACCGTGTACGCGCCGTACTGGTACCGCCTGCTGGGCGCCAAGGTGGGCAAGGGCGCCGAGATTTCCACGGCACTGGGCGTCGTGCCCGACATGCTGACCCTGGGCGACGACACCTTCATCGCCGACGCCGTCATGCTGGGCGACGAGCAGATCGACGGCGGCTGGATGACCATGCGCCCCACCGTCGTCTCGCACCGCAGCTTCGTCGGCAACGGCAGCTACATCCCGGACGGCACCGTGCTGCCGGAACACGTGCTGATCGGCGTGCACACGCACGCGCCGCGCAATGAGCAGATGCACAGCGGCGACACCTGGCTGGGCTCTCCGCCCATGCACCTGCCCGCGCGCGAACAGGTCAGCGGCTTTGCCGAGCACCTGACGTTCAAGCCGTCGCTGCTGCGCCGCCTGGGCCGCAGCCTGATCGAAGCGTTCCGCATCGTCGCGCCGCACGCCGTGGTGATCGCCGTCGGCTACACGCTGGTGCTGGACGTGATGCCGATCGCGGGCGCCGGGCGCTGGGGCGAAGTGGTGGGCGACCTGGCCATTGCCGGCCTGGCCTACGGTATCGGCAATTTTTTAGTGGTGGTACTGTTCAAGTGGCTGCTGCTGGGACGCTACCGCAAGCACGCGGCGCCCATGTGGACGCCGTTCGTGTGGATTTCGGAAGGCGTCACCAACCTGTACGAGGGCATCGCCGTGCCCAACTTCATGCGCTACCTGCGCGGCACGCCATGGCTGCCGCTGGCCTTCCGCCTGATGGGCTGCAAGATCGGCCGCGGCGTCTACATGGACACGACGGACATCACGGAATTCGACTGCGTGCACATCGGCGACTACAGCGAATTGAACGCCCTGACCTGCCCGCAAACGCATCTGTTCGAGGACCGCGTGATGAAGATCGACCACGTGGAGATCGGCCAGCGCGTCTACATGGGCCCGCGCAGCTCCGTGCTGTACAGCGCCAGGGTGGGCGACAATGCGCGCCTGGGGCCATTGACCCTGGTGATGAAGGGCGAGCACATCCCCGCCGGCAGCAACTGGGCAGGCTGCCCGGCCGCGCCTTTGCGTAGCTGATTGCAGCTGATGGACTTTACGGTGCTCTTGTCAAGAGACAGCGTGCTGGTGATCGGCATCGTGCCGCCGCCGTCACGCACGGAAGCGCGCGCGCACCTGCGCCAGGCCGTGCGCGAAGCGGCGGCGCAGTGGCAAAACCTGGACATCGAGGCTGTTTCAGTCGAATCGACGCCGGGCGCCCCTCCCCGCATGCTGCTGCCAGCCGGCGTTGCGGGCCTGTCGTTCAGCCATGACGAGGGACTGTCGCTGGCCGCCATCGGCCTGCATGGCGCCGTCGGCATCGACGTGATGCGGGTGCAGGACATTGCCGACTGGTTCAATCTGGCGCGCGATTACCTGGGGCCGCGGGTGGCAGCTGAGCTGGCCGACTGCCCTGCCGACCAGCGCCCGCGGCGCCTGGCGCAGGCGTGGACGGCGCGCGAAGCGGCGCTCAAGTGCGCGGGACTGGCGCTGGCCGAGTGGAATGGGGCCGCACCGGCCTGCCGCCTGAAAACGCTGGCGTTGCCGGCACCGTATGTGGCGACGCTCGCATATTAGTCCTCCTTGTCCTCGGCCGCGCCTCCGACCTGGACGAAAATCAGTTTTACGATAATACTGACGAGCAGCCCCAGCACCCCGAGCAATTCCAGCATGGCCTTTCCTTTGCAGTGACAACAGACCAATCCACTGTATCGTGAACCCCGGGGCAAGGCTAATATCAAATCAGGCAGTCACCGATCTCGAAAAGGCATACGATTGATTTCCATCAAACAGTTCCGCTACTTTGTCGAAGTCGTCGATGCGGGCAGCTACTCGCGCGCGGCGGAAAAATTATATATCGCGCAGTCGGCCCTGAGCCGGCAAATCAAGGAACTCGAGGGCGAGGTGCAGGCCCTGCTGCTCACGCGCGACGCGCGCCATATCGAACTGACACCGGCCGGACAGGTCTTTTATGAACGGGCCAAACGCATCCTCGATGACATTGAGGAAACCGTGCGCCAGACGCGCCACGTTGGGCAAGGGGCGCAAGGCATCATCCGCCTGCTGCATTCGAGTTCCGTCACCCTCACGCCCGCCATCGGCGCCGTGCTGAACCGGCTGCTGGCGCAGTTCCCCGGCGTTTCGCTCGATGTGTCGAAAGGTTCGTCGGAAAACCAGGCAGCTGATATCGAGGAAGGCCGCGCCGACCTGGGCCTGGTGCGCCTGCCGACCCTGCGCAAGCACGCCAACATCGTCGTACGCGAACTGTTTGCGGAAAAGCTGGTGGTGGCCGTGTCGGCAGACTCGCCGCTGGCCGCGCTGGAGCGCACGACGATTGCAGCCCTGCGCGACGAAGCGTTCGTCTCGATCCCGCACAAGGACCGGGGAGGCCTGAGCTACCTGGTGGCGGGCCTGTGCCTGGCGCAGGGATTTTTTCCGAAGGCGGCGCGCGCCCTGTCGCGCAAGACCTCGCAGCTGAACCTGATCGAGGCCAACATGGGCATCGCCATCGTCCCCGACAGCATGCGCCTGGTGGCGCCGCCCGGCGTGCGTTTTATCGCCCTGCCGGACGAGGAATCGCATTCTGTCGTCGGCCTGATCTCGCCGCGTGCGGCCAGCGGCATGGTGGCCGCGTTTACGGAAGCGTTCGTGCGCGAGATGAATGTGTCGGCAACGGCGGCTTAACCTTCCGCATACAGCGCCGCATCCACGTCGCGCACGGCCGCCATCAGCAAGGCCAGCTTCATGACATCGAGCTGGCCGTCCGTGCGCACGCGCGAGCACAGGTCGATGCCGTAGGGGCGCACCTGGCGCAGTGCGTCGGCCACGTTGGTATCGTCCAGCCCGCCGGCCAGGAAGACGGGACGGGGGCTGGCGCGTACGAAGCGCGCGCTGACGGACCAGTCGTGCGTGCGGCCCGTGCCGCCCAGTTCCGGAACCAAGGCGCCAGGGCGGCCAGAATCGAGCAAAAAGGCATGTACGTGGGGCGCGTAGGCGGGGATCAGCTCCAGCGCCTGCGGCCCTTCCACGTGGATCACCTGCACGCGCCGCACGTGCGGCAGCAGGCGCGCCAGCTGCGCCACTTCGCCGGGATCGACATGGCCCACGATCTGCACGGTGGACGGCTGCGTGGCGCGCACGTGTTCGGCGATGGCTTGCGCCGTCGTCTCGGACGTCAGCAGGAACGTGGCCACGGGCGGCGGCGTCCAGGCGGCGATCTGCGCGATGCGCGCGTCGGGGATGGGGCCGGGGCCGGACGGCATGGCCGCCACCAGGCCCAGCGCGTCGGCGCCGGCGGCAATGGCCAGTTGCGCTTCGTCGATGGAAGCGATGCAGCAGATCTTGATGCGGGTTCTCATGGCCTTGCGTGCTCAGTCAAAATGATCAACATTACAACACAGGGCGGCGCGCGCGCCAAGACACGCGGTCAAGGCCGCGCACGATTGTGTGCCAGAATGGGGACCTGCCCACTTTCCGAGGAATTCATGGCCGACTATAAAAACCCCAGCTACGTGGCCCGCTCCATGCACCCGCGCTTCGATGAGCTGACCTCGCCCGGCGAAGCCGTGCCGTATTCGGGCATCTACCGCTGCGACGGCTGCGCGCACGAGATCGTGTCGACGGAAGGCCACGTCATGCCGCCGCAAAACCACCACCAGCACAGCAGCGGACAGGGCCCCATCCTCTGGCGCCTGATCGTCAGTCCGCGCTGATGCTGCGGCGCAGATTGACAGTCGCCAGGCGCCGGCCGATACTGGATTCATCCTGGACCGCCACTGGAATGCCCGCATGCGCATCGTCGATTTTGAAGTCCGCAAGGAGTGTCCGCCGCAGCTATGCGACTGCGAGCGCGAGCGGCTGCTCGCCGATCCGCAGGCGGACATTTCCATCCTGCGCCTGAACCTGACGGAAGAAAAGCGCCTGCTGGCGCACATCGAGGGCATCGCCACCTATGCGCAGCTGCGCAAGCTGCAACTGCTGTTGAAGAACAACCTGGGGGTGGAATTGCAGATCGCCCCCGGCAGCGGCGAGGTGCGCACCGTGCGCGGCTTTCAGATCCGCCTGCTGGAGCGGCCCGGCCTGTGCCGCAAGACGCGCGCCGCCATCCCGGCCGCTGTGCGCCGCTGCCTGGCCGCGCATCCCGACATCGCGTTTGCGATCCTGAATGAAAACGATTTGCTCGGTGGAGTTTAGACAGCGCTAGCGCGGATGGGAATGACCTTGCCCTTGGCCTCGCGCGCCCTTAACTGCCCGCATCCCCCCTCCACGTCCTGCCCCGCCGAATCGCGCAATTTGGTCAGCACGCCGCGCGCGTGCAGGGCGGCGGCAATCGCGCGCGCCTTGTCCCAGCTGGGGCGCCTGAACGGCAAGTCATCGATGGTGTTGTACGGGATCATGTTGAGCACTGCGTACTTGCCCTGCAAGAGCGCCACGATGCCATCCATCTCGTCCTCGCCGTCGTTGACGCCTTCCATCAGCGTCCACTGGTACTGCACCGGGTAGCCGGTCAGGCGCGCGTACGCTTCGCCGAAGTCCACCAGTTCGCGCGGGGATAATTTGGGTGCGCGCGGCAGCAGCTGTTCGCGCAACTCCGGCTTCGTCGTGTGCAGCGACAGGGCCAGCGCCGGCTTGACCCTTCCCTGCGGCAGGCGCTCGAAGGCGCGCGGGTCGCCCACGGTGGAAAACACGAGGTTCTTGTGGCCGATATTGCCCTCGGTGCCCAGCAGCTCGATCGCTTCCATCACATTGTTCAGGTTATGCGCCGGTTCGCCCATGCCCATGAAGACGACTTTTTTCACGGGACGCAGGGTGCGCGCCAGCACCACTTGGGCGACAATTTCTCCGCTGCTCACTTGCCGGATCAAACCGTCGCGGCCCGTCATGCAGAACTGGCAACCGACGGCGCAACCGACCTGGCTCGACACGCACAGGCCGTCGCGCGGCAGCAGCACGCTTTCCACCGTCTGGCCGTCGTGCAGCCCCACCAGCAGGCGCGCGGAACCGTCGGCGCCCGGATGGGTGCTGAGCAATTTCAGCATGCCCTGCAATTCCAGGTCGAGCGCGGGCAAGGCCTCGCGCACGGGCAGCGGCAAAAAATCTTCGGCGCGGCGCCGGCCCTGGTCGTGCGGCTGGCCCTGTATCCAGTCGCGCAGCACGCGCTGTTCGTGCAGAGGCTTGGCGCCCAGGGCGCGCAGGCGCTGGCGGAGATGATCGATTTGCATGGATTCTGAACAAAAAAACGGCGCGCCGGCAGGAATGCGAGGCGCGCCGCGGATGGCAATAAAAAGCTTAGACTTTTTTCACGAACTCGGTTTTCAGGCTCATGGAACCGAAGCCGTCGATCTTGCAGTCGATATCATGGTCGGCATCGACCAGGCGGATGTTCTTGACCTTGGTGCCCATCTTGACGACACCGCCGCCGCCCTTCAATTTCAAGTCCTTGATGACGCTGACCGTGTCGCCATCCTGCAGGATATTGCCGGCCGCATCACGGTACACCTTGGCGCCCTCTTCCACCGCTTCTGCAGCCGAGGCCGACCATTCATGCGCGCATTCAGGGCAAATCAACTGGCTGCCATCTTCGTACGTGAATTCGGATTTGCATTGCGGGCATGGTGGTAATGTGCTCATTTTCTTCTCTGTCTGGTGAACAGCGCGTGCTGTAAAAGCCGACATTATACGGCCTACGCCCCGCATCAGCGGGCTTTTTTCCCCATCATTATCAAGGCCGGCGAATAATCTCGATGGTGCTGTGGACGATTTCCTCGTGAATGCCGATGCGCGCGCGCAGTTCGGCCGCTGTCAGCGAAGGATCTCGGCTGACGACGGACAAGGCGCACGAGTACAGCTGCTTGCCGACCCGCCAGACGTGCAGGTCGACGATGCGCGGCGTGTCGCCCGCGCTTGCCACTTCCACGGCCTCGCGGATTTCATCCACCACCGGATGATCCATCTCGCGGTCCAGCAAGACCTTGCCCGTGTCCAGCATGAGCTTTTTCGCCCACAGCGCCACGAGCACGGCGCCTGCGATGCCCATCACGGGGTCGAGCCAGCGCCAGCCGTAGGCCCACGCGCCGGCCAGCGCCACGATGGCCAGCACGGAGGTGGCGGCGTCGGCCAGCACGTGGATATAGGCGGCCTTCATGTTCAGGTCTTCGCCATGGCCGTGATGGCCGTGATGGCCGTGATGGCCGTGATGGCCGTGATGGTCGTGATGGTCGTGGTGACCGTGGTGGTCGTGATGATCGTGGCCGCCGTGGTGGTCATGGCCATGATCGTGGTGGCCCCCGAGGATCAGCGCGCACACGAGGTTGACCGCCAGGCCGAAGGCGGCCACCGCCATCGCCTGCGGATAGTGGATGGGCTGCGGCGAAAACAGGCGCTCGACAGAGGCCGCCACCATCAGCACGGCCACGCCCAGCAGCAGGATGGCGCTGGTGTAGCCGGCCAGCACCTCGATCTTCCAGGTGCCGAAGGCGAAGCGGGGGTCGCGCGCATAGCGGCGCGCGGCCGCATACGCAAACGCGGCCAGGCCGATGGCCAGCGCGTGCGAACTCATATGCCAGCCGTCGGCCAGCAAGGCCATGGAGTTGTACCACCAGCCGGCGACGATTTCCAGCACCATGGTGGCCAGGGTGATCCACATGACGATGCGCGCGCGGCGCTCCGCCTTGTCGCTGGCGCCGCCAAACACGTGTTCGTGCTGCCAGGCGGACAGGTCTTCCTCGATATGTTGCAGTTTCATGCTGGTCTCTCTGAACGATTATTTGAGGTAGGTGCGCAGGATGCCGGCGATCTCGTCGGCGCCCCTGGCCCGCTCTTCGCCGGAGATATCGGGACTGGCCACGTGCTCGCGCAAGTGCTCTTCGATCACCTCGGACATCAGGCCATTGACGGCGCCGCGCACGGCGGCGATCAGCTGCAGCACTTCGCCGCAGTCGCGGCCCTCTTCCAGGCTCCGTTCCAGGCCTTCCACCTGGCCCTTGATGCGTTTGACCCTGTTCAGCAGCTTGGTCTTGTTGTGCGCCGTGTGGCCCATGATGCACTCCGATAAATACTATAGGGGGGTATACTATCAGAAACCGCCCCGGCTGCGACAAGGCGCAAAAAAAGCCGCACATCGCTGGCGATGGCGGCTCGTCATCAGGGTATGCGCGTCAGGGCAACGGTGCGATCTTCTGCAGCTGGCTGGCCAGCGAAGCGTCGGACAGTTCGCCCAGGTGGGTGTCGGCCAGGCGACCCTGCGCGTCGTAGAACAGGGTAGTGGGCAGGGCCGAGGACCCGGCCGCCTTGCCCAGCACAGCTTCGCTGTCGAGCACCACATTGCGCAGGGTCACGCCGCTCCTGTCCAGGAAAACGCTGGCCGCAGCGGCATCCTCGCGCTGATTGGCGTAGACGAAGACGATATCGGCGCGCGCCTGCTGCGCGGCGGCCAGCACGGGCATTTCGCGCCGGCATGGCGGGCACCAGCTGGCCCACAGGTTGACCACCATGGGCTTGCCGCCTGCCAGCGCCGCCAGGCTGGCGGGCGTGCCGTCCAGCGTCCGCAGCGTCACGGCCGGCAGAGCCGTCGGTTTGTCATACGCCAGGCCGAGGCCTGCGCTCATGACGCCCCAGGCCAGCGCGCCGGACGCCGCGCTGATGGCCAGGGGCCGGCGCATGGCCGCCATCGCGGGGCGCCGGCAGCG
>NZ_NEGZ01000053.1 GCF_002127585.1 Janthinobacterium sp. GW458P
GGTGGCGCGGCGCCTTGCACGGGTGCGGCGCCACCGGCGGGGCGCGCGCGAGGGCCGGCAGCGCGCTGCATGAGCTGTCGTCGCCGGGGCCGGTGTTGACCAGCGGCAGCAGCGCCGCCACGGGCGCCACCACGGCCAGCGCCAGGGCGCCGCCGGCGCGCAGGGCCAGCACGCCCTTGTCGACGCTCACGTCGGGCTGGCTGAAGGTGCCGTGCACATACAGGGGCGAGCGCAGCGAGAAGATGCGCAAGCCCTTGCTGTCCGGCTGCAGGGTCAGGTCCAGCCGTTCATTGCCCAGGTTCACCGTGCCGTCGATGTTCAGGACGGCGTCGTCCGTGTCGACGATGAACTGGCGCGTGCGCATCAAGCCCTTGGTGACGACGAAATCGGCGGCCATGCAGTTGAGCCTGACCTGCTTGTCGCCGGCCAGCTTGGCCAGCACGACGCTGCCGATATTCAAGCCCATTTCTTCCAGCAGCAGCTTGCTGATGCTGCCCCGGTTGATCAGCGCGCGCACTTCGCCGTTCGAGCTGCCCAGCAAGGTGGCGACGGAATTGCCCGTGGCTGACAGCGAGGCGTCGCCATTGATTTCGCCCACGCTGGCCTGCAGGGCCGGCAGGCGGGGAAACAGCTGCTGGATGTGCAGATGGCGGGCGCTGGCCTTGAGTTCGGCGGCGATGCCGTTGGCGATGACCTTGCCGCTGCCGTCGAGCTTGATCTGCGAGGTCAGGGTGCCGCCCGCCACATTGAAGTTGAGCGGTGTCAAGGACAGCACGCCGTCCGTCAGCACCACGTGCGTATCGAGCTTGCTGATCGGTAATTCGGCGTCGCGCGTGATTTTATCGGCCGTGTAGCGCACGTCCGCGTCCAGGCTGGTCCAGCGTTCCGTCCTGAACGTTTCCACCGGCAGCACGCGGCCGGCCGGCTGCGTGGACGGCACGCCGCGCTCTTTCTTGCTGGCGCTGGAATCGGCGCCCACCAGCGGGCCGAGGTCGGAAAATTGCAGCAGGCGCGAGTGGACGTCGCCCGTCAGGCGCTTGCGCGGCGTGCTGGCGGAAAAGGCCAGCTTGCCTGCGACGTCGCTGGAACCGACCCTGCCGCTGAACTTGTCATAGACCCATTCGCCGCCGCGCGGCGCCAGCGTGCCCGTCAAATGGCCTTCCGTGCTGAAGTGCGGCGTTTCCGGCAGCAGCACGCCCGTCAGCGGATACAGCCGGGCCATGCTGGGGCCGGACAGCTTCAGGCGCACGTCGAGCGCGGCCAGGTCCGTGGGGCGCGTCAGCGTGCCTTCGATGGCCACGCTGCTGCCGCCCGCGCGCATGTCGGCCTGGATGGGGAAGGGCGTGCCCTGGCGCTGCAGCGACAGCACGCCGCCCGCCTTGCCGCCGCCCTGGACGCTTTCGCCGCGGTAGGTGCCGGACAGGGTCCAGGCGATGCCGTAGCGCGCATCGCCGGCGATGGTGTCGACCTCGGCGCGCATCGCCGTTTTGGTGACGCCGTCGTCCAGGGTCACGCTGCCCTTGCTGAAGACCACGCTTTGCAGTTCCAGCTGCCACGGCGATGGCTGGTCCTGCTTGTCGAAGGTCCAGTTGTTCTTGCCGTCCTTGCTGCGCAGCAAGCGCACTTGCGGCGTATCAAAACGCAATTCGGGGATGACGATCTTCTTGTTCAGCAGGGCCAGCGGATTGAGCGAGAAGGCCAGCTGGCTGACGGTAGCCAGCTGTGCCTGCTCTAGCGTGCCCGTCATGGCGCTCGGGTTGCCCAGGCGCACGTCCTTCGCTTGCAGGTGGGGCCAGGGCAAATAGTCGCGCCAGGTTTTTTCCGCGGCTGCACTGCCTGGCTGCTGCCACGTCAGCGACAGGTCGCCGTCGATGGAGAAGGGCCGCCCCAGCGCTTCGCTGGCGCGCGCATTGAGCCAGGGCTTGGCGCGGTTCCAGTCGGTATGGAGCAGGGTCACGACGGCCGCGACGGGCAGGGCGACGAGGATGGCGGTGCCGGCGAGGGCGATTTTCTGGCGGCGTGACAGTTGCATGGGAGACGATTCTTTCTGGACAAGTATTTACGATGCTACAGGAATCGCTCCACGGCCGGGTTCGTTTCTCGCGTTTACCGTCCGGCGCGTGCGCTGGCGCACGTTGCCGATGCAAGTATTGTCGATTTCCTACTCTATGTGCGGCACCGAACGGATATGCGGGGAGCCGGAGCCTATAACGTCATACATCAAACGCCGTTCCCGATTCGTTCCACCTGTTACACATCACTCACATTCTCTAGGAGAAAAAAAATGACAAACCGAGATTCCATCAACAGCCCCATGACCGCTCTGGCCGCCTGTCTCACCGCCGTTGTCCTGATGACGGGCTGCTCCAGCCTGAAAACGCCGGCCACGGCCGACGTGGCCGTGTCGCGCGCCGCCGTCGATAACGCCGCCAGCGCCGGCGCCGCCGACCTGGCGCCCGATGAAATGCGTTCGGCCCGCGAAAAAATGCGCATGGCCAACCAGGCGCTGAAAGACCGCGACTACAAGACGGCGCGCGACCTGGCCGACCAGGCGCAAGCGGACGCCAAGCTGGCGCAAAGCAAGGCCAATTCGGCCAAGGCCACTAGCGCCGCCGATGAAATCAACGAGAACATCCGCGTCATGCGCGAAGAACTCGACCGTGCCAACCAGCAAGCCCCGAAACAATAAACCAAACAATAAGAACAGGATTCCATCATGAAAAAAGCTACCTACACCACCATTCCCGGCCTGCTGGCCATGGCCGCCCTGGTTGCCGCCTGCAGTTCCGCACCGACCGCCACCAGCCTGCTCGACCAGACCCGCGGCGACTACATGGCGGCGCAATCGAACCCGATGGTATCGACCTATGCGCCACGCGAATTGCGCGAAGCGAGCGCCGCGCTGGAAGCGGCCAACGCGGCGGCCACGCGCCAGGATGACAGCGAGAAAGTTGACAAGCTGGCCTACCTGGCCAAGCAAAAAATTGCCACCGCACAAGAAGTAGCCAAGCAGAAAGCCGCGGAAGCCGATATCGCCAACGCGGGCAAGCAGCGCGACCAGTTGCGCCTCGACGCGCGCACGCAGCAGGCGGACCAGGCCACGGCCCGCGCCCAGGCGGCGCAAGCGGATGCGGAAGCGGCCAAGGCCCAGGCGCAAATGGCAGAAGCATCGGCGCGCGATGCGCAGGCGCGCGCCGCCGGCCTCGAAGCGCAGCTGGCCGACCTGGCCGCCAAGAAAACGGAGCGCGGCATGGTGATCACCTTGGGCGACGTGCTGTTTGGCACGGACAAGGCCAACCTGACGGCCGATGGCGCGAATACGGCGCGCAAGCTGGCCGATGTGCTGAAAAACAATCCGCAGCGCACGGTATTGATCGAAGGCTTCACGGACAGCACGGGCGGCTCGTCGCACAACCTGGAACTGTCGCAGCGCCGCGCCGAATCCGTGCGCAATGCGCTGCTGGAGCAGGGCATCAGCCGCGACCGCATCGCCACGAAAGGCTATGGCGCCGCCTATCCGGCGGCCGGCAACGATACGGCGGCAAACCGCCAGCTGAATCGCCGGGTGGAAATCGTGCTGTCGGAAGACAACACGGCCATTCCCGCCCGCCGTTAAAGCCCCAGGCCAAACTACGGTTTTTGCCTGGCGTTTGATTTGTTAGTAGGCAGCACCGGCCGAAGTGTGGCCGGTGGATACCCATGCAATACTTGAAAGGACGCATCATGACACCAACATCTGTTGAGATTCCAGCTGGCATCGATACGGCCGCCATCCGCGCCGCCGCCAAAAACCTGGACGACGGCGCCGTCACGGCCGGCTACCAGGGTAATCGCGAGGAATTGATTACCTTGTTGAATGGGGCGCTGGCCACGGAACTCGTGTGTATTGCGCGCTATAAGCGCCATTACTACACCGTGAGCGGACGCGACAATGGCACCATCAAGGCCGAGTTCCTGGAGCACGCGCAGCAGGAACAGGAACATGCGGACTGGCTGGCCGAGCGCATCGTGCAGTTGAACGGCAAGCCAGATTTTAATCCTGCAACATTGCTCGCCCGCAGCCATGCCGAGTATGATGACTCCGAGGACGTGCAAAGCATGGTGCGTGCCAATCTGATCGCCGAGCGCGTGGCGATCGAATCGTACCGCCAGATGATCGTCAAAGTGGGCGACAGCGACCCGACGACACGTCATTTATTGATCAAGATCATGGCTGTCGAGGAAGAGCACGCCGATGATATGCGCGATCTGATGGAATAGTGTTTTAGAGTAAAGTTGGTATAGTAACTAAATATTCATTCATAGCTAAGGAGCTAAACCATGTTGGAAAATAATATCACCACCGTCAATAACGACGTCAAGACCCTGGTCAAGGATGCGCAGGCCCTGTTCAGCGCCGCTGCCGCCCTGACGGGCGAAAAGGCCGATGAGGTACGCATCAAGGGCATGAAAACCCTGGACGCCGCTCTGGCCAAGGCGCACGAAGCGCAGGCATCGGCCATCGTCGCCACCAAGCAGCTCGCCTCCCAGGCGGACGGCTATGTCAAGGAAAACCCTTGGCGCACGGTGGCCGTCGCCGCTGGCGTCGGCGTGCTGGTCGGCTTCATCCTGGGCCGCAAGTAATCCCATTCAGGAGCGATATGGACAAGTCTGCTTCGTCTCACCAGGGGCTGGGATTGATCGGCTCGCTTGCCGGCCTGGCCAAAAACGCCGTCGGACTGATGTTGTCGCGGCTGGAACTGGCCACCATCGAACTGTCGGAAGTGCGCAATCATGTGTTGCAGCTGATTGTCATTTTCGCGCTGGCGACGGTGGCAGGCTTGTTTGCCATCGCTTACGGCAGCGTGCTGATCGTTTTCCTGGCCTGGGATAGCCTGGGCTGGAAGATCCTGGCGATCATGACGGTCGTGTTCATACTGCTGGCCATCGGCCTGGTCATGTATGCGCGCGCGATGCTGCGTCAAGGAAAGCTCTCCATGCCGGCCACCATGGCCGAACTGAAGGCCGACCGCGACATGCTGATGTAAGCTGCCGGCGGGTGCCACCCGGACCTGTGCCGGCGCGGGCTCGCCATGTCCAGCCTGCCTTACGAGGAGAATTCATGTCGGAAAACGACAAACTGGCGGCGCAAGCCGCCCGCAAACGCCTGCTGATCGCCCAGGGCGAGATGTATCGCGTGGGCATCGTGCATGCGCGCGCCAACGTCGGCTATGCCCTGCGTCCGGAGTCGCTGCTGCAGGGCGTGGTCGAGACGGCCGTCGGCTTTGCCGGCCACCGCGTCGAATCCCTGCTGGCGCCGGGCGGCATGCGCCTGCAAGGCGCCATGCCCTACGTGCTGACGGCGCTGTCCTTCATCGGCCGCAAGAGGCTGGTCAAGCCGGCCCTGGTGCTCGTGGCCGTGGCCGCCTTCGCCGCCAGCTGGCTGCGCCGCAAGCGCTGAACGCCAGCCGCACAGGAACGCCGTCATCGACGGCGTTTTTTTTTGCCCATACGCAAGGTCCGGCACGGGAAGGCGCAAGCGCGCGCACAATCCCTTACAATGATTCACGCCGCAGTCCGCGCGGCGCACAGAGGGCCACCTTGATGACGAATGCGAAGACACCGATCAATCAGTTAAATCCCTCGCGCCTGCGCATCGTGCTGGTGCTGCAGGGCGGCGGCGCGCTGGGCGCCTACCAGGCCGGCGTCTACCACGCCTTGCACGAACACGGCCTGGCGCCCGACTGGGTGGTGGGTACCTCGATCGGCGCCATCAATGCCGCCATTTTGGCCGGCAACAAGCACGAGGACCGGCTGGTGCGCCTGAAACAGTTCTGGCAGCGCGTGGCGCACCGCGACAGTATCGACATGAACCTGGTGTCGGACCAGCAGCGCCGCTCGAACATCTGGCTGGCCACGCTCGATACCGTGCTGCGCGGCGTGCCCGGCTTTTTCAAGCCGCGCACCTTCAGCCTGTTTCCCGCCGGAATCGCCGTCAAGCCGGAAGAGGCCAGCTTCTACGATACGAGCGAGCTGGCCGGCACGCTGGAGGAACTGGTCGATTTCGATTACCTGAACCAGCCCGGCGGCATGCGCCTGACAGTCAACGCCCTGCGCGTCAAATGCGGCAGCCTCATCAGTTTCGACAGCCACCAGCAGCCGCTGACGGCGGACCACATCCGCGCCAGCGGCGCCTTGCCGCCCGGCTTTGCCGGCGTGCGCGTCGATGGCGATTTATATTGGGATGGCGGCCTGTATTCGAACACCCCGCTCGAAACCGTGCTCGACGACACGCCCCACGTCGATACCCTCGTCTTCATGGTGGACCTGTGGAGTTCGCAAGGGCCGGAGCCGACGACGCTCGATGAAGTGCAGACGCGGCAAAAGGACGTCACCTTCGCCTCGCGCTCGAAACGCCACATCGAGGATTACGTCAACACGCATACCTTGCAGCACAAGCTGCGCGAACTGTACGCCCGCCTGCCCGAGGACGCGCACAGCCACCGCCAGGCCGAAGAACTGGCGGCGCTGGGCTGCGACAGCACCATGCATATCGTGCGCCTGCCGTATGCGGGGCGCGACTGGCACATGGCGGCCAAGGACATCAATTTTTCCAGGGGCTCCATCGAGTGGCGCTGGGAGCAGGGCTACCAGGATGCCTTGCGCGCGATCAAGGCGGCCGGCTGGCTGGCCTTCGTCACGGAAGACACGCCGCTCGTGGTGCATGAATTGCCGCCCTACGAACGCGACGCCGCTTAGTGACGCCTGTCAAAACCTGCCGCGCGTCGGTATAGGCGGCCTGCGATGCTCACCGGCTCGGCGCCCCCGTGCAGAGTACGGTTGCGCTTCTTAGCCACCTCTCCGTTCCGCTCGCGACGGTTTTGTCAGGTGTTGCAATTTTGTTTAGCGTCGCAACAGCACGGCATATCACTGCGGATGCGCCGCTACACGCAGTTTTTCCGCGTTTGCCATGTCTTGACGGTAGGTGTCCTGCGCTTCCTTCAGGCAGCTGGCGCGCGCGGCGGACGGTTCCAGGCGACAAGCTTTCTTGGCTTCGGCCAGGGCGGCGCTGATTTCCTTGCGCAGGGTGCGCAGCTGGGCTTGCGGCGTGCTGTCTTCCTGGTACCAGCGTTGCGGGTCGCCCGGCTGCGGCGTGGCCGTCTGGGCCAGCGCCAGCGGCGCCATGCTGCAGGCGAACAGGACGGCCAATAGGGTGTTGTGGGTAGTCATGATATTTCCTCCTTGAAATAAAAAAGGCGCCGCAGCGCCTTTTTTTACAACCTGCCCGTCAGTAATAGCAGGATCAGTATCACTACGACCAGGCCGGCGATGCCGCTGGGACCGTAACCCCAGTTGCGGCTATGCGGCCAGGTAGGCAGGACGCCGACCAGGGCCAGGATCAAGATGATCAGAATGATGGTGCCCATGGTATCTCCTTGTTGGTGCATGGTCCGGCGCAGGCTTGCGGGCAAGCCTGGCCAGCGGATTAATAGCGGTAGACGCGGCCGTCGACGACGCGCACGCGGTTACCCGGGCGCAAATCGTTGGCGTTGTCCTGCACCACGGTGCGGTATTCGCCATTGTCCAGGCGCACGCTGATCTGGTAGGCCTGGGCTTGCTGCCTGCGGCCTTCCACCTGGTTGCCGACGACGCCGCCGGCGACGGCGCCGGCCACGGTGGCGGCCGTGCGGCCGCTGCCCGAGCCGATGGTATTGCCCAGCAGGGCGCCGGCGATGCCGCCGACCACGGCGCCGGCGCCGCTGGTTTGAGCGCCGCCCTGCACGATCTGGATGGAATCGACAGTGCCGTACATGGCCGATTCAGGCTGGTTGGCGGGGTAATACTGTTGTGACTGGGTAGGGCCGGTGGCGCAACCGCTCAGAACAGCGGTGGCGGCGAGCATCAGTGCGGCCAAGGTGGCGTTGGTTTTCATTTTATTCTCCTGACGAGGTGAGGGTGTAGTGCCATCTTAGTCACGCCCCTGTCCCCGGTCTGTACGCTGCCGCACGTACTTATTTGCTGCCGCTCCCGCCGTTGCACGGCCGGATTTCTGCACAAACGTTGTTATTTCTCCCCACTTGCCTGCTTGATTCAAAATAAATTGCTTGTGTACGGCAGCGTACAGAAGAACGGAGGCGATCCACGTAAAACGGTAGTCATGCCAAGCAGACATGCTTGTCACGACCAGGGAGAAATACATGAACAAGAACAAGCTCTTCACCGCCATCGTCGTCAGCCTGGCTTGCGCCGCATGGGGCGGCCAGGCAGCCGCCGCCACGCCAGAGGCAAAGGCGGCCTACAAGGCGGCAAACGAGCAGGCTGCCTTGAATTACAAGCAGGCCCACGCGGAATGCGACAAGATCACGGGCAACCCGAAGGATGTCTGCATTGCCGAAGCGAAGGCCGTGCGCGCCTACGATGAAGCAGTTGCTCAAGCGCAATACACAAATACCCTGCGTGCCTACACCAAGGCGCGCATCAAGATTGCCGATGCCAATTACGACGTTGACCTGGCCCGCTGCAATGCGCTGACGGGCAATGACAAGGATGTCTGCGTCAAGCTGGCCAAGTCCACCAAGGTGGCGGCCCTGGCCGACGCCAAGGCGGACAAGAAAGTCATCGAAGCGCGCAGCGATGCGCGTGAAGCAAAGAGAAAAGCCGAGTACAAGGTCGCAGCAGAAAAATGCGATGCATTAGCCGGCGCAGCCAAAGATGACTGTATCAAGGCTGCAAAAACCCAGTTTGGCTACTGAGGCCATCCGGCACGCAGTCACCACACTGGTATAAGAAGCTCACTGTGAGCACATTGATTGACCACTCCTAAGGAAAAAACCATGAAATTCACCAAATCTATCGCTACCGGCCTTTTCGTCGCTTCCCTGTTCGCCGTTGCAGGCTGCGCTTCGACCCCAACCAAGGAAGGCACGGGCGAGTACATCGACGACGCGGCCATCACGACGAAAGTCAAGGCCAGCATCTTCAATGAGCCGACCCTGAAATCGACGGAAATCAACGTTGAAACCTTCAAGGGCGTGGTACAGCTGAGCGGCTTCGTTGCCCAGCCGTCGGACGCCGCCAAAGCGGGCGAAGTCGCCCGTGGCGTGAAGGGCGTGAAGTCGGTGAAAAACGACATCCGCGTCAAGTAATGGCATGACCTGCCGCAGCGGCCAGCCCCACGGCTGGCGCTGCAGTCCACCACCGACCGTCGCGGGAATCGCATGTCTATCCAGCCTACAGATACCCCGCCCGAGCCGGTGGCGGCTGCCTCCACCGAGCCTGCTGGGCTTCCTCCCGGCGCGCCCGTGGAGCTGCCGGACGCATCCTTGCGCCTGCCGCTGCATGTCCATGCGCGCGGCATGGCCCTGGGCATCATCGCCACCGTCAGCTTCATCTATGCGCTGCAGTGGGCACAGAAATTCCTCATTCCCGTCCTGTTCGGCATATTCATCGCCTATACGCTCAATCCCGTCGTCGCCTGGCTGGAAAAGCTGCGCCTGCCGCGCGCCATCGGCACCACGGCCGTCACGGCCCTGATCCTGTTCGGCTCCCTCGTCGTCGTCGAGCGCGTGCAGGGCGAATTCGAATCCATCGTGGAAGAGTTGCCGGCCGCCACGCACAAGCTGTCGCGGCTGATCGCCGCCAATACGGGAGGCAAGAACAGCACCTTCCAGAAAATGCAGGCCGTGGCCAATGAAATCGAGCAAGTGGCCGCCGGCGCCGAAGCGCGCCGCAACAACCGCCGCGCCGCCGCCGCCGAGGCGCCCAACTTCAAGATCATGGACTGGGTCTGGGCCGGTTCGCTGGGCCTCGTGGGCTTCATCAGCCAGGCCACCATGGTCATCTTCCTCGTGTTCTTCCTGCTGCTGTCGGGCGACACCTTCAAGCGCAAGCTCGTCAAGCTGACGGGACCGTCGCTGAGCCGCAAGAAGGTCACCGTGCACATCCTGGAAGACATCAATACCTCGATCCAGAACTATATGTTCATGCTGCTCGTCACGAACGGCTTGCTGGCGCTGCTGATGTGGATCGCCCTGCGCGTGATCGGCCTGGAAAACGCGGGCGCCTGGGCCATCGTGGCCGGCTTGCTGCACATCATGCCCTACTTCGGTCCCCTGCTCATCACCATCGCCACGGGGCTGGTGGCCTTCCTGCAGTTCGAATCGCTGGAAATGGTCTTGCTGGTGACGGGCACGTCGATGGCCATCGCCACCCTGGTCGGCACCTTTGTCACCACCTGGATGACGGGACGCATCGCCCGCATGAATCCCACGGCCGTCTTCATCAGCCTGCTGTTCTGGGGCTGGCTTTGGGGCGTCTGGGGCTTGCTGCTGGGCGTGCCCATCATCGTCATCGTGAAGGTGGTGGCCGAGCGCGTGCAGGGCATGGAAGTGGTGGCCGAGCTGCTGGGCGAATAGTTTGCGGCAGCGCAAGAACAACGGCGCCCGCGGGCGCCGTTGTTGTATCTGGAATGCCGCTTTACGACTGGTGGCGTTTCAGTATCTTCACCTGCACGTCGCCGTCTTCCGTCTTCGGCATATCCTTCATGCTGCCCAGCTGCAGGGCGAACTGGCGCGTGAATTCGGCGCCCAGGAAGAAGATTTGCGCTGAGTAATACACCCACAGCAGCAGGGCCACCAGCGAACCGGCCGCGCCATAGCTGCTGGCCACGCCGCTGTTGCCGATATACACGCCGATCGCATATTTACCGAGAGAAAACATGAACGCCGTGCCCAGGGCGCCGATCAGCACGTCGCGCCAGGACAGGCGCACGCGCGGCAGCATTTTATAGATGACGGCGAACAGGCAGGCGATGACGGCAAAGCCGATCAGGTTCGACAGGGCAGTAAACAGCAGGGCCGTGTCTTTCCACACGCCTTCCCAGAAGTTGGCGAGGATGGCCATGGCCGCGTTGACCACCAGCGACACCATCAGCAGGAAGGCCAGCACCAGCACCAGGCCGAAGGACAGCAAGCGCGTGCGCAGCATGTCCCAGGCGCCCGCTTCCTTCAGCGGCGGCACTTGCCAGATTTCATCGAGACTGGCTTTCAGCTCGGCAAACACGCTGGTCGCGCCAAACAGCAGCAGGGCGCTGGCGATGAGGGTGGCGATGCGGCCCTGTTCATGGTTCTTCGCGCCGGCCAGCACCAGCTGGATGGCTTCGGCGCCCTGCGTGCCCAGCAAGCCTTGCAGCTGCCCCATCAGTTCGCCGCGCGCGGCGGCCGGGCCATAGAAAAAGCCGGCGATGGCGATCACCAGCACGAGGATGGGGGCGATGGAAAACAGCGTGTAATAGGCGAGGGCGGCGCCCTTGCTCGAGGCGCGGTGTTCCAGCCATTCGGTGACGGAACAGACGACGACCTTGCGCATCTGCTTGCCGAACGGCGCCAGGCCGGACAGTCTGGGATAGCGGGTAGAGAAATTCATGGTGGCTTTCAATGCAAAAAAGGGGCCTTAGCCCCTTTTTTTATTCACAAGTGGCGTACCACTGTCGAGCTTACTGCACGCGGCGTTCGATGGTGATCTGTTCCACTTCAACGCGGCGGTTAGGTTCCAGGCACTTGATCAGGTCGGCACGTTTCTTGTTATTGCATGTGACGACAGGATTGGTGGAGCCCTTGCCTTCGGCCGTCAGGCGGTTGGCGGCCACACCGTGGGCGACCAGGTATTCCTTGACTGCATCAGCGCGCTGCTGCGACAGTTTCAGGTTGTACTTGGGCGAACCGATGCGGTCGGCATAACCGCTGATGACGACGTTGTTGACGTCCGGCGATGCGTTGAGCACGCGGGCGATTTCGTCGAGCTTGGTCTGTGTCGGACCCAGCTTGGCGCTGTCGAACGCGAACAGTTCCGTCGCCGACATCGTCACTTTCTCAAAGCGGGCTGGCGGCGGTGGCGGCGGTGGCGGCGGCACGACCACGACGACTTCCTCGCGCGCTGGCGGCGGTGGCGGTGGCGGCGGCGGTGCAGGCGGTTTGTCGAACGCGAAGTTCAGGCCCACGGTGACGTAGTAGTTGTTCGATTTGCTGCTCGGGTCGAAGGTGTTGCCGCGCAGGAAGCCATGCACATTGCGTACGTCGGCCTGGAACGACAGCTGATCGGTGATGGTGGACTGGAAGCCCAGGCCGACGCTGGCGTATGGCGAGCTCTTCGAGCGTTCACCGAAGGCGAAGCTGGTGTCCTTGTCGCGCTGCATGCCGGCGCCAACCAGCAGGAAGGGGCGGAAGGCCTTGCGCGAGAACATGTACAGGCCGTCTACGCCCAGCGTATTTTGCTGGTAGCGCTGGCCGCCGTCCTTGGAGCGGGCATACGTGGTGCCCAGCTGGATATCCCAGTCCTGGGAAACGGGCTTACCGAAACGCAAGCCTGCGCCATAGCCGGTTTTATCCGTGGCGAAGTCCGAGTCTGGCTTGAGTGCGTTGATGCTAGGTTGAATGTACCAGGAGGGATTGATTTCCTGGGCCTGTGCGCCGAGGGCGGAGCACAGGACTGCGGCGGCAACGGCGATTTTTTTTAGATTATTCACAAGTAACTCCCAACGTTGATAAGAGATTGTCTCTACTGCATCAATGCGACAACTGCCAGACATGCTATTGCTAGAGATAGACGACGATTCCAGGTGCGCTTTCTTGCGATAAATGCACTGCTGTTGGACTAGAGAATACGGTTGCAGGTTCAAGCGGTCCGTGCGTTAGCGCACAAAGTATTGTGGTATATCAATGGTGTTGCAGATTTACGACGAATACTTTGGTATTGAAAAAAACGCATCCGCCTCGCAAAAAAATTGCGGTAACAGCCAATGACGGGTGTCATTGCGAGGGGCAATCGTACGACTTGTTACGGGCTTGCCACTGTATATTAGCAACAATGATGAGCTTGATAACTAATATTACATTAGTGTTGTATTCCTGCCGCGTTCTGTTGCTTACTCTGGATTCCCATGGGCAACTTTCTTGCGCCGCAGCCGGCTCCGCCACTTTTTCTCAAGGAGTTACCCGTGTCTAAGGCTATCCCCGTGTTCCCATTTTCCGTGCCCGGCCATTTGGGCGCGCTCTGCCTGATGTTGTCGCTGGGCAGCGCCATGCCGGCCTGGGCCGACAGCGGCGTGGCCCTGTTTTCGCCCAGCGGCACCGTCAAGGCCGTGCGCCAGGCGCGGGCCCAGTTCGCCACGCCGATGGTGCCGTTCGGCGACATGGGCTTGCCCGCGCCGTTCGCCATCGATTGCGGCAAGGCCGAGCCTGCCGTCGTGGCGGGTTCCGGGCGCTGGGCCGACGAGCGCAACTGGAGCTTTGATTTYGAGCGCGACTTGCCGGCCGGCGTGGCCTGCAGCTTTACCCTGAAGCCGGGACTCAAGGACCTGGCGGGCCAGGCCTTGCAGGGAAGTACTTCCTACCGGTTTTCCACGGGCGGGCCGGCCATCGTCGACGCCGTGCCGTATGACGGCCAGCCCTACATCGATGAAAACCAGATTTTCGTGCTGGGCCTGGACGCCGTGCCCAACGAGGCCAGCGTGGCGGCGAACGCGTATTGCCGCGCCGATGGCATCAATGAAAAGATTCCCGTCCGTTTGCTCAAAGGCAAGGAACTGGAGCAGGTATTGACCTTGCGCAAGAACTTTCTCGACCGCTACCTGACTGTCTACTTCAAGACGCGCGGCGGCCTGTGGAAGGTGGGCATGCCCGTCGCCAGCAAGGGCGCGCCGCCGCTGCCCGTGACCGTGCTGCAATGCAAGCGCAGCTTCCCCGCCAACGCCAAGGTGTCGCTGGTGTGGGGCGAGGGCATCGCCGCCGCCAGCGGCATCGCCACGGGCAAGGCGCAAAGCCTGCATTACCGCACGCGGCCCGATTTCACGGCCAGGTTCAGCTGCGAACGCAGCAACCCCAAGGAGCAGTGCATCCCTTTCCTGCCCATGCGCGTGCAGTTTTCCGCGCCCGTGAAGGCGTCGCTGGTGCGCGCCATGACCCTGAAGGGCGGCGGCAAGACGTATGCGCCGAGCATCTCGAAAGAGGAAGAAAAAGCGGAATTCTTGCAGGATGCCACCTTCAAGGGGCCGTTTCCCGTACAGGCCAGTTTTGTGCTGAGCTTGCCGCCGGGCTTGAAGGACGACGCGGGCCGCGCCCTGCTCAACCAGGCGCGCTTCCCCATGACGGTGCACACGGGCGAACAGCCGCCGCTGCTGAAGTTCCCGGCCCCGTTCGGCATCATCGAAGCCAAGGGCGACGGCTTGCTGCCCGTCACCGTGCGCAATATCGAGCCGGTGCTGTCGGGCAAGGAAGTCGCGCAAGCCTCGGCTGCCGCCACGGGCGCCACCTTGCGCGTGCCCGACAATGACGACAAATTCATCATCGAGTGGATGCAGCGCCTGGCCGGCAATGGCGACGGCGGAGAGTACTGGCAGCCATACGCCCAGTATGCGGGCAACATGAGCAAATCCGTGCTGGCCGGCGCCACCGGCGCGCGCCCGCTTAGCCTGCCCCGTCCTGACGGCAAGAAAACCTTTGAAGTGATCGGCATCCCTTTGCCGAAACCGGGCTTTTATGTGGTCGAGCTGGCCAGCCCCATCCTCGGCAAGGTGCTGCTGGGCAAACCGACGACGGCGTACATCCGCACGGCCGCGCTGGTGACGAACCTGGCTGCCCACTTCAAGCATGGCGCGCAATCGTCGCTCGTGTGGGTCACCTCGCTGGACAAGGGCGCGCCTGTTGCGAAAGCGCAAGTGGCCGTGCGCGACTGCGCCGGCAAGCTGCTGTGGCAAGGCGCCACGGGCGCGGACGGCGTGGCCCACATTCCCGGCGAGCTGGCCAATTCCAGCTGCAAGAACAATGGCCGCTACTTTATCAGTGCGCGCAGCGGCGGCGACATGACGTTTACGCTGTCGGACTGGGTGGGCGGCATCGAAGCCTGGCGTTTTAACTTGCCCACGGACGACACGCGCGCCGACAACACCCTGCTGGCCACCGTTTTCGACCGCACCCTGCTGCGCGCCGGCGAAACCGTGCACATGAAGCACTTTATTCGCAAGCACACGGCCGAAGGCATGAGTCTGGTCGACAGGAACAACGGCCCCGGCAGCGCCACCTCCGTCGTCATCACGCACCAGGGCAGCGACCAGAACTATCAATTGCCGCTGCGCTGGTCCGCCGGCGGCACGGCGGAAAACGACTGGCTCATTCCCGCTGACGCCAAGCAGGGCGAATACAGCGTCACCATGGCGGGCCGCCCGTCCGGCAGTTTCCGCGTGGAAGCGTTCCGCGTGCCGACCATGAAAGCCGTGCTGCAGGGGCCGAAAGCGCCCGCCGTGCAGGCAAAGCAGCTGGCCCTCGACGCGCAAATCACTTATCTGGCCGGCGGCGCCGCCACCAACGCGCCCGTCAAGCTGCGCACGGTGCTGCAGGACAAGAGCGTGACGTTTGCCGATTATCCCGACTATAGCTTCAGCAATGGCGACGTGAAGGAAGGTCTCGTCAAACAGGGCACGGGCTACGACGACGATGAAGGCGAGTGGCAGGACGAGGGCCGTGGCGGCCCCTCCGGCGCCGGCGCGGCTGCCGCGCGCACGCAAAGCTTGACCCTGGACAAGGCGGGCGGCGCGCGCATCGTCATCGACCAGCTGCCGCAGCTGTCCGTGCCGCGCGACCTGGTGGCGGAAATGGCTTTCCAGGATGCAAATGGCGAGACGGCTTCCATCGCTGCAAGAGTACCGCTGTGGCCGTCGAACTATGTGATCGGCATCAAGCCTGACGCCTGGGCCTTGAGCAAGGATGCCTTCAAGTTCACGGTGGCCGTGCTGGGCACCAATGGCAAGCCCGTGGCAAATGCCGCCGTGGCCGTCGACTTCTTCCAGCGCAACAGTTATTCGCACCGCCGGCGCCTGATCGGCGGCTTTTATGCATATGAAAACAGCAGCGAAGTGGTCAAGCTGGGCCCTGCGTGCTCGGGCAAGTCGGACAACAAGGGCCTGTTGATCTGCGACGTGAAGGCGCCCGCCAGCGGCAATCTGATTCTGCGCGCCCGCACGCAGGATGCGTCCGGCAACGCGGCCGTCGCCAACCGCGAAACCTGGGTGGCCGGCAGCGGCGACTGGTGGTTCAACGCCAGCGATAATGACCGCATCGACGTGTTGCCGGAAAAGAAACGCTATGAACCGGGCCAGGAAGCGAGCTTGCAGGTGCGCATGCCGTTCCGCTCGGGCACGGCCCTGATCACGGTCGAGCGCGAAGGCATCCTCGACACCTATGTGCGCCAGCTCAATGGCCGGGAACCGGTGGTCAATATCCCCGTCAAACCGAACTATGCGCCGAACGTGTACGTGTCCGTGTTTGTCGTGCGGGGCAGGGTCGATGGCGTGCAGCCGACGGCGCTGGTGGACCTGGGCAAGCCGGCCTACAAGATGGGCATCGCGCCGCTGAACGTTGGGTGGAAGGCGCATGAGCTGAACGTCATGGTGGTGTCCGACAAGGAAGTATATAAGACGCGCGACAAGGCGGAGGTCTCCGTGCGCGTGCGCCGCGCCGACGGCAAACCGCTGCCGGCCGGCGCCGAAGTGGCGCTGGCGGCCGTCGACACGGGTTTATTGGAGCTGATGCCCAACGATAGCTGGAAGTTGCTCGACACCATGATGGCGCAGCGCAGCCTGCAGGTGGAAACGGCGACGGCGCAGATGCAGGTGATCGGCAAGCGCCACTTCGGCCGCAAGGCGTTTCCGGCCGGCGGTGGCGGCGGCAAGGGCGCCAGCCGCGAACTGTTCGACACCCTGCTGTTCTGGAAGGGCACCGTCAAGCTCGACGCCAAGGGCGAAGCGACGGTGCAAGTGCCGCTCAACGATTCCTTGACGGGCTTTCGCATCGTCGCCATCGCCAGCGCGGGCCAGGAATTGTTCGGCACGGGCAGCACGGACATCCGCAGCTCGCAAGACCTGATTTTGATGTCGGGCTTGCCGACCCTCGTGCGCGAAGGCGACCAGCTGCGCGCGGGCTTTACGGTGCGTAACACCTCGGCAGCGCCCCTGAGCGTGGAACTCAATGCCAGCGCGGCCGGCAAGGCGCTGCCGCGCCAGAGCTTGACCCTGGCGGCGGGCGAAGCGCGCGAAACGGGCTGGGATTACCAGGTGCCGCTCGGCGCGGCAAGTCTCGTGTGGGAGATCAGCGCGAAAGCGGGCGGCCACACCGATAAACTCAAGATCACGCAAAAGGTGGGCCAGGCCACGCCCGTGCGCACGTACCAGGCCACCTTGCTGCAGATCGACAAGCCCGTCAATATGTCCGTGCAGATGCCGGCCGGCGCCTTGCCGGGCCGGGGCGGCATCCAGACCAGCTTTGTCGCCAGGCTGGGCGGCGAGCTGCCCGGCGTGCGCGAGTATATGGCCGCCTATCCGTACACCTGCTTCGAGCAAAACACGTCGAAGGCCATCGCCCTGCAAGACCAGGACGCGTGGAACCGGCTGGCCGCCAGCCTGCCCGCCTACCTGGACAGCGACGGCTTGCTGAAATATTTCCCCATCATGGAGCAGGGCAGCGACAGCCTGACGGCCTACGTGCTGTCGGCCACCAGGGAAGCGGGCTACGCGATTCCGGAACAGACGAAGAACCGCATGGAAGCAGCCCTGACGGCCTTCGTGCAGGGCAAGATCGTGCGCCATTCCGCGCTGCCCACGACCGACCTGGCCGTGCGCAAGCTGGCCGCGCTGGAAGCGCTGTCGCGTTCTGGCAAGGTGCCGCCCGACGCGCTGGAGAGCATCAGCATCAGCCCGAACCTGTGGCCGACCTCGGCCGTCATCGACTGGAGTCTGTTGCTGCAGCGCACGCCTGGCCTGGCGCGCCGCGATGCCTTGCAGGCCGAGGCGCAGCAGATTCTGCGTTCGCGCCTGAATTTTCAGGGCACGACCATGGGCTTTTCCACCGAGCGCAAGGACAACTGGTGGTGGCTGATGGTCTCGGGCGACGTCAACGCCAACCGCCTGTTGCTGGCCGTGATGGACAATCCGGCGTGGAAGGACGACATCGGCCGCCTGGTGCGCGGCAGCATGGGCCGCCAGAAGAAGGGCCGCTGGGATACGACGGTGGCCAACGCCTGGGGCACCCTGGCCATCGCCAAATTCTCGGCCACATTCGAATCGACGCCCGTGACGGGCGCCAGCGCGGTGAAACTGGGCGGCGATACGCAGGCGCTCGTGTGGAATGGCGCGGCGAAGGTCGGCCCCGTGCTGCAGGCGTGGCCGAAGGGCACGGACACCCTGGGCCTGGCGCACAGCGGCACGGGCAAGCCCTGGGCCACCGTGCAAAGCCTGGCGGCCATCCCGCTCAAGGCGCCCGTCTCCAGCGGCTACACGATCAGGAAAACCGTGACGCCCGTGGAACAAAAGACGGCCGGCGCCTGGTCGCGCGGCGACGTCTACCGCGTGCGCCTGGACTTGTCGGCGCAGGCGGACATGAGCTGGGTGGTGGTCGACGACCCGATCCCGGCCAGCGCCACGGTGCTGGGCAATGGCCTGGGCCGCGATTCGCAGCTGCTGACGGCCGGCGAGAAATCCACGGGCTGGGTCTGGCCCACGTTCGAGGAGCGCGCGTTTGACGCCTTCCGCGCCTACTACGCCTACGTGCCGAAGGGCAACTGGAGCGTGGAATACACGGTGCGCCTGAACAATGCGGGTGACTTCAGCCTGCCGGCCACGCGCATCGAAGCCATGTATTCGCCCGAGATGTTTGGCGAGTCGCCGAATGCGCATGTGAAGGTGGGGCAGTGAAGAACTTGATCTTGATCATGGGCTGCATGCTGGCCGGCCCGGTCTTCGCTGAAGCGATATTGACGCCGGCCCAGGTGCAGGCCGCCTACCGCAGTTCGGAAGCGCAGTTGCTCGACCGTGGCGGCGCGCCCCTGCAATCGTTGCGCGTGGACATGAAAGTGCGGCGCTTGCCGTGGGTGCCGCTGGCCGATATTTCACCGGCCGTGCAGCAGGCCGTGCTGCTGGCGGAAGACCAGCGCTTCATGCGCCATGGCGGCGTGGATGTGTCCGCGCTGGCCACAGCCGCCTGGGACAATCTGTTTTCCAGGAAACCCCGGGGCGCCTCGACCATCACCATGCAGCTGGCGGGCCAGCTGGACGCGGATTTGCAGGCATCCTCGGGCGGACGCAGCCTGCGCCAGAAATGGGACCAGATGCGCGCCGCCCAAGCCATCGAGGACAGCTGGAGCAAGGCGCAGATTTTCGAGGCCTACCTGAACCTCGTGTCGTTCCGCGGCGAGCTGCAGGGCATCGCCTCCGCCTCCTACAGCCTGTTCGGCAAGGCGCCATCGGGCCTGAACCAGACGGACGGCATCATCCTGGCCAGCCTCGTGCGCGCGCCGAATGCGCCGCCGGCCGCCGTCACGCGGCGCGCCTGCGCGCTGGCAAAAGAATGGCGCATGGACAGCAGCTGCCAGCTGATCGGCCAGCGCGTGCAGACGGCCCTGCAGCGCACGGCCCTGTACGCGGACCTGGCCCCCGCGCCGCAGGTGGCGCAGCAGCTGCTGAAACAGCCGGGCGCCCAGGTCGCCAGCACGCTCGACGGTGCCCTGCAGCGCTTCGCGCAGGAAAACCTGCGCCAGCAGCTGGGCTCTTTGCGCGAGCGCAATGTCAACGACGGCGCCATCATCGTGTTGGATAACCGCAGCGGCGAGATCCTCGCCTATGTCGGCAATGCGGGCGGCAGCCACGTCGATGGCGTGACGGCCCTGCGCCAGGCCGGTTCCACCTTGAAACCGTTTTTATATGAACTGGCCATCGAGCGCCGCCTGATGACGGCCGCCTCCGTCATGGACGACTCGCCGCTGGACGTCGCCACGGCGTCGGGCATGTATGCGCCGCAAAACTACGACCGCAATTTCAAGGGCTACGTCAGCGCCCGCACCAGCCTGGCCAGTTCGCTCAACATTCCCGCCGTGCGCACGGTGCTGCTGACGGGGCAGGACGGTTTTTATAACCGCCTGAAGGACGTGGGCCTGTCCAGCCTGACGGAGCCGGCCGAATACTACGGTCCCTCGCTGGCCCTGGGCTCGTCGGAAGTGACCCTGCTGGAACTGGCCAACGCCTACCGCGCGCTGGCCAATGGCGGGCTGTACAGCACTGCCAGCCTGCAGCCGGGGCAGGCGGGCAAGGACAGGCGCCGCGTGATGGAGGCGGGCGCCGCCTTCATCGTTGGCGATATCCTGGCCGACCGCGCCGCGCGCAGCATGACCTTTGGCTTGCGCAACGAGCTGGGGACGAATTTCTGGAGCGCCGTCAAGACGGGCACGAGCAAGGACATGCGCGACAACTGGTGCATGGGCTACTCGGCGCGCTACACGGTGGGCGTGTGGGTGGGCAATTTCGACGGCAAGCCCATGTGGGACGTGTCGGGCGTGACGGGCGCCGCGCCCGTGTGGCGCGACGTGATGGACTACCTGCACAAGAACGTGCCCAGCCAAGCGCCGAAAGCGCCGCCCGGCGTGCTGCAGCAAATGGTGGCGTACCAGCCCGCGCTGGAAGCGCCGCGCCGCGAATGGTTTATGTCCGGCACGGAAAGCCCCGTCATCGCCGTGCTGGGCGACACCGTCAAGCCGCCCGCCATCGTGTATCCGGCCGAGGACAGCATCCTCGCCATCGACCCCGACATCCCGCCCGCGCTGCAGCGCGTGTTCTTCCAGGCGCAGGGCAGCCGCGATTTGCGCTGGGTGCTCGACGGCAAGGACCTGGGCGGCGCGGCGGAGAGCATCAGCTGGCGCCCCGTGCCCGGCAGGCACGCGCTGGCCCTCGTCGATGACGCGGGCAAGACGGTGGCGCGGGTGGCGTTCCAGGTGCGGGGGAATGCGCTGGCGCAGCTGAACTAGGCGGTGTGGCTTGTTCCCTTGGGCAACCCAGGCCTGCCAAAAAGTGTTTACGGCGCGCTGATGATCTTCGTCAGCGCAATGCGGTACGCGGGCTGCACGTCGCCATCCTGGTCAATCTTGTCCGTCATGATCACGCCGAAACCTTGCGCGTACCACACGTATTCGCCGCTTTTGCCACGGCTCTTGCCACCGACGTCATGCAGTTCGAACTTGCAGGCGTCGGGGAAGCGGCGCCCGCCCAGTTCCAGGCGCTCCCAGCCCAGGAAGGTGATCGAGAAATCGCGCTTGTCCGTGCGCGTGGAGGTGGTGATCTTGTCGGACAGGCCCGCCAGCGGGTAGTGGGTGCTCGTTTGCGTGTCCGTGAACTGCACGCGCACTTCCTGGCCAGGGCGCATTTTGGCGGGGATGGCGGACTGCGGCGCGTAGACGTTCTTGCTGCGCACGGTGCCGTCTTCGTTGTAATGGACCGTGCCCGTCAGGAATACCTGGCCGTCGCGGATGTCCTGGTAGGACGTGGCCAGCAAGACGCCGCCGTCGAGGATCAGCTGGATACCCTTGAGTTTCTTGCCTTCGAAGACTTCCTCGACGTTCACTTGCGCGTCGCCATTGTTCTTGCTGAACTTGACGCCCGTCGTCAATTCCATGCACTCGCCCACCGTCGGCGCCGCCTGTACGCCCGCGGCCGCCAATACGCCTGCCGCCACCAACACTTGCCATGCTGCTTTCATTGTCATCCCGGCTATCTTGTAAAGGCGTGATGATAGCGTGCCTTGGAGCAATGTGGCGCAGCGCTGATCCTATTTCGCAGGGGCGACGGGGATGCTCGGCACAGCGGGTGTGGACGCTGGTGGCGCCGTCGGCTTGCCGCGCCGCGTGCGCTTGTCCGTGCGCGTCCTGGCGGGCTTGGCGTCGTGGATCAGCCTGCCTTTGTTGTCGAGCTTGTCGGACTGGTCCGATTGCTGGCCTGGATCGTTGGCATTATTGGTGTGGTTGCCCGTCTGGTTCACATTCGTCGTCGACTGGGCTTGGACCCAGGCGCCGCCGACGGTCATCAGGGTGGCGGCCAGCAAGAGAGCGGCGGTTTTCATGACGGTGTCCTGTGCAGAAGTGAGGTTGAGCTTGCATTCTCACACACGATACCGCCCGCACGGGTAGGACGCCGCCGCATGGCCGTGTCGGCCATTTGCTTCAGATCAACGGAATTGCTCCGTCGAGATGTCAAAGCGCTTGAGCTTGTCGTACAGGGTTTTCTTCGGGATATTCAGGCTGGCGGCCGCATCGATGACGTTGCCATTGTGGCGGCGCAAGGCTTCCTCGATGATGGAAATTTCGAAGGTGTCGACCTGCTCGGCCAAGGATGCCTCGCGGCAGCCGGCCGGACTGAGCGTGTCGTCGAGCAGGCCCAGCACGAAGCGGTCGGCCACGTTGTGCAGCTCGCGCACATTGCCGGCCCAGCGCTGCGCCATCAGGGACGCGATCAGTTCGCCGCTGACGAGGGCGGCCGGCTGGCCGTAGCGCAGCGCCGCCTGCAGCACGAAAAATTCGAACAGCAGGGGGATATCCTCGCGCCGGTTGCGCAGCGCGGGCAGCGTGAGGCTGGCCACGTTCAGGCGGTAATACAGGTCGGGCCGGAATTTTCCTTGTTCGGCCAGCACATTGAGGTCTTCCTTGGCGGCGGCGATCACGCGGAAATTGACGGATATCAATTTGTTGGAACCGAGCCGCTCGACTTGCCGCTCCTGCAGCACGCGCAGCAGTTTCACCTGCAGGGCCAGCGGCATGCTTTCGATTTCGTCGAGGAACAGCGTGCCGCCGTTCGCGTACTCGATCTTGCCGATGCGCTGGCGCTGCGCGCCCGTAAACGCGCCTTCCTCGTGGCCGAACAGTTCCGATTCGAAGATCGATTCGGGCAGGGCGCCGCAATTGATGGCCACGAAAGGGTGGTCGCGCCGCTCGCTGAAGTCGTGCAGGCAGCGGGCGATGAGTTCCTTGCCGGTGCCCGTTTCGCCGAGGATGATGATGTCGGCCGACTTCGGCGCCAGGTTCAGCACCAGCTGGCGCACCTTGGCCATGGCGGCGCTGCGGCCCACGATGCGCGCCTCGATGCCAACCCGCTGTTCGAGCTGGCGGCGCAAGTTCATGTTTTCCAGCACCAGGTGGCGTTTATCCAGGGCGCGGCGGCACACTTCCACCAGCAGGTCGGCGGAAAACGGTTTTTCGATGAAATCGTAGGCGCCGCGGCGCATGGCGCCCACGGCCATCGACACGTCGCCATGGCCCGTGACGAGGATGACGGGCAGGCTGGCGTCCTGTGCCACGGCGATATCGAGCAGTTTCAAGCCGTCCATGCCGGGCAGCTTGATATCGCTCAATAAAATGCCGGCAAATTCGGGCACCAGGTAGGGCAGCGCTTCCTCGGCCGTGGCGACGGCCGTCACTTGCAGGCCCGCCAGTTCCAGCGATTGCCGCGCGCCCTTGCGCACGACGGCATCGTCTTCCACCAGCAGCACTTGCATGCCTTCAAAATTATTCTCGTGCATCAGATATTTCCTTCGTCTCTATCCCCCGGGTCGCAGCTCAGGGTGATGGTAAATTGTGCGCCGCCCCCTTCCTGCGCGCTGCGGTTGCGCACGGCCAGCGCGCTGCCGGCCGCGCGCAGGATGCCGGCGCTGATCGACAATCCCAGGCCCAGCCCGTGTTCCTTGGTGGTATAGAAGGGGTCGAAGATCTTGTCGAGCGAGGCCAGGGGGATGCCGGGGCCATTATCGGTGATATGGATGACGGCGAGGGTGGCTTCGCGGCGTATCTGGAACCAGATCTGCACGGGTTCGCCTTCCGGCACGGCATCCATGGCATTCGTGATCAGGTTGGTAAACACCTGTTCCAGGCCGATGGCGTTGCACAGCACGATGATGTCGTCCTCGGGCCAGCTTTCATGCAGGATCAGGCGCTGCGAACCCTTGCGCGTGCGGATCTGCAGCATGGTCTGCGCAAATGCCTGGCGCACGCTGACGGGCTTGCGGGCGTCGTCGCTGCGCCGCGCAAAGCCTTTCAATTGCGATGTCACGTAGCCGAGGCGCTTGACGAGGTCGGAAATCGTGGACAGATTGTCGAGCGCATCGTCGATCCGGCCGCGCGCCAAAAACACCTTGGCGTTGTCGGAAAACGTCTGCAGGGCGGCCAGCGGCTGGTTCAGCTCGTGCGTGACGCCGGCCGCCATCTGGCCGATGGCGGCCAGCTTGCCGCTTTGCACCAGTTCCGCCTGGGCATAGCGCAGGGTCTGCTCAGCCCGCTCGCGCTCGGCCACCTCGGCCTGCAGGCGGCCATTCGCGTGGACCAGGTCGGCCGTGCGTTGCTCGACCTTGATTTCCAGCTGTTCATAGGCGCGCGCCAGCGTTTGCTGGGCGTTGAGCTTGTCGGCGATGCGGCGCCGGCGCTGGCGCGCATACATCAGGGCCAGCAGCAGCAAGGCCCAGCCCAGCGCCGCGGCGATGGCCGCGTTGCGCGCCGCCTCTTCCACCTGGTCGAGTTCGGCCAGCACCGTGATCTGCCATTGCAGGGGCCCCAAGGCGCGGTTCACGGCCAGATAGTCCACCTTGTCGGCGCTGCCGGACAGGGCCGGCGCATCGCCAGCCTGCGGGCGCTCCAGGGTCATCACGCTGGCGCCGTCGGCGAACTGGCGCCGCACCTTGTGCGGCAGGATGGGCAGATTTTCCTGCAGGAACTGGCGTTGTGCGCTGATGTCGCTCTTCGCTTCCGCCGACAGCGGGGCCAGGGTCTTGAACTTGAAGGCGGGCGTGGTGGCCAGGATGATCACGCCATTCGCATCCTTGACCCAGATCTGCTCGCCCGCGCCCGGCGTGCGCCACGATTGCTCGATCCAGTCCAGGTTGACCTTGGCGGCGACGACGCCGAGGATGCGGCCATCGCGCTGCACGGGCTGGGAAATGAAATAGCCGGCCTCGAAGGTGGAAAAGCCGATGCCGTAGAAGCGGCCGATGCCGCCCGCGATGGAATTCTTGAAATACGGGCGGAAGCCGTAGTTGACGCCCACGTAGGAGCTGCGGTCCTGCCAGTTGCTCGACGCCAGGGTCGTGCCCTTGTCGTCGAGCACGTAGACGGCAAAGGCGCCCGCGCGGCGGTTCATGTCGACCAGGTAGGCATTGATCTGCGTCACCCTGCCGGCGCTGGGCTGCTCCAGCAGTTGCGCCACGGCATCGCTCTGGGCCACGGCCAGGGGCAGGAATTCGTATTTGTTCAGGGCGCCGCCGATGGACGCCGCGTACAGTTCCGCGCGCGAATCGAGGGTGCGGTGCAATTCATCGAGCTGGCGCTGCTTGACCCAGGCATACGAGGCCCACGTCAGCACGACCAGCGAGCCCACAGCCAGCAGGGGGGCAAGCAGCTGTCTCAGGGGCCATTTGCCGAATGCCATGGTGCTCCGTCTATTTGGTTAAGCTTGCGTGTGCCGCAAAGAAGGAATTGTAGTGTACGGTGGGATTCACCCGAATGGGCGAATCCTGATTTACGACTGACATGCAAAGTTGCAGTGTCTGACAAAACCGAAGCTGAAACCCGCAAGTCGAGGACTGGGGGCGGACCTTAAGGCCCGACCCCGGCACTTGCTTTCTGGTTTGGCCGCACGACGACTAATCTGCCGTACTTGCCATGGTCTCGGCATTGTGATGACGCTGCTGCTCTTCCATCACCATCTCGCCCAGCATGCGCTTGAGGCGGTTGAACTCGGGGTCGCTCGGGTCGCGCGGGCGGGGCAGTTCGATGGCCACGTCGCGCTTGATGGTGCCGGGACGGTAGGTCATGACGATGGTGCGGTCGGCCAGGTAGATCGATTCTTCGATCGAGTGCGTGACGAACACGATGGTGGTGCCGAAGACTTTCCAGATTTTCAGCAATTCATCCTGCAAGTTGCGCCGCGTCAAGGCGTCCAGCGCGCCGAATGGCTCGTCCATCAGCATAATCGGTGAATCGAGGGCCAGCACGCGGGCGATCGCCACGCGCTGGCGCATGCCGCCGGACAAGTCTTTCGGGTAGCGGGTACGGAATTCCGTCAAGCCCAGCATGCTCAGCAGCATGTCGACCCTTTCCTTGATTTCGGCCGGCGTCTTGCCGGCGATTTCCAGGCCGAAAGCGATATTGCTCTCGATGGTCATCCAGGGGAATAGCGCGTATTCCTGGAACACCATGCCGCGGTCCGGACCGGGGTCGGTGATCAGCTTGCCGCCGGCCAGGATCTGGCCCGACGTCGGCTGCGAAAAGCCGGCGATGGCGTTGAGCAGGGTCGACTTGCCGCAGCCGGACGGCCCCAGCAGGCAGATGAACTCGCCGCTGGCGATTTCCAGGTTGATGTCCTTCAGGGCGATGACGTCGGCGCCGCCCGTGGTGAAGATTTTATTGACTGCTTTGATGCTGATGGTGGTCATGGCCGTTCCTCTCAGTGTTCCAGGCCGCGGTGCCACTGCAGCAGATGATTATTCAGGGCATTCATGGCGATATCGATGGCCAGGCCGAACAGGCCGATGGTAAACATGCCGGCGATAATCTTGTCAGACCAAAAATACTCGCGCGCTTCGAGGATGCGGAAACCGAGGCCGCTGTTGACGGCAATCATCTCCGCCACGATCACGACGATGAAGGCCGTGCCCATGCCGATGCGCGCGCCGGCCAGGATGTAGGGCGTGGCGGCCGGCAGGATGACGCGGCGGAACATGGTCATCTGGCTGGCGCCCAGGTTGCGCGCGGCGCGGATATAAATGCCGTCGACCTGGCGCACGCCGGCGATGGTATTCATCAGTACGGGGAAGAAGGAACCGATGCTGATCAGGAAGAAGGCGGGCGGGTTGCCCAGGCCGAACCACAGGATGGCCAGCGGAATGTAGGCGATGGGCGGAATCGGGCGCAGCACCTGCACCAGCGGGTCGAACAGTTTATAGACGGTCTTGTTGGTGCCCATCAGCAAGCCCAGCGGCAAGGCCAGGCCGGCGCCGATGGCAAAGCCGCCCAGCACGCGCGACAGGCTGGCCCAGGCGTCGTGCGGCAGCTCGCCGGAGAACATCCACACCAAATAGTTGCCAGCTTCGGGCGTGTAGGCTTGCATGGGGATCAGGTATTCATACCATTTCACCAGCACGGCCACGGGCGAAGGCAGGATTTGCGGATTGATCCAGCCAAACGTGGACAGCGCTTGCCAAAGAAGCAATGCGGCTGCGGGCACGGCGGCGCCGTGCGCGAAGCGTTTCATCATTTGTATATTCATCGTAATACTTTCAGATTAGCGAGGTGCGTAGGACTTCTTGGCTTTTTCCAGCAGGTCCAGCTTGACCCAGTCCTTGGCGGCAGGCGGTTTGGCCATGCGGCCCACGCCGAACTTCACCATGTAGTCGGTGGTCAGCTGCACGTGGTTCTGGGTGATGTCTTCCGTGAAGATGGCGTTGTCGATGGCGTCGCGGTAATCCTCGCTCGTGATCTGGTTCTTGAACATCGATTCGCGCACGTATTTTTCCGCCAGTTTCGGGTCGGCCAGGAAGGCGCGGGTGGCGGCGACGAAGCAATCCATGAAGCGCTGGGCCACGGCCGGCTTTTCCTTGTACATCTTTTCCGTCATCACGAGGGCGCGCACGGGCTCGCCCAGCGGTGTGTCATAGGGCTTGAGGATGGCCGAACCGTATTTCTTGTGGATCGCCTGGGTCGAGTACGGCTCGGACTGGCTCATGGCGTCGATGTCGCGGGTCAAGAGCGCCTGGTTCAGGTCCGGGTAGCCCATGTACAGGATCTGCACGTCCTTGCCCGGCTTGTCCGACCAGGTCAGCTTGGCCTTCGACAATTCGGCAAACAGCAGGATTTCCTGCGGACCGCCGCGCGTGACGCCGACCTTCTTGCCTTTCAGGTCGGCGATGCCCTTGATGTTCAGGTCGGGACGGCCGACGATCTGCACGCCGCCCTTGGCGAAACCGCCCACCAGGTAGACGGGCAAGCCCGTGGCGCGGCCCGTGATGGCCGCTTCCAGCGCGCTGGCCGACACGTCGACTTCGCCGGCGATCATGGCCGGCACGATGTCGAGGCCCTTGGCGAAGATGCGCTCTTCGATCTTCAGGTCGTATTTCGGCGCGATTTCCTTCATGTAGGCGACGGCGCCGTAATGGGCGAATTTCAGGTTGCCCAGGCGAACGGTATCGGCCGCGTGGACGGCCAGCGGGAATTGCGCGGCCAGCGCGACGGCGACGGCCAGGGCCTTGGTGTTGAGGAAGGACGCGATGCGGAAGGTGCTTGCCATGCTGTTGTCTCCAAAAAAGGTAGATGGTTTTATATGGTGGGTCAGGCTGCCGCTCTGGCGGCGGCTATGAAAATATAAAAGCATCTTCCGTGCCAGTGGAGCGCATTTTATCGTTTATGGCAAGTGATTGTTTATAAAGGTTTAATTTGAATCTATTGAAAAGCGGAAATACTGACATTCCGCTTTTCCGCACGCCGGCGGTAAATGGCGTGCGGATTACCGCACTGGCGCCGGGGCGGGAGGGGCCGGTGCTGGCGGCGCGGGCAGGCAGTTTTGGCGCGCGCGGATGAACCTAAATGGCGCGGCCGACTCCAATCGTAAAAAAACGCGTTGCAAACCGGCTGGCAACGCGTAACTCCCCCGTGGAGTAGGGACGGCGCCGCGCGGGCGCCTGATCAATGGCCGACCGGCGGCCTTATTTCGGCGCCGTGGCCGGCGGCAACGCCGGCGCGGTGGCCGGGTCCGTCAGCGGCGCGGGCGGCGTCACGTGGCCAGGACCGGCTTCCGGCATGGCCGGGGCGGGCATGACTTGCGGGGCGGACGCGGGATTGGGCGCCGTTTCAGGCAGCGGCGGTTCGGCGGGTTTTTTACAGGCGGACAAGGTGAGCAGGGCCGCGGCGGCCAGCAGGGAAGGCAGGTTCATGACGGTTCCTTTGCAGAGTATCAAGATTATCACGATGCGGGCGGCGCCGGCGGATGCGCTTGCGCCATGCGCGAAGCTTAAATTTATTGCAAGAATGCTGGCGCTTCTGTTCGCCACTTCACCTTGGGGACAGATTTACATGTACCAGAGAAATAATTCACCAAGGAAATATTTTTCACTTTCTTGTTCCTAATGTTCGTTAACGCACAGACTGAGGGGGCACACGATGGCATTCTGTGGTCAGACGCCCAGGATTTGTGGCTTTCTGGCATAAAAATTGCCAAGAACTTAACAATCCGGGCTACCGGCAATCGTTAAAAAGGAGTATTCAAATGCATGCAATGACTCAGTCTCACGTGAAGAGCGAATTAAAGGCAGCGCACCAGGAACTTCGTAGCCCCGAAAAAGGCTCGCAAATGGTCGAACGAGTAGCACCCATTCCCCCGGAACGCATGAATCCCATTTCCATGGCCCCGATCGAGCGCGTGCGTTCGACGTCGGCCACCCTGCGCCGCATCGAAAACATGCAAAAGCTGATCGGCGAACTGTCGCTGCACGAGATGCTGGCTGATGAAATCGCCTGGTTCCTCAAGTTTTCGCCGTCGGGCGCCCGCAAATACATCCGCGACCTGCGCGAAGCGGGCGTGATCGAACTGGCACGCTATATCGAAGGCACGGCCACCTATCTGGGCAAGGCAGTGTACCAGCTGACGCCGGACCCTGAGCGCGTGCGCGCCTTCCTGGCCGCCATCGTCCAGCCGAAACGCGAAGGCGCGCCGCCGCGCAAGGACCGTCCCGGCCTGCGCGAGCAAAGCATGGCAGGCAGCGGCCGCCACTTCCACATCCTGGCCGACGACACGCATTACGCCATCCGCGTCAACCGCGGTCCCGTGACGCGCGATCCGCTGGTGGCCGCCCTGTTCGGTGCGCCGCAGCAAAAATCTGCAGAATAACGCCTGACCAAACCTCGCGCGGCGTGCGGCCTGCGATGCTCACCGTACTGGAGTACGGTTGCGCTTCTTGGCCACAACTCATCGCCGCTCGCTACGGTTTTGACAGGCGTTGTAACGTTGTAATGAAAGAATGAAAGCCGGGTTGCGACCCGGCTTTTGGCGTTCGAGCCAGCCCTTTGATCTTGGCGGATTGAAAAGATGTTAATCAACCCCATGTGGGCTGGACTGCCGCCGCGCGACGCGCGGCTTCACCTGAAGGAGCTTGTCCTTGCCTGCCTACGCCGCCGTATTATTTTCCTGCTACGTTATCCTGCATCGGGCCGCCGCATGAACCCGCTGCTGTGGATCGCCCTCGTCACGGCCGCCATCGCCCTGTCACTGTGGCTGCCCCGCTGGCGCTTGAAGCGGGCGCTGGCCAGGCCCTTGCCGCCCGCAGGGCTGGCCGTGCTGGAACAGAATATTCCCGTCTACCGCCACATGCCGGCGCCCCTGCAGCAGCAATTGCGCCGTCTCGTCGTGCAATTCCTGTACCAGAAGAAATTCGTCGGCTGCGGCGGCCTGGAGATCACGGACGAGATGCGCTACACCATCGCCGGCCAGGCGTGTTTGCTGCTGCTCAATCGCCAGACCCAGGTGTATCCCGAGCTCGACACCATCCTCGTGTATCCCACGGAATTCATTGTCACGCGCGATGAAGTGGGGCCGGGCGGCGTCGTCACGCCATCGGCCAACGGTTTATTGGGCGAATCCTGGGGCGATGGCCGCGTCGTGCTGGCCTGGGACCACGTGCAGCGCGGCGCGGCCGACTGGAGCGACGGCCACAATGTGGTGCTGCATGAATTCGCCCACCAGCTCGACAGCGAATCGGGCGCCGCGAATGGCGCGCCCTACCTGCCCACGGTGTCGAGCTACCGCAGCTGGGCTACCGTGCTGTCGCGCGACTTCGACAACCTGCGCCACGACGCCATGTATCGGCAGCAAAGCGTGATGGACCACTACGGCGCCACCAATCCCGCCGAATTCTTCGCCGTGGCCACGGAAACCTTCTTTGAAAAGCCGTACCAGATGGCCGAGCACCACGCGGAACTGTACGAGGAGTTTCTCAAGTACTACAAGGTCGACCCGCGCGACTGGATGGCGCCGCCCGTGGAGCCGGAGCACATGGTCTCGCCGTTTCCCAGCTACGCGCCGCACTGCTAGGCGGGGACTTACATGATTTACTCATAAGCAAGGCTGAAAAGATTCCTTTTTGGAAATAAGGACGCTGCGGTCTAATGGCGGCATTCGTAATCCACCAGAGGAATCCCATGCAGACCCGTCTTCATTTCGCCGCGCTTCTTTTCACTTCCATCGCCTTCACCCAGGTAGCGCAAGCGGACCAGCTGGCCGCCGTCAAGGCGAAGGGCGAGCTGGTCTGCGGCACCCTGGGCACGGACGAGCCGAACAGTTTCATCGACGCCCGGTCGCGCCAGCTGGTCGGCTATGAAGTGGACCTGTGCCGCGCCATCGCCCAGGGCCTGGGCGTCAAGCCGGTGATCAGGCAGCTGGCCGTGGCCGCCCGCATTCCCGAATTGCAGCAGGGCCGCGTCGACATCCTGACGGCGTCCTTGACGCACAACAAGGAACGCGAGGCGCTCGTCGACTTCTCGCTGTCCACGTTTTACACGGGCCAGCGCGTGCTGGTCAAGAAAAGCAGCAACATCACCAGCATCGCGGGACTGGCCGGGAAAAAAGTGTTGACCGTCAAGGGCGGCACGCAGGAACCGAATCTCCGCAAGGCCGTACCCGGCGTGGACGTGGTGACGTTCGAGACGGCGGGCCAGGCGTATTTGGGCTTGCAGCAGGGCAAGGGGGTCGGCTATGTCGACGATGAAGTGTCCCTGCTCAACAACTACGCCAAGCTGGGCGCCGCGCAAAAAGACTATATTGTGCTGCCGCAAAACATCAGCCAGGAAGTGTTTGCCTTCGGCATCCGCAAGGGCGAGAAGGGCGTGAAAACGGCCGTCGACCAGGTGCTGCGCGGGCTGGAAAAATCGGGCGAAGCGGAAAGACTGTTCTTCAAATGGTATGGCCCGACGAGCAACGTGAAATTTCAAAAACGGAACTTCAAGATTGAATCGGACAAGATCGACGCCTGAACCTTGCCTGACGCTTCCGCATGTTTGATCTGCACTTTTTGCTGTCCGGCGATTACCGCGACTGGCTCGCCGCCGGCCTGCTGCTGTCCTTGCAACTGATGGGCATCACCTTGCTCCTGTCCCTGCCGCTGGCCTGCGGCGTGGCCATGCTGCGGCTGGCCCCGTCGCGCCTGCTCAATGGGCTGGGCATGGCGTATGTCGAGCAGATCCGCAACGTACCGTTGCTGGCGCACTTCCTGTTCTGGTATTTCGGCGCGCCCGAACTGCTGCCCGATGCGTGGAAGGAGCGCTTGTACGCCGGCAATATCGAAGCCGTCAGCGCCGTCACGGCCCTGACCCTGTACACGGCCGCCTACATGGCCGAAGACATCCGCAGCGGCATCCGCGCCATTCCCGCCCAGCAATTCGAGGCGGGCCGGGCGCTGGGCTTGAGTTTTCTCGCCACCATGCGCCTGTGCATCGTGCCGCAGGCGCTGCGGCTGGCGGCGCCGCCGCTGCTGTCGCAAACCCTGACCCTGTGGCAAAACACCAGCATCGCCACCGTCATCGGCGTGGCCGAGCTGATGTACCAGACGCAGCGCGTGGAAGCGGCCTCGTTCCGCAGCGTGGAGGCCTTCGTCTTCGCCAGCGCGGCCTACCTGGCCGTCTCGCTGATGCTGTCCGGCCTGGCGGCCTTGCTGCAAAGGAAGGTGGCCTGATGCTGGAACTGATCCACGACTACTGGCTGTATTTCCTCGTCGGACGCTATCCCGAGGGGCCGCTGGGCGGCCTGGCGCTGACGCTCGTGCTGGCCAGCCTGGCGCTGGTGCTGAGCCTGCCCGTGGGTCTGCTGCTGGGCCTGGCCCGCATCAGCCCGTGGCGCGCCCTGCGCTGGCCCGTGACGGTGCTGATCCATGTGGTGCGCGGCATTCCTTTGTTGCTCGTCATCTTCTGGGCGTATTTCTTCCTGCCCAGCATCACCGGGCATGAAAGCGGGCAGTTCGGCACCATGCTGGCCGCCCTCGTCCTCTTCGACGGCATGTATCTGGCGGAAATCGTGCGCGCCGGCGTGCAAGCCGTGCCCCGCGGACAGGTGGAGGCGGCCCGCTCGCTGGGCCTCACTTACCTGGACAGCCTGCGCGCGGTGGTGCTGCCGCAGGCGCTGCGCCACATGCTGCCCTCGCTGGTGAACCAGTTCGTCTCGACCATCAAGGAAACCTCGCTCGGCACCATCATCGGCCTGGCCGAAGTGTCGTTCATCGCTTCGCAAGTGAACGGCCTCGTGCTGACCAAGCCCGTGCAAGTGTATTTCCTGCTGGGCATGACGTATTTTGTTTTATGTTTCAGCCTGTCGCGCGCCGCCTTCTGGCTCGAGCGGCGCCAGGCGCGTCTCCTGAAAGCGGCAGCATGATTACCTTTGACAACGTCAACAAATACTATGGCGAGTATCACGCCTTGCGCGAGATCAATGAACACGTGGCCAGGGGCGAGGTGCTGGTCGTGTGCGGCCCGTCCGGCTCCGGCAAGTCGACCCTGATCCGCACCATCAACCGCCTGGAGCCGATCGCTTCAGGCCGCATCGCGGTGGCCGGCCAGGATATCCACGCGCCGGGTCTGGACGTGAATGCCTTGCGCTCGCATATCGGCTTTGTCTTCCAGCAATTCAACCTGTTTCCCCATTTGTCCGTGCTGGCTAATTGCACGCTGGCGCCGCAGCGCTTGCGCGGCCTGGGCCGCAAGGAAGCCGAGGCGCGCGCACTGGTTCTGCTGGAAAGGGTGGGCCTGGCGCACAAGGCCGGCGCCAGGCCGGCGGACCTGTCCGGCGGCCAGCAGCAGCGCGTGGCGATTGCCCGCGCGCTGGCCATGCAGCCGCCGCTGATGCTGTTCGATGAACCGACGAGCGCGCTGGACCCGGAAATGGTGGGCGAGGTGCTGCAGGTGATGCGCGACCTGGCGCGTGACGGCATGACCATGGTGTGCGTGACGCACGAGATGGGTTTTGCGCGCGAGGTGGCGGACCGCGTCTGGTTCATGGACCACGGGCAAGTGCTGGAGCGGGCCACGCCGGACGAGTTTTTTGCGCGTCCGCAACATGCGCGCGCGCGGCAATTCCTGGCCGATATCCGCAGCCCGCTGGGCCTTCCCGCCTGACGATTGCGCGGCTGTGTGCGCAAGCGAACGGTATTTCGCCGGCGTCCGGCGCACGCTATCGTGACAAGTGGCGCGCGGTGCGCCAGCAGCCGACCAGGAGGACAGCATCATGTCACGCATCATTGCAGGTCATTTTCAGTTGCAGGAACAGGTCGACGCCGCGCGCGCCGCCCTGAACCAGGCGGGCTTTCCCGATAGCCGCATCAGCGCCTTCTTTGTCAACCAGCCGGGCCAGCACGATCTGCATGCGCTCGGCGGCGACCGCGACGTGTCGCCCGGCGCCAGGGAGACGCCCGTGGGCGTGGTGGAGGGCGTGGCGGTCGGGGCCGCCGTCGGCGCGGGCATCGGCGCGGCCACCGCGCTGGCCACGGGGCCGCTCGGTCCCGTCGTCGGCGCGCTGGTGGGCGCGCATGTGGGCTCGCTCTACAGTTTCAACAAGATGAAGGAAGCGGGCGAGCCGGAAGGCCATGGCGACGGGAATGGCGAAAACCGCCGCCAGCCCCGGCATCCGGGCATGCTGATCGCCGTGGCGCTGGGCGGCCTCGACGAGCGCGAACGGGCGCTCGAGGCGCTGCACCGGCTGGGCGCCGAGCATATCGAGGAAGCGGAAGGCACGATCGTCAATGGCGACTGGCATGATTTCGACCCGCTCAGCATCCCCGTGCTGGTGGCCTGATGTGGCGGCGATGTCGTCAGCCTTGGCATAAATGCCGCGCAGCACGAAATTTAGGTATTATTCTTGTTAGTATTGGTAGTGATTGCTAAAACAATGCCGACAGGGATAGTTTCCGTGCGCCCGCAGTGAGATGGACCCAGGTGACTGCCCGCAGTACTTGCCTCGCATGCTAACGAGTATGGATAGGAGGGCGCGTCATGACACAGGCATGGTTCATTCTGACACGGGCCGACGGGCGCGATATCTGCGCGCCCTCGCCGGCACAGCTGGCTGATGCGCTGGCTGAGGTGTACCGCAGCCCCGTCGTCACGCCGGACGGCGGTCCGGCCGCCGTCGTGTTGCGTTTTGGTTACGATGACGGCCTGATGTATCAGGTCGAGGTCGCTAGCGGAGGCGAAGTCACTTTCGAGGAATGGTCGGACCGCGATTGCGAAATCGCCCTGGCCAGCCCGCGCCACATGTCCGCCCTGCCACAGGACGCCGCGCTGCAGCTGTGGCAGTGGCTGGCGCAGCGCCAGGTGGCGAAGATCCGCAGCCAGCCCTGGCAGGGCGGCTAGCCTTGCCGTCTTTCCCACTGCCTAGTGCGCCATCAGCACGGGAATCGTCATGCTCTGCAGAATCGTGCGCGTGACGCCGCCCAGGATAGTTTCGCGCAGGCGCGAATGGCCATACGCCCCCATCACCAGCAAATCGGCCGACAGGTCGGCCGCCTGCGACAGCAGCGCTTCGCCGATGTCGCCGCGCCGCACGCCGCCGCCATCGAGCAGGTGCACGCGCGCCGCCACGCCGTGGCGCGCCAGGTAGTGCAGCAGTTCCGCGCCCGGCTGTTCACCGTGCTCGGCCGCATGCACCTGGGCGTCAAAGATGGCGACGTGGACTTGCCCGGCGCGCTGCAGCAGCGGCAGGGCGGCGCTCACGGCGCGGCTCGCTTCCTTGCTGGCATTCCATGAAATGAGCACATTGCGCGCGGCCGCCGGCGGCGCCAGCAGGGGCAGCGGCGGCGCATACGGCACGATCAGCACGGGGCGGCCCGAGTGCAGCAGCACATAGGCGGGAAAATCGCGCATCACGGACGGCGATTTATCCTTGGCATTGTATTGGCTGATGACCACCAGGTCCGCATAGCGGGCCAGCACGCTGATGCCGCCCGCCGCCTCGTCGTCGACGACGCGCTGCTCGAACGAGGCGACGCCGGCCGCGCGCACCTGTTGCTCGAAACCGGCGAGGGAGCGCGTGGCCCGTTCGCGCAGGAAATTGAGGTGCAGCGCCAGGTTCGGATCGGCATCGAGGTCGGGCTGGTTCTGGTACAGCAGCCGCGACACGCCCGTCAGGGCCACGCCCGTCAGGTGGCCGCCGCAAGCCTGGGCGATGCTGGCGGCCGCTTCGATGCGGGCGGCGCGTCCCGCGCTGTCGTCGATGTGGAGCAATACGGTTTTATACGTCATGGCCTGGCCTCTCGCTATGCAGTAAGACCCATTCTGGCACAGTCCGGGGCGCCGGCCGCGCACGACTGCGGCCGGCGCCTGCTGCGTCAGTTCATGGCGATGATGATGTCGGCGTCACAGTTGCGGTAATGAATCACGATGACGATGATGCGCCGCAATTGCGCCGCCCTTTGCGCCACCTCCAGCATGGCGCGGTCGGCGCGGTTCTTCATGGTCACCTGCACTTGCGAGGCATCGCTGACGGGGATGCCCATGGCTTTCAGCGCCGCTTTCGGGTTGGCCATCAGGGCCAGCGCATGCTGTGGATCGAGTTCCGCCTGATGCAGCGATTCCACGTCGCTCATGCCGGGATTGATCTCGTTGAACAAGTCCCTCAATGCTTCCGTATCGTCCTGGATTTCCATCGCGTTCTCCTTTGAATCATGCCATCAGGTAAGGATTAGCTGCCTTGCCCGCCGAGCTGCCATCACCTCCTTGAAAAGTATGATTTTGATAATTTTTATCGTATGGACACAGCGCAGACGAACGCGTGCATATGCAGGCTCAGCCTTTGATCTGGCGCAATGCCGTCGCTAAAAGCGCCACCTACACTTGATCCCACGCAGAACAACCACAACAAGAGGGGAGACGGCAATGAAGGAACAGAAGGTGGCGCTGGTGACGGGCGGCATGGGCGGGCTGGGCACGGCCCTGTGCCGGCGTTTGCACGATGCGGGGCTGATCGTCGTGGCCGCGCATACGCCGGGCAATCCGCGCGTGCAGCAGTGGCTCGACGGGCAGCGCGAGCAGCATTACCATTTCCAGGCGCTGGCCGTCGACGTGGCCGATTTCGCCGCGTGCAGCGAGGCCGTCGGCAAGGTGCTGGCGCAGTTCGGTCACGTCGACGTGCTGGTCAACAACGCCGGCATCACGCGCGACCAGAGCATGCGCAAGATGGAGCTGCCGCACTGGTCCGAGGTCATGCGCACCAATCTCGACAGCCTGTTCAACATGAGCAAGCAGGTGCTCGAACCGATGCTGCAACAGCGCTGGGGCCGCATCATCAATATCTCGTCCGTGAACGGCCAGAAGGGTGCGTTTGGCCAGTGCAACTACGCGGCCGCCAAGGCGGGCGTGCATGGCTTCAGCAAGGCGCTGGCGCTGGAAGTGGCGCGCCACGGCATCACCGTCAACACGGTCTCGCCCGGCTACCTGCGCACGCAGATGGTGACGGCCGTGCCGGCCGATATCCTGGAAACGAAGATCCTGCCGCAAATCCCCATGGGCCGCCTGGGCGAGCCGGACGAGGTGGCGGCGCTGGTGGCTTACCTGGCGTCCGACGAGGCGGCGTTCGTGACGGGTGCGAACATTGCCATCAATGGCGGCCAGCACATGAGTTAAGCAAGCTGAGTCAGGCAAGCGCGCAGCTTGCGGCAGAGCAATGGCAGTAGAGGAGACCCGTCCACCCAGCCGGCGCGCACGATGCTGGCGGGGGACGATAACAGGCAGCAAGGCTGGAAAGCAGGGGGCAGGGCAGCGATGCCTTGCCCTTTGTCATGGCGTGACGGCGCGGACGGCTGCGTGGCCGCGCCGCTTGCCGGCCTAGCGCTGCGCCTTTTCCAGCCGCGTCTGGCAATCGATGCACAGCCGCGCTTCGGGGCGGGCGTTCAGGCGCGACAGGCCGATGGCTTCGCCGCAGTTGTCGCACAGGCCGTAGCTGCCGTCGGCAAACTTGGCCAGCGCATGCTTGATGATGGCCAGCTGCGCCAGGTTGTGCTCGGCCGCTTCGCTGACGAGGGCGTTCAAGGTGCGCACGCTGGCGTTGTCGGCCGGCGAGGCTTCGATTTCATTGAGCAGCGAGGCGCGCGCATCCGCTTCGGCCGCTTCGCTGTCGATCTGTTCCTGCAGCGCCTGCTTGCGCTGCTCCAGCTCGCCGCGCAGGCGCTGCAGCTGGTCTTGCGGCAATCCGTTCATGGCTGTCCCCGATAGGCGTCTCTCCTCTATGGTAGTCCAGTATGGGCGGTTCTGCTTGCGCTACTGCCTGCGCCGCGTTTGACGCGGCGCAGGCAGGCAAGGGCCGTTCTATGCTGGTTCTTTCAGGCAGTTGACCATCCAGGCAACGCCGAACTGGTCTTTCAGCATGCCGAAGCGCTTGGCCCAGAACGTTTCGGCCAGCGGCATCTGGATGTTGCCGTCACGCGCCAGCGCGTCGAACGCCCGTTCCGCCTCTTCCGGCGTATCCACGGTCAGGCAGACCGAGCAGCCGCTCATGCCCCTGGCGCCATCCTCGCTGCAGCCGCCGTCCGAGCCCATCAGCATGGTGGGACCCAGTTGCACGGAACCGTGCATGATCTTGTCGTACCAGTCTTCCTTGACTTGCTCCTGGCCTGGCGAGCCCCGGTACGGCATCAGGCACAGGTCCGTGCCATGCAGGTGCTGGCGGTAGTATTCCATCGCTTGCGCGCAATTGCCATTGAATTGCAAATACGGTTCGATACGCATATTGGCCTCCTCTGGTCGTCCCGCAGGCGTGATTGCCATGCGGGGACGTCCCAGTATAGGCGCTCGCCGGCCGATTTCAATCAGTCCTGCGCCATCTCTTGCAGCCGCTCACGCACCTTGCCCACGCTGGCGAGGATACGCTCGGGGCTGCCTGCCAGCACGGAGCTGCCCAGGTGCAATAAACTCGTGGCCAGGCTGATCCACTGGCGCACGTCGTCGTTGCGGGCGATGCTCAGGCGCACCGTGTCGAGCAGGCCGCTGAGCTGGCGCTGCGCCGTGTCCAGGCCCACTACCGTATGCCCGGCGGCATCGGCATACAGCTGGTTGGCTTGCTGGCGCAGGGCCACTTCCAGCGCGAAGACGGCGTGCGCCTGGCTCAGGCTGATGCCGTTTTCTCCCTGGCTGGCGCGCTTGCGGATGGCGCGCATGACGGCGCCATGCAGGGTGACGGCCGCCTGCGACAGGCTGTCGGCCAGTTGCTCCACGCGCATGGCGCTGCTCAGGGCCGCTTCGCGGCGTTCGCTGCCTGGTGATCCGTCCATCTTGCCTCCGTGGCTGCGGCGGCCAGGCGCGCATGCTCGCGCGCCAGGTCCGCCAGGTGCTGGCGCGTCAAGGTATGGCGCAGGCCGGCCAGCCGGTATTCTTCACTCTTGCTTTGCTGCATGCTTTTCGCCAGCACGGCCAGCAGGCGCTGCTGCGGCGTGTCCGCATATGCAATTTCCACCTCGAGCAGGCCGAGCACCACGTCGCGTTCGTTGTCGCCGCTCTTGTCGTACAGCGCCAGCAGGCTGTCGAGCGCGGCCAGCAGGGTTTGCAGGGGCGCGTCGCCGTCGTGCAGCACCTGCGCCAGCTGCGCCTGCTGGCTGGCCGCCCCGGCCAGCCGGGCCAGCTGCTGCAGCAGCACGGTGTAGGCGCTGACATGGCGGTCGTCGATGCCGCTGCCGGGCCAGGCGCGGATGGCCGCGCCGGCGCCGGCCAGTTCGGGCTGCACGTCGTAGGCCTCGGCCTGCGCCAGGCGTCCCAGCGCCTGCAGGTACAGGCGCACGGCCTGCGCCACGCGGGCTACGTCGGCCTGGGCGGCGCGCCGCTGCGCATCGAGCGCGCGCTCGCGCGCATCTTCGGCGGGCGACAGGTAGGGACGCGTGCGCTGGTAGCTGTCCACGTGGCGCTGCGACAGCTCGCTGAAGGCGTTCAGGGCCGTGCCGCCGGCGGCCAGGGCGCGCACTTGCGCCAGGTCCGTGCGCGGGCTGGCGCAGGCGCACAGCAGCACGGCCAGGCAGAGGCACAGGGCACGGCGATGGCGGGCGGGCAGGGCGGACACGGCACCTCTCGACAGGAAATTCTGTATGGAAAGGTATTGTGCTGCCGGCCGGCGCGGCCCGCCTTGTGCGGGCGCAAGCGGGCGGCGATCAGGGCCGTAAAAATGCGGCGTCTAGCCCGTCGTCAACTGCTCGCGCCAGCCCAGTCCCGCGACGGTGTCGCTGCCGGGCCGGTATTCGCAGCCGACCCAGCCCGCGTAGCCGACCTGGTCCAGCAGCCTGAACAGGTGGCGGTAGTTGATCTCGCCCGTGCCCGGTTCATGGCGACCCGGCGTGTCGGCGATCTGGATATGGCGGATCAGGGACAGCAGGGTGCGGATGGTGTTGCTCAGTTCACCTTCCATGCGCTGCATATGATAAATATCATATTGCAGGAAGACATTGCCGCGCTGGCAATCGGCGATGATATCGGCCGCCTGCTGGCTATGGTTCAGAAAGTAACCGGGCATGTCGTAGCGGTTGATCGGCTCGATCAGCACGTTGATGCCGTGCGGACGGCAGGCGTCGGCCGCATATTGCAGGTTGCCGATCAGGCTTTGCCGCGCCCGCTCCAGGCTCATGCCGGCCGGCACGATGCCCGACATGCAGTGCAGCTGCTTCGCGCCCAGCGCCAGCGCGTAGTTGAGCGCCAGCTGCACGCTGGCGCGGAATTCCTCGCCCCGGCGCGGATCGCAGGCGATGCCCCGCTCGCCGTGCTCCCAGTCGCCGGGCGGCAGGTTGAACACGGCCAGCTGCAGATGGTGGCGTTCCAGCCGCATGGCGATCTGCCGCGCCTCGACGGCATACGGAAACAGGAACTCGACGGCATCGAAACCGGCCTCCCTGGCGGCGGCAAAGCGGTCCAGGAAGGGCAGTTCGGTAAACATCATGCTGAGGTTGGCAGCGAAGTTCGGCATGGCGGCACGCAGGTGAGGAAGATGGACACTATCCTAGCCCAAATTGCCAATCAGTGGCGTGCATGAAAAAACCGTTCCAGAAGCAAGTCCTGGAACGGTTTTGTCGTGACACTTTCAATACATGGCTGAAAACCGTAGCGAGCGGGAGTGATATCGGTTCGAGTAGCACAGCCGTACTAAAGTACGGCGCGCAACGGAGAATCGATAGCGCCCCGCGCAGTAGGTTTGCAGCCGTGTATTAGCGGCCGCGGCCGCCGGAGCGGTGGTTGGCCGCCGAACGCGGCGCATTGCCGGAACGGTTGCCGCCGCCACCGCCGCCCGACGGGCCGGCTCTGCGTGGCTTGG
>NZ_NEGZ01000054.1 GCF_002127585.1 Janthinobacterium sp. GW458P
CGGCCGGCGCGTACACGGTGACGGCTTGCGCGTCCGACTGGCGCGCCTGCAGGCCCGTGCCCGTCAACAGGATTTGCAGGGCCGCGCCGGGCGCATGCGCGCCGCGCACGGCGCCGGACTGGCGCTGCGCATGGCGCTGGTCCACCAGCACGGCGATGCCCGTGCGGCGGCTGTACAGGTCGAGCGCATCGCCGAGGTTCTGCGCGGCGATATCGAACTGCAGCACGGCGCCATCGGCGGCGGCCTGCGCCCGCACGGGACCGGCGGCGGTCAGAAAGCCCAGCAGGACCAGGTATCCCGCCAGCGCAAGCACGTGAACGGATGCCGGGCTGCCTGTCATATCGCTATCGTGTCGCTATCGTGAAAGGGTGGAAAGACACTGCATGGGAGTGTTATCAAGTAACAATTCTTGCGTCAACTGCAATAGCCTACACAGCAAAAATGACGGCTTCGTGACATGCCGGAACGGCGTAAATTTCGCCATGCGGGACATCGAGCACGGCGGCAATTTCGGCTACACTGGCTGCTACTTTCCCTTTCAGACGCCTGATGATCGAAAAGAACCTGCCCGAGCTGGTCATGCTGAAACGCCTCATCGACGAGGGCGGCAGCCACCTGGAAGTGGCCACGCCCTGCAGCATCGCCATGGATGGGCGCGAATTTCCCGTGTACACGATTGCCCTGGGCAACCCCGGCCCGGACGTGCCCGCGCTGGGCTTTTTCGGCGGCATCCACGGCCTCGAACGCATCGGCACGCAAGTGCTGCTGTCCTTCCTGGAAAGCCTGTTGGCGCGCCTGCGCTGGGACGCCACCCTGCACCAGCAGCTGGAAACCATGCGCCTCGTGTTCATGCCGCTGGTCAATCCCGGCGGCATGTGGCAAGCCACACGCTGCAATCCGCAGGGCGTGGACCTGATGCGCAACGCGCCGCTGAGCGCGCGCGAAAGCGTGCCGTTCATGCTGGGCGGCCAGCGCTACAGCCGGCGCCTGCCGTGGTACCGGGGGCCGCAGGGCGCGCCGATGGAGCCGGAAAGCCGGGCCGTGTGCGAGCTCGTCGAGCGCGAACTGCTGTCGCGCCAGTTCAGCATGGCGCTCGACTGCCATTCCGGCTTCGGCTTGCGCGACCGCATCTGGTTTCCCCACGCGCACACCAAGGTGCCGATCGCGCATCTGGCCGACATCGGCGCGCTGGAGGAGCTGTTCAGCGAAAGCTATCCCAACCACAACTATGTGTTCGAGCCGCAAAGCCGCCAATACCGCACGCACGGCGACCTGTGGGATTATCTGTATTTGAACGGCACCAGCTACAGCGAGCGCGTGTTCCTGCCGCTGACGCTGGAAATGGGCTCCTGGCTGTGGGTCAAGAAAAACCCGCGCCAGCTGTTCAACCGCGTCAGCATCTTCAACCCCACGGCCGCGCACCGCCTGCAGCGCGTGCTGCGCCGGCATCTGGTGTGGTTCGACTTCCTCATGCGCGCCGCCAGCAGCCACGGCCGCTGGATGCCCGAGGGGCTGGCGAGAAAAGCGCAGCGCCGGCGCGCCCTGGCGCAATGGTATGAAACATGACGCAGATCAACACGGGCGACCGCTGGGTGCTGCTGCGCGGCCTGATGCGCGAGCAGCGCCACTGGGGCCGCTTTCCCGCCACCCTGGCGCGCGCCCTGCCCGGCGCCACCATCATCACGCCCGACCTGCCCGGCAATGGCACGCAGCATGCGCAGGACAGCGCCACCCGCGTGTCGCGCATGGTGGAAAGCTGCCGCCAGGAGCTGCTGGCGCGCGGCATTGCGCCGCCGTACCGCCTGCTGGCCCTGTCGCTGGGCGGCATGGCGGCCGTCGAATGGGCGCACCGCTACCCGCACGAAGTCGCCTGCTGCGTGCTCGTCAACACCAGCATGCGGCCGTACAGCCCGTTTTACCGGCGCCTGCGCTGGCAGAATTACGGCGCCCTGCTGCGCCAGCTGCTGCTGGGCGACGCGCGCAGCCAGGAAGCATTGATATTGCGCCTGACCAGCCGCCGGCATGCGGGCGGCAACCCCGCGCTGCTGGCCGACTGGCTCAGCTACCAGCAGCAATACCCGGTCAGCCGCCGCAACGCGCTGCGCCAGCTGCTGTCGGCCGCCCGCTACCGCGCTCCGCTCACCCGCCCGGCCATGCCCGTGCTGGTGATGGCCGGCGCACAGGACCGGCTGGTCGACCACCGCTGCTCGCAGCGCCTGGCGCGCGCCTGGCAGGCCGATTGCCTGATCCACCGCGACGCGGGCCACGACCTGCCCCTGGACGAGGGGGAATGGCTGGCGCAATCGGTGGCGCGCTGGCTGGGGGTGGAAGTGACGAACCATGCCGCTGCAGGGCAGTCATCATGCGGATAACAAACCAGCATACAGACCAACTGGCGGCGCTGGCAGAGGCCGGCGTGCACGTACGCATGTCTCTGATTCCTACAAGCGCAGGCTGACGGCAATGGCGAGCAGCAGCGCGCCGGCCGCGGCCAATAGTGCGCTATTAAAATTGTGCGACTGCGCATACAGGCTGCCGGCCAGCACGGGGCCGATGATCTGGCCCACGCCGTACACCACCGTCATCCTGGCCATCATATTGGTCCCGGCCTTGACGGCGGCCCGCTGCGCGGCCGGCATGGCGATGGTTACCGTGCCGACAAACGTGCCGCCGACGAGGATGGCGCTGAGCAGGTAGCCGGCGGCCGACGGCGCCAGCACGGGCAAGGCCACGCCCAGCGCCTGCAGCAGCAGATTGAGCCGCAGCGCCCGGCGCGTGCCCAGGCGTTCGTGCAGCCGGTGCCACAGGAAGCACGACGGCGCAGCGCCCAGGCCGAAGACGGCCCACACGTGGGCGGAATTGATTCCGGGCAAGGCCGCGCCCACCAGCACGGGCAGATACGTGGCCGTGACGATGTAGCCGAGCCCCGCCAGCCCGTAAATCAGCACCAGCGGCCACGGTGCCACGGATGCCAGCGCCGGTGCAGCTGCTTGCGGCGGCGCATCCGGCGGCGCCTGGCCGCCGGCGGCAATCGCCGGCGCGGCCGCCAGCCCCGCCAGCACGGTGACGCCGGACAGCAGCAGCCACATGCCCGCGCTGTGCAGGCCCAGGCGGGCTGCCAGCACCAGCAATTCGGCCGACACGGCAATGCCGGCGCCCACGCCCGCATACAGCAGCGGCGCGCCGCGCCCCTGCCCGCGCTGCACCAGCAGCCACAAGGAAGCGGCCACCATGGCCAGAGCGCTGAAGACGCCCGCCGCGCCCCGCACCGCCACGAAGAGCCAGACAGGCATCGGCATCGCCAGCACGCCCAGGCACAGCGCCGTGCCGGCCACCGACCACAGGCACAGCCCGTGCGCGCCGGACGCCCGCGCGCGCATGGCCAGGATGGCGCCCAGCAAATAACCGGCATAGTTGGCCGAGGCGGCCAGGCTGCCGTCGCGCAAGCTCAAGACGCCTTCCGCCACCATGTGCGGGTAGATGGCCGTGAAGGCGAAGCGGCCGAAGCCCATGCCGATGGCCAGAATGGCCGCCGCGGCGATGGCCGAACCCAGCCTGGCGGCCCCGCTCACGGCGCCGCCTCGCCCAGCTGCGCCAGCAAATGCCGGAAAGCGGGCACGTCGAAGCCCGCGCGCCACACCAGCAAGGTGTCGGCTTGCCCGACGGAAATCGTGGCCAGCACGGCCCGCGCATCGGACAGCGCCAGCACGCTGGCCGGCAGCACGGTCACGCAGGCGCCGGCCGCCACGCAGGCGATCATGGTGTGGTAGGAACTCAGCTCCTGCACGCGCCAATCGGTCGAACCTGCAACGCCCAGCACCTCTTCGGCGATGCCGCGGTAGGTGCAGCCTTGGGGAAATGCCGCCAGCGAGCGCGTGCGCACGTCCGCGGGGCGGCGCGCCTGCGCTTCGCTGGCCGGCAGCAGCAAGCACAGTTCCTCGCGCCACACGGCTTGCGACGCCAGGCCCAGTTCCTGCAGCGCGGCCTTGCCGCCGAACGCTGGCGGCAAGGCGACAAAAGCGCAGTCGAGCAGACCCGTGCGCACTTGCTCGATCAGGGGACGCGACGGCCCCGTGCCCAGTTCCAGCCGGGTCGCCGGATAGCGGGCGTGATACGCGGCCAGCAGCGCCGGCAGGCGGCTGGCCGCCGTGCTTTCCATGCTGCCCACGCGCAAGGTTCCGCCCTCGCGCCCGCCCGTGACGACGTGGCGGGCCTCGTCCGCCAGCGCCAGCAAACGCCGCGCATACTCGAGAAAGCGCTCGCCCGCCGCCGTCAGCGCCATGCGTTTATTGGCGCGCACGAACAATTCCGCGCCGATATCGGCTTCCAGCTGCTGGATGCGCGTGGTGACGCTGGACGGCGCGCGGCCCAGCCTGGCCGCGGCCTGGGTGACGCTCAGCTCACTGGCCACGGCGCAGAAAATCGTCAGGGATTCCATGTCCATCATGTTCTCGATTGAAGAATTATCATGATATTATATTCTTAAATTAAGAATTGAATGCAGCATCCTCAACTTGATGAAGGAAACATCATGACTTCAATCCAGCGCTTCCTCGGCCGCCTCGGCCTGCAGCACCCCATCATCCAGGCGCCGATGGCGGGCGTTTCCACGCCGCGCATGGCGGCCGCCGTCTCGCATGCGGGCGGCCTCGGTTCGCTGGCCATCGGCGCGGGCACGGTGGCGCAGGCGCGCCAGATGATCGAGGAAACCCGCGCGCTGACGGACCGCCCCTTCAATGTGAACGTGTTCTGCCATGCGCCGGCGGCGCGCGATGCGCGGCGCGAAGCGGCCTGGCTGGCCCACCTGGCGCCCCTGTTCGCGGAGCTGGGCGCGCCTGTGCCCGTGGCACTCGATGAGATATATCAAACGTTTCTCGGCAATGAGGCAGCGTTTGCCCTGTTGCTGGAACAGCGTCCCGCCGTCGTCAGCTTCCATTTCGGCTTGCCGGCGCGGCAGCAGATCGCCGCCCTGCGCCAGGCCGGCGTCTACACCATGGCCACGGCCACCAGCGTGCGCGAAGCGGCGCTGATCGAACAGGCGGGCGTCGACGCCATCGTGGCGCAGGGCGTGGAAGCGGGCGGGCACCGGGGCGTCTTCGATCCGCAGGCGCCCGACGAGCGCCACAGCACGTCAGTACTGCTGCGCCTGCTGGCGGGCCGCACCACCCTGCCCCTGATCGCCGCCGGCGGCATCATGGATGGACAAGGCATCCGCGCCGCGCTGGACCTGGGCGCCGCGGCGGCCCAGCTGGGCACGGCCTTCGTGCTGTGCCCGGAATCGTCGGCCAATGCGGGCTACCGCGCCAAGCTGCAAAGCGCGCGGGCCGCTAGCACGCGCCTGACCAGCGTGCTCTCTGGCCGCCTGGCGCGCGGCATCGTGAACCGCCTGATCGAATATGGCGAAGCGCCGGGCAGCCCGCCGCCGGCCGATTATCCCGTCGCCTACGATGCCGCCAAGCAACTGAATGCGCTGGCAAGCCGGCACGGCGACAGCGAATTCGCCGCGCAATGGGCCGGCCAGGGCGCGCCGCTGGCGCGGGAAATGGGGGCGGAGGCACTGGTATTGACCTTGGCAAGGGAAATGACGGCTTGATGTACGGATGCCGCTCACCTGCGTGCCGCCATGACAGCTATTCAGTTGGCTGCGCGCCGTCCGGATGCTGCGACCAATGATTGCATCCGGCCCCGAATCCATCCTTGATCGCAGTTGAATCAGATAAACAACATGCGCTTTCCAGTTGCTGGCATCCTGGCCATATCGGAAAAGCCTTGGAAGAAGAATGGAATGTTGTCTGCCGGGTCACCACGCAAACGACCACGTACTTTGGCCCAGGTGGCGATGGCAATGTGCGTTTCAGGCTCCCCCACTACCAGTACGGGGCCTTGCGTATCGTCCAGCCATGCATACTCGCCACCATACTGTGTACGCGCAACTTCAAGGATATAGCAACCGAACAGTTGAGCTAAACCTGAAATTTGGGATTAGGGCATTTCTTCTGCATGACTTGATGCTTCCGCGAGCATCTCTTCCACGATTGAAAGGCTGGCTTCAGAAAAATCAAGACCGCCATTGGAGCGCTCATGGAAGGCATCTATGGCGCGCTTGGCCGTATTGACCACGTCCAGAAGAACTGTTGTCATTAATTTCCTTTACATAATCTTATGCTTGATCATTGCGTCCGCTCCCGCCTCTTCCTTCACGCCCGGAAGTCCTCGTGGAGGCAGCAGGCGCCTCGTTCAATTCGACACGTGGAAACTGAACCACTTGTTTTCTGTTGCTTGAAGTAAGCCCCGAATCCCGAAGTAAAGGTCGATTCCTTTAATTTCGACAGGCAATGAAGCCAACTTTGGAAGCAATTCGTCCACCCATCCAGGTTTTAAAAAGGTTTTCAGCACACGTAGCGTATTCTGCTCATCTTGAATATCAAGGATGGTGAGATTATTGATTCGATCCTTGCCAAGTGGCGCCATGCCGATGCCTTGATAATACGCCCATATATGGGCAACAGGTCCTGTGTAGGAACCGAAAGAGATCAGACGGCGAGGATTTTTGATGACAAGATTCCCGCCGCAACCTATCCAGCCAAGCGGAAAGTAGAACGTGTCGCCGTTTTCAAGCACCTGCTCTCGCCGGTAACCCATTTCCGATGCGCTATTTCCAACAAACAGGCTCGATAAGTAAAGCGCTTCAGCTTCCTTGAAAATTTCGGTGTCGGTTTCGGCAGGTCGGTAATCAAAGTCGGCCAGGCAAGGTTGAGTACCACTAGCTGCTGTAGTAGCGCATTCCTGTCTATCGACAACGAGACCGCAGCAGATACAAACAGTTGCGCCTGACGGGCCATATAAACCACACATTTCGCAGATGGAACGTTCGTTCATATACTCCCATAATAAATTGGCTGCATGTGACGTGGCCGGTCAAGATGCGCCGTTGGCGCGAGAAATAACAACGATACCATACGCCGCACGCCAGTTGCTTGTCATATTTTATATCGTCGCCAAAATACATAGAAAACCAGACCGCAGAGAAAACCATGCACTCCGAACCATAGGGCGATTGCAGCATACTCCAGCCACGCTGGCGTCATCGGATGACCATGGTCATACAACATAGAAACATGCTCATGCCATTGAATATTTGTCGTATATCCATGCACGTTGCGGGGACGCGCGATAATCATATAAGGGAGCATCGCAAGGACGGTGGCACAGCCGTTTAAACTGAAGAAATTGAGTTTTTGTGTCTTGTGTAGCGCATCAAAGCACGGAATACCGAACAAGAGTATTGCCAAACCAGAAAAAAGCAGTACAGCTGCCGGGTAAAAAACCAACACTTCAAAGGGAGGAAATTCGCCTGGGAAGATGACAAGGAAGGTAATCAGACCAGGCAATGGCTGCAATAAAATGGCGACAATGGTGGCAAGAGCAATATGCAAAGTCTTCATGAATCTAGTATTCTAGTAGCCGCAATAGGCGTTAATCAAAGACAATTCGCTGCCCCAGCTCAAATATATTTTCATGGCAATAAAATAGAATAAGAGGCGTGTCGTTCGAATATACCATCGCGTCATCGCGTAAAGGGACAAAGATATCCGGCCAATTTTCTATGAAGAACACGCTGCTGCATGAAAAGCACTCGTCCTCTCCAAACACAACGACAAGCTGCTGCGCTCCCGGCACGCGCGCACGCAGCCATTGAGTAGCGGTGGCCGCATCCTCTGCGCATTCGAAGCGCTCGACCGAGCCGACGCTGTTGCCGTTCAGCCCGGAATGCGTCTTCGAGTCATAAAGGCCAAGCAAGTCATATGCACGTCGCGCAGCCACCGCATCAAGCCAGACGATCTGCGCCGAGTGATGTTTTAACTCCTGAGCCCGCCAATGCGTTACGTTCATGCTCTCTCAACATCTACAATGTTCACGGCCATACGTTCAGCGAGTGAGGGAAGCGGCCGGCAATGACGCCTGTCGCCAACGCAGGAACACCGGCACAGCGCTCCGCTACGGCAACCGGTGCCGGAACGTCGGCTCGATATGGCGCGCGTGCAGCCAGCGCACGATGTCTTCCAGCGTGGCATCCTGCAGCAGCAAGCCAGACGCGGTGGCAGACGTTACCGACGGCAACGCAGCTGCCACGGGAACGGGCGCAGGCACGGCATCGACCAGCCCCGCATGTCCCTGCAATTTCGCCAGCGCCTGCGCGAACTGGGCTGGATTGATGCTGCGCAAGCTTTCCAGGAAGCCCAGCTGGGCGGCCGGTGGCGGCGGCATGTCCAGGCCCGGCTCGTCGACGAAGGCGGCGCCCATGCTGGGGTGGATGAAGGCGGCCCACTTGCCCGACGGCTGCAGGCATGGCGGCAGCGCCGCCTGTTCCACGTAGGCGGGCGGCGCAACGGCGAGGATGTCGGTCGAGGCGGGTAAAAAAGTGGAACGCAACAGCTGCGCGAACTGGCGCGCCTGGGCGGCGGGCACGGGCGTGGCCAGCGACAGCCATAACTGAAATGCCGTGCCCGAGATGCTGACGGCGGGCGCCGGCAAGTCCAGCTCATGCTGCACGGCATTGGCGATCGTGCACAGCGCGCTCCAGTGCGCTTCGCCGCCGCCCTTGCCGCCAAACTCCAGCACCAGCGCGCGCGCCAGGCCGCGTTCGCTCACCAGCTGCACGGCCACCGTCTGCTCGCCGGACAAATGGCGCGCCAGCACGGCCGGCATCAAAGGCTGGGCGCCGCCCTGCGCATCGACGTATTGCTGCTGTTCCTCGAACAGGTACAGGCGGGTGAGTGCGGAAATCAGTTTATGCATGGGCGGCCTCGTAATGACGTTGAGCAACACTTGTCAACGTGCACGGATTATAGCCTCCCGGCCCCTGGCGCACCCGAGCGACCGGCGCGAAACACCAGCCCGCTGGCCGCGGCACACAGACAGGCCGCCACGCCGCCGTACAGCATCACGGCGCCAAAGATTTGTGCCAGCGCAAGCCTGACGACGCCGGCCGAGGCGTTCGGCCGATGGCTGCGCGAGTGGTCAGCCGCGCCGGCGGCATGACAGCACCAGCAGCAAGGCCAGCGCCAGCATGGCGGCCGCGCTGCCCAGCGCCACGGTGACGCGGTGCGCCAGCAGCGGCACGCCCGCCAGCTGGCCCGCGCCCACGCCTGCCACGGCCACCAGCGTCGCCAGCCCCAGCGAACTGCCCAGCTGGTGCGCCACGTTGACGATGCCAGATGCCGCGCCCGCATCCTGTGCCGGCACGCCGCCCACGCCGGCCGCCGTCAGCGGACTGAGCGCCATGCCCTGCCCCGCGCCGATCAGCAGCATCGGCAGGGCCACGCCCAGCCAGTAGGCCGTGTCCGCGTCGACACGGCTCAGCCATGCCATGCCCAGCAGGGTCAAGCCCAGTCCCATGGCCAGCAGGCGCGCATTGCCCAGGCGGCGCATCAAACGCGGCACGCACAGGGCCACGCCGAAGTTCACCAAAGTCATGGGCAGGAAAGCGAGGCCCGTCAACGATGGCGGATAGCCGAGCACCACTTGCAAAAATTGCGTGGTGAAAAAGAAGAAGCCGATCATGGCCCCCATGAACAGCACCCTGGCCCCGTACGCCGCATTGCGTTGCCTATCGGCAAACAGGCGCAGCGGCAAGATCGGTTGCGCGGCGCGCCGCTCGATGGCAATGAAAGCGGCCAGCAGCAGCACGCCTGCCGCCAGCGCGCCTTGGGTCAGGGCATCGCCCCAGCCGGCGCCGGCCGAGCGGATCAAGCCATACACGAGGGCCGCCATTCCGACGGTCGAGCTGGCGGCGCCGGCCACGTCGAAGCGGCCCCGGCTCGTTTCACTTTCCGCAATGAAACGGCGCGCGGCCACCAGCATGGCGGCGCCAATGGGCAGGTTGAGGAAGAAGCCCACGCGCCACGACAGCCATTCGGCCAGCACGCCGCCCAGCACCAGGCCCACGCTGGCGGCGATACCGGCCACGGCGCTGTACAGTGCGATGGCCCGCGTGCGCTCGCGCCCCTCCGCAAACGTGGTTTGCAACAGTGCCAGCGTGGATGGCGCCAGGATGGCCGCGCCCGCGCCCTGGATGGCGCGCGCGGCGATCAGCATGGCCGGCGACTGCGCCAGGCCGATGGCCAGCGACGCCGAGGTGAACAGCGCCAGGCCCAGCTGCAGCAGGCGGCGCCGGCCGTACGCATCGCCGGCGCGCGCGGCCAGCAGCAGCAAGCCGCCAAACGTCAGCGTATACTCGCTTTGCACCCAGGCCAGGCCCGTATCCGTAAAGCCCAGTTCCTGATGGATTTTCGGCAAACCCGTCAGCACGATGGACGTGTCGAGCACGATCATCACATAGCTGACGAGGATGATGGCGAGGATGGCCGCCTTGTGCGGCGGGGACGGCGCGGCGGCGTGAGCGGGGAGATTGTTCATGCCACCACTATAAGGCTGGCGCATTACGATGAATAGATGCTAAAGTCCGCATGAACTTATTAGCAGGATTAATGAATGGCGCAGACCAACTTCAACGACATCCTCGCCTTCGTGGCCGTGGCCCGCGCCGGCAGTTTTACCCGGGCGGCGGCCACGCTGGGCGTGTCGCAGTCGGCGCTGAGCCAGACGGTGCGCGCGCTGGAAGAACGGCTCGGTCTGCGCCTGCTGGTGCGCACCACGCGCAGCGTCTCGCCCACGGACGCGGGCGAACAGCTGCTGCGCACGGTGGCGCCCCGCTTCGACGAGATCGAGGCGGAGCTGGCCCTGCTCAGCGAGCGGCGCGACAAGCCGGCCGGCAACATCCGCATCAGCGCGGGCGAGCATGCGGCGCTGACCATTTTGCAACCGGCCATCGCCCGTTTGCTGCCGGACTATCCCGATATCAATATCGAGGTCGTCGTCGACAACGGCATGACCGATATCGTCGCCGCGCGCTGCGATGCGGGCGTGCGCCTGGGCGAGCAAGTGGCCAGGGACATGATCGCCATGCCCATCGGCCCGGATTTCCGCATGGCTATCGTCGGCTCGCCCGCCTACTTCGGCCGCCACGCGCCGCCCGCCACGCCGCAGGACTTGATGGCGCACAACTGCATCAATATGCGCCTGCCCACCCTGGGCGGCCTGTATGCCTGGGAATTCGCCAAGGATGGACAGGAACTGAAAGTGCGCGTCGAAGGGCAACTGACGGTCAACAACATGGCCATGCGCCTGCATGGCGCGCTCGACGGCCTGGGCCTGGCCTGCATGGCCGAAGATTTCGTGCTGCCCTGCCTGGCCGACGGCCGCCTGGTCCGCGTGCTGGACGACTGGTGCCCCGCGTATGCAGGCTACCAGCTGTACTACCCGAGCCGGCGCCACCCCTCGCCGGCGTTCACCGTGCTGCTCGACACCTTGCGCTATCGGGGAGTTTGAGGCAGCGCAATCATTCACCGGGGGGCAACAGTGAATTGAATGAACGCGCATTTACCGTGCGGCGGCGCAGGACTATAGTGGCATCTTTCCCACCTGATCAAGGATCGCCATGAAACTCTTCTACTCGCCGGGCGCCTGCTCGCTGGCACCCCACATCATCGCGCGCGAAACGGGCGCGGCCTTCACCCTCGTGAAGGTCGACCTGGGCCAGCACCGGACGCAGGAAGGCAGCGATTACTACGCACTGAACCCGAAAGGCCAGGTGCCCCTGCTGGTTCTCGACGATGGAGCCACCCTGAGCGAAGGCCCCGTCATCGCCCAGTACCTGGCCGAACTGGCGGGCCGGCACGACCTGCTGCCGCCCGTGGGCAAGCTGGCCCGCTACGAGGTGCTGGAATGGCAGAACTACATCACCTCCGAGCTGCACAAATCGTTCAGCCCCCTGTTCGATCCCCGCTACGACGCCGCCGCCAAAGCATTATTCATCGAGCAACTTGGCAAAAAATATAAGTACGTGGACAGCCGCCTGGAAGGCCGCGCCTACCTGACCGGCGAGCAATTCACCGTGGCCGACGCCTATCTGTTCGCCGTCACGGGCTGGGCGCCGAACGTGGGCGTGGATTTGTCGCAGCTGGCGCATGTGCAAGCCTTCCTGGGCAGGATGGCCCAGCGCGACAGCGTCAAGGCGGCTTGGGCAGCAGAAGGCCTGGCAAAAGCCGCCTGAATCCCGCGCCGTGGTGCACGGCTCACGTCTTTTCGGACTTGCCGTGCATCACCATGATGGTTTGCTGCATCAGCGCACACAGGGTTTCCTTGCCATCGCGCACGGCGAACACTTCGGCCTGCGTGACGATCAGGGTGCGCCCCGGACGCACCACCTTGCCGCGCGCGATCAGTTTCTCGCCATCGGCGGGCGCCAGCAGGTTCATCTTGTATTCCACCGTCAGCACGGAGGCGCCATCGGCCACCATGGTCATGGCCGCGTAACCGGCGGCCGAGTCCGCGATCATGCCCACCACGCCGCCATGCACGAAGCCGTGCTGCTGCTCGATGCCGCTCCAGTGCGGCACGTGGATTTCCGTGCTGCCATGCGCCACCACGGGCAGGCTGGCCTGGATCAGGGTCATGGCATTTTGCAAGTCAAAACTGGCGCGCACGCGGTCGGCGAAGTGCGGATCGGGAAGACGGGGCGTGTTCATGGGCTGTGCGCTTTCAGGGAGGGAACGCCGTACTGTACCCGCTTATGCCTGTCCGCGCCATGTTGTGGCGCTTGCCAGTTTGCATGGCGGATGCGGTAATATCGTCATGTCAACGCCAGCTCCCTCGCTCCCACCTGCCGCCGCGAAAGATCCGCCATGGAAGAAGAATACGAAGTACCGAGCCCCCATGAACATGCCGTGGAAGAGGCGACGGAGAAGGAACGCGACGGGCTGACGCAAAAAATCGCCCTGATGACGGCCATCCTCGCCACCGTCGGCGCCCTGATCAGCTACCAGAGCGGCAATGCGCAAAACGAAGCCATGTTCCTGAAGAACGAAAGCATCCTCAAGCAGGCGCAGGCGAGCGACCAATGGGCCTTGTACCAGGCGAAATCGACCAAGGGCCATATCGCCGAGGCGACGGCCGCCCTGGCCACGGTGCCCGAGGTGCGCACCCGCTACCTGGCGGAGCAGGCCAGGCAGGAAAGAGAAAAACGGGTCGTGCAAGCGGGCGCGCGCCAGCTGGAAGAACAATCGAAAAAACTGGGCGAGGCGTCGGAAGCCAAGCTGCGCCCGCACGAACGCCTGGCCATGGCCCTGACCTTCATCCAGATCGCCGTGGCGCTGGCCGCCATCACCGTGCTGACGCGGCGCCGCTGGCTGCTGTGGGGCTCCGTCGGCGCGGCGGCGGCCGGCATCCTGGCGGCCGGCAGCGCCTTCCTGCTGTAGACGCTGTCAGGCGGGCGGCAGCACGCCGCTCCAGCCGGGCAGATAGCGGGCCGGCTGGCTGCGCGCCAGCTTCATCGCTTGCGCCAGTGCCTTGGAGAAATTTTTTTGCAGGCTGGCCGGCGCAATGCGGCTGCGCAGGAAATCGGCCCACAAAAACTCGCTGAACGGCGTCACATCCTTGGCGTAGCCGCCCGCGCTGCGCAATTCGCCGGCCAGACTGCGGTAGGGATCGTCGCGCAAGCCGCTCAGGTGGCGGGGGATGGCGGAAAAATCGCGGCGCAAGCCTTCGCTGTCATACGGGTGCACCCACTGGTGGTGGTCCATCACATGCCAGAAGTGCAAGGGTTCCAGCCAGGACAGATCCTTGAGTATCATCAGGCTGACGGTTTTCACGCCTTCCTGGTGCAGCGCCAGGCCGAAATGGTGGTGGTCGACGATGTAGTGGCGTCCTTCCGGGCCGATGATGCCGGGAAACCAGTGATCGGCCAGCGCCGCCGCCCGGGCCTTCCTGCCCAGGCTGGCCCAGTGCGCGCGCTTGAGCGCCACCTCGGCCATGCCGACCGTGATCTGCGTGGGCAGCAGCTTGTTCAGCCTTGCCTTGACCAGTTGCGGTTTCGCCCTTGTCATGCCATCTCCCGATATGCATCGCCTGGCCGCCAGCGTAGCATAGTCGCCGCTACTTTTCAGGCGCGGCAGCGTCCAGCAGGCGCACGGCCTCGGCCACGCTGAGTTCGCTGAGCAGCAGCGCCGGCCCCGCCTGGACGGCCAGCAGGTCGCCCAGCGCCAGCTGCAGCACCATGTACGCCGGCTCCTTCAGCCGCGCCAGGGCCAGGGACAGCCGCTGCTGGCGCACGAACGCGGCGAAGTCGCGCAAGGCTTCGACGCTGCTGCCATCGAGGTCGGGCGACTCTTCCAGGCTGAGGATCACCTTGCGCAGCGGACCGGCCCGCTCTTCCACCAGGGCGCGCGCCAGGTGCAGGCTGCGCTCGGCATTGACAAAGAACAAGGGTTCGTCGAGGCGCAATATCAGCAGCTCCGGCTGCGCCCGCGCATTGCGGTGCAGCGCCAGCTTGACGTAGTCGTGGCTCTCGCCCAGCCGTCCCAGCACGGACATGCCGGGCCGCGACAGGCGGCGCAGCATCAGCAGCAGGCTGATGGCGATGGCCACCAGCAAGCCGTCGAGCACGCCGAACAGCAGCACGCCGGCAATCGCCGCCAGCACCAGCAGGCGGTCGCGGCGCCAGGCAAAGTAGGGTTGCAGGGAAACGGGGTTCAGGGTATGGCTGACGGCATGGATGACCACGGCGGCCAGCACGGGCACGGGCGTGAGCGCCACCAGCGGCAGCAGGGTCAGCACGATGACGCCTACCACGGCGGCGGCCACCAGGCCCGCCAGGCGCGAGGTGGCGCCGGCCGCCTCGTTGGCCGACGTGGCCGAATAGCCGGCGCCCACGGGCATGGCTTGCAGCAATCCCGCCAGCACATTGGCCATGCCCAGCGCCAGCAAGTCGCGCTCGGGCGCCACGGGGTCGCCGTGCTTCAAGGCAAAACTGCGGATGGCGCCATACGATTCCGCATACAGGATCAGCGCCAGCGCAAACGCCAGCTCGGCCAGGCGCGTCCATTCCGCCTGGGTCAGGCGCGGCAGGACGGGCATGGCCAGGCTGACGTCGATGGCGCCCACCAGGGCCACGCCGTGGCCGGGCAGGTCCAGCCAGCGGCCCGCGCCGATGCCCAGCGCGATGACGATCAGGCCGGCGGGCCAGCGCTGCGCGCGCCGCAGCAGGAACAGCAACAGCAGCGCCGCCGCGCACAGGGCCGCGCCGCGCCCGTTCCACTGTCCCGCCCGCGCCAGCAAGCCGGGCACGAGATGCAGCACGTCGCCCTGCGGCGGCTGCACGCCCAGCACGCCGGGCAGCTGCTTGACGATGATGACGATGGCCAGGCCGAAGGAAAAGCCGCGCAACACGGGCTTGGCGATGAATTGCGTGACGCTGCCCAGCCTGGCTACCCAGGCCAGCAGGAAAAATCCCCCCGTCAGCATCACCAGTCCCGCCATCAGCATGAGCCGGTGCCCCGCCGTGCCGCCCGGCATGGACGCCATGGCCGCGGCCAGCACGGCGGCCGACGACGAGGTGGCCGAAACGATGGCAAAGCGGCTCGTGCCCAGCACGCCATAGCAGAGCAGGCCCGCGAACAGGGCCAGGATGCCCGCCTGCGGCGCCAGGTTGCCGATGCTGGCATACGCCACCGCTTCCGGCAGCAGCAGGCCGGCAATCGACAGGCCGGCGCTGACATCCTGCCAGCGCTTCGTTTGCGTCGCAGCCGGTGTGCTCATGGCGAGGCTCCTGGTGGCTGGCACGGGTCCGCGCCATGGTGCGGCAAAACGGCGGCATGCGGGCTCACGGCGCCGCGGAGCTGCCCGCTTGCGTCACTTGTCTGGCGGCGCGAACGATGGAATAGATCGCCGCGCCGATGCGTTCATGGGGCACGTCCGGCTCCGTCCGCAAGGCAACGCTGGCAATGTTCTTCTCGGCCAGGACGGCCAGCATCTCTTGCACCGTGTGGACGCGCTGGCCCGCCACGATGATGTCTTCCTTGCCCACCATGACGACCGGCGGCGGTGGCGGCACGCTGGCGCAAGCGGCCAGGCACAACAGCAATGCCGCCGCGCTCCCTGCATGGACGATTTTGCACATGTTTTTCCCCTTTCCCGCAGCTTACAGGCGCCGGACTGGCGCCGCAACAGGCGCAGACTATCCCCGGCACGCCGCGCCGTGCGAAAATGCCCGCCTTTGCCATTGTCGGACTTTCCTCATGCCGCACGCTGCCATTACTCCCCTTTCCGAGCGCGACGCGCGCCGCGTCGCGCGCCACGCCCAAGCGGCCGACGCCGCCCGCTTCCTGCACCCGGTCCAGCAAGCCTTGCTGCACCGGCGCGGCTGGCTGACGATGCTGGCGCCGCGCAGCGCGGGCGGCGCGGAACTGCCGTTGCCGCAGGCGGTGCGCCTGGAAGAAGCCGTGGCCGCCGCCGACGGCAGCATGGGCTGGGTGCTGACCCTGTGCGCGGGCGCCGGCTGGTTCGCCGGCTTTCTGGCGCCGGAACTGGCGCGGGCCATCATCGGCACGCCGCGCGTCTGCCTGGGCGGCAGCGGCGCGGCCACCGGCTACGCGGAGGAAGAGGGCGAAGGCTACCGCATCACGGGCAGCTGGGACTACGCCAGCGGCGCGCCCATGGCGACCCACTTCACCCTGAACGCCCGGCTGCAGCGCGCTGGCCAGCCCCTGCTCGACGAGCAAGGCAGGCCGCGCATCCGCGCTTTCCTCGTGCCGGCCGCGCAGGTGCAGCTGCTGCCCTCGTGGAACAGCCTCGGCATGCGCGCCAGCGCCTCGCACAGCTACCGCATCGACGGCGCATGGGTCGGCAAGGAACACGGCTTCACCATCGATGCGTCCGCCGCGACGGCCGCCGGCCCCCTGTACCGCTACCCGTTTTACTCGCTCGCCTACGTGACCCTGGCCGCCAACGTGGCCGGCATGGCCAGGCACTTCATGGAACTGGCCGAGGAATGCATGGGCCACCGCCGCCATGCGCGCGCCGGCCTGCCGCTGCTGGCGGTGCCGGCAGTGATATCCTTGCTGCAAAGCAAAAAAGACGCCTGCTCTGCCGCCCGCGCCCGCTACTACGCCGTGCTGGACGCCAGCTGGGCGCAGGTGGCAGGCGGCGCGGCGCTGGACGCGGACGCCATGCAGGCCGTGCAGGACAGCGCGCTCGACTTGGTCGCCGTCTGCCGCGCGGCCGTCGACGGCCTGTATCCGTATTGCGGCCTGTACGCGGCGCGCGAAGACAGCGCCATCAACCGCGTGTGGCGCGATTTCCATACGGCCAGCCAGCATGCGCTGCTGTTGCCATAAGCGGCAGGAACCCGGCACGCCGCCATGCCGCGCATGGCCGCTTCGGCATGCGGACGCCATGCAAGCGGCAATTGCCTGATAATATCGGGCATCGCGACTTCCCGGCCCCCATCCATGCACGTCAACACGCTCAGCAGCCTGGCCCAGCTCATGGCCTGCGCCGAAACGGAAACCCTGGCATTTCCTACCAGCATCAATACGGCCCTGCTCCTGCAGAAGGAGCTGGCCAACCCCGATTGCCATTCGGCCGACATCAGCCGGCTGCTGCTGTGCGAGCCGACCTTGTCGGCCCGCGCCGTGGCGCTGGCCAACTCGGCCATGTTCGCGCGCGGCCAGGCGCCCGCCGTCACCAGCGTGCGCGCGGCCGTCGAGCGCCTGGGCCACCGCAACCTGTATTCGCTGGCGACGGCGGCCGTCATCCGCCAGCTGAACGCCGGCATCCGCGACACGGCCTTGCGCACCCGCGCCACCCAGCTGTGGGCGCATACCGTGCATGTGGCGGCCCTGTCGCATGAAATCGCCGGCGCCGTCACGCAGACGGATGCCGATACGGCGCTGTTTGCCGGCATCGTGCATGAAGTGGCCGGTTTTTATCTGCTGGCCCAGGCCGACAAGACGCCGGGCCTGTACGCCCAGCTGGAAGCGCAGATGGCGCCCGCGCTGGAACTCGTCGGCCGCGCGCTGATGCGCCAGCTGGGCGTGCCGCAGGCCGTGGCTGACGCCATAGTCGCCCTGCCAGGCTCGACCATCATGCTGCCGCCCGAAGGCTTGCGCGACACCCTGCTGCTGGCCAAGGCGCTGGCGCCCGTGCCCTCGCCGCTGCCGCAGGCCAGCATCACCGTCAGCGACCGGCTGCGGGCCTACCTGGACAGCGATCCCGTGCTGCGCGCGCTGCGCGAGCAGCCCTCGGCCGAGGCCAGGGGCCTGATCGCCGTACTCCTCAGCTGAAAGACGATCTGCTATGATGGCGCAGGCCGGAAACGACCCGGCCCGCTTTCGTTGATATCCTCCACTGCCTATCAGTCCACTGGAAAACTGCCTTGACTATCTCCTTACGCATGCTCGGCCTGGCCGCAGCACTGACCGTGGCGTGCAACGCCAACGCCGACAGCTTCGTTTCCTCGGCCTCCAGCGCCGGTTCCCAGTCGAGCGGCAGCATTTCCGATTCGCTCAACGGGTCGAGCAACAGCTCCTCGCGCGACAACAAGGTGGCCAATGGCCCCTACCGCATCATCGACGTGGCCGCCGTGCCGGGCCGCGACGGCATGACGCGTTTGACCATGCAGGCCGACGCCACGGCCACGCCGCTGGTGCTGGACCTGCCGCAGGCGGCGCTCGACAAGCAGCAACTGGCGCAGGGCGACGTGGTGCATGCGCAAAACCGCGCCTACGGCATCGAATTCTCGCGCAATGACACGCGCGCCGCCTTCTTCCTCGTGCTGGCCGACGACTGGTACGGCGAACTGGCCACGCGTCCCGTCAGCCTTTGATTTTGCGCAAGCTGGCGCCGCTGCTGGCCGGCTGCGCCGCCCTCGTCCTGGCTGGCGCCGTCCAGGCAGCTACTTCGCTCGCCTCGTCGCGCTTTTGCGACCGCGCCCAGGAACTCACGGCCACGGAGCAGGACCGGCTGCTGCGCTTTGCCGCCGTCGTGCGCGAGGAACTGGCCGCCAGCGAAGGCAGCGTGGCCCTGATCAGCCGCTCCGGCCTGGACCTGGCCCGCTTCGGCATCCGCTATTCCCACGCCGCGCTGGCCTGGCGCCACGACAACGACAGCGGCTGGTCCGCGCGCCAGCTGTACTACGCCTGCGACGAAGGCCGCCCGCGCATCTTCGACCAGGGCACGGCCGGTTTCGCCATGGGCACGGCCAATCCTTCGCTCGGCTACATCTCGCTGGTGAAGCTGCCGGCGGAAACCGTGCCGCCCCTGCGCCGCGCCCTGCTCGACCCGGTGCGCGTGCAGCAGCTGCTGGCGGGCCGCTACAGCGCCAACGCGTATGCATTCAATTTGAAATACCAGAACTGCAATCAATGGGTGGTGGAAATGCTGGCCGCCGCCTGGGGCGAACTGGCCGAGGGCAGCGACTTGCGCGCGCGCGCCCAGGACTGGCTGCGCGCGGCGCCTTACACCCCCGCCGCCGTCGACGTGGGCGCCCGCTGGCTGATGCTCGGTTCAATCTTCGTGCCCCTCGTGCACATGGACGACCATCCGCCCGAGGCCATCGGCACGATGCGGCTGGCAGTGAGCCTGCCGGCCAGCCTGGAAGCGTTCGCGCGCCAGCGCCTGCCCGCCAGCGAGCGCGTGGAAATCTGCCACGACGGCAAACAGGTGGTGGTGCACCGCGGCTGGGAAGCCATCGCCGACGGCTGCGTGCCCGGCCCGGACGACCGCGTCATCGCCCTCGACGATACGCCGCGCAGCATGCCCTAAGCAGTCCGGGCGGCCAGCGCCGCCTCCACCCGATCGAGCAGGCCGGCAGCTTCCGGCCCTTGCGCCATCCGGCGGGCCACGTCGCCGCACGCCAGCTGGACCTCGGGCGCGGCCAGCAGGCGCGCCAGCTGCCGCCGCATGCGCCCCGCCGACAGGCGCTTAGCCAGCAAGACCTCGCCCACGCCGAGCCGCCTGGCGCGCCAGCCGTTGTCAAACTGATCGTAGGCGAACGGCACGATCAGTTGCGGGATGCCCGCGCGGAAGGCGTCCGCGCTGGTGCCGATGCCGCCGTGGTGCACGATGGCCGCCGCGCGCGGCAACAGCGCCGCGAACGGCGCGTGCGCCTGCCACATGACGTTCGGCGGCAAATGCTGCGGCAGTTGCGCCGCATGGGGCGTGAGGAACAAGCCGCGCCGCCCCAGCCGCCGCAAGACCTCCAGGGCGATGCAGAAATAGCGCTGCGCGTGCTGGTGCCCGGTGCCAGGAGTGAACACGATCGGTGGTTCGCCCTCGTCCAGAAAGCGTTCCAGCTCCGGCGGCAGCGCCGCGGCGCCATCCGGGGCGGCGGCGGTGAAACCGGCTTGCGCGAAGTGCGGCGGCCAGTCCGCCTGCGGCGCGGCGAACCAGGCGGGAAACAGCCCCAGCGAGGCGTCCGGCGCGGCCAGCATGTGCGCGAAAAAATGCGCCTCCGGCGGCAAGCCGTGCCGCGCGCGCGCGCCGTTCAGGCCGGGCAGCATCAGCGGATCGATCATGGTGCGGTGGATCATGCGCCACAGGGCCTGGCGCCAGCCCAGCGGCACCCAGGCGGGAATACGCAGCGAGCCGGCCGCCAGGCAATCATGGCTGCTGCACAGATTCGATGGCGCGAGGTAGGCCGCGACGATGCGCAGGTCCGGGCGCGCCGAGCGTGCCAGGGCGGCCATGGGCACCAGGATGGGGTGGCACAGCACCACGCAAGCCTCGCCGTCCGGCAAGCCGCGCACGATGTCGCGCACAGCGCCCAGGTGGGGCACGAGGCCATTCCACACCACGCCCCAGCCCTTGCGCTCATCCCACAGGCCCGGGTTGCCCAGCATGGCCTGCCCCTCTTCCGCGCTGCCGAAGGTGCGATACGGCAACATTGACGCCTGCGCGGCCGCTTCCTGCCAGCCCGGCACCAGCAGCAGCACGCGCCGCCCCCGTTGCCGCAAGCCCCGCGCCAGCGCGATAAACGGCTGCATGTCGCCGCCCGTGCCGCTGCTGGCGACGATGACGAGCGGCGGGCTGTCAGCAGCCATGCCGCCCTCCGTGCCTGGCGGCGCTCATCGGTGCGCGCCGCGCGCCGGCAGCTGCAACACCATATCCCACTGGTCGATGCCGGGCCCGAAGCCGTCCGGCGTCACGTTGACCGTCACGAAACCGTAGCCCGCATAGAAGCCTTGCGTGTGCTGGCTGGTATTCATGCGCACGCTGGCGATTCCCGGCACGGCGCCGATGGCGTCCAGGCGCGCCTGCGTCAGCGCCCGGCCCAGTCCCTGGCCATGCGCATCGTGCGCCACCATGCCCCAACACAGGCTGGCGACGCTGCCGCCCGCCTCGATGGCATGGCCGCCGCAGGCGACGATGCGGCCGTCGCGCAGGATGACCAGATACGGATGCGTCGAAGTATCGAGCCAGGCGGCAAAGTCCGCGCGCTCGGACGGGTCGAAAAAGCGCGGCGTATTGCCGTCAAAGAGCGCCAGGCAGGCGTCGCGGTCGCCGGACCGGTAGGGACGTACTGTTTGCATTTTCTGTACTCAAAAGAACATGAATGCCGATTATAGGCGATGCGCATTCATGCCAGCTGCGCCGAACCGACGATATGCACGCCCGGCGCGGCGGCCAGCGCCGCTTCCAGCAAGGCGCCGGCGATGCGCGGCGCGGGATTGATGCGCCAGCGGCGCGGCAGCACGGGACCGAGCACGCGCAGGATGCGCAAGGCGGCGCCCTCGCCCGCCCGCGCCACGGCGCGCTCGCCGCCGATCAGCCCGGGCCGCACGTGCGTGAGCGATGCAAAACCCAGCTGCTCCAGGCCGCGTTCCAGCTCGCCCTTGACGCGGTTGTAAAAAATGCGCGAAGCGGCGTCGGCGCCGGCCGCAGAATTGAGCACGTACGTGCGCGTGCCGGCCGCCAGCGCCAGCCGCGCCACGGCCAGCGGATAGTCGTGGTCCACGCGCGAAAATATTTGCCGGGTGCCGGCCACCTTCATCGTCGTGCCCAGGGTGCAGATGACGGCATCGGCCTGCCACCAGGATGCGTCAGGCGGTAATTGATCGAAATCAATGAGCGGCGCGGACAGCCTGGGATGGGGCGGCAGCGGCCGCCGCACGGGCGCCACGATGGCCGTGATCCGCGCATCCGTCAGCGCCAGGCGCAGCACTTCGCTGCCGACGAGGCCGGTAGCGCCTACGAGCAGTAATTTCATTGCATCCCAGTATAAAGTTGCTCACGGACACCACCATACACGGAACTCAGGACAGGCGCAGCGCCAGCGCGGCCAGGGTCGCCAGCAGCACGGGCACGGTCAGCACGATGCCGACGCGGAAATAGTACCCCCAGGAAATGTGGATATTCTTGCTATCGAGCACGTGCAGCCACAGCAAGGTGGCCAGGCTGCCGATGGGCGTGATCTTCGGTCCCAGGTCGCTGCCGATGACGTTGGCGTAAATCATCGCCTCGCGCACGGCGCCCTGCGCCGTCGTCGGGTCGATGGCCAGCGCGCCCACCAGCACCGTCGGCAGGTTGTTCATCACGGACGACAATACGGCCGTCAGCACGCCCGTGCCCATGGCCGCGCCCCACACGCCGTACTGGGCGAAATGGTTGAGCATGCCCGTCAGGTAAGCCGTCAAGCCGGCATTGCGCAGGCCATACACGACCAGATACATGCCCAGCGAAAAGACGACGATATGCCACGGCGCATGGCGCAGCACGTGCCGCGTGGAAATCACCTGCCCCCTGCCCGCCACGCCCAGCAGCAGCGCGGCGCCCGCGGCGGCGATCAGGCTGATGGGCACGCCCAGGGCTTCCTGCGAGAAAAACCCCGCCAGCAGCAGCGCCAGCACCAGCCAGCCGGCGCGGAAGGTGGCCAGGTCGCGGATGGCCGCTGCCGGGCGTTTCAGTTGCGCCAGATCATAGTCGCGCGGAATATCCCGGCGAAAAAAGAGCAGCAAGGCCGCCAGGGTGGCGGCCACGGCGACGACGTTGACGGGCACCATCACGGACGCGTACTCGGCAAAGCCGATCTTGAAAAAGTCGGCCGAAACGATATTGACCAGGTTCGACACCACCAGCGGCAGGCTGGCCGTGTCGGCGATGAAACCAGCCGCCATCACATAGGCCAGCGTGGCCCTGGCGGAAAATTTCAATGCCCGCAGCATGGCGATGACGATGGGAGTGAGAATCAGCGCGGCGCCGTCGTTGGCGAACACGGCGGACACCAGCGCGCCCAGCAAGACCAGCAGCACGAACAGTTTCCTGCCGCTGCCGCCGCCCCAGCGCGCCACGTGCAGCGCGGCCCACTCGAAGAAGCCGGCCGCGTCCAGCAGCAGGCTGATGATGATCACGGCAATGAAGGTGCCGGTGGCGTTCCACACGATGTGCCAGACGACGGGCAGGTCGCCCCAGTGGATGACGCCGGCCAGCAAGGCGACACAGGCGCCGATGACGGCGCTCCAGCCGATGCCCAGGCCGCGCGGCTGCCAGATCACCAGGGTCAGGGTGGCGAGAAAGATGAGGAAAGCGGTCAGCATGCGGTGTGGCTTCCGTGCGATGCGGCATTGCGGGCAGGAAGCGCCGCGGCCTGGGTGGAGATTCAATATTTCAATATTACTGGAATTATTGAATAAATGCAAAACGGCCAATGCCGGCACTCGCAAACCGGCTGGCGGCGGCGTCCATATGGCTGTCGGCGCGGCGGCACGAGAATGTTGATAGAATGAAATAATTGGTGAGAATCTCACACATTCAAACGTGTGACACTAATGCAATCATACTTTTATTGCATAGACATGAGCTCCCATCCAGCGCGAAAAATCGGCAGGCACGGCACACGGCGGCACGGCCGTCTGGCCACTGCCGCATGCCGCGCGGGAGCAAGACTGGCCATGCAGGGTCACTGCACCTTTGTCCGCCCGGCATGATCAGCGCGGCCATCGAGCACATCGCGGAGCAGCTGAACCAGTTCCTGCGCCGCAGCCACCAGCTGGCCGACGATATCGTCGTCGTCTCGAACATCGTGGCGCAAAATGGCTCGGTGGCGCCGCACATAGCCAACAAGCTCGTGATATGCCTGGCGAATATCGAAAAAGATACGTTGCCGCAACAATCCTATGCGCCGCACGACGGCGCCGGCCGCGCCGCCGTGTATGGCAAGCCCCTGTTTCTCAATCTGTACGTGGTGGTGGCGGCCAATTTCAGCGACAAGAACTATCCCGAAGCGCTCAAGTTCATTTCCAGCGCCATCGGCTTCTTCCAGCACACGCCCGTCTTTGACCACCAGGTCACGCCCGGACTCGATGCGCGCATTGAAAAGCTGCTGCTCGACATGGAAAACCTCAAAACCCATGAACTGAGCAATCTATGGGGCATGTTGAGCGGACATTACCTGCCCTCCGTGCTGTACAAGGTGCGCATGATCGGCTACGGCGCCGGCCCGCTGGCCGGCCAGGCGACGACGGTGGCGCAGCCCGTCACCAGCGCGGGACACTGACGCATGAACGCCTACGCCATTGTGCTGCAGCTGTCCGTCAGCCATGCCTACTTTCCCGCCGCGTCGAATGGCAATTTCCGCGTCGAGGCGACGGCGCGCTGCGCCGCCTTGCTCGACAGGCTGGGCATCCTGGCCCGTCCAGCCGCCAACGGCCTGCTCCTGCTGTGCCAGAGCGCGGCGCGCGAGGAACTGCTGGCCGGACTGGCGCAGCAGGACGAGCTGGAATTCCAGGTTTTTTCCGGCGACAGCCACTTTTTCCTCTACACGGCGCTCGACCGGCCCGCGCCCGACGCCTGCCTGTACTTCCACAGCGCCCAGGCGCAGCAGGAACAGCCTGGCTGCTGGCGCCTGCATGCGCAGGACTATGCCGACCAGTCGGCGTGGAGCGATCCTGTCGTCCCCAACAAGATGGCCGGCCTGGCCGCGCGCAGCTTTCGCCCGCTCAAGCCCGTCTTTTTCCTCGCGCTGTCGCCGGTCCAGCTGGCCGGCGCCCTGGCGAGCGGCGGCACGCCGCGGTTCTGCGTGCGCTTCCAGGCCCGCAAGATGCACTGGAAATACTATCTGTTGCGCGACCCCGGCGTGCCGCATGCGGCCATCGTCGACCTCGATGGCGAACTGCGCTTCACGGCGCGCGGTTATACCGCCCTGCCCGGCAACGGCCCGGCCTTGACCTTCGTCAGCGAACAAGCCATTGAAATGCGCCAGACCCATGCCCAGCGCCTGCAACTGCGCGAACAGGGCGAGCTGGGAGAACGAATTCTCATCAAGCGACTGCCCAATGCAAGCGTGGCCGCCGTCGGGAGGGAAATAGCAGCAGGAAGTGCGGTAGCGGTACTCGTGTCAGAAATCTATATCCCCTGATTACCTACGACATACCTACAAAAGGACGCAAGATGGCGCAATATAAAACTCCCGGGGTCTACATCGTTGAACAAAACGCCTTCCCCAATTCAGTCGTCGAAGTTGCCACCGCCGTGCCGGCCTTCATCGGCCACACGGAACGCGCCAGCCACAAGGGCGCGCCCCTGAGCAACAAACCCTGGCGCATCACCTCGATGGCCGAGTTTGAAGCGTGCTATGGCGGCGCGCCGGCGCCCAGCTTCAGCTTTGCCGTGACGCCGGCCGATGGCGTCAGCGATTTCTCCGCCGTCGCGGCGCCGGTGGCAGAGCAGGCGGACCCGGCGGCAGCGCTCGTCACGGCCGCCGATGACGCGCTCGCGACGCTGCAAGCGGCGAAAGTCGCGCTCATCAATAGCACCGACGAGACCAAGGAAGCCGACACCACCGCCTATACCGCGGCGCTGGAGAGCGCCAAGACAGCGGCCACGGCCGCCAAACGCACGCTCGATGAAACGGCCTACCCGGGCGCCGACCAGGTCCTCGCTTCGAATGCCGCCCAGGCGCTGCGCCTGCGGCAAGACGCGGACACGAAAAAGAAGGCCTGGACCGAAGCCAGCGAGGAAGCGGATAAAAAAACCAAGGAAGACGCCTACCTCGCGGCCGACAAGCTGGCCCAGGCCAGCGAAGCGCTGGCGGCGGACGACCTGAAAGCGGCGGCGGCCCGCGCCGATGCCGCCGCCGCATTGGCGAATGCGGCCGCGCTCAAGGCCGAGGCGGCCCGCGGCGCGGCCGACTACACGCTGAGCCGCACCAAGGGCAAGCATTTGTTGTACCACAGCATGCAGCTGTTCTTCCAGAATGGCGGCGGCGCCTGCTACATCGTCTCCGTCGGCGATTACGCGGCCGATCCGGCCAAGGACAAGCTCGAAGCCGGCATCAACGCGCTGCTCAAGGAGCAGGAACCGACCATGCTGCTGATCCCGGAAGCCATGCTGCTGGGGGGAGCCGACTGCTACTCGCTGCAGCAACAGATGCTCATGCATTGCGGCTACAAGATGAAAAACCGCTTCGCCATCCTCGACATCTACAATGGCGCCGCCGAATTGCAGGACCGGGAAGCCCCAGTCGACACCTTCCGCAACCAGGTCAGCAGCGAGTTCCTGGCCTTCGGCGCCGCCTATTACCCTTGGGTCAATACCACCATCGTGGCCTTGAAGGACCTGAACTTCACGCATTTCGACCAGGAGCAGCGCAGCGCCCTGAAGGACATGCTGACCCACGAACTGGCGGCCGTCGTGTATGCCGACCCGGGCAAGAGTCCCAGCGCGAAACTGAAGGCGCAGCAGGTGGCGCAAATCCTCGACAATATCGACGAGGACTGGTCGAAGCGCGACGACGGCGCCAGGCAGATCGAATCGACGCACAACGCCCTCGTTGCCATCAGCCCCCTGTACACGCGCATCCTGCTGGCCGTGCAGCGCAATCTGAACCTGCTGCCGCCAGGCGCCGCCATGGCCGGCCTGTACACCATGGTCGACAATACGCGCGGCGTGTGGAAGGCGCCCGCCAACGTGGGCCTGGCCTCGGTCAGCGCGCCGGCCGTGAACATCACGCACGACGACCAGGAAGACCTGAACGTGAGCACCACGGGCAAGTCCGTCAACGCCATCCGCAGCTTCATCGGCGAAGGCACCCTGGTGTGGGGCGCGCGCACGCTCGACGGCAACAGCCTGGACTGGCGTTACATCAACGTGCGCCGCACCATGATCATGCTCGAGGAATCGCTGCGCCTGGCCAGCAAGGCGTATGTCTTCGAACCGAACGTGGCCAACACCTGGGTCACCATCAAGAGCATGGCGCGCAACTTCCTGACCAGCATCTGGAAACGGGGCGGACTGGCCGGCGCCTCGCCGGACGACGCCTTCAGCGTGGCCGTCGGGCTGAACGAGACCATGACGGCCGACGATATCCTGGAAGGCATCCTGCGCGTCACCATCCTGGTGGCCGTCAGCCGCCCGGCCGAGTTCATCGAAATCACCTTCCAGCAGCAAATGCAGAAATCCTGATGCAGGCAACGGCAGTCTTCCCCTTGAACACCGACACATGAAAGAGGTCAGCAATGGCAGATGATGGCTCGAAACAATCCACGGCGGTATGGCCGCTTCCCAAGTTCTATTTCCAGGTGAAATGGGACTCCCAGGTCATGTCCTTCCAGGAGGTCAGCGGACTCGACATCCAGTCCGAGGAAATCAAGTACCGGCATGGCGACAGCCCCGAATTTTCCGTCATTAAGATGCCGGGATTGAAAAAAGTGGGCAATGTGACCATGAAAAAAGGCGTCTTCAAGTCCGACAACAAGTTCTGGGACTGGTTCAACCAGATCAAGATGAACACCATCAAGCGCGTGCCCGTCACCATCAGCCTGCTCGATGAAACGGGCGCGCCGACCATGGTCTGGACCCTGGCCAATGCCTGGCCGACCAAGATCACGGGCACGGACCTGAAGGCCGAGGGCAATGAAGCATCGATCGAAACCATCGAGATCGTGCATGAAGGCCTGACCATCGCCAACGGCTAAGGAGTGGCGCCTGCCCATGTTCAAGCTTGAACTGCCCTCGTTGCCCGGCATGGACGACTACCCGCCGTCCGCCTTTTACTTCAAGGTGACGCTGGGCGCCACGCTGGGCCTGACCGACGCCTCCTTCCAGGAGGTGTCGGGCATTACCGCTGAACTGGATACGGAAACCGTGGTCGAGGGCGGCGAGAACCGCTACGTGCATACCCTGCCGAAAGGCATGAAACCGCGCAGCCTGGTGCTCAAGCGCGGCATCGCCCCGCCCTACTCGCCGCTGGTCATGTGGTGCCGTTCCGTGTTCGAGCTCGACTTCGTGCTGCCCATCGTGGCCCAGCCCGTCATCGTCTCGCTGATGGATGCGCACAAGCTGCCCATCCGCGTGTGGTCGTTCGCCAACGCCTACCCCGTCAAGTGGGAGGTGGAAAGCTTCGGTTCCACCAAGAACGAGGTGGCGATCGAAAACATCACTCTCAGCTATACCTATTCCAACCGCCTGATCTGAACCATGCCCATCGACATCCAGCAATTGCACATCAAATCGAGCGTGGTGCAGCGCGCCGCGGAAGACGCGCCCCAGGGGGCCGCGCAAGCCATTCCCGGCAATAGTTGCTGCGAGGAAAGTAGCGCGGCGACACAGCGCGAGCAGATCCTGGCCGACTGCAAGCGCCTGATCCGCGCGGCCATCAGCCAGCTGCAGGAGCGCTAGATGGGAGGATTGAGTACGGGCCTGAAGAGCAAACTGCATATTTTCCCCGTCGAAACCAGCACGAGCGGCATCCGCACCGTGCTGTCGAGCGGCGGTTTCGAAGTCCTGATCAATCCATCGGGCTACCAGCAAAACCGGCACATCCACTACAGCAAGGCGAGCACGCTGGGCGCTCCCGCGGGCCGGCTGAAATTCAACAAGATCGCGCCCGAGGCGCTGACCCTGCCGCAAATGGTGTTCGACGGCACGGGCGTGGTGGAACTGTACGGCATGCGCAGCGTTAGCGACCTGATCAAGAAACTGCTGAAACTGATCTATCTCGTCGACGGCAAGAAGCATGAACCCAACCTGGTGTGCTTCCAGTGGGGCGACATGGACTTCATCGGCCGGGTCACCCACGTGGACATCGACTACACGCTGTTCAAGCCCAGCGGCGAACCGCTGCGCGCCAAGGTCACGCTGCGCGTGCTGTCGGACATGACGGTCGAGGAAAGCATGCAGCGTGCCAACCTCAGTTCGCCGGACCTGTCGCACCTGGTGGAGGTGCGCGCCGGCGACACCCTGCCGCTGCTGTGCGAGCGCATCTACCGCAATCCCGGCTACTACATGGCCATTGCCGGCATCAACGGCCTCGTCAACTTCCGCGACCTGAAGCCCGGCACGCAGCTGCGCTTTCCGCCACTGCGCTGAGACCATGCCGACGCCGCCCCCTTCCCCCGAACTCGCCAGCAGTGGCCTGCTCAAGCTCGTCATCCGCAGCAACGGCACGGCGCTGCCCGCCACCGTGGGCCTGGTGTCGCTGGCCATCACGAAGAGCGTCAACAAACTGTCGCAGGCGCGCCTGCTGTTCGACGACGGCAACATGCCGACGCAGGAATTCGCGCTCAGCAACAGCGACAGTTTCGTGCCCGGCGCCAGCATCGAGATCGAGGCCGGCTACGGCAGCGAAACGGCGCTGGTCTTTGCCGGCGTCGTGGTGCGCCACGGGCTGTATATCGGCGAGGGCAACGAAGGCAGGCTCTGCGTGGAGTGCCGCCATCCGGCCTTCCCGCTGACCTTGAGCCGCAGCAATGCCAACCACGTCGACAGCACCGACAGCGCCGCCATCACCACCCTGCTGCAGGGCTGCCCCGGCCTGGGCAGCGCGGCCGGCGACAACTATGGCGGCAAGGCGGCCGGCAAGGCCGTCAGCGTCACCGTCGACGCGACGACGGCCAGCTACCACGGCCTGGTGCAGTACTACAGCAGCGACTGGGATTTCGTGCTGGCGCGCGCCGAAGCGAACGGCCTGCTGGTGATCGCCGACGACCGCGCCGTGACGGTGCGGGCGCCGCAGACGGACGCGACGCCCGTGCTCAGCGTCACCTATGGCATCGACCTGATGCGCTTCGAGGCGGAAATCGACGCCCGCACGCAATTTAGCCAGGTCACCGGCGTAAGCTGGGACCCGTCCACCCAGGCTATTGCCGAGGAGCAAGCATCGGCCGTCTCGCTGAACCTGCAGGGCAACCTGGACGCGGCCACGCTGGCCGCCGTGGGCGGCATCAAGCAGCTGCGGCTGCAAACCCCGGTGCCGCTGGAAACGGCGGCGCTCAAGGCCTGGGCCGCCGCGCGCCAGGTCAAGGCGGCCCTGGCCAGGGTGCGCGGCAACATGAGTTTCCAGGGCAGCGCGCTGGCCGTGCCGGGCGCCCTGATCGCGCTGGCCGGCGTGGGCAAGCGCTTCAGCGGCACGGTATTCGTCAGCAGCGTCGAACATCACATCGCCGACGGCAACTGGCGCACCGACGTCGAGTTCGGCCTGTCGCCCGACTGGTCCGGCGACCGCCAGGGCGCCGGCGAAGCGGCGTCGGGCCTGGCGCCCGGCGCCAGCGGCCTGCAAATCGGCGTGGTGACCAAGCTTGACGAAGACCCGGCCGGCCAGCAGCGCATTCAGGTTGCCCTGCCCGTGCTGCAGAACAAGACGGTCGGCGTCTGGGCCCGCCTGGCCAGCGCCTATGGCTCGAGCACGGTGGGCGCCTTCTTCATCCCCGAGATCGGCGATGAAGTCATCGTCGGCTATTTCAACAACGACCCGTCCAACCCCGTGGTGCTCGCCAGCCTGTACAGCAGCAAGCACACGCCGCCGTACAGCCTGACGGCGGACAATTTCATCAAGGCCATCGTCACCAAGGGCATGCTGAAGGTCGAGTTCGACGATGACAAGAAGGTCATGACCCTGCTGACGCCGGCCGGCAACTCCATCGTCATGTCCGACGAAGCCAAATCCATCGTCGTCACGGACCAGAACGGCAACAAGGTGGCGCTCGACGACAAGGGCATCCTGCTCGACAGCCCGGCCGACATCGTGCTCAAGGCGGGCGGCAAGATCAGCCTGACGGCCGGCACGAATATCGAGGCCAGCGCCAGCGCCGACATCAAGCTCGGCGGCATGAACATCAACAGCAACGCCTCGGTGGCGCTGGTGGCCAAGGGTTCGGCCAGCGCCGAGCTGTCCGCCTCCGGCCAGGTCACCGTCAAGGGAGCGATGGTCATGATCAACTGACGCCGCAACAGCGCCGCCCCCCAACCACTGAAAGGAATTCCATGCCGCCCGCCGCCCGCCTTACCGATATGCACGTCTGTCCCATGCAAACGCCCGCCTTCCCGGCGCCGATTCCCCATGTGGGCGGACCGGTGATCGGCCCGGGCGTGCCGACGGTGCTGATCGGCAAGCTGCCGGCTGCCGTGGTGGGCGACCAGTGCCTGTGCGTGGGGCCGCCGGACGCCATCGTCATGGGGTCGATGACGGTGCAGATCGGCGGCAAGCCGGCGGCGCGCATCAACGACCCCTGCGCCCACGGCGGCTCGATCACGCTGGGCTGCCCCACCGTCATGATCGGCGGCTAGCGCACCACGATGAGCATAGACCAATCTTTCCTGGGGCGGGGCTGGGCCTTTCCGCCCACGTTCAGCAAGGGCCAGCGCGCCAGCGGCACGGGCGGCCAGGCGGCCATGGTGGACGGCGAGGAGGACATCGCCCAGAGCCTGCGCATCCTGCTGTCGACGGCGCCCGGCGAGCGCGTGATGCGGCCCGATTTCGGCTGCGGCATCAAGACGCACGTGTTCGACCTGGTCAATTACGGCAGCATGGCGACCATGAAGGCGCTGATCGAGCGCGCCATCCTGTTCTTCGAGCCGCGCATCACGCTGGAGAGCATCGAATTGAGCCAGCAGGACATCGCCAACGGCCGGCTCGACATCTGCCTGCACTACACCATACGCATGACGAATACGCGCAGCAACATGGTGTATCCCTTCTATTTCGTGGAGGGCACCGATGTCAGGCCGTGATCGCCCCCAGCCGCAGCTGTTCGTGCGCGACGGCAGCAGCCAGGATTGCCGGGCGCTGGCGCCCCTGCAGGACGGCTATTTTTCGCTGGCCGAGATGTCCTTCCCCGTCTTGCTGGCGATGGCCACCGAGCACGCCCGCCTGGTCGGCTTCTACCAGCTCGACGACCGGCCGGACGGCAGCTGGAAGCCTTTTTTCAGCGCCGACGAAACCATCGTCATGGCGCGCATCCTGGCCGTGCGGCCGCAGTACGAGCAGGCCAGGTTCGACCGTTGGTGGGCAACGGCCGGGATGGCGCCGGACGCGGCGGCGCGCGCCCGGGCAAGGGTGCCGACCTTGCGCCTGGCCCGCTTCCTGGAAGGCTGGCGCAACGACCTGGCGCAGGCGCGCGGCAGCGCCGGGCGCAAGCTGCACACGCTGCTGGCCGCCGTGATCGGCAGCCTGGGCGCTGACCCGCACGCCCAGGCGGCGCTGCAGGCCGCCAGGCTGCTGAACCAGCAGGAGCGGCCCGAACCGGCGCTGGCCGATACGCCGCGCGAGCGCATCAAGAGCAGCTACGACACCCTGTTTACGGCCATCGAAATGGTGCAGCGGGAAACGGCGCGCCTGCTGCCGGAAACGCTGGCGAGCGGCAAGCACGAACCGGCCGTGGCGCTGCTGATCGCCTTCATCCGCATTGCCCGGCAGTTGCACGCCAGGCTGAACCGGTTTACCAGCGGACACCTCGATTTCTACTACGATGGCATGCTGGGCACGCCGCCGCTGCCCGCCGTCCCCGACCACTGCTATCTGGTGGTGGCGCCCTGTCCGACGGGCGGCAGCATCGCCATTGCGCCGGGCACCGAATTTCTCGCCCGGCCCGATGCCGACGGGCGGCAGGCCGTGTATCTGGCCGATGCGGGATTGCTGGTGGGCGACGCCAGCATCGGGGCCATGCACACGCTGTACTTCAACCGCGACCGCAATATCTCGCCCGAAACCGACATGGACAAGCGCGGCAGCGTGGCGGCCAGGCAGGCATGGCCCAGCCATGTCTGGAGCCGGCAGCTGCCGCTGCCGGGCCAGCTCGATTACACCGATCCCGCCGCGTTGCGCGCGCTGCCCCTGCTGGGCGCGCCCAAGAACGCAACCGAAGCGGGCCAGGCGCACGATGCGCGCCTGGGCTTCGCCCTGGCCAGCAACGTGCTGCTGATGCGCGAAGGCAGGCGCCGCGTGAAGATCAGCCTGGAATTTGCCCCGCCGCACCTGAAATGGCGGCTGCTGCGCCTGATCACCGTGATCCGCCATAAAAAGATGCGATCCGGCAACACCGTCGACCGGGTGGAACTGGCCGACATCTGCCAGCGCATACTGCGCGGCCTGTTCCGGATCGAAGTGACGGGGCCGTCGGGCTGGATCCGCGTGCCCGCCTACCACCCCTCGCTGCCCGCCTCGGGCCAGGGCCACGCCACGGCAGGCGCGCTGCTGCAGATCGAGTTCGAGCTGGGACTGGAAATCGCGCCGGTGGTGGCGTATGCGCCGGCCCTGCATGGCGAAAGCTACCAGACGGCCGTGCCCATGGTCCGCCTGCGGCTCAATCCGGACAGCTACGTCTACCCGTACGGCCTGCTGCGCGGCTTGACGCTGACGGCGGCCAGCATCGCCGTGCATGTCAGCGGCTATCGTCAGTTGTCTTTGAGCAACCAAATCGGGCAGCTGAGCGCCGCCACCCCGTTCCAGCCCTTCGGTCCCATTCCCGTCGTCGGCTCCTACCTGATCGTCGGCGCCGGCGAGGCGGCCGGCAAGGATCTGCGGCATTTCCATGTCGACCTGGAGTGGGCCGAGCTGCCCGACGACGCGGGCGGCTTCAAGGCGTATTACCACGACTATTCCGACACGGTGGAAACCGAAGCCTACCAGGCCAGGGTGGAAGTGCTGGCCGACGGCGTGTGGCTGCCGCAGGAGAGCCAGGCGCCGCTGGCGCCCCTGTTCCAGACCGACTATGCGCGCACGGCCAGCCGCCGCGTGCTCAGGCATATCCGCCTGTCCTGCGACGGCGTGCTCGAACGCATGCGGCGCGGCGCGGCGCCGCTGGCGCCCGGCAACGGCCCCTACAGCGCGGCGTCGCGCCACGGCTATTTCAAGTTCACGCTGGCGGCGCCCCGCTTCGCCTTCGGCCACCGCGAATACGCGCAGGCGCTGGCGCATGCGATGAAACGCAATCTGCGCAACAAGAGCGGCCGCTTCCTGGCCGGCATACCCGAACTGCCCTATACGCCGCTGGTGGCGGCCATCACGGCCAGCTACGAGGCCGTGGCGCGCATCGCCCTGCAGCAGCCGGGCGCCGCGCCGGCCGCAGGCTGGAACAATACCCTGTTTCACCTGCACCCCCACGGCTGGGAAGCGCTCAGCAACGCCACCGACGGCGGCGCCACCTTGCTGCCCGTGTATGAAGAACTGGGCTATTTGCATATCGGCCTGGCGGCCAGCAACCAGGCGGCCATGCTGACGCTGTTCTTCCACCTGCAGGAGGATTCGCTGCCGGACGCGCCGCGCGCCGTCGCCTGGTCTTATCTGAGCGACAACAAATGGCAGCCCTTGCCTCAGCGCAACATCCTTTCCGACAGCACGGGCGGCTTCATGACCTCGGGCATGGTGGCGCTGAACATCCCCTCCGACATCAGCCTGCAGCACACGCTGATGCCGGCCGGCCTGTACTGGCTGCGCATCAGCGGCTCCGACAAGCTGAGCAATTTCTGCAGCGTCTACACGGTCTACACCCAGGCGCTGTGCGTGCGCCGCGACCCGGTCAGCATGCAGTCGGCCACGCAGGTGTCGCTGCCGGCCGCCAGCATCGAACGCAGCCGCCAGGTCATCGCCGGCCTCGGCAAAATAGCGCAAATCATCGCCACGCGCGGCGGCCAGCTGGCCGAAACGCGCGCGCAGCGCCACACGCGCCTGGCCGAACGCCTGCGCCACAAGGGACGCGCCGTGACGCCGGCCGACTACGAATCGCTGATTCTGCAGCAGTTCCCCGAGATCTACAAGGTCAAGTGCTTTGCCAACCTGAGCACGCAGGGCCATACCCCTGCCGAATGGCTGCGGCCCGGCCACATCCTGATCGTCGTCGTGCCGCCGCTGGCGCCAGGCAGCGCCCTGCATCACATGCCGCAGCTGAACGGCAAGCTGGTGCGCGAAGTGGAAGCATGGATACGCGCCCTGGCGCCGCCCGCCGCCACCATCGCCGTGCAGCACCCCGTCTACGAACAGATCCAGGTGCGCTGCAGCGTGACCCTGAAGCCGGGGCTGGCGGACGGCCTTGGCGGCCAATACATGACGCGCCTGAACGAGGATATCTCGCGCTTCCTGTCGCCGTGGAGCGCGCTGGGCAACCGCATCCATTTCGGCTGGAACGTCAGGCTGCACGAAGTGGAGTCCTACATTATCGGCCTCGATTACATTGCCGACGTCGGCGCCTGCTCCATGCTGCGCGTGGCGCCCACGGACAAGGGCAGCTATGTCCTGTCCGATACGGCCGCCGACAGCCGCAAACAGGGCATCGCCTGGCATTACCCGTGGAGCGTGGCCATTCCCATCGAAAAGCACCTGATCGACATCCATGCGCACGAGGGCGGGTCGCTGCAGCGGGCCAACCTGCACACGCTCGATATCGGCGCCACTTTCATCATCACCTCGAAGGCTACCCATGGCCCAGCATAGCCGCGACACCCTCAAACGCTACTTCCGGCACGGCGCGATGCCGGCCCAGGATGCCTTCACGGCACTGATCGAATCGATGCTCAACATCGTCGACCAGCAATTTGACAAGACCCCGACCGACGGCCTGAAAGTGGGCCAGATCGGCCAGGGACGGCTGCTCAGCTTCTATCACGACATCGACCAGAAAAGCGCGATCTGGTCCGTCAGGATGGAAACCCCGGGGCGCGGCCTGGTGTTCGGCACCGGCGGCCTGCAGGAGCGCGGCGACACGGACAACGCCGAGGATGCCTACCGCCGCGCCATGGAACTCAGTCCGGCCCCCGGCGGCGCGCGCTTCGCCACGCTGGCCGACAGCGCGGAGCCGGACGCCAGCCGCTTCCAGCTGGACCTGCAGGGCCGCGTGTTGGCCGACGGCCGCATCGGCCGCGCCGTCGCCAGCGTGCTGGCAAACGGCCAGTGGCAGCCGATCACCGGCAACCTGACGGGCTGCCACGCGTTCGAGGTGATGGCCGGCACCGGCAAGAAAGGCTCGGGCAAATACGCACTCATGCACGCCTATGCGGTCAACGCCTTCCAGGGCGGCAAAGGCGACATCACGTATCACCAGGCCCACTGCGGCAGCAAGTGCAGCCGGCTGGAGCTGCGCTGGACGCGCGAGTCGCCCGTGGCCGGCGATCCCTACCGGCTTGAAATCCGCACCGGCTGCGCGCTCGATAGCGCCGGCACGCCGGACGAGCGGCGCACGCGCATCCGCGTCCACCTGACCCAGCTGTGGTTCGACCCGGCGATGGACGAGTGCCGTCCACTGGCAGAGGGAGGCCTGCCGTGACGCCGCCACTGGCGCTGCGCCTGCACGCGGACGAAGGCGCGCTGGTCATCGAGGCGCTGGCCGAGCTGCCGTTCAAGGCCGTGTTTGAACTGATCGGGCGCCTGAACCGCCAGGCCAATGCCGCCGGCGCCAGCGGCGACGGGCCCGCGGCCCGCTACCTGGTCAGCGCCGCCGACCTGGAACTGATCGTCGCCGCGCTGGGCCAGCAGCCATACCAGCGCGTGTACCGGCTGCTGGCGGCGCTGCGCGAACAGCTCGACAGCCAGCCCGCCGCGTGCGGCCAGGCGGCGGGCATCGCATGATCGCGCCCGAAACCATCGCGCGGCTCGAAGCCGACCCGGACGGCCTGGACTTCGCCGCCCTGCAACAGGCCGGCATGACCATGCTGCAGGAACTGTGCGGCGAATACTGGACCGACTACAACGCCCACGATCCCGGCGTCACCATGCTCGACCAGCTCAGCTATGCGCTGACCGACCTGGCTTACCGTTCCTCGCTGCCGCACGGCGATTATCTGGCCGCCGGCGACGGCAGCATCGACCTCGGGCGGCAGGCGCTGCACCTGCCGCAGGATATCTTCCCCAGCGCAGCGCTGACGGCGGACGACTGGCGGCGCCACCTGTACGACAGCATCCCGCACATCGAGGACGTCTGGCTCATCGAGGACGGCAAGGACGACGGGCTGGCGCGCATACGTCTGAAACTGGGCGAACCTGACGCCGCCCCGCAGGTGCAGGTGGAGATCAGGAAGACGTTCACGGCCGGACGCGCGCTGTGCCAGGACCTGGAGCGCATAGACGTGCTGCAAACGAGCAATTTCTACCTGAAAGGCGATATCGAAATCCATAGCCTGCGGGACCCGGCCGACATCTATGCGGACATTTTCTTCCAGTGCCAGCACCATGTTATTTCCGGATTGCAACTTATTGACTACGACCATGCGGCCGCCGACGGCATGCCTTTCGACCGCTTGTTTGCCGGTCCGTACACGGAACACGGCCTGATCCAGGAAAGCGGACTGTGCAACGCACGCGAACGCGTCTCCGTGGCGCGCCTGATCGGCGTGATCCGCGGCATTGACGGCGTGCAGAAAGTGCATGCGCTGGAACTGTGCGACAGCCAGGGCAATGACCTGGCCGGCGAACTGGAAAACCTGCCGGCCGATGCGGTGCCACGCCTGTGCGACCCGGAAGCGCCCTTGCTGAGGCTGCATTTCATGGGCAAGACCAGCGATGAAACGGATGCCGTGGCGAAGACGGCGCCAGCCGGGCCGGACCCGATGGCGGCCCTGATCGAGCGGACGAAGGACCGCCTGAAAAAGCTGAAATTCGAGTCGCGCGCCCTGCGCGAGCGCAAGGCCACGCTCGAACACTTCATCAGCGCCCCCAGGGGCGCCGGCGTCGCGCTCGATCCCTATTACTCGATCCAGCACCAGTTTCCCGCCATCTATGGCATCAATGCCTACGGCCTGCCCGCCAGCGCCTCCGCCGCGGAACGGGCCAGCGCCCGGCAACTGAAAGGCTACCTGTACGTGTTCGAGCAGGTCATGGCCAACTACCTGTGCAACCTGGCCCATATCCGGGACCTGTTTTCCATCGACGGGACGCTGGGGCAATCGTATTTCAGCCAGCCCGTCACGAACCGGATGCTGCCCGATATCGAACGCCTGTACACTGTCCCCGTCCCGGAGCTGGCGCAGGAACTGGAACGCATACGCGAACGCTACGACCCGTTCGAAGACCGCCGCGACCGCGTGCTCGACGTCATGCTGGCCATGTATGGCGAACGCTACACGCAACAAGCTTTGCGCAAATTCAATTTCTACTTCAGCACGCGCAAGGCGCTGCAAACCTGGTTGCTGGAAAACAAGCTGGCCTTCCTGAGCCGCATCGCCGGGCTCGGCAAGGAACGCGCGGCCGCCTTCCGCCACGACCAGCCGGCGTGGGATACGGACAACGTCAGCGGCGCCCAGCGCAAGGTCGCCATTCTGCTGGGCCTGCATCAGTTTCCCTGCTGCCGCTCGCTGACGGCCCCCTTGCGCCGCCTCGGCCTGCGCATCGCCGCCGGTGGCGCCGCCGCGGCCTCCCTGCCAGCGCTGCTGGCGCGCCTGGCGCAGCAGCCGCCGCCCGCCGGCATGCCCTTGCTGAGCATCACGCAAGACACCCTGCACAGCGCCTGCCTGCACGGCTGGAACAGCGGCGCTGCGGCGCCCACGTCGCTCTCGCCGGAACAAAGCCGGCAGTTGCGCGAGCTGAACATGGCCTGCGAAGGCCTGCACCTGCTGGAACACACGCTGCTACGCCCGCGCGATGCCGGCCGCGCCAGCCATCCGCCCACGCCCGACGGCTTTTATGCCTTCCAGGTCAGCATCGTTTTTCCCGGCTGGACGGCGCGCTTCGCGGACCCGGAATTTCGCAAACTGGCGCAGGAAACCGTCAGCCTGAACCTGCCGGCCCACATCCTGCCCGCCTTTTACTGGCTTGGCGACGTGGAAATGGAGGATTTTGAGAACCGCTACCGCAAGTGGCTCGACGCGCTGCGCGCGCAGACGCTGGACTGGCAGCAGGGAGGCGCGCCGGCCGGGGCCGTCGTGCGGGCGCTCGACGATGCCTCCGCGGCGCTGGTGCGTTTCCTGCGCGCGCCGCACCGCCGCCCGGCGCTCAGCCTGCACTGGATCTAGCGTGACCACGCCCTGCCACCGCATCGACGCCGTGCACCTCGACCTGACGTTCGAGAGCGACGCGCCGCGCTTGCTGCCGATGGCCGACGACGCCCTGCTGGCGCTGACGCGCGAGCTGGTGCTGCCGGCGCTGTCGCAGGCGCTGGACGAAGCGGACGAACCTGGCCGGCGGCGGCGCATCGGGCGGCTCGACATCGACCTTGGCCAGATTCCCGCCCACCTGCTGGCGTCGGAAATGCCGCGCCGCCTGCGCGAACTGCTGGGCAATGCCCTGCGCGACGCCTTGCGGGAAGCGGCGCCGGCGACAAGCGCGGCCGCCGTGCCCGCGCCGGCCGG
>NZ_NEGZ01000055.1 GCF_002127585.1 Janthinobacterium sp. GW458P
CATTCTTCAACAACTATCGTCCACAGTTCTACTTCCGCACGACGGACGTGACCGGTTCGATCGAGTTGCCAGCAGACAAAGAAATGGTCATGCCAGGCGATAACGTGTCGATCACCGTCAAGCTGATCAACCCGATCGCGATGGAAGAAGGTCTGCGCTTCGCTATCCGTGAAGGCGGCCGTACCGTCGGCGCTGGCGTGGTTGCAAAAATCCTGGCTTAATTCTTAAGCCTGCATAAAAGAAGACGCGTCGTCGCCCGGCGCCCTTCTTTTTATTCAATTGCCGGGGTTGGCAAGCATTTTGGTGCTATCATGTCGACCCTGACGGTTGTTGCGTCAGAAATTCCCGTATTACCTCATTGCCGTGCAAACCGCGCGGTTCGTTCTTTTAAGGAAATATCATGTCGGCACCAAACCAAAAAATCCGTATCCGCCTGAAGGCTTTCGATTACAAACTGATCGACCAGTCCGCTCTGGAAATCGTTGAAACCGCGAAGCGCACCGGCGCTGTCGTCAAAGGCCCAGTACCACTGCCTACCCGTATTCAGCGTTTCGATGTGCTGCGTTCCCCGCACGTCAACAAAACTTCGCGCGATCAGTTCGAGATCCGTACGCACCAACGCCTGATGGACATCGTTGACCCAACGGACAAAACCGTTGACGCGCTGATGAAGCTGGACCTGCCAGCTGGTGTTGATGTTGAAATCAAACTGCAATAATCGTCTTTAAGAAGGCCGGCGGGTGTCCCGCTGCCTGATGATGGGGCCGGGCCTGCTCACGATCGTGAGTGCGCCCGGCCCCATTGCCGTTGGTGCGCATGCAAAATCGCTTTACAGTACCGCGGGCGGCCGATAAAGTTGCTGCATGCTTAACGCCATCGATACCCACCTGTTAAATGCCACTCCCCGCCATCGCTTGCGCGGCTGGCCGCGCTTCCTGACCGAGTTCCTGTATTTCGGCATCAAGGAGGCGAGGTCCTGCCTGTTCGTGGGGCTGTTTTTTGCTGCCGTCTTCCTGGTGCCGCGCACAGGCCTGTTCGGCCTGCCGCGCTATGACGTGCTGCTGCTGGTGGCACTGGCGATCCAGGGGGCGATGGTCTGGAGCGGGCTGGAAACGTGGGATGAATTGAAAGCCATCTGCCTGTTTCATGCGGTCGGCTTCGCACTGGAGGTGTTCAAGGTCTCGGGGACGATCCAGTCGTGGAGCTATCCCGACTTTGCCTACAGCAAGGTGCTTGGCGTGCCCCTGTTTTCCGGCTTCATGTACGCTGCCGTCGGCAGCTACATCATCCAGACCTGGCGCCTGCTCGACATGCGCATACGCCACCATCCGCCGTACTGGATGGCGGTGCTGATCGCGCTGCTAATTTACGCCAACTTCTTCACCCATCACTACATCGGCGACTATCGTTGGTACCTGGCCGCCTGCGCGCTGGGCTTGTACGCGCGCACCACCGTGGTATTTCGTCCGCTCGACCGCGACCGCAGCATGCCTTTGCTGCTCGGTTTCGTGCTGGTCGGCTTCTTTATCTGGCTAGCTGAAAACATCAGTACCTTCTGGGGCGTATGGCGCTACCCGAATCAGCTTGGCGCATGGTCGGTGGTGCATGTCAGCAAATGGAGCTCATGGTCGCTGCTGGTGGTGATGACGTTCACCATCGTGGCCCACCTCAAGCACATCAAGGCCAGCATCCACGTCGCCCAGCCTTAGCCGCGCGATATGGCCGCTATCGCGTCGAAGCGCCCGCTCAGCATCGCCTGGGGGTATGGTTTTCAACGTTTTCTTGTGCGGGTGTTGGGCAAGGCGCATCGGTGGCGTTATGCCGTGATAACTAGGCCATTCGTGATTTCTTGCGGGAGGCTTTTTGCCGGTGCCCATTTGCGCGCGCGATTGACGCCGCTTGACCGCTTCAGGGATACTCCGGGTCTCTCCATCAATGTGTGCCGCCGCCCATGTCCAAGACTGTCCTGATCGTGGAAGATGAACAGGCGATTGCCAATAGCATCGCCTATGCCCTGCGCACGGATGGCTTTGCGCCGCGCCACGTGATGCTGGGCGAGCAGGCGCTGGCCGCGTTGCGCACACATCCCGGCGAGGCGGCAGAAATTCCCGTGCTCGTGGTACTCGACGTGGGCTTGCCCGACATGAGCGGGCTGGAAGTATGCCGGCGCTTGCGCCAGTTTTCCGATGTGCCGGTGATCTTCCTGACCGCTCGCAGCGACGAAATCGACCGCATCGTCGGCCTGGAAATTGGCGCCGACGATTACGTCACTAAACCGTTTTCACCGCGCGAACTGGTGGCGCGCATCCGCGTCATCCTGCGGCGTGCCGGTAGTACGCCGACTTCGCGCGAATCAGGCATGACGATGGTTGCGCCTGCTGCCGCGGCTGCGGCGGAGCGCTTCGAATTGCGCGCGCCGGAGGCGAGGGTATTGTTTTACGGCCAGCCGCTGGAGCTGACCCGCTATGAATATCTGTTGCTGAAAACCCTGATCGAGCATCCGGGTCATGTACTGTCCCGCGCGCAGTTGATGCAGCGGGTGTGGAGCGGGGCACCCGATACGCTCGAGCGCACGGTCGACGCGCACGTCAAGTCGCTGCGCGCCAAGCTGCGCCTCATCGATGCGCAGCTCGACCCCATCCAGACCCACCGTGGCCTCGGCTACAGCCTGGCTTGCGCATGAGAATCGGCCTGCGCATCTTGCTCGGCTACTTCCTGATCGTGGGCCTGGCGGCGTGGTTTCTGCTGAACGTCTTCATGGAGCAGGTCAAGCCTGGCGTGCGCTCGACCCTGGAAGATACCCTGGTCGACACCTCGCAGCTGCTGGCCAGCCTGGTGGCGCCCGATCTGAAGGCGGGCACGCTGGCGCAGTCGCCGGTGCTGGCGCGCATGCAGGACTATGCGCGCCATGGCGTGGACATCAATATCAATGGGGTGCGCAAGCGGACTCTCGATTACCGCATCTACATCACGGACCGGCGCGGTATCGTGCTGTTCGATTCCAGCGGGCGTGACGTGGGCCGCGACTATTCGCGCTGGAACGACGTGTACCTCAGCTTGCAGGGCAAGTATGGGGCGCGCAGCACCCGCAGCCGGTCCGATGATGAGATGTCGACGGTAATGCATGTAGCCGCGCCTGTTCGCGATGGCGATGAGGTCATCGGGGTGCTGACGGTGGCCAAGCCAAACGCCAGCGTGCAAGCCTTTGTCGAGCGCAGCCAGCGCAAGATCCTGCAGCGCGGCGCCGTGTTGCTATTGTTGTCCCTGCTGATCGGCCTGGCCTTCGCCTGGTGGCTGCACCATGCGTTGGGCAAACTGATGCGCTATATCGGCGAGGTGGAAGCCGGGCGCAAGGTGGCGCTGCCGGCCCTGGGCAAGAACGAGTTCGGCACCTTGGGGCGGGCGCTGGAAGCGATGCGCACGCGCCTGGAGGGCAAAGAGTACGTGGAGCAGTTGATGCACACACTGGCGCATGAATTGAAAAGCCCGATCGCCGCCATCCAGGCCTCGGCCGAGCTGCTGCAGGAAGATATGGCACCGGCAGAGCGGCAGCAGTTCCTCGGCAGCATCCTCGGACAGAATGCGCGCCAGCGGCAGCTGATCGACAAGCTGCTGGCCCTCGTGCGCGTGGAAAAGCAGCAGCGCCTGGACGCGCCCGAGCGCATCGCGCTGGCGCCCCTGCTGGCGCAAGTGGCGCAGGACGCAGCCGCAACGCTGGCGGCGCGCGGCGTGGGCCTGCAACTGCAATGCGGCGAGTTGGGCGTGGCCGGTGATGTCCTGTTGCTGCGCCAGGCGCTGGGTAACCTGCTCGATAACGCGGCCGGCTTTGCGCCGCCGGGCAGCTGCATCGACCTGACGGCGCGGCGCCTGGGCAGCCAGGTGGAAATCGCCGTGCGCGACCGCGGCGAAGGTATTCCGGCATATGCGCTCGAACGCGTCTTCGAGCGATTTTATTCCTTGCCGCGCCCGAGCGCAGGCAAGAGCACGGGCCTGGGACTGCCCTTCGTGCGCGAGGTGGCTTCCCTGCATGGTGGTGCAGTCGAGGTCGCTAACCATCCGGATGGCGGCGCCTGTGCCTGCCTGCGGCTGCCGCTGGCCTGACCTAATTTTTTGCTGACTTCACACAGAACGCATCGTCAGCGCATACAGTTTTTTTACACTGGCCGCCTTACTTCAAGGATGCGCCATGCAAAAAACTCTGTTAGTCAAAGCGTTGATCGTGTTCGGCCTGATGCTGCTGATCGGCCTGCCTTTGCTGATGATTCAGGAAACGATCAAGGAGCGGATGGAATTCCGCCAGGAAGCCGTCAACAGCATTGCCGCCGATTCGGTGCGCGAACAAACCATCATCGGTCCCATTCTGGTGATTCCCTACACGGAGCAGTATGAAGAGCGCGTAGAGGTGGCCAAGGGCGATGACAAGGAAGCGAAATCGGCGGTGCGCACGGAGCTATTGCGCCGCACGGTGCAGCGTCGTCTGCTTGTCTACCCGAACAATTTACTACTCGACGGTAACATCGAAACGGACCGCCGTTACCGCGGCATCCATCAGGTGCTGGTCTATAGCGGCCAGCACGCCTTCAAGGGCGACTTTACAGTGCCGGCCAGCGGCCAGCTGCCGCGCAAGTCGCCGGACTCGCGCGTGACCCTGGGTGCCCCGTTCGTGGCCCTGTCCATCGAGGACGTGCGCGGTATCCGCAACATTCCGAAAATTGACTGGGGCGGGCAAAAAATCGAGTTCGAGCAGGGCAGCGATCTGTTTGCCTTCCGCAGCGGCTTGCATGCGCCGCTGGGCGCCATGCCCTTGGCGGCGCCGCAGCAGGTGGGCTTCAGCTTTGACCTGGGCCTCGATGGCATCGAACGCCAGCACTTCGTGCCGTTGGCGAAAAACAGTCAGATCAGCATCAAGTCGAACTGGCCCCATCCGCAGTTTGGCGGGCGCTTCCTGCCGTCGCCGAAATTCCGCCAGATCAACGCCGATGGCTTTCAGGTCGAGTGGAGCATCTCCTCGCTGGCCACCAATGCGCAAACGCAACTGAGCACGATCGAGGGGGAATTCAAGATGCCCGACAGCGCGCCGCTGGGCCAGGTGGACCGCTTCAGCGTGGGCTTCATCGAGCCGGTGAACGTGTATTCGCAATCGGACCGGGCCACCAAATATGGCTTGCTGTTCGTGGCCCTGACCTTTGCCGCCTTCTTCATCTTTGAAATCCTGAAAAGCCTGCCGATCCACCCGGTGCAGTACTTCCTGGTCGGCTTGTCGCTGGTGATCTTCTTCTTGCTGCTGGTGGGCCTGGCAGAACACATCGCCTTCCTGGCCGCCTACCTGATCGCCAGCGCCGCCTGTATCGTGCTGACCAGCTTTTATCTGATGCACGTGCTGCACAACGCCTGGCGCGGCATCGGTTTCGGCGTGGGGCTGACGCTGCTGTATGGTGCCCTGTACGGCTTGCTGAGTTCGGAAAACAATGCGTTGGTGATGGGCAGCATCCTGCTGTTTGCCGTGCTGGCGGCCATCATGGTGGCGACACGCAAGGTTGATTGGTACCACGTGGGCAAGGGTAGCCAGTAATCCAGAGGCCTTGCCACGGCATACATAAAAAACATTGCTGATTTGGTAAATAAGTGGTTTTAAGTTGGTATTGTTTACGGTACTCTTTGGTATTAATTTCCGCAAAGCATGAATATACATGCGCGACGTACCAAAGTAGTAGGGCGGCGGCAGGCAGGATGGCTTGCCACTGCTTGGCAAGTCCTTCCATCCCAATCGATGAAAAACCTGGAGACAGCACCATGATCAAGAAACTGGCTTTTTTCCTCTTCGCCTGCAGTCTGAGCGGCAGTTATGCCTATGCCACCAGCGCAGAATTACAGCAATGCTATTACGGTTGCTGGCAAAAAATCGCCAGTTGCACGGGCGCTGGCGGCTTGGGCAGCAGCAGCCCGATCTGCCAGATGATGCTTGACACCTGCACCGCCAGCTGCGACAGGACGCACGGCGGCTAGTGCCGGGTGCCTGGTGGCGATCGCCCGGCGACCGGCGCGGCGCTGCGTGAAGGCGGGAAAGCGTGAGGCGCGAGTCGGGCGGCAAGCCCGCCTCGCGCCTTTGTCGTCATGGCGTCGACCCGCATGGATGACCATCCGCCCCCCCGTTTTGCCCGATATTTGCCCTCTTTGACAACTCCCGCACGGGCGTCGCGCAACACTTTGACATACCTCGTGTTAACTTGTTGCGTCAAGGGTTTTTGTGCTATATACTAGCCGGCTTCGGTATGGATTCGTCTTTTTTGAGTCCTACGTTACTTTGTAGTTAAACAAGCCCCGCCCAATCGCAGGTGGGAATGGAGAAAAAATGAGCCTAGGCCTTCTCGGTCGCAAGGTTGGTATGATGCGCATTTTCACGGATGAAGGGGATTCGATTCCTGTCACCGTGCTGGACGTATCGAACAACCGTGTTGCGCAAATCAAAACCCCTGAAACAGATGGCTACTCCGCTGTTCAGGTCGCATTCGGTCAACGTCGCGCTTCCCGCGTGACCAAAGCTGTTGCTGGTCATCACGCTAAAGCTGGTGTTGAAGCCGGTACTCTGTTGAAAGAGTTCCGTGTCGACGCTGCCAAAGCCGCTGAACTGAAAGCTGGCGATGTTGTCGCCGCTTCCCTGTTCGAAGTCGGTCAAAAGATCGACGTGCAAGGCGTTACCATTGGTAAAGGCTATGCAGGCGTTATCAAACGTTACCACTTCGCTTCCGGCCGTCAAACGCACGGTAACTCGCGTTCGCATAACGTTCCAGGTTCCATCGGTATGGCACAAGATCCAGGTCGCGTTTTCCCTGGTAAGCGCATGACCGGTCATCTGGGTGACGTTAACCGTACGATCCAGAACCTCGTGATCGCCCGTATCGATGCCGACCGTCAGCTGCTGCTGGTCAAAGGCGCGATTCCAGGTGCGAAAAATGGCCAGGTAGTTGTCTCGCCAGCCATCAAAACCAAAGCCAAGAAGGGAGCTTAAACGATGGAACTCAAGCTTCTGAATGCGCAAGGTCAAGCCGCCTCGAACGTTGCTGCAGCCGATACGATTTTCGGCCGTGACTACAACGAAGCGCTGATCCACCAAGTCGTCATCGCTTATCAAGCGAATGCACGTAGTGGTAACCGCAAGCAAAAAGACCGTGAAGAAGTTCACCACACGACGAAAAAGCCATGGCGCCAAAAAGGTACCGGCCGTGCTCGTGCTGGTATGTCGTCGTCGCCACTGTGGCGCGGCGGTGGTCGGATTTTCCCGAACTCGCCTGACGAAAACTTCACCCACAAAGTGAACAAAAAAATGTATCGCGCAGGTATCTGCTCGATCCTGTCGCAGCTGGCTCGCGAAGAGCGCCTGATCGTCATCGACGATCTGACGATCGACGCGCCAAAAACCAAGCTGCTGTCGCAAAAATTGAACGGCCTGGGCTTTGATTCGGTTCTGATCATCACCGACGTTCTGAACGAAAACCTGGAACTGGCATCGCGCAACCTGCCTAACGTACTCGTCGTTGAGCCACGTCATGCAGACCCGATGTCCCTGGTGTTCTACAAGAAGATCTTGGTCACCAAAGCTGCATTGGCTAAGATTGAGGAGATGCTGGCATGAGCGCGATTTTGAAACATAGCGAAGAACGCTTGATGAAGGTGCTGTTGGCGCCGGTCATTTCCGAAAAGGCCACCATGGTCGCGGAAAAGAACGAGCAAATTGTATTCCGCGTACTGCCGGATGCAACCAAGCCTGAAATCAAGGCAGCGGTCGAACTGCTGTTCAAGGTTGAAGTTCTGTCCGTGCAAACTGCAAACCGCGAAGGTAAGCAAAAGCGCACCGGCAAGTTCAACGGTCGTCGTAACCATACCAAGCGTGCTTTCGTGTGCCTGAAGCCTGGCCAGGAAATCAACTTCTCCGAGGAGGCTGCATAATGGCACTCGTTAAGATGAAACCAACCTCGCCAGGCCGTCGCGGCATGGTAAAGGTGGTGAATGCCGACCTGTACAAAGGTCGTCCGTTCGCTGCCCTGGTTGAAAAGAAATCCAAGACCGCTGGTCGTAACAACAACGGTCACATCACCACCCGTCATATCGGTGGTGGTCATAAGCAACACTATCGCCTGATCGACTTCAAGCGCACCAAAGATGGTATTCCAGCGAAAGTGGAACGTATCGAATACGATCCAAACCGCACCGCGAATATCGCTCTGCTGTGCTACGCCGACGGCGAGCGTCACTACATCATCGCAACCAAAGGCATGGCCGTTGGCGACAGCGTGATGAACGGTTCGGAAGCGCCGATCAAATCGGGTAACTGCTTGCCAATCCGTAACATCCCAGTCGGTACCGTGATGCATTGCGTCGAAATGCTGCCAGGTAAAGGTGCCCAAATGGCACGTACCGCTGGCGCCGGCGTTGTGCTGATGGCACGTGAAGGTACCTACGCTCAAGTGCGTCTGCGCTCGGGTGAAGTACGTCGCGTGCACATCGAGTGCCGTGCAACGGTTGGTGAAGTCGGCAATGCCGAGCATAGCCTGCGTAAAATCGGTAAAGCTGGTGCGATGCGCTGGCGCGGTGTTCGTCCTACCGTTCGCGGTGTGGTCATGAACCCGGTCGATCACCCGCACGGTGGTGGTGAAGGTAAAACAGCAGCTGGTCGTCATCCAGTTTCGCCTTGGGGCCAACAGACTAAAGGTAAGAAGACACGCAGCAACAAGCGTACTACTTCCATGATCGTCTCGCGCCGCGGCAAGAAATAAGGGGTAGCACATGACACGTTCATTGAAAAAAGGGCCGTTCTGTGACGCCCACCTGGTGAAAAAAGTTGAAGCTGCGCAAGCTGCCAAAGACAAAAAGCCAATCAAAACCTGGTCGCGTCGTTCGACAATCATGCCTGACTTCATCGGCCTGACGATCGCGGTGCATAACGGCAAGCTGCACGTGCCGGTTTATGTTTCCGAAAACATGGTTGGTCACAAGCTCGGCGAATTCGCACTGACCCGTACGTTCAAGGGCCATGCAGCTGACAAAAAGGCTAAGAAATAATGGAAACTAAAGCTATCCTCAAAGGTGTGCGCCTGTCGGACCAAAAGGGCCGCCTGGTTGCTGACCTGATCCGTGGCAAGAAAGTTGACGCTGCACTCAACATCTTGCAATTCAGCCCGAAAAAAGGTGCTGCGATCATCAAGCGCGTTCTGGAATCCGCTATTGCGAATGCCGAGCACAATGATGGCGCCGACATCGACGAATTGTTCGTGAAAACGATCTACGTCGAAAAAGGTCCGGTCTTGAAGCGCTTCACCGCGCGTGCAAAAGGCCGTGGCGACCGTATTTCGAAACAATCCTGTCACGTTTACGTGACTGTCGGTAACTAAGGAGCCACGATGGGTCAGAAAATTCATCCAACCGGTTTCCGTCTGGCGGTCACCCGTAACTGGGCTTCGCGCTGGTATGCAGGCAACGGTAATTTCGCTGCCATGCTGAACGAAGACTTGAAAGCACGTGCTTACCTGAAAAAGAAACTGAAGAACGCTTCCGTTGGCCGCATCGTTATCGAGCGCCCAGCCAAGAACGCGCGCTTCACGATCTACAGCTCGCGCCCAGGCGTGGTCATTGGTAAAAAAGGCGAAGACATCGAAGTACTGAAGTCCGCTTTGACCAAGATCATGGGCGTACCTGTTCACGTGAACATTGAAGAAATCCGCAAGCCGGAAATCGATTCGCAACTGATCGCCGATTCGATCGCTCAGCAGCTGGAAAAACGGATCATGTTCCGCCGCGCCATGAAGCGTGCAATGCAAAACGCAATGCGCCTGGGTGCTCTCGGTATCAAGATCATGTCGTCCGGCCGTCTGAACGGTATCGAAATCGCGCGTAAAGAGTGGTACCGCGAAGGCCGCGTGCCTCTGCATACCCTGCGCGCCGATATCGACTACGGTACCAGCGAAGCGTCGACCACCTACGGTATCATCGGCGTCAAGGTGTGGGTATACAAAGGTGACCGCGCGCCTAACGGCGATGCACCAGTCATCGATACTCCAGCTGACGAGAAGAAGAGCCGCGGTCCACGCCGTGACGATGGCAAGCCAGCCGGCCGCCCACGTCCAGCGGGTGCGAAACCATCCACAGCACCAGGTGCTGCTCGTGTGCGCGCCGCTAAACCGGCCGCCGCTGCACCAGCTGAGAAAGCAGGAGAATAATCATGCTGCAACCAGCACGCAGAAAGTATCGTAAAGAGCAGAAAGGCCGTAACACCGGTATTTCGCACAGCCGCGGCACCGCCGTGTCGTTTGGCGAATTCGGTCTGAAGGCAGTTGCGCGCGGTCGTATCACTGCGCGTCAAATTGAAGCGGCGCGTCGTGCAATGACGCGTCACATCAAGCGCGGTGGCCGTATCTGGATCCGTATTTTCCCGGACAAACCGATTTCGAACAAACCGGCTGAAGTCCGTATGGGTAACGGTAAAGGTAATCCAGAGTACTACGTCGCTGAAATTCAGCCAGGCAAAGTACTGTACGAAATGGATGGCGTTGATGAAGCGCTGGCACGGGAAGCTTTCCGTCTTGCCGCCGCTAAACTGCCACTGGCTACGACGTTTGTCGTACGTCAAGTCGGCCAATAATTGGAGTTGTATATGAAAGCATCTGAACTCCGCGGCAAGGACCAGCCGGCTCTGCAAAAAGAGCTGAATGATCTGTTGAAGGCACAGTTCGGCCTGCGTATGCAAATCGCTACGCAACAGCTGAGCAACACTTCGCAGCTCAAGAAGGTACGCCGCGATATCGCGCGTGTGAAGACGGTAATGAATCTGAAGGAAGCCAAATGAACGAACCAGTGAAACAGTCGCTCAAGCGCACGCTGATCGGTAAAGTGGTTTCGGACAAGATGGACAAGACCGTTACCGTTCTGATCGAGCGCCACGTAAAACATCCTTTGTATGGCAAGATCATCATGCGTTCGAACAAGTATCACGCGCATGACGAGACCAACCAAGTCAAGGCCGGTGATACGGTCGAGATCCAGGAAGGTCGCCCGATCTCCAAAACGAAGGCATGGACGGTGACACGTGTGGTTCAAGCCGCACCAACCGTTTAAATAAAAACCACCGTTTCGGCGGTGGATTTTAATTAGTACTTGCAGGCCCGCAAATTGTATGTAATACTTGCGGGCTTCGTTCATGTAACGCCGCAAAGTGTCTGGCCACAGACAGTAGCATTCGCGGTCAGTTGATGTATGAAGGTCATGCACCCAAACAGTGAAGCCCAGCAGGGCGGCTCTGGCGGGACCAAGACTGACCGTGGGTCTACATTGTGTGGATTCTTCGGCTTAAGTTGGGAAAGAGAATACTATGATTCAAACTGAAAGCCGGCTCGAAGTGGCTGACAATACCGGTGCCAAAGAAGTCATGTGCATCAAGGTATTGGGCGGCTCCAAGCGCCGTTATGCTGGCATTGGCGATGTGATCAAGGTAACCGTCAAGGTTGCTGCGCCACGTGGCCGTGTCAAAAAAGGTGAAATTTATAACGCCGTGGTTGTGCGCACCGCTAAAGGTGTTCGCCGCCAAGACGGTTCCCTGGTGAAGTTCGACGGCAACGCCGCCGTTCTGTTGAACGCCAAGCTGGAACCGATCGGTACCCGTATTTTTGGACCTGTCACGCGCGAACTGCGCACTGAGAAGTTCATGAAAATCGTGTCCCTGGCACCGGAAGTCCTGTAAGGAGTCGTAATGGATAAGATTCGTAAAAACGACGAAGTCATCGTTCTGACCGGGAAAGACAAGGGCAAACGTGGTGTGGTACAGCAGCGTATCGATGCTGAACATATCGTGGTTGACGGCATTAACATCGCTAAAAAAGCGACTAAGCCAAACCCGATGACTGGCGTAACTGGTGGTATCGTCGATAAGACCATGCCAATTCACGTGTCCAACGTTGCATTGTTTAATGCAGCGACTGGCAAGGCAGATCGCGTGGGTTTCAAAGAAGTGGACGGCAAGAAAGTTCGCATCTTTAAATCCTCCGGCGAAGTAGTGAAGGCTTAAGAAATCATGGCACGTCTCCAAGAATTCTATAAAGAAAAAGTCGTTGCCGACCTGACCAGCAAGTTTGGTTACAAGTCGGTAATGGAAGTTCCACGCCTGACCAAGATCACCCTGAACATGGGTGTTGGTGAGGCTATCGCGGATAAGAAAGTTCTCGAGCACGCAGTTGCTGACTTGACCAAGATCGCCGGCCAGAAGCCAGTGACCACCAAGTCCCGCAAAGCGATCGCAGGCTTCAAAATCCGTGAAGGTTACCCGATCGGTACGATGGTCACCCTGCGCGGCGCTCGCATGTACGAGTTCCTGGATCGCTTCATTACCGTGGCTCTGCCGCGCGTACGCGATTTCCGTGGTGTGAACGGCCGTGCATTTGATGGTCGTGGCAACTACAACATCGGTGTCAAGGAACAGATCATTTTCCCTGAAATCGAATACGACAAGATTGACGCGTTGCGCGGTATGAATATCAGCATCACGACAACCGCTAAGACCGATGACGAAGCCAAAGCTTTGCTCGCCGCCTTTAAATTCCCTTTCAGGAACTGATCATGGCCAAACTGTCACTGATTAATCGTGAGATCAAGCGTGCTGACCTGGTGGCGAAATTCGCCCCTAAGCGCGAAGCTCTCAAGGCCATCGTCGATGACCAATCGAAATCGGAAGAAGAGCGCTACGAAGCTCGCCTGAAACTGCAGGCGCTGCCACGTAACTCGAACCCGACGCGTCAACGTAACCGTTGCGCCATCACCGGTCGTCCGCGCGGCACATTCCGTAAATTCGGTCTGGGTCGTATCAAGCTCCGTGAATTCGCCATGCGTGGTGAAATTCCGGGTATGACAAAAGCAAGCTGGTAATAGGAGAATATGCAATGAGTATGAGCGATCCTATCGCCGATATGCTGACCCGCATTCGCAACGCACAAGGCGTGCAAAAAACGACCGTGGCCATGCCATCGTCGAAAGTCAAAATTGCGATTGCCAACGTCCTGAAGGACGAGGGTTACATTGAAGATTTCGCTGTTGCCGAAGCTGGTGGCAAGGCGGAACTGAAGATCGGTTTGAAGTATTATGTTGGCCGTCCCGTTATTGAGCGCTTGGAGCGCGTGTCCCGTCCGGGTCTGCGCGTCTACAAGGGTAAAGACGAGATCCCTGTTGTGATGAATGGCTTGGGTGTGGCGATCGTGTCGACTCCGCAAGGCGTCATGACTGACCGCAAAGCACGCGCTACCGGTGTCGGCGGCGAAGTTATTTGCTACGTGGCTTAAGGAGTTACACATGTCTCGAGTAGCTAAAATGCCTATCGTAGTGCCAGCTGGCGCCGAAGTCGCCATCTCCGCACAAGCGATCACCGTAAAAGGCCCGCTGGGCGTACTTTCCCAAGTCCTCACCGGCCTGGTCAAAGTAGAAAACAATGCAGGAACCCTGACTTTCGACGTGGCGAACGACAGCCGCGAAGCTAATGCCATGTCCGGCACGCTGCGCGCACTGGTCAACAACATGGTTGTTGGCGTCACCAAGGGTTTCGAGAAAAAGCTGAACCTGGTAGGCGTGGGTTACAAGGCGCAAGCTCAAGGCGACAAGCTGAATCTGTCCCTGGGTTTTTCGCACCCTGTAGTGCATGACATGCCAGCCGGCGTTACCTGCGCAACACCAACCCCGACCGAGATCCTGATTAAAGGTATCGACCGTCAACAGGTTGGCCAGGTAGCCGCTGAAGTTCGTGCTTACCGCGCTCCTGAGCCTTATAAAGGCAAGGGCGTTCGCTATGCGGACGAAGTGGTTAAGCTTAAAGAAACCAAGAAGAAGTAATTAGGGGCTGACGATGGATAAGAAAGAATCACGGCTTCGCCGCGGACGCCAAACCCGCATCAAGATTGCGGAATTGAAAGTAAATCGCTTGTCGGTGCATCGCACCAACCTGCACATTTACGCCAACCTGATCAGCCCGGACGCTAAAGTCCTGGTTTCGGCCTCGACGGCTGAAGCGGAAGTTCGCGCTGAACTGGCGGGCCAATCCGGCAAAGGCGGCAATGCCGCTGCTGCAGCCTTGATCGGCAAGCGCGTCGCTGAAAAAGCGTTGAAAGCAGGAATTACCGAAGTTGCGTTCGACCGCTCCGGTTTCCGTTACCACGGCCGTGTGAAAGCGTTGGCAGAAGCCGCACGCGAAGCCGGTCTGAAGTTCTAAGGATCAATCATGGCAAAAATGCAAGCAAAAATGCAAAGCGACAAGCCGGATGATGGCATGCGCGAAAAAATGATCGCGATCAACCGCGTGACCAAAGTGGTCAAGGGTGGTCGTATCATGGGTTTCGCCGCGCTGACCGTAGTTGGTGATGGCGATGGCCGCGTCGGCATGGGCAAGGGCAAATCGAAAGAAGTGCCAGTTGGCGTGCAGAAGGCAATGGAAGAAGCCCGTCGCAACCTGATCAAAGTACCGCTCAAAAACGGCACCTTGCATCACACGGTTGTTGGTCGTCACGGCGCTTCCAAGGTCATGATGAACCCAGCTAAGCCTGGTACCGGCGTGATCGCTGGTGGCGCAATGCGCGCTATCTTCGAAGTGATGGGCGTGACGGACGTGGTGGCAAAATCCACCGGTTCGAACAACCCATACAACCTGGTACGCGCTACGCTGGATGGCCTGTCGAAAATGAGCACTGCTTCCGATATCGCTGCCAAGCGCGGCAAGTCGGTTGAAGACATTCTGGCTTAAGGTGGACAAAATGACAAACACAGTCAAAGTGCAATTGGTCAAGGGCTTGATCGGTACGCGCGAATCGCATCGCGCTACCGTGCGCGGTCTGGGTCTGCGTCGTGTAAATTCGGTTTCCGAATTGCAAGACACCCCATCCGTACGCGGCATGATCAATAAAGTATCGTATCTCGTTAAAGTTGTCGGGTAAGCCTTCGGGCTTACACGAACGGAGCAAATCATGGAATTGAATACTATTGCACCAGCCGAAGGCGCTAAGCACTACAAGCGTCGCGTCGGCCGCGGTATCGGCTCCGGCCTGGGTAAAACCTCGGGTCGTGGTCACAAAGGTCAGAAATCGCGTTCGGGCGGCTTTCATAAAGTCGGTTTCGAAGGCGGTCAGATGCCTCTGCAACGCCGTCTGCCTAAGCGCGGTTTCAAATCGATGCACGCCACCTTCAAAGCTGAAGTGCGCCTGTCCGATCTGAACAACCTGGCTGTTGGCGATGTCGACATTCTGGTCTTGAAGCAAGCTGGCGTTCTGGGCGTGTTGGCCCGTGACGTGCGCGTGATCTTGTCCGGCGAAATCACCAAAGCGGTGAATTTGAAGGGCTTGAAAGTGTCCGCTGGCGCGAAAGCAGCCATCGAAGCAGCCGGCGGCTCGGTAGCCTGAGTTGACCGCTAACAGCTTGATCGGAGCGAAAATTGGCGACTAATCCACAACTTGCTAAAAGTGCAGCGGCCGGTTTCCCTTGGGGGCGGCTCTGGTTTTTGCTTGGCGCATTGGTGGTTTATCGTATCGGTGCTCACGTCCCGGTTCCCGGGATTGACCCGACACAATTAGCCTCGCTGTTCAAGGAGCACGAAGGCGGCGTCCTGGGCATGTTCAACATGTTCTCGGGCGGTGCCTTGTCTCGTTTTACAGTGTTTGCGCTGGGTATCATGCCTTATATCTCGGCCTCGATCATCATGCAATTGCTGTCGATCGTGTCACCGCAGATGGAAGCGTTGAAAAAAGAAGGCGAAGCAGGTCGTCGCAAGATCACCCAGTACACCCGGTATTTCACGGTTGCGCTGGCACTGTTCCAAGCGTTGGGCATTGCAGTCGCACTGGAGTCGCAAGCTGGTCTGGTGTTGGAACCTGGTCTTGCATTCCGCTTCGTGACGGTCGTCACTTTGTTGACCGGAACAATGTTTTTGATGTGGTTGGGTGAGCAAATTACCGAGCGTGGCTTGGGGAATGGCATCTCGATCATCATTTTTGCCGGGATTGCAGCCGGTCTGCCGTCGGCGTTGGGTGGCTTGTTCACTCAGGTGTCGAATGGTTCGATCAGCAGCTTCAGCGCGATTTTCATCGTCATCCTGGTAGCACTGGTAACGTACTTCGTCGTATTCGTCGAACGTGGTCAGCGCAAAATATTGGTCAACTACGCGAAGCGCCAGGTAGGCAACAAGATTTATGGCGGTCAAACCAGCCATTTGCCGTTGAAGCTGAACATGGCCGGCGTGATCCCGCCGATCTTTGCTTCTTCGATCATCTTGTTCCCGGCCACTATCGTGGACTGGTTTTCAAAGGGCGCCGACAACGCTAACCCTGCGGTGCGGTTCTTGAAAGATTTGGCAGCATCGATGGGGCCTGGTGAGCCTATCCATGCGCTGTTGTACGCAGTGGCGATCGTGTTTTTCTGTTTCTTCTATACAGCGCTGGTATTTAACAGCAAGGAAACAGCGGATAACTTGAAGAAAAGCGGTGCGTTCATTCCCGGGATTCGTCCAGGCGAGCAGACAGCCCGTTACATCGACAAGATCCTGACACGCTTGACACTTGCCGGCGCAGTCTACATCACCCTGGTGTGTTTATTGCCGGAATTTATGCAAGCCCAGTGGAAAGTACCATTCTATTTCGGCGGTACTTCTTTATTGATTATTGTAGTTGTCACCATGGATTTCATGGCGCAAGTACAGAACTACGTGATGTCGCAGCAATATGATTCACTGCTGCGCAAAGCAAATTTCAAGGGCGGAATTCCGACGCGTTAAGCGCGGTAAACATACCGAATGGCAAAAGACGACGTCATACAGATGCAGGGCGAGATTCTTGAGAATCTCCCAAATGCAACATTTCGAGTGAAGCTGGAGAACGGACACGTGGTGCTCGGGCATATTTCAGGTAAAATGCGGATGAATTATATTCGCATTCTCCCTGGAGACAAGGTGACGGTGGAGTTGACGCCGTACGACCTGAGCCGAGCCCGCATTGTGTTCCGTACCAAGTAACACACTGAATCAAACCAAAGAAGCGAAAGAAAGAGCCCAAAAATGAAAGTTCTCGCATCAGTCAAGCGGATCTGCCGCAACTGCAAGATCATCAAGCGCAAAGGCGTAGTCCGCGTTATCTGCGTGGAACCACGTCACAAGCAGCGTCAAGGTTAATCGAGGAATAACAAATGGCACGTATTGCAGGGGTTAATATCCCAAATCATCAGCATACCGTTATCGGCCTGACGGCCATCTACGGTGTGGGCCGTCCACGCGCAGAGAAAATCTGTGCATCGACCGGTGTAGCAACCAACAAAAAGATCAAAGATCTGGATGACAGCGAACTGGAAAAACTGCGCGATGAAGTAGGTAAATTCATCGTCGAAGGCGATCTGCGTCGTGAACTGTCCATGAACATCAAGCGTTTGATGGATCTGGGTTGCTACCGCGGCATGCGTCATCGTAAGGGTCTGCCTTGCCGTGGCCAGCGTACGCGTACGAACGCACGTACCCGCAAGGGACCGCGTAAAGCCGCTCAATCGCTGAAAAAATAATCCGCTAGGGAATAATTATGGCTAAGTCGCAAAATAACGCCGCATCAGCACGCGTGCGTAAAAAAGTTAAAAAGAACGTCGCTGAAGGCATCGCACATGTCCACGCATCGTTCAATAACACCATCATTACCATCACCGATCGTCAAGGCAATGCCTTGTCGTGGGCTACCTCCGGCGGTGCAGGCTTCAAGGGTTCGCGTAAATCGACCCCATTCGCAGCGCAGGTCGCCGCGGAAGCCGCTGGTAAAGTGGCAGTTGAGTGTGGCGTAAAGAACCTGGAAGTACGTATCAAGGGCCCAGGTCCTGGTCGTGAGTCCGCCGTTCGCGCGCTGAACAACCTGGGCATCAAGATCACCGAGATCCAGGACGTGACGCCGGTACCGCACAACGGTTGCCGTCCACCGAAACGTCGTCGTATCTAAGATAGTGTTGCAGAGGGCGCTTCGGCGCCAGCTGCTTTGCTGTCTGTTGTAACTCAGTACAGTTGTGTGAAAACGCTGGAGCAGGGAGCCGGAAACGGTTATACTGCCCGGCTGTTCTTGCCTGTCAAATCCTGTTTGACGGGTTTTTCGTTTTCAGCCACCGTCTGATTGAAACCAAATCAGACTAGCGCCTAACCGCATCAGTGTGTTTGATCATGCATGTGGCTGGGGCGTTATCATTTAAAAAAAGGAAGTATCGTGGCACGTTATATCGGACCTAAAGCAAAACTTTCCCGCCGTGAAGGTACAGACCTGTTCCTGAAGAGCGCACGTCGCTCGCTGGACAGCAAGTGCAAACTGGATGTCAAGCCAGGCCAGCACGGTGTCAAATCCGGCGCCCGCACCTCGGACTACGGTAACCAACTGCGCGAAAAGCAAAAAGTCAAGCGCATGTACGGCGTGCTGGAACGTCAATTCCGCCGCTACTTCGCTGAAGCAGACCGTCGTAAAGGCAACACCGGCGAAACGCTGTTGAAGTTGCTGGAAACGCGTCTGGACAACGTTTGCTACCGCATGGGCTTTGGCTCGACCCGCGCTGAAGCGCGTCAATTGGTCAGCCACAAAGCGTTCACCGTGAACGGTATCGTTGTGAACATCGCTTCGTACTCGGTCAAAGTTGGCGACATCATCGCTGTTCGTGAAAAATCGAAAAAGCAAGTGCGTATCGTTGAAGCACTGTCGCTGGCCGAACAAGTTGGCATGCCTAGCTGGGTTTCGGTTGATGCCAAGAAAATGGAAGGTACTTTCAAGTCCCTGCCAGAGCGTAACGAAATCGCTAACGACGTCAACGAATCGCTGATCGTCGAGCTGTACTCGCGTTAATAGTAGTCAGTAGCAAGATCTCCGCCCACTTTGCTTTTGTAAAGTGGGCGTTTCACTAATGCCATCAGCCTTATCGGTGTAATGAGCCGAGGGTATTGAAAAGGACATTTCATGCAAAACAGTTTGTTGAAGCCACGTATTATCGATGTTGAAGCTCTCGGTGCAGGTCACGCCAAGGTCGTGATGGAACCGTTCGAGCGCGGCTATGGCCACACATTGGGTAACGCGTTGCGCCGCGTTCTGCTGTCGTCGATGGTGGGCTACGCGCCGACCGAAGTGACGATCGCTGGCGTCGTCCACGAATATTCCTCCCTCGATGGCGTGCAAGAAGACGTCGTCGATCTGTTGCTGAACTTGAAGGGTGTGGTTTTCAAAGTCCACAACCGCGATTCGGTAACCCTGACCCTGAAAAAAGAAGGCGAAGGCGCAATCCTGGCCTCCGACATCGACCTGCCGCATGACGTCGAACTGATCAACCCTGACCACGTGATCGCCCACCTGACCGCTGGTGGCAAGCTGGACATGCAGATCAAGGTTGAAAAAGGCCGCGGCTACGTTCCTGGTAACGTGCGTCGCCTGTCGGAAGACACGAACAAGACCATCGGCCGCATCATCCTCGATGCGTCGTTCTCGCCAGTGCGCCGTGTATCGTACTTCGTTGAATCGGCTCGCGTTGAGCAGCGTACCGACCTGGACAAGCTGATCATCAACATCGAAACCAACGGCGTGATCTCGCCGGAAGAAGCGATCCGCCAGTCGGCCCGCGTCCTGGTGGACCAGTTGAATGTGTTCGCTGCCCTGGAAGGCACGGAAGCCGCCGCCGAAGCGCCATCGCGCGCTCCGCTGGTCGATCCTATCCTGTTGCGTCCAGTCGACGATCTGGAGTTGACCGTGCGTTCGGCGAACTGCCTGAAAGCGGAAAACATCTACTACATCGGCGACCTGATCCAACGTTCGGAAAACGAACTGCTGAAAACGCCAAACCTGGGCCGCAAGTCCCTGAACGAAATCAAGGAAGTGCTGGCATCGCGCGGCTTGACCTTGGGCATGAAGCTGGAAAACTGGCCGCCTGCCGGCCTGGAAAAGTAATTCGTAGTTGTAGCAAACTGCCTGGGACAGGTGTCCCAGGCTTTTATTTTGTAGTACCAAACCGGTCCGCGGCTAGTCGGGTTTTCCCGCCCAGCCGATCGAAGAACTGGATTTAAACACTCACCGAAAGGATTTATCATGCGTCACGGTCACGGCCTCCGTAAACTGAATCGTACCTCGTCCCACCGTCTGGCAATGCTGCGCAACATGACAGTATCGCTGCTGCGTCACGAAGCGATCAAAACCACCCTGCCAAAAGCAAAAGAACTGCGCCGCGTTGTCGAGCCAATTCTGACCCTGGGCAAAACCGACTCCCTGGCAAACAAGCGTCTGGCCTTCAACCGCCTGCGCGACCGTGAAATGGTCGTCAAGCTGTTCGCTGAACTGGGCCCACGTTTCGCCAACCGTAACGGTGGTTATGTGCGTATCCTGAAAATGGGTTTCCGCGTCGGCGATAACGCTCCTATGGCGTTCGTTGAACTGATGGATCGTCCAGATACGACCGAAGCAGTTGAAGTTGCTGGCGAGTAATCCCAGTAATTGTATCTGAGAAAGCCAGGCCTAGCCTGGCTTTTTTGTTTTCTGCTGCAGCTATCCTTGCTGCGGTGTACTATTCTTCTTTCGCGCCGGCCCGGCACAAGCGCTGCCTGCTCCGCGCGTCCTCTGTCGAATGGTCGAAAAGGTAGTTCATGTCCCGTTTCCCCTCCAGCGCCTCCGCGCGCGCCGCTCCCCTGCATCAACTGCTGATCTGGCTTGCCACCTGTTTGCTGCTGGCCATGGCCGTCTTTGGCGCCAGCCACGCCCGCGCCGACGATGAATTCCTCGATCCCGAGCTGGCCTTCAAGTTTTCCGCCCGCATGCAGGACCCGTCCACTATCGCTGTCACGTATGTGATTGCCGACGGCTATTATATGTACCACGAGCGCTTCAAGTTTGAGGCCGTGGGCGCCAAGCTGGGCACGCCGGTGTATCCGCCCGGCAAGGTCAAGTTCGACGACACGTTCCAGAAGAATGTGGAAACCTTCCGCAAGACACTGACCATCACGATTCCCGTGGAAACGGCGGGCGCGTTTACGCTGAAGGCGACGGGCCAGGGCTGTTCCGACAAGGGCCTGTGCTATGCGCCGCAGGATGCCATGGCGAAACTGGTAGGCGCCGGCGGCGGCCAGAGCATGGCGCCAGGCGCTGGCCTGCCGTCGAAATTCGCCTTGCCGGCCGCGCCTGCGGTCGATACGGCGGCCGTCAACGGCCCGCAGGCGCAGGCGTCGCCTGGCGTGTCCGTACTGAGCATTCCCCAGGCCGATGTCACCAGCACGCCCGAGCCGCTCGCTGCGGCGCCCGCGGCGGCAAGCGCCGCGCCCGCGCAAAGCGAGCTAGGCAAGATTGAAGCGGCCTTGAAGGGCGGCAAGCTGCTCGTCATCGTGCCCTTGTTCATGCTGCTGGGCCTGGGGCTGGCGTTTACGCCGTGCGTGCTGCCGATGGTGCCGATTTTGTCGTCGATCATCATCGGCGATGGCGCCAAGGTCAGCCGCTCGCGTGGCTTGCTGCTGTCGCTGACGTATGCGCTGGGCATGGCCATCGTCTATACGGCGCTGGGCGTGGCGGCCGGCCTGGCGGGCGAAGGCCTGGCAGCCCAATTGCAAAATCCATGGGTGCTGGGCTTTTTTGCCTTGCTGATGGCGGGCCTGGCGTTGTCGATGTTCGGGCTTTATGAGTTGCAGGTGCCTGCCTTCCTGCAAGGCAAGCTGACGTCCGTATCGAACCAGCAATCGTCGGGCCGGCTGGCGGGCGTATTCGTCATGGGCGCCATTTCCGCCCTGATCGTGGGGCCATGCGTGGCCGCGCCGCTGGCAGGCGCCCTGCTGTACATCAGCCAGACGCGCGACGTCGTCATCGGCGGCAGTGCCCTGTTCGCCATGGCAGTGGGCATGAGCGTGCCCTTGCTGCTGGTGGGCGTGTCGGCCGGTACCTTGCTGCCCCGTGCCGGCGCCTGGATGGATGCCGTCAAGCGCTTCTTTGGCGTGCTGCAACTGGGCGTGGCCTGGTGGCTGGTTTCGCCGGTCCTGCCGGGCGCCGTGCAGATGCTGGGCTGGACGGTCCTGCTCGTCGGCTATGGCATGTATTTGCTGGTGGGCAAGAGCGGTGTGCAGCAGGCCTGGATCGCCAAGGCCTTCGGCCTCGTCTTTGCCGTGCTGGGCGTGGTGCAACTGGTCGGCGTGGCCAGCGGCGGCCGCGACCCGCTGGCGCCGCTGGCGCACCTCGGTGGCGGCCAGGTCCACGCGCAAGCGTTTACGCGCGTAAAGACCGTGGCGCAGCTCGATGCGGCGCTTGCGCAGCTGAACGGCAAGCCAGCCTTGCTGGATTTCTATGCCGACTGGTGCGTATCCTGTATCGAGATGGAAAAACTGACCTTCGTCGACCCCGCCGTGCGCGAGAAGATGGGCCAGGCCGTGCTGCTGCAGGTGGACGTGACGGCGAATGATGCCGACGACAAGGCCATGCTGAAACGTTTTCAATTGTTCGGCCCGCCGGGCATCATCATGTTCAACCCGCAGGGACAGGAAATCGCCCAGTCGCGCGTGATCGGCTTCCAGAATGCATCGACTTTCCTGACCTCCTTGCGCAAACTTGACGGGCAGTAAGCATTTACTTGTGTTTGCAATCAGAAAAAGCCCGCATCGCGGGCTTTTTCTATTTCTGCACAGCTAGCACTCAGCCGGCTTTGGGATGCTCCTGCATGCCATGGTGTTCGCCGTGATGGCGGCCACGCATGCCACCATGTTTGCCGCCAGGCACGCTGTCGTCAAAGACTTTCTTTTGTTCCGGCGTCAGCACGGCATAGAAGGTCTTCAGGGAAGCCAGGCGGCTTTCCTGGCTGGCGACGCGTTCCTTCGACATGGCGATCCATTGCTCCATGCGCTCCGGCGCCGACAGCTTGGCCATCGCTTCGCGCTTGGCTTTCCAGTCACCCATGGTTTTTTTCGGCGCGTTGGCGGCCGTGAAAGTGGCCCAGGCCGGTTCCTGCGCGGCTGTCAGCTTCAGCTTGTCGTGCAGGCGCGCCTGGTACTGGGCCATGCGTTCGGCCGGGTTGCCTGCGCGGTGCTGGCCGCGCTGGCCATCATGTTGCATCCTGGTGCCGGCGGCAGGCGCGCTGGCGGCCGCTTCCTGGGCGTGGACGGTCAGCGATGCCGCACCCATGCCGAGTACGCTCATGGCGATGATCAAATTCTTGCGCAAGGTTGTCATTGAGGCGTTCATCTGGATTCCTTTGTAAAAGATGAGGGATGTACATGCTGCTGCACATGAATCCATGTTGGACGCTCCATGTTTCCCCGAAGTGTCCGCTGCCAGACAGTTTGTATCTATATGTTTCTTCGGGTCCTCTATATACAAGACGATACAAATGCGCTGTGCAAGGCCCGGCGAAGTGGGGATAATTCGTACCATGGAACCCACTTCTACAATCCTCATCGTCGACGACGACCGCGATATCCGCAGCTTGCTGGCGGATTACCTGGAAACGAACGCCTACCGCACCCTGGGCGCGGCGGACGGCACGGCCATGTGGAAAATCCTCGATGAAACGCGGCCCGATCTGATCGTGCTCGACCTGAACCTGCCGGGTGACGATGGCCTGACCCTGTGCCGCAAGCTGCGCGCGCAATCGACCGTGCCGGTGATTATGTTGACGGCGCGCAATGAGCCGCTGGACCGTATCCTGGGCCTGGAAATGGGGGCCGACGATTATTTGCCGAAGCCGTTCGAACCCCGTGAATTGCTGGCGCGCATACGCAGCGTCTTGCGCCGCAGCCACGCCATGCCGTCGAACGTGCCGTCGGACAAGGCGCAGCAAATCCGCTTTTCCGGCTGGACCCTGGACCTGACGGCGCGCCACCTGCTCAATCCCAGCGGCCTGGTGATCATGTTGTCGGGCGCGGAGTTCCGCTTGCTGCGCGTGTTCCTCGAACATCCGAACCGCGTGCTCAACCGCGATCAGCTGTTGAACCTGACGCAGGGCCGTGACGCCGACCCGTTCGACCGCTCGATCGATATCCAGATCAGCCGCCTGCGGCAAAAGCTGGGTGAAGATGCGCGCTTGCCGCAAATCATCAAGACCGTGCGCAACGGCGGCTATGTGCTGGCCGGGCAAGTCAACGTGGAGCCGCACGCGTGAAGGCCTTCCTGGGGTCGATGACAGGCCGCGTCTTCATGTTCTTGCTGATCGGTATCGTCGCTTCCGCCGCGCTGACGCAGTGGCTGGCCGTGGGCGAACGCCAGCGCGCGCTGGAGCAGTATCGCGACTACCATGCCGTGGAACGGGCCGAGCAGCTGGTGATGGCAGCCGACATCGTGCCGCTGGCCTCGCGCGCGGCCTATCTGAAGGTGGCCAACAAGGGCAGCGTGCGCCTGGAACTGCGCCCCGACGCCGAGCACGTCCCTGGCACGCCGACGGAGTTCTCCACCGCCCTGCAGGCGAAGCTGGGCGAAGGCTTCAAGGTCAGCGCGCTGGCCGAGCGTCCGGCCGCCTGCACGCAGCCGCGCAAGTCATCGGGCCTGTTCGGTCCCAAGCCCTGGGGCGGCACTTGCGAAAACCTCGACGTGCGCATGCAGGACGGCCACGTGCTGCGCCTGATGGTGTTGCCGCCGCGCCAGCAGCCGCCATTCGGCGAGCATAGCGACTGGGTCACCTTGCTGCCATTTTTGATCAGCATCGCCATCCTCGCCTACCTGGTCACGCGCATGACCATGCGCCCGCTGAAACAGCTGGCGCAGGCGGCAAAAGACCTGGGCAACGACATCAACCATCCGCCGCTGACCCTGTCGGGCGCCAGCGAAATCCGCCAGGCCAGCGCCGCCTTCAATGCCATGCAGGCGCGCATCCGCCAGCATATTTCCCAGCGCACACAAATGCTGGCCGCCATCACCCACGACTTGCAGACGCCGCTCACGCGCTTGCGCCTGCGCCTGGAAAAGGTGGCCGATACGGAATTGTATGACCGGCTCGTGGGCGATCTGTCGGCCATGCAAAGCATGGTCAAGGAAGGACTGGACCTGGCCCGCTCGATGGACAGCACGGAAGCCATGCAGGCGCTCGACCTCGATTCCCTGTTAGATAGCGTCTGTTCCGACGCCGCCGATGCAGGTCAGAAAGTGACGCTGAGCGGCCATGCGGGCATGGCCTTGATGGCGCGGCCCATCGCCATGCGGCGCTGCCTGGTGAATCTGATCGACAATGCCGTCAAATATGGCCAGTACGCACATGTGACCGTCGAGCGTATCGCGGGTGCGGCGCGCGTCCGCATCCGTGACGGCGGGCCAGGTATTGCGCCAGATCAACTGGCCAAGGTGTTTGAACCGTTTTATCGGATAGAAACCTCGCGCTCGCGCGAATCGGGTGGCACGGGCCTCGGCTTGACCATCGCTCGCAATATTGCTGAACAGCATGGTGCCACGGTCCTGCTGGCGAATCATGTCGACGGTGGACTGGAAGTCACCCTCATCGTGCCAGAGTATTACGCGGGAAAGTGATCATTTCCATGCGACAATATTGCGCGTTAAGCCCCTCTGGTAACCACTTTCAACCTGCAGCCCTGCGCTGCAACAGCGTGACAGAATAATGAAAAAGACTAGCCTGGCAATCCTGGTGGGTGCGGCCCTGTGTATCGGTGGCGGCATCTGGTATTTCAACCATCAGTCCGGTAGCCAGAGCGGCGCAGGGGGCAAGGGTGGCAAGGGTGGGGCGCAGGCTCCCACCACCGTCAGTGTGGTGGCGCCGCTGCGTCAGGATGTGCCGATGGTGCTGCGGGCCAATGGCAGCGTGATGCCGATCAGCAGTGTCGACCTGCACCCGCAAACGACCAGCACGCTGACCAAAGTGCATATCCGCGAAGGCCAGTTCGTCAAGCAGGGCGAGCTGATGTTTACGCTGGACGCGCGCAGCGAGCATGCGAATGTTGACAAGGCGCAAGCGCAAGTGTTGCGTGACCGCGCCTCGGTGGAGGACTTCGAACGCCAGCTCAAGCGTAGCAAGGATCTGCTGAGCAAGAACTTCATCGCCCAGGGCGCCGTCGATACCCTGCAAAGCCAGCTCGACGCGGCGCGCGCCCTGCTGGCCGCCGACCAGGCCGCCTTGCGTGCCGCCCAGGTCGACTCCAGCTACACGGTCCTGCGCGCGCCCCAGAGCGGCCGCGTAGGCGCCATCAACGTGTATCCGGGCAGCCTGGTGCAGCCGGCCACTTCGCTGACCAGCATCACCCAGCTCGACCCCATCGATGTATCGTTTACCTTGCCGGAAAGCAGCCTGTCCGGCTTGCTGGCGGCACAAAAGGCGGGCGAGGTGCCCGTCACGGCCCTGCTGTCGGACGCGGGCGGCAAGCAGCTGGAAGGCAAACTCAGCTTTATCGACAATGCCGTCGATCCCGCCACCGGCGTGATCAAGGTCAAGGCCCGTTTCAACAATGGCGGCACCGACCTGTGGCCAGGCCAGTACGTGAATACGCAGCTGACCGTGCGCACGCTCAAGGATGCGCTCGTCATTCCGCAAAACGCCATCATCACGAGTACCACCGGCACCTTCGTGTACTCGATGGAGACGGACAACACAGCCAGGATGCGCAAGATTGCCCGCGTGTATGCATTTGGCCCCAGCGCCGTCGTCACCGGCCTGGCGGGCGATGAAAAAGTCATCGTCGATGGCAAGCAGAACCTGCGTCCTGGCAGCAAGGTGCGCCTGGCGGAAAAAAACAAGGCTGCCGATGGCGCCGCACCGCAGGGCAAGCCAGCATGAACCTGTCCGAACTGAGCATCCGCCGCCCCGTGATGGTGGTGCTGCTGTCCCTCTCCGTCATCCTGGCCGGCGTGCTGGCCTATCTGCAAATTCCCGTGGCGGCCTTGCCGAGCTACAACACGCCCGTCATCAACGTCAGCGCCGACCTGGCCGGCGCCAGCCCGGAAACCATGGCCTCGTCGGTGGCCTTGCCGCTGGAAAAACAGTTTTCCACCATTTCCGGCCTGAGCCTGATCACTTCCACGAGTACCCTGGGCAATACCTCGCTGACCCTGGAGTTTGACGCCAGCATCAACGTCAACGAGGCGGCCGTCGACGTGCAGGCGGCCCTGCTGCGCGCACAGCGCCAGTTACCGACGGAAATGACGGACTTGCCGTCTTACCGCAAGGTCAATCCCGCCGATGCGCCCGTGCTGTTCATCCAGATGACGTCGCCCTCGCTGAACTTGTCGGATCTCAACGATTATGCGGAAAACCTGATCGCTCCCAGCCTGTCGACCTTGCCTGGCGTAGCCCAGGTCATCGTCAATGGCCAGAAACGCTTCGCCGTGCGCGTGCGTGCCCGTGCCGACCTGATGAACGCGCGTAACTTGACGATGGACGAGCTGGCCCAGGCCCTGCGCGCCTCGAACACGAACTCCCCGCTGGGCATTCTTGACGGCCCCAGCCAGACCCTGACCATCCAGGGCAATCCGCAAATGATGAAAGCGGCCGATTTTGCCGAACTGATCGTCGCCAGCCGCAACGGCCAGCCTGTACGGCTGAAAGACGTGGCCGAGGTGGAAGACAGCTTTCAATCGATCAAGGCCGTCGGCAGTTTCAATGGCGAGCGCTCGATCAGCCTGATGGTACAGCGCCAGCCGGATGCCAATACCGTGCAAGTGGTCGATGGCGTGCGCCGCTTGCTGCCTGGTTTCAAGGCGCAATTGCCGCAGTCAATACAGATCAGCCTGGTCAACGACCGTTCGCTGTCGATCCGCGAAGCCATCCACGACGTCAACCTGACCCTGGCCCTGACCGTCATCCTAGTGGTGCTGGTGATCTTTTTGTTCCTGCACCGCGCGGCCGCCACCTTCATTCCGGCCGTCACCATGCCCATTTCCCTGCTCGGCGCACTGGCCCTGCTGTACTGGCTCGGCTACAGCCTCGACAACGTGTCCCTGCTGGGCATTACCCTGGCCGTAGGCCTCGTCGTCGACGACGCCATCGTGGTGCTGGAAAACATCGTGCGCCATATCGAGATGGGCAAGAAACCGATCCAGGCGGCCCTCGTGGGCGCCAGGGAGATGGGTTTCACCATCATCTCGATTTCCGTCTCGCTGGTGGCCGTGTTCATCCCCATCTTCTTCATGCCGGGCGTGATCGGCTTGCTGTTCCACGAGTTTGCCGTCGTCGTCTCGCTGTCCATTCTCGTCTCGGCCATCGTGTCGCTGACCCTGGTGCCGATGCTGGCCAGCCGCTTCCTGCCGGCCGATTCGCGCGAACACAATGACAGCGATCCCACGCACGGCGAAAAAACCTTCATCGGCCGCCACTTCGAGGCCGGTTTCACGAAATTGCGCAACGCTTATGTGCATCTGCTCGACAAGGCCCTGGCGTACCGCAACGTGGTGCTGTTCATCGCCGTGTGCACGTTCGCGCTGACGGTGCTGCTGTACGCGACCATTCCGAAAGGTTTCTTCCCCGAGGAAGACCTGGGGCAGATCCAGGTGAATACGGAAGCGTCGGAGGATATTTCCTCGGCGGCCCTGCAGGACTTGCAAGCCCGTGTGGCGGCCGTGCTCAAGGCGGACCCCAGCGTGCAGGACGTGACCTCGTTCGTTGGCGGCGGCAATACGGGCCGCATGTTCATGGTGCTGAAACCGCGCAGCGAACGGCCGAAAATGCCCGTGGTGCTGGAAAACCTGCGCCGCGCGACGAGTGCCGTGCCCGGCATGGCCGTGTATTTCCGCCCCGTGCAAAACTTGCAGCTGGGCGGGCGCCAGAGCAAGAGCCGCTACCAGTACACCCTGCAAAGCGTCAGCCCCGACGCCTTGAATGACTGGGCGGAAAAGTTTATCGTAGGCATGCGCGCCGACCCGGCCTTCCGCGACGTCACCAGCGATTCGCAGATCAAGGGCTTGCAGGCGTCCCTCAGGATCGACCGCGACAAGGCCAATCTGCTGGGCGTGCAAATGTCCGACATCCGCACGGCCCTGTACAGCGCCTTTGGCGAGCGGCAGGTATCGACCATCTATTCCTCGGCGGCCAGCTATTACGTGATCCTGGAAGCGGCCACACCGGACCGCCAGTATGACGATGCGCTCACCCGCGTGTCCGTGCGCAGCAAGTCGGGCGAACTGGTGAAACTGTCAAGTATTGCCTATGTGGAACGCACGATCGGTCCCACCTCCGTCAATCACCAGGGGCAGCTGCAGGCCGTCACCATCGCCTTCAACCTGGCGCCGGACGTGCCGCTGGGTGTGGCCACGGGCAAGATCGACGTGATGGGCAAGGACATGAGCTTGCCGGCCTCCATCATCACGCGCTACGGCGGCGACGCGGCCGTGTTCCAGGATTCGCAGGCTAGCCAGATCATCCTCATCATCGCCGCGCTGGCCGTGATCTATGTGCTGCTCGGCGTGCTGTATGAAAGCTACATCCACCCGCTGACCATCCTGGCCGGTTTGCCGTCGGCGGCCGTGGGGGCGCTGTTGACCTTGCGCCTGTTCGGCATGGACCTCACCATGATCGCCATCATCGGTATTTTGATGCTGATCGGCATCGTCAAGAAAAACGCCATCATGATGATCGACTTCGCCCTGCATGCGCAGCGCAATGAAGGCATGAGCCCGCCTGAAGCCATCCGCCAGGCGTGCATCCTGCGTTTTCGTCCCATCATGATGACGACGGCGGCAGCCCTGATGGGCGCCTTGCCCATCGCCCTGGGCCTGGGCGCCGGCGCCGAGCTGCGCCAGCCGCTGGGCCTGGCCGTGGTGGGGGGCTTGCTGTTTTCACAAGTGATTACCCTGTTTATCACCCCCGTCATCTATTTGTTCCTGGATAAGTACAGCGGCTCGGGGCCGCTGACGGACGAGCAACTGTTAATACTCGACAGCAAGGCCTGACACGCCGCATGCCCAGACCGGCGCCCCGTTCCAGCGTGAATGCGGCGCCGGTTTTGTATGGGCCATGATACATACGGTAACAACCGTCAAGGGGCGGCTCGGGTACTCTGGCTAGCGCTGCAAGGAATGTCGCTATCCTGTACGCTTCGGGTTGGAAAGGCCGCAGAAGTGTTCCCAAAAGCAAGGGACTCTGGCACTATGGCTGCCCTGTAATGTTATTTCTTCGCTACACAGAAAGCATGATTCATTTTGCATGACACGACCCATTTGATGGCTGCCGATTCCGATGTTTGTCCCACCTGCGGACAAGTGATTCAGCCACCACCGGCCTACGGGTCCAGGACCAGCACCACGCGCAAGGTTGCGCTGGGCGTGTCCGTCTTGCTGCACGTGCTGCTGGCGGCCTATGTGCTGTTGCGTAGCGACAAGATCGAGAAGATTCCGCCGCCGAAGAAGGAAAGCGCGATGGTCTATATCGCGCCGCTGAAGGACAAGCCGCAACCGAAGCCGCAGCCGAAACCGACGCCCAAGCCGAAGGATAAGAAAGTTGCCAAGGTGAAACCACCGCCGGCCCCGAGCAAGCGCGTGGTCACAAAAGATGTGCCGCGCGACAAGCCGAAACTGGAAACGTACACGCCGCCGCTGGTGTCGAAAGTGCCGTTGCCGCCGCCACCCGCTGAAGACATGAGCTCGATGATCGAGCAGCGCCGCAAGCAGCGCGAGGCGCAAAATCCCGCGCCGCCGGCCGAGGAAAGCGAAAACGACCGCGCCATGCGCGTGGCCAAGGCGAATATCGCCGGCGCGCAGGGACGCAATTCCGGCAGCGACCGCGAGGATTCGGGCGGCGTGTTTTCCATCGTCAACCAGACTTCGTTCAGTGCCGAAGTCAAGTTCAAGGGCTGGAATGCGAGCTTCAAGCGTGTTTGGCCGAAGCAGGAAAAAGTGGAACTGGGCAACGAGCCGGACATCGAAACGGCCATCCTGAAGAAGATGATTCAGATGATCCGTGCCGAAAAGCCCGGCGATTTCGTGTGGGAATCGCGGCGCCTGGGGCGCAACGTCAACCTCAGCGCCCGCGTCGAGGATACGGCCGAGCTGATGGCTTTCCTGCGCCAGGAATTCTTTTCCGAGAAGCGCCCGGGGCCGGGACGGCGCTAGGCGCCCGGCGCCCGCGTAAGAAAAAAGGCTGCACCGTGTGAACGGGCAGCCTTTTTTTACGCAGCGTTGATGTGGATCAAGCCGGCTTGTCGCTTCCCGCTTCCGGTTCGACGTCGTCTTCCATTTCGATCAGCTCGACCATCTGGGCCGCGCCGTCTTCGCTGATGCCGGCCAGTTCCATGATCTTGTCGTTGGCTTCTTCGATGCCGACGCGTTTCAGGGCCGAGAACAGCTGCACGGTGAACGGGAAGCCGACGCCGTCTTCATCCACGTAGCTGTCGAGCTTGGCTTTCGCCTGGCGCAGCGCGTTGACCGATTCATTGCGGTTCAGCTTATCGACTTTCGTCAGGATGCAGTGAATTGGTTTACCCGTCGGGGCGAACCATTCCAGCATTTGAATGTCCAGATCGGTGAAGGGGCGGCGCGAATCCATGATCAGGATCAAACCCGCCAATTGCTCGCGGCGCTGCACGTAGTCGCCCAGCAGGCGCTGCCAGTGCAATTTGGCCGAGCCCGAGACTTCCGCGTAGCCGTAGCCCGGCAAGTCGACCAGCAGGCATTCGATCTCTTCGACGATGGTGGCATCCTTGCGGTGCTGCGCCACATGGGCGCCGCCGATGGAGAAGTAGTTGATGTGCTGGGTACGGCCAGGTGTCTTGGAGGCGAACGCCAAGCCTTTCTGATTACACAAGATGTTGATGGCGGTCGATTTACCGGCATTGGAGCGGCCGGCAAAGGCGATTTCCGGCACCGTGGTATCGGGCAGGTCACGCAATTGGTTGACGGTCGTAAAGAAGCGGGCTTGCCAGAGTTTTGACATGGGAGTAGTAAAGCAACAAAAGGGAGCGATAAGGGAGCGATAACGCCAAGAAGCTATTGTACAATAAGGGGTTGTTTATTGTTGCCGGCGTAGCAGCGATGCGGCTTGCGGTCCTGAAAATAAAGCAAAAATCCCCAGGGCGCGGCAATGTCCACCACTAATTTCTCACTGTCTCAGGGTGCCTGAATGAATCGTGCGTTTTCACCGTTTGTCCAATCCATGCTGCTCGCTTTGCTGGCTGTATCGGCAACTGCTTCCGCGGTCGAAGAACCGAAACCAGCCCACGCGCCAGCCGTCGCCGTCAAGGCCGACCCTGCCAAGGGCGCTACCCTGTACGCCGATGGCGATACGGCGCGCGGCTTGCCTGCCTGCGTGTCCTGCCATGGCGCGGCCGGCAATTCGACCATCACGGTCAATCCGAAGCTGGCCGGCCAGCATGAAAGCTATATCTACAAGCAACTGGTCGATTTCACCACGCCGGAGCGCAACCAGCCCGTCATGACGACGTACGCAAAGATGCTCAGCGACGCCGACAAGAAGAATATCGCCGCCTACCTGGGCGCGCAGCTGTCCAAGCCGGGCGCCGCGAAAAACAAGGATACGATAGACTTGGGCAAGAAAATCTACCGTGGTGGCATTGCTTCCAAGCAAGTTGCCGCCTGCGCCAGCTGTCATGGCGCGACGGGCAACGGCATTCCCGTCCAGTATCCCCGCATTGCCGGCCAGCACCAGGATTACACGGTGGCCCAGCTGAGCATGTTCCGCAGCACCAAGGCCGACGCCCGCAAGAACAGCGCGCAAATGCACACCATCGCCGCCCGCATGTCGGACGATGAAATCGCCGCCGTGGCCGACTATATCGCCGGCCTGAAGTAAGTTTTCATAGTGGCAAGAGATTGCCAGGCGCACCAGCGTGCATGAAGAGGGCGGCCGTTTCCACAGGCTGCCCTTTTTCATGGCAAGGGCCAAACAGGAGTATGCTGCCGCCTTGCGCGGAGAAACACTCTGCTCCATGCCTACATTTTCTTGAAGATTGCATATCCCGTATGAGTATCCACGTATGAGCACAGGCACGACCGGAATCGAGTTAAAAACCCAGCGCCGCAGCCTGGCTGAATTCGTCGAGCTGGTCTCGTCGATGCGCTTTGCCATCAGCCTGCTGACCCTGATCGCCGTCGCCTCCATCATCGGCACCGTGCTCAAGCAGAACGAGCCCATGCCCAACTATGTCAACCAGTTTGGCCCGTTCTGGTTCGCCGTCTTCGACAAGCTGAGCCTGTATTCCGTGTATTCGGCCTGGTGGTTCCTCGTCATCATGGGCTTCCTCGTTGCTTCCACCTCGCTGTGCATCGTGCGCAATGCGCCGAAGATGCTCAAGGACATGCGCAGCTGGCGCGACAATGTGCGCGAGCAATCGCTGCGCAATTTCCATCACAAGACGGAATGGCAGGCGCCGCTGCCGCGCGCCGTGCTGGCGCAGCAGATGGTGATGCGCCTGAAAGACGCCGGTTACGGGGCCAAGGTGGTCGAGAAGGACAACGCCACCCTGGTGGCCGCCAAGCGGGGCGCCGCCAATAAATGGGGCTATATCTTTGCTCACGGCGCCATCGTCATCATCTGCGTGGGCGGCTTGCTCGACTCGGAAATGCCGATCCGCGTGCAGCAATGGTTTTTTGGCAAGACGCCGTTTGCCGGCAGCGGCGTGATCGCCGACATTCCCGCCCAGCACCGTTTGAGCCTGTCGAATCCTACTTTCCGCGGCAATACCATGATCCCGGAAGGCTCGTCGAGCAACACGGCCATCATTCCCCAGGCCGATGGCGTGCTGATCCAGGATTTGCCCATCACCATCCTGCTGAAGAAATTCCACATTGATTTCTACAGCACGGGCATGCCCAAGCTGTTCGCCAGCGATGTTGTCATCACCGACCATGTCACGGGAGAAAGTTTCCCAGCAACAATCAAAGTCAACCAGCCGCTGCTGTACAAGGGCCTGGCCCTGTACCAGTCCAGCTTTGAAGATGGCGGCAGCAAGCTCAAGTTGACGGGCTTTCCCATGACGGGCAAGACCACCAAGCGTTTCGACATCGGCGGCGAAGTGGGCGGCAGCACGCCGCTCGAGCGCAGCGATGGCAACTCCTATACGGTGGAATGGTCGGCTTTCCGTCCGTTTAACGTGGAAAACCTCAGTGCGGGCCAGGATGTGCGCGCCGTCAACAAGACGGAAAGTTTTAACGAGAAGTTTGCCGTGGGCCTGGACAAGCGCCTGGGTTCGGCCGGGAAGAATGCGCATAACAAGGACTTGAAGAATGTCGGCCCCTCGGTGCAATACAAATTGCGCGACAAGACGGGCCAGGCGCGCGAGTACCAGAATTACATGCAGCCGGTCACGGTTGATGGTGCAACGGTGTTTCTGGCCGGCATGCGTGTCAGCCCCAGCGACCCGTTCAGCTACCTGCGCATTCCCGCCGATGACAATTACAGCGTGACGGAATGGATGCGTTTGCGTGCCGCACTGCAAGATCCCGAACTGCGCCAGCAGGCCGCCGCCCGCTATGCGGCGCGGGCCATGCCGCAGGCGGGCGCGGAAGCCTTGCGCGGCCAACTGCAGGAATCGGCGGCGAAAAGCCTGGGCATCTTTGCCGGCAATGGACAGGAGGGCGGTTTCCTCGCCATTTCGCGTTTCCTGGAGAAAGTTCCGACGGCCGAGCAGGAAAAGGCGGCCGATATCTTCATGAAAATTCTCAACGGCAGCCTGTGGGACCTGTGGCAGGCGGCGCGCAGCAAGGATGGCTTGAAGCCCGTTGACGCCGATGACAAGCATGGCCGCTTCCTGCAACTGGCCACGAATGCGCTGTCCGACAGCTTCTTCTACGGCGCGCCCGTGTATCTGCAACTCGACGAATTCACGGAAATCAAGGCGTCCGTGCTGCAGGTGACGCGTTCGCCGGGCAAGAGCGTGGTTTACCTCGGCTGCCTGTTCCTCGTGATCGGCGTGTTTTCCATGTTTTATATCCGCGAGCGCCGCCTGTGGGTGTGGATCAAGGATGGCGACGGCGGCAGCGACGCCCTGATGGCCATGAGCACGCAGCGCAAGACCCTGGACTTTGAAAAAGAATTTGAGAACTTGAAGGCAAAACTGCCGCAATCGGCGTAAGCTGCGCTGTGTCTGGAGCGCTGCAGCGTGGCCGGGAATGGAGAAAATGATGGAATTGGCAAATAAACAAATTTATGCGCAGGAACCGGGCTTTTTCAAGCGCCTGAGCCTGATCGACTGGATCTACGGCGCCGGCTTGCTGGCCGCCTCCCTGTTTGGCCTCATGCGCTTTGGCGCCTTCATGGATATCTATGAAAAAGCCATCCTGCTGGCGGCCGCGCCCACGTTTGCGTGGCTGGGCTGGCACTGGAAGCCCGTGCGCTGGCTGATTCCCGTGGCGGCCGTGCTGTCGCTGTTCGCCATCGAGCTGTACGCCGGCCATCTGGACGTGGCGAATCAGAAATTTTTCCTGAAATACATCTTGTCCAGCCAGTCCGCCATCCTGTGGATGGGCACCCTGTTCGTGCTGTCGACCCTGTTCTACTGGATCGGCCTGGTAGCCCGCTCGGAATTCGGCTCCTCCGTCGGTTCCCTGCTGTGCTGGGCCGGCGTCGTACTGGGCCTGACGGGCATGCTGGTGCGCTGGTACGAGTCGTACCTGATCGGCGCCGACGTGGGCCACATTCCCGTGTCGAACCTGTACGAAGTGTTCATCCTGTTCTCCTTGATCACGGCCATGTTTTACCTGTATTACGAGCAGCATTACGCGACGCGCCAGCTGGGCGCCTTCGTCATGCTGGTCATTTCGGCGGCCGTCGTTTTCCTGATGTGGTACACGGTCACGCGTGACGCGGCCGACATCCAGCCGCTGGTGCCGGCCCTGCAAAGCTGGTGGATGAAGATCCACGTGCCGGCCAATTTCATCGGCTACGGCACGTTCGCCCTGTCGGCCATGGTGGCCTCGGCCTACCTGCTCAAATCGAGCGGCTACCTGATGGACCGCCTGCCGTCGCTGGAAGTGCTCGATGACGTCATGTACAAGGCCATTTCCGTCGGTTTCGCCTTCTTCACGGTTGCCACCATCCTGGGCGCCCTGTGGGCGGCCGAAGCGTGGGGTGGCTACTGGTCGTGGGACCCGAAGGAAACGTGGGCGCTGATCGTCTGGCTCAACTATGCGGCCTGGCTGCACATGCGCTTGATGACGGGCTTGCGCGGCCGTGTCGCCGCCTGGTGGGCGCTGGTGGGCTTGCTGGTAACGACGTTTGCCTTTTTGGGCGTGAATATGTTTCTTTCAGGTTTGCACTCTTACGGCAAGCTGTAACGCTTTATCTGCATGACAGAAGCGTCATGAACGGCCCGGAAAAACTGGTGTAAGGTGTCTCCAATCACCTTTTTCCGGAGCCGCCATGTTGATCAAGCGCAGTCCCAACGGCATCGACTTGCCGTATTCTTCCGAAATCACGCCGCGCGCCGTGTTTGAATCGCGCCGCAGCTTCATCAAGCAAATCGCCCTGGGCTCGATGTCCAGTGCGGCCTTGCTGGAAATGGCCAGCCGCGAAGCGTTCGCGCAAGGAAGCAATCCCAAGCTGGCAGCCAAATTGAATCCCGCCTATTCGGCGCTGGACAAGCCGACGGCCTATAAAGACGCCACCAGCTACAACAATTTCTACGAGTTCGGCACGGACAAGAGCGATCCTGCACAAAACGCGGGCACCCTGCGCACGCGTCCCTGGACGGTCAGCATCGAAGGCGAAGTCAAGAAGCCGATGACGCTGGACCTCGACGCGCTGCTGAAGCTGGCGCCGCTGGAAGAGCGCGTCTACCGGCTGCGCTGCGTGGAAGGCTGGTCGATGGTCATCCCGTGGGTTGGTTATTCCTTCTCGGAAATTATCAAGAAGGTCGAGCCGACGGGCAACGCCAAGTACGTGGAATTCATCAGCCTGGCCGACAAGAAGCAGATGCCGGGCGTGGGCAGCCGCGTGCTGCAGTGGCCCTATACGGAAGGCTTGCGCATCGATGAGGCGAACCATCCGCTGGCGCTGCTGACCCTGGGCATGTATGGCGAAACCTTGCCGAACCAGAATGGCGCGCCCGTGCGGATGGTGTTGCCATGGAAATATGGCTTTAAATCGGCCAAATCCATCGTCAAGATCCGTTTCGTCAAGGAACAGCCGCGCACGTCCTGGAACCTGTCGGCGCCGTCCGAATACGGCTTTTATTCGAATGTGAACCCGAACGTCGACCATCCGCGCTGGTCGCAGGCGTCCGAGCGGCGTATCGGCGAAGACGGCTTTCTGACGCGCAAGCGCAAGACCCTGATGTTCAACGGCTACAACGATGTCGCCTCGCTGTACGCGGGCATGGACCTGAAGAAGTTCTTTTAAGGAAAGACCATGGCCCTCAACCCCACGCCGAAACAGTTGTCGCTATTCAAAAGCCTGGTTTTCCTGTTGGCACTGCTGCCGTTTGCGCGCATGGTGTGGCTGACCTATACGGGACAACTGGTGGAGCCGCTGGAATTCATCACGCGGGGCACGGGCGACTGGACCCTGTATTTTCTGTGCATCAGCCTGGCGGTGACGCCCTTGCGGCGCCTCACGCAGTGGAATTGGCTGATCAAGTTGCGGCGCATGCTGGGCCTGTTTGCGTTTTTCTACGCGGCGCTGCATTTCACCACCTTCCTGTGGTTCGATCACTTTTTTGATGTGCAGGAAATGTGGAAGGATGTGCTCAAGCGACCATTCATCACGGTGGGCTTCATCGCCTTTGTATTGCTCATTCCGCTGGCCGTGACGAGCACGAACGGCATGGTCAAACGCCTGGGCGGCAAGCGCTGGCAGTGGCTGCACCGTTTGATTTACATCATCGCGCCGCTGGGCATCCTGCACTTCTGGTGGATGAAGGCGGGCAAGCACAATTTCGCGCAACCGATCCTGTTTGGCAGTATCGTCGCGCTACTGCTGTTAATGCGCGTGTATGTCGCCTGGAGCAAGCGCGTCAAGAACGCCAGGGCGGCGCATGCCGCCACCCCGGTGCGCTCCGTTTAGGTCGCCGGCACGATCACGGGCGGCGGCGGCACGGGCGCCGGTTCGACGGGGCCTTTGGCCGGCGCGCCCTTGGCCGCTGGCGGCTTGGGCAGGTACAGGGGGCCGGGCTGGCCGCAGCCGGCCAGGACGCTAGAGACCACAATGGCGATGCCGATATAAAACGCTGAGGATGACTTCACGATTAGAATCACGGTTTGATTAAGATCTTTGGAGTGTAGCATGAGCGAATCGGAATTCCTGGCCCTGGCCGAAGCCACCCTGACGGACATCGAGGCGGCGCTGGACCGGCTGAACGATGCGGACGTGCTCGACGTCGAATGCAGCCGCAGCGGCAACGTGCTGGAAATCGAATTCATCGATAACGGCACGAAAATCATCGTCAACAGCCAGGCCCCCATGCGCGAAATGTGGGTGGCGGCCCGTTCCGGCGGTTTTCATTACAAGCGCGTGGGCAATGAATGGATCAACACGCGCGACGGCTCCGAACTGTTTGCCGCCTTGTCCAGCATGGCCAGCGAGCAGGCGGGCGCACCCGTCGTGCTGAAGTAATTGTTTTAGCCGCGCGCAATAAAAAAGGGCAGCCTCTTCAGGCTGCCCTTTTTTTATTTTATGACCCGTCCTGGAATAAGTTGACACTTTTTCGTTACAGAGAAGGAGTGTCCGATGGAACAAGGGTTTCGACGCAGTCAGCGAGATTACAGCCTGGCTTTTAAATTGAGCGTTGTCGAGCAGGTTGAAAAAGGCGAGATGACGTACA
>NZ_NEGZ01000056.1 GCF_002127585.1 Janthinobacterium sp. GW458P
GGCGGCCGCGCGCGCGCCCGCGTCCAGGCCGGCGGCGCGCGCGCCGGGCGACAGCGACGTCGCCTTGCTGACGGCGCTGGTGGCGCATGCGCACCGCCAGGAAGGCGCAGCAAAGCCCCTGCGCGACGTCGTCGTGCGCAAGGACGACGAGGAGACGAGCGACTTGCTGCAGCGCTGCAAGCAGCTGGGCATGATAGAGGGCATGCTGTGCCGCGCGCGCATCTGCTCGGGCCGCTGGGACAGCGATCCCGCCTGCCATTGACGGGGGTTGATGCAACTCAGGCGCGCTCGGCCACCTCGACCAGGTTGCCGTCCGGGTCGCGCAGGTAGACGGAGCGGATGGGCCAGTTGGCGCCCGTGCGGGCCACCGGTCCCTCCTCGATGGCCACGCCGGCGCGGGCCAGGTGGGCGATGAAGGCATCGAGCGGCACGGCGGCGATGAAGCACAGGTCCAGCGAACCGGGCGTGGGCAGCGCCGCCTTGGGCAGGAATTCCTTGCCGTATTCATGCAGGTTGATTTTCTGCGCGCCGAACTTGAAGGCCTGGCGCCCGGCGCCAAAGGTTTCCAGCTGCATGCCCAGCACGCGCGTATAGAAATCGATGCAGGCCGCCTTGTCGCGCGTGGTCAGCACCAGGTGGTCCAGGCGGGAAATCATGGCGTCCTCGCGTGGTGCGGCGTGTCCATGCGTCCGTGCAGGAAGCCTTCCATCAGCGCCAGCAGCGCCTGCGGCTGTTCCTGGTGCGGCGTGTGCCCGCACTGCTCGACCATGGCCGGCATGGCGTTGAGCGCCTGCGCCACGATGGTGTCGACCTGGGCCGCGCTGCCATACTGGTCTTCCGTGCCCTGCACCACCAGCACCGGGCATTCGACGGAAGGCAGCAGGTATTCGATATTCCAGAACTGGAAACCGTAGCTGAGCCAGGTGTCGGACCAGGCCTTGAAGATGGACTCTGTTTTTTCTCCGTGGTACTTCGCCAGCGCGCGCAGCTTGCCCGCGCCAAACGCCGCGTCCGCCGTGCGGATGCCATCGAGGGTCACGCCTTCGACGAACACGTGCGCCGCCTCGGTGATGATGCCGCGCAGGCGGGGCGGCTGCTGCGCCGCATGGATCAGGGCGATGCTGCCGCCATCGGAGTGGCCGATGAGAAAATAATCCTGCCCGGGAATCAGCGAAGCAAGCACTTGCTGCAACTCGCGCAGCGCATAGTCGTGCAGGTAGTGGATGTGCCGGCGCGCCGACAGCGGCGAGGACTGCCCGTAGCCGAGACGGTCATACACGAGGCCGCGGCAGCCCGTGGCCTGGCACAGTTGCTCGGGGAAATCCTTCCACATGGCGCAGCAGCCGAGGCCCTCGTGCAGGAACACCAGCCAGGGCCTGGCGGGATCGCCCTCGATCTGCTCGTAATAAATATCGTCTTCGGCGCTCAGGTTCAGTATCGGCATAGGCTAGGCTCGCAACGGTTTTTGCATCGGCAGGACAGGCCGGCCTATTGTGCCATCGTCCGCAACAGCATGCTCGCCGTACACGAAAAAATAGCCACCTGGCAAATACCCGGGGCACTGTCCGCACGCTGTTTGCGTCAGCGCAAATGCCCTCCGTTTTTCCCCGTCCTGGCGGCCCTTTTCGCCACGACACAGGCCTAGAATTGGCTTCTCCCCCCTCGGAGCAGACGGCTACCTTATCAGCCAGGACGTGACACTGGCCGTCACGGCAACAGATAGGGCGTCTTGCCGCACGACGTCAGCTGCGGTGTCCAAACTATCGATCAGGAGTACATCATGGAAATGAAAGTTGAAGACCGGACCGGCAGCAATCTGGCCGAACAAGAAATCACCGACTTGCCCGTCCAGCAGGAAAGCAAAACGGCAAAAGGCACGGCCGCCAAGGATCTGAACCTGAGCGGCAACGCCTTCACCACGTATTACACGTGGCGCGCCAACGGCGTTTTCCACGCGGTGAATTTCGTCAACGGCAACGTGAATGCCAATTCGCGCGTGTTCCTGAACATCAGCGAATTCAGCACGGATGCGCAGCACCGTTTCATCGGCGCTGCCCGCATGGCGGTGTACAACATCGCTCCGTACAACGGCGGCTTCCTGGCCTGGGTAGAAATTTCCTGGGGCAGCCCGCTGAATATCCGTTTCGACGTGTTCGTCGATCCCTGATCCAGGGAAACGGCACGCCGCTGCCGCCGGATACCCTCAGGCGTAAGGGACGGCGTCGTGCCGGCGGTATGTGGCATGGCAAGGTGTAGCACGGAGATTTTGCGCGCGCGCAAAACAAAAGGGCCACGTGTTGCCACGTGGCCCTTTGCTACTACTTGTTCTGGCTCCCCGACCTGGACTCGAACCAGGGACCTGCGGATTAACAGTCCGTCGCTCTACCAACTGAGCTATCAGGGAAAGGAGGCCGAATTATATACGTCAAAATTTTACCTGTCCAGTTGCAATCTGCGCGGCGGCCCAAAACAGGGCGGCCTGGCTCGACGGGGTATTAGCGCATGGACGATGGCGCAGCCGTCTGGCGCGCGTGCACCGGACGGACCGCTTGCGGCAAAGGGCGCCAGCCTGCGGGCAGCGGCTGCGTGCGTCTGCGCGCCGCGACGCAGCACGCAGCACGAATAGAACAGGCCGGCCGTCGCCGCATCGGAGGCGCTGAACGGCATGCCGGCAGCGACGCCCCCGGCCAGCGCCATCGGCATGTGCCCGCACAACTCGTGCTTGCCCCTGGGCGGCGGCTCTTTCCTGACATGAGCGCATCCGGCGCAGCCGCGGCGGCAAAGTCCCGTGGCAGCGCGCCTGATGGGCGAGCACCTGGCGCACGTGGAAGCGGCCTTGCGCTTCGACGGCAGGGCCGGCAAGGCCTGGAAAGACGTGCTGGCCACGCTGCCGAGGCAAGCCGTGCCAAAAGAAAAGGCCGCCCCTGCAGGTGCGCGGGCGGCCTTGTCACATGCTTGCCGGCAAACCGGCTATTCGCCCAGGTAGATGAACTTGAACAGGAAGATGGCGGCGATGATGTAGGCCACCACCGATACTTGCTTGCCCTTGCCCGTCAACAGTTTCAATACGGCGTAGGTGATGAAGCCGAAGGCCACGCCGCTGGCGACCGAATACGTAAATGGCATCATCAGCGCCGTGATGGCGGCGGGAATGCTTTCCGTGCTGTCATCCCAGTCGATGAAAGTCAATTCGCGCAGCATCAGGCATGCCACGTACAGCAGCGCGGGCGCCGTCGCGTACGGCGGCACCGTGTGCGCCAGCGGGGCGAAGAACAGGCTGCCCAGGAACAGCAGCGCCACGGCGACGGCCGTCAAGCCCGTGCGGCCGCCGGCCTGCACGCCGGCCGCGCTTTCCACGAAGGCCGTGGTGCTCGAGGTGCCCAGGCAGGCGCCCGCCGCGATCGCCGTGCTGTCCGCCAGCAAGGCCTTGTTCATGCGTTCCATCTTGCCGTCTTTCAACAAACCGGCGCGGTTGGCCACGCCCATCAGGGTGCCTGTCGCATCGAACAATTCCACCAGGAAAAATACCAGCACCACGTTGACGATGCCGATCGACAATGCGCCCATGATGTCGAGCTTGAACAGGGTCGGCTCGATGGCGGGCGGCGCCGAGACGATGCCGTTGAACTCGTTGCCGCCGAAGAAGAAACTGGCAACGGTGATGACCAGAATGCCGATGAGGATGGCGCCCGGCACTTTCAGGCGGTCCAGCGCGACGATGATGAAAAAGCCGAGGATGGCCAGGATGGGCGCCGCCTTGTGCAAGTCGCCCAGCGCGATGATGGTGGCGGGATTCGACACCACCACGCCCGCGCTCTTGAGCGAAATGATGGCCAGAAACAGGCCGATGCCGACCGTAATCGCCGTGCGCAGCGCTGGCGGGATGCTGTTGATGATCATCTCGCGTATCTTGAACAGGCTCACCAGGATGAACAGGCAGCCGGAAATGAAAACGGCGCCCAGCGCCACTTCCCAGCTCATGCCCATGCCCTTCACCACCGCATACGAGAAATACGCATTCAGGCCCATGCCCGGCGCCAGCGCGATCGGATAGTTCGCATACAGGCCCATGATCAGGGTGCCGATGGCGGCCGCCAGGCAGGTGGCAACAAAGACGGAGTCTTTCGGCATGCCGGCATCGCCGAGGATGGTCGGGTTGACGAAGATGATGTAGGCCATCGTCAGGAACGTGGTCAGGCCGGCCAGCAGCTCCGTGCGCACATTGGTCCCGTTGTCCTTCAGTTTGAAATAGCGTTCCAGGAACTGCATGATTAACCCCTTGTATTGGTAGAACCGGGCGCCCGCGTGTAGCCAGCGCCTCTCTTTTATGACCGTATGACTACTTTCCCGCGGCGCCGGCCGGCTTGAAGGCCCACCAGCGGCTGCCTGCAAAATTCCACAGCAGGCCGATGCCCGTCGCCAGCACCTGCGCCAGCCAGTAGTACCAGCCCAGCTGGTGTACCAGCAGCCACATCAGCCCCGTATTGATGCACCAGCCGATGCCCAGCAGGGTGAAGTATTTGGCGGCCGCCTCGCCGTGTCCCTTGTCGCTTTTAAACGTGAAAAAGTAATTGAGGATGTAATTGACGACCGAACCCATGATGTAGCCCAGGCCGGAAGCGGCGGCGGCGCTGACGCCGGCCAATTCCACGCCGCACCACAGCACGGCATACTGGACGGCCGTGCCGGAAGCGCCGACGGCGGCGAAACGCAAGAATTGGTGATGCAGGGCGTGCGAGGTGGTCGGTTCAGACATAGTCGATTTTCAAGTGGGCGGCAGCCGGGGCCAGGCAAGAATAAAAAATGGCTACGATTGCTCGTAACCATTTTTCAGCCTGCATTTTACTGCAAGTTGCGCCCAAGGTTCAGATTTACGCCCGATTTGCCGCGACAGCGCGATGCCGGCGCCGGCGCCGCAGCCACACGAACAGGGCGGTCAGCAGCAGGATGCCGGCGATGCCGCCCGGCAGCATGAACGGTTGCGCCCGCGCCAGCACGGGTTTCTCGCCGCCGTTGCGCGCCTGCGCCACGTAGGCGGGCGTCACCGACACGTCCGGGTTGCCATACTGTTTCAATACATAATTGGCGATCGAGGCGACCTGCTCGTCCGTCAAGGGCTGCACGTAGGAACGCTGGTCGAAACGGGGCATGAACGCTTCATGCTCCTCCCCTTCGATCTTGCGCTCGACGCCAAACAGGATGGCCGATACCAGGTTGGCCGGCGTGGCGCCGCCCGTCGCCGTGTTGTTGAACAGGGCCGGATAACTTTGCCCCGTGCTGCCGGCGCCGCTGGCCGAGTGGCAGCTGGCGCAATAAGCGGAAAACAGCACGGCGCCGCTATTCAAGGAATGATGCTCGGTGGCGCCGGCCATGCCGCGCAGCGCAACTTCCTCGCTGGCGGCGCTGCCGTGGCTGTAGGCGGCCTTGCTCTGCCCCGCCGTGCGCACGGGCGGCACCGTGCGCAGCCACGCCACGATGGCGGCCACGTCGTCGTCGCGCAAGAACTGCAGGCTGTTCTGGATGGCTTCGGCCATGCCGCCCGCCGCCTGCCCCTTGCCTTCCACGTGGCCCGTCTTCAGGTAAGCCGTCAGCTCCGCATCCGTCCACGCGCCAATGCCGCTGACCTTGTCGGACGTGATGTTCGGTGCATGCCAGGAGCCAAGCGCGGCGCCCGCCAGGGTCTGGCTGCCGATTTCCGCCATCAGCGCGTTGCGCGGCGTGTGGCAGGCGCTGCAGTGCGCCAGGCCTTCGGCCAGGTAGGCGCCGCGGTTGATCTGCGCGCTCTTCGCCGGATCGGGCACGAAGCGTTTATTGTCGAGGAACAAGGTGTTCCAGCCCAGCATGGACAGGCGCACATTGAACGGGAATGGCAGGGCCGTCTGGCGCGCTGGCTCGTCGACGGGCCGGACGGCCTGCATGAAGTAATAATACAGGTCGCCCACATCCGCATCCGTCAGCTGCGCATAGCTGGTGTAGGGCATGGCTGGATACAGGTGGCTGCCGTCGGCGCGCACGCCTGCGCGCAGCGCGCGGGCAAAGTCGGCTTCCGTGTAGTGCCCGATGCCGCCTTTTTTCGATGGCGTGATATTCGTGGCATAAATCGTGCCCAGCGGCGAATCGATGGCGTAGCCGCCCGCATACGGCTTGCCGCCGGCTGCCGTATGGCAAGCCATGCAGTCGGCGGCGATGGCCAGGTAGCGGCCCCGCTCCAGCCGTGCGTCGGGGCTGGCGGCCACGGGCGCGGCCGGACGGTCCGGCGTCAGGGTGACGGGCGGCGCCGGCGGCACAGGTGGTAAAGCACGCGCGGCCAGCGGCAAGCCGGCCGCCAGGGTCAGGCCCAGCAAGAAACGGCGCATCATGCGGCCTCCCTTGCCAGGGTGCGGGCGATGTCGTCGGCCGCGCGCAGGCCCAGCGCGGCCATGCTGAGGGTGGTGTTGACGACGCTGGCCGACGGCATGGCGCCGCCGCCCGGCAGCCACAGGTTGGCGTGGTCGTGGGCGCGGCAATTGCCGTCGACGACGGAGTCAAGACGGTTGCTGCCCATGATCACGCCGCCCATGATGTGGTTGTTCGCATTCAGGCTGTCGGTGATATGGAATTCCACGGCGCCGAACAGCTTGCCGATGTGTTCCAGTTGCGCATGCGCGGCCTTCGCGCCTTCGCGCACGTAGTCGCCCACGTCATAGTAGATGTCGGGACAGGCCAGCCCCAGCGGATCCTTGCGCGTCTTGCTCAAGGTCAAGCGGTTGTGCGCCTCGGGCAGCGGCTCCAGGCTGATCGACAGGTCCACGCCGAACGCGGCGCGGCGGCGGATCTCGTCGTCGAGATCCTTGCCCACCAGGCCCAGCTTCAGGGATTGCTGGGTGGCAGGTCCGACCCTGGTGATATTGTTCAGGATCATCTTGTTGGCCGAATACTGCGCGCGGAAGGCGCCGTCACGCGGACCCACCAGGCAGCTGCTCTGCGCGGGGCCGCGGCCCGTCCAGATCGGTTCATTGGCGAGGAAGGTACAGTGGAAACCCGAGTGGTCCATCATGTTGCGGCCCACCTGGTCCGAACTGTTGGCGATGCCGTTCGGATTGTTCTGGTTGGCCGCCAGCAACAGCAAGCGCGGCGTTTCGATGCCGTTGCAGGCAATCACGAAGGCCTTGCCGGTCGCCATGTGGGACTGTTTCTTGGCGTCATACCAGTGCACGGCGGTCACGCGGTTGTGCTGGTCCGTGTCGATGCGGTAGACGACGGCCTCGGCCAGCACGCCAGCGCCCTTCAGCTCGGCCCGCTCCACATGGTGGATGCCGTTGTACATGGCGCCGATGGGGCAGATCGGCTGGCAATTGTTATTGCCGCAGCAAGTGGGACGGCCCTGCCACGGGCGCGTCGAGCGCCCCTGCGGGATCGGCACGGAGCGGTAGCCGTGCGGGTTGACCACTTCGGCGAAACGCTTGTCGCCATAGCCCCAGGGCACCATGTCCATCGGGTACGGGGCGCTGCGCTCGCTGGGCGACTGCAAGGCGGGATCATTGGGGCCGGCGACGCCCATTTCCTGCTCGGCGCGGCAATAATAGGGTTCCAGTTCCTCATAGGAAATGGCCCAGTCGCGTCCGACGCCGTAATCGCTCTTCATGCGCATGTCGGACGGCAAATGGCGCCAGCACGACGCAGCCCAGTGCCAGGTCGTGCCGCCCACCGTGCGCAGATAGCCCTGCTGGAAACTGCTGCCGCTGGGGCCCGACAATTCCACATAGTTGTTCTTTGGAAAGTACAGGGGCGCGGGCGCATTGTCCGCCTGCGGATACAGGCCCTGGAAGTCGGAGCCGACACGGTTCTCGAACGGCATGTTGCGCCAGTTTTCCACGGCTTGCCCCCGCTCGATGCGCAGGCCCGCTTCCAGCATGATCACGGAATGGCCTTGCGCGGCCAGCTGGTCGGCCATCATCGCGCCGACCACGCCCGTGCCGACGATGACGACATCGGCGACGACGTCGCCATTGCTCTTGAATTGCGGTGATTTCATTTTGCTTGCTTGCCTTTCGGTTCGGGAGTGCCGGTGGTGGCCGGGGCCGGTACGGGTTTGGGCGCCACGGGTGCGGAGACGCGCACGGCCGGCGGCGCCTTCAGCCACCACAGGGGGCCGTAATTGCAGTACGTGGGCACGACCTGGCCGTCGGCCACCGTGCGGTACATCAAGGCTTCCGCATAGGCGACGACGATGGACTTGGTGCCCTGCTCGGGATGGCCGGCCACGGTGCCCGTGTACCAAGCGGCAACGATGGCCAGCGCCAGCTCGCGCAAGCCCGCATCGGCGGCGGTGGCGGCCGCCAGCAGGGTCTTCGCCTCCTGCCCGGTGACGAGCAGTGCGCCCAGCCGCGGCAGGCGCTCGGCAAAGCCGGGCACGTTGCTGCGCATGGCGTGTTCGATGCGCGCCGCCGTGCCGGCGGACAAATCGCGGTGGCCCGTGATGGTTTGCGACAGGGTGTAGAACAGCATGCTGCCGGGCGCCGGGCCCGCAGCGGGCGCGCTGGCCGGAGGCTGCATGGCGGCCGACAGCGGATTGCTCCAGAAACCGGCCTGCGCCAGCAGGGCGGCCAGGCCGACCAGGGCGTGGCGGCGGCTGATGCGGGGAATGGAGGGGAATGCTTCAGAGGGGGCGCTGCCTGGATGTTTCATGAGACTCCCGCAAGACTTGTTATTTTGTTGACTACGATGATTGCGTTAAATCACATTTGAACAAATGCAATCCGTGCCGTCATTATCCTACATAAATAAATTGTTTGCCAATGTAGTATTACTACCCTCGCAGCAAGGAAGCCGATAAGCAGGCGCGGCCGTGCCATCCAGGCCCGCCGGCGCAGGCTGCACGCTGATTCCTCTTAAAAAGATTGCAAGCTTGCCTAAAAATTGGCAGCATGGCCCATGCGCAAACGGCCGCAGCAAGCCTGGCGTGCACCTATCAGCTGTCCCCATGCGGCGCGTGATGCGCCGATGCAATCAACCTGAAACTGATGACAAGACCATGATAAAAAAAATGACGTTTTTAGTGCTATTGACCGCCCTGACCCCATTTTCTGCATGCCAGGCGCACAACACGCAGGAAACACCACCCCCAAGCCTCCCCGCCTACGCCAGTACCACACTGACGCCTGAAATCGGCGGCATAAAACAGGTCATAGAAATCAAAACCGACGACGCCAGCAAACCCGTGCTCCTGTTTTTATCGGGCGGCCCGGGCAGCTCCATGATCAAGGGGGCGGATTCCTTTACCAGCATCCTGAAAGACAGATACACGCTGGTGCAATGGGACCAGCGGGACGCGGGAAAAACCCTGAAACTCAATCCATCCCCCACCCAGCCGTCCGTCGCGCAGATGGAACAGGATACGTATCAGGTCATACAATTTCTGCGAAAGGAATTAAAGCAGGACAAGATATACCTGCTGGGCAGCTCCTGGGGCAACGTGCTGGGCTTTTATATCGTCAAGCATCATCCGGAATTGCTACATGCCTATTTCGCGTCCAACCCTGTCGTAAGCCAGCTGGAGAGCGAGAAGGAATTGCTGCAGGCCTTGAAAGTGCACTTCAAGGACCATGCCCTCGCCAGCCAGGAGCTGGACAGCGTCAGTTTCCCGTTTGCCAGTGACGAAAGCATGTTTTATTTGAGGAAGTGGCTTTTTTACAAGGATGGCAAGGAATTTGCAACGAGTGCGGGTTTCAAGACGGGATTTTTGCAATGGTCGAAGACCTGGTCGCCCGTGTGGAACGAGGTCATGAACATTGACTTGCCCAAGACCTTGAAGAGCGTTGACTGCCCCATCTATTTCTTCGTTGGCAAGAACGATATCCAGACCTCGACCAGGATCACGCAAGCGTATTTTGAGACGTTGCAGGCGCCAAGGAAAGGCTTGTTTCTGTTTGAACAGTCCGGACATCAAATCCATCAGGATGAAGCCGAGAAATTTCAACGTGCCATCATCCAGGTGCTCGATGCGGCCGATCAGTCCTGATATGGGCCGTCGACGATAAGCGGACGGCCCCGGCGCCCGCCACGCCACCGGCGCAGTGCGGGGCGCCGATCGGCCGCCCCGGGCATTTCTTGCCTATGCAGCCGCCGGCAAAGCCTCAACGGCTTTCCTGATCAGTGACGCCACCGCATCCGCCCGGGAGAGGTAGACGGCATGGCTGGCAGCAACTTCAACCACCCTGGCGCCCGCACGTTTGGCCATGCCCCGTTGCGCCACGGGTGAAATCATCCTGTCCTCGGTGGCCACCAGGTAGCTGCAGGGCTTGCTCTTCCATGCCGGCGCCGTGACCACGCCGGTCAATGCAGCCATGCCCCACGGCACTTGCGACGCCGCCATGAAGCGCGCCTTCTCCGCGGGGATATCGGCGGCAAAGGCCGCCGCAAATTTTTGCTGATCGAGCAATAAAAAACCATCGCGTGGCGGCAAGATCGGCGGCACCGGCGCACCTGGCGGGGCATGTTTGATCAAGGTATCGACGGATTCGCCTTGATCCGGCACAAATGCCGCAATGTAGACGAGGCTCTTGACCTGGGGATCATTCCCCGCTTCCGTGACCACGGCGCCGCCGTAGGAATGCCCCGCCAGGATCACCGGCCCCGGCGCGGCAGCAATGACCCGCCGGGTCGCGGCCACGTCGTCCGCCAGCGATAGCGTTGGATTTTGCACGATGGACACGCGGCATCCCTGCTTGTGCAGCGCCCTGTAGACGCCCTCCCAGCCCGATCCATCGACAAAACCACCATGCACCAGCACGATCGTTGGCGGCGCAGCACTTGCAAGCTCATCCATTTCAGCTGCTCCAGGAAGTTGAGGGCGATGACAGTGCCGCTGAGGCCCTGCTTCCTCCAGCTTAGCGCCGGATGCCTGGCGCTCTGTGCGGTGGATCAAGAATCGGTGACCACGGCGCGCCATGCCGCAACGAACGGCCCCTGAAATGCAAAAAGCCCAAGCGGATGAGGGCTGGGCTTTCTGCTGCTGCATGTTCTGGCTCCCCGACCTGGACTCGAACCAGGGACCTGCGGATTAACAGTCCGTCGCTCTACCAACTGAGCTATCAGGGAAAAGAGGCCGCATTTTATAGGGCAAACTTTCAGATGTCCAGACTTCCCTGGGAGAAAATGCATTTTTCCCCGCGCTCGCCGCGCTCGCCGATCAACCGGGATGGTCTTGCGGGCTGTAGTCAACGACCAGCACCCGTCCCAGCCATGGCTTGAGCAGTTCGACAAAGTCCAGGTGAGCCGGATGGGTCAGGTACACGTCGCGCGCGCCGGCCCCGGCAAAGGTGAGGCTGAAGCAATCGGTAAAACCATCGTCGAGGCCTTCCGGGCTGACGTTCGGCCCCCACTCGAATTGCAGGATGCCGGGAATGTGGTGTTTCAGCTGGGAAAATTCATAGACAAGCTCGGCATGCTTGGCGGAAGTGATGCCATCGAGAAAGTCGCATAGGACGATATGGCGCAAGGCGGAGGTACAAGTCATGGGAAGATGCTCCTGAAGTGATGCCTTCAGGATAGCGCAAAACGCGATCACGCACCGGCCGGCCCCGTGGAAGGGGCCGGAAAACAAAAAAGGCCATGTTTTTCAACATGGCCTTCCGAATTCTGGCTCCCCGACCTGGACTCGAACCAGGGACCTGCGGATTAACAGTCCGTCGCTCTACCAACTGAGCTATCAGGGAAAAGAGGCCGTATTATATAGGCCAAACCTGGCGCTGTCTAGATTTCCATAGAGAAATCTTATCCCGGCATCGCGCGGCCTACCGGCGGCGCAAAAAACAAAAAAGGCCATGTTTTTCAACATGGCCTTTCGAATTCTGGCTCCCCGACCTGGACTCGAACCAGGGACCTGCGGATTAACAGTCCGTCGCTCTACCAACTGAGCTATCAGGGAAAAGAGGCAATATTATATGTCGCTTGTTCCATATTTGCAAGACGGATACTGCGTCCCGACAAACACGGCCATCGCCGACTTTCCACTGCCATCAGCGCCGCACTTGCATGCAGCGCCGAAGAAGCAAGATATTAAAGTACTTTGGCGATCGCGTCAATAACGATGTCGATGTTGCGCGAATTCAATGCTGCCACGCAGATACGGCCCGTGTCGACGGCGTAGATCGATTGCTCGCGCAACGATGCCACCTGCTCCTTGGTGAGGCCCGAGTACGAGAACATGCCGATTTGCTGGCGCACGAATTCGAAGTCGTGGCCTGGCGCCTTGGCTTTCAGCTTTTCCACGAAGGCATTGCGCATTTCGCGGATGCGCACGCGCATGCCGGCCAGCTCCTCTTCCCACAGCTGGCGCAGTTCCGGCGTGGCCAGGACGGTAGCGACCACCTTGCCGCCATGCGTAGGCGGGTTCGAGTAGTTGGTGCGCACGACGCGCTTCAGCTGCGACAGCAGGCGGGCCGCTTCATCGGCGCTCGAGGCGACGACGCTCAGGGCGCCCACGCGCTCGCCGTACAGCGAGAACGATTTCGAGAACGAGTTCGACACCAGCAGCGGGCCGCCCGCGTCGGCAAAGCGGCGCACCACGGCGCCGTCTTCGGCGATGCCGTTGGCGAAGCCCTGGTAGGCCATGTCCAGGAACGGCACCAGGCCGCGCGACGTGACGACAGCGATGATCTGGTCCCACTGGGCGACGCTCAGGTCAGCGCCGGTCGGGTTGTGGCAGCAGGCGTGCAGCACGACGATGGAGCCGGCCGGCATGGCGTTCAGGCTGGCCAGCATGCCGTCGAAGTTCACGCCATGGGTGGCGGCATCGTAGTACGTGTAGTTATTCACAACGAAACCGGCGTTCTCGAACAGCGCGCGGTGGTTTTCCCAGCTCGGGTCGCTGATGTAGACCTGGGCGCCCGGCGCGAAGCGCTGCAGGAAGTCGGCACCAATCTTCAGTGCGCCCGTGCCGCCGATGGCTTGCACGGTGACGGCGCGGCGCTCTTGAATAACGGCGCTGTCGGCGCCAAATACGAGTTCCTGCACCGCCTTGTCATAGGCAGCCAGGCCTTCGATCGGCAGATAGGTGCGTGGGGCGGCCTGTTCGATCAGGATGGCTTCCGCCTTGCGTACGCAAGCTAACAGAGGCACCTTGCCGTTGTCGTCATAATAGACGCCAACGCCCAGATTGATTTTGGCGGGATTCTGGTCCGCGTTAAATGCTTCGGTGATGCCCAGGATCGGGTCGCGTGGGGCCATCTCGATGGCGCTAAACAGACTGGCAGAAACAGTTGGGTTCGTCATGATAAGATTGGATTCGATTGGAAGCAGGTTCACAGCGGAGTTGTAGACAACAGCGCCCCGAATACAACGCCAGGGCCGCCAGCAGAGCACTATTCTAACAAAGGTCTGATTCACATGCCCGAATTATCTACCGCCAGCGAGGCGGAAAGCGCAATTATCTCTTTCCCGGATTCCCCCTTCAAGCTGCACCAGCCCTTCCCTCCGGCCGGCGATCAGCCCACGGCAATCGCCCAGCTGTCCGAGGGCATCGCCGACGGACTGGCCTTCCAGACCCTGCTGGGCGTGACCGGTTCGGGCAAGACCTACACCATGGCCAACGTCATCGCGCGCATGGGCCGGCCGGCCATCGTCTTCGCGCCGAACAAGACGCTGGCGGCGCAGCTGTACAGCGAGTTCCGCGACTTTTTCCCGCAGAACGCCGTCGAATACTTCGTCAGCTACTACGATTACTACCAGCCGGAAGCCTACGTGCCGCAGCGCGACCTGTTCATCGAAAAGGATTCGTCGATCAACGAACATATCGAACAGATGCGGCTGTCGTGCACCAAGTCGCTGATGGAGCGGCGCGACGTCATCATCGTCGCCACCGTCTCGGCCATCTACGGCATCGGCAATCCGAACGAGTACCACCAGATGATCCTGACCTTGCGCGTCAAGGACAGGGTCGCCCAGCGCGACGTCATCGCGCGCCTGATCCAGATGCAGTACACGCGCAACGAGGTCGATTTCGGCCGCGGCACCTTCCGCGTGCGCGGCGACACCATCGACATCTTCCCCGCCGAGCATGCGGAACTGGCCGTGCGCCTGGAAATGTTCGACGACGAGATCGAATCGATCCAGCTGTTCGACCCGCTGACGGGCCGCGTGCGGCAAAAGATCCCGCGTTTCACCGTGTATCCGGGCTCGCACTACGTCACGCCCCGCTCCACCGTGCTGCGCGCCGTGGAAACCATCAAGGACGAGCTGCGCGAGCGCCTCGAGTTCTTCCGCAAGGAGAATAAACTGATCGAAGAGCAGCGGCTGGAGCAGCGCACGCGCTTCGACCTGGAAATGATGGCGGAAATCGGTTTCACCAAGGGCATCGAGAACTATTCGCGCCACTTGAGCGGCGCGCTGCCTGGCGAACCGCCGCCGACCCTGGTCGACTATCTGCCGGCTGACGCGCTGATGTTCCTCGACGAGTCGCACGTGCTGACGGGCCAGCTGAGCGCCATGTACAACGGCGACCGCTCGCGCAAGACCAACCTGGTCGACTACGGCTTCCGCCTGCCGTCCGCGCTCGACAACCGGCCCTTGAAATTCGAGGAATTCGAGCAGAAGATGCGCCAGACCGTGTTCGTCTCGGCCACGCCGGCCGAATACGAAAAAAGCCATTCCGACCAGGTGGTCGAGCAGGTCGTGCGCCCGACCGGCCTGGTCGACCCGCAAATCATCGTGCGCCCCGCCAGCACGCAGGTGGACGACCTGATGTCGGAAATCGTCGAGCGCATCAAGAAGGACGAGCGCGTGCTGGTGACGACGTTGACCAAGCGCATGTCGGAGCAATTGACGGAATACCTGGGCGACCATGGCATCAAGGTGCGCTACCTGCACAGCGATATCGAGACGGTGGAGCGCGTGGAAATCCTGCGCGACCTGCGCCTGGGCACCTTCGACGTGCTGGTGGGGATCAACCTGCTGCGCGAGGGCCTGGACTTGCCGGAAGTGTCGCTGGTCGCCATCCTCGACGCGGACAAGGAAGGCTTCTTGCGCTCCGAGCGCAGCCTGATCCAGACCATCGGCCGCGCCGCGCGCAACCTGAACGGCACGGCGATCCTGTACGGCGACCGCATCACGGACTCCATGCGCCGCGCCATCGACGAGACGGAACGCCGCCGCGCCAAGCAGATCGCCTTCAATACGGCCAACAACATCATCCCGATCGGCGTGAAAAAGTCGATCCGCGAAATGATCGACGGCGTCTACAGCCCGCAGGAAGCGCGCGAAACCCTGCAAGTGGCGCAGGAAGCGGCGAAATTCGAAGCCATGAGCGAGAAACAGGTCAGCAAGGAAATCAAGCGCCTGGAAAAACTGATGGTCGACCACGCCAAGAACCTCGAGTTCGAAAAGGCGGCGCAGGTGCGCGACCAGCTGCACATCCTCAAGCAGCAGCTGTTCGGCGCACCGGGCACCGACAATGTGGCGTCGATCCTGGGCAAATAGACGGCTGGCCTGGCCTGGGCCGGGCTGTGGCCCGCCTACGGCGCCGGCAGCGAATAGTCGATATCGTAGAAATGCCGGCCGTTTTCAATGCGGATGACCAGCGTGCCGTTGATGCCCGTCAATTGGCCCGTGCCGGAATGCGGTACGATCACGATGGTCAGCTGCTGCTTGCCATCGGCCATGGTGCCCGCATGCTGCGCGACGAAACTGCCTTGCCTGCCCTGCAGCACGCCCGTGATCGCTTCCATGGCGACATAGCCGGCGGCGCCCTTGGTGTCGGTGACGGCGCTGAGCATCTCGCCCCTGGCCGTGGCGACCAGGTCGCCGGCATAGGCCTTGTCGAGCAACACCTTGCCCAAGGTCGTGCGCCCCGCGCGCTGCGGCGCCGCGGACGGCGTCATGGTAATGCTGAAACTTCCCGTAGCGTGCGCGTGCATGCGATGATCCCCCTCTGCAGATGAAGCGGCGCCGGCTGGCGCCACCGATAGACAACATGCGGCCAGCATCAGGCCCGCCAGGCTGCGTGATTTCATGATTCCCCTTCCATTGATGCGAGAGGACCAGCTTAAGGCCGCACAGGAGACAAATATTGGATAAAGCCGACAGCACGGTCAATCTGCTTGCCGCGCGCGGGCTGGCGCCGAAAGGCATCGTCGACCCGCAGGCGGCGGCGCGCCGCATACGCCTGGCGACCTACCCGCCGGCCGCCGCGCTGGCGCCGTTCATCGACTATTTCTGGGTCGTCGAATGGGACAGGCGGGGCTGCGCGCCGGAGACGCAGCGCGTGCTGCCCTACCCGAACGCCCACCTGGTGTTCGACCTTGGCCGCACGGCCATCCATGGCGTGGTGCGCGGCGCCTTCGACCGGCCCTTGACCGGCGCGGGCAAGGTGCTGGGCGTGCGCTTCGCGCCGGGCGGCCTGCGCCCGTTCATCAGCCAGCCCCTGTCATCGTTCACCGACACGACCATTGCCGCCGATGCCCTGCTGGACATGCCGGTCGCGCAAGCCGAGGCACGGGTGCTGCGGCAAGCCGACGATGCGGCCATGGTGGCGCAGGCGCAGGCACTGCTGCTGGCAAGGCGGCCGCAGATCGATGACGCCGCCCTGCTGGCCGCCAGGCTGACTGCCGCCGCCGCGGCACACGACGGCCCGGCCAGCGTGGCGCAGCTGTGCGAGAACATGGCCATCGGCGAACGCCGGCTGCAGCGCCTGTTCGCCAACTACGTGGGCGTGCCGCCAAAATGGGTGATCCAGCGCTACCGCCTGCAGGAGGCGATCTGGCGCCTGGCGCAGCCCGACGCGCCCGACCTGGTCAGCCTGGCGCATGCACTGGGCTTTTTTGACCAGGCCCATTTCAGCCGCAGTTTTACGGAACTGGTGGGTACTACGCCGCTCGACTATCGCCGCTCGCAACTGGCGACCGCCGCCTAGCCCGTCGCGTACTATGGCCAGGCGGGCCGGCGCATGCGGAACAGGCTGTCGGGTCCGATTTCGAAATAATCGGCCGGACCGCCGCCGCGCAATATCGGCGCGGCGGCAGCCGTGTCGTACACGCCATCGGTCAACAGATGGCGCGCAATATGCACGCCCACCACTTCGCCCAGCACCAGCCAGCTGCCGACACTGTCGCCATTGACGCCTTCGAGCTCGATGATCTGCGTGCGCCGGCATTCGAAGGAGACGGGGCTTTCGGCCACGCGCGGCACCTTGACGATGCGCGAGGCGGCCGGCGTCAGGCCGGCCAGCGCGAATTCGTCGATCTCGGGCGGGGCCGGCGCGCAGCTGGCGTTCATCGCCTCGGCCAGCGGACGGGTCGCCAGGTTCCACACGAATTCGCCCGTCTGCTCGATATTGCGCAGGGTATCCTTGCGGCCGATGCTGGAAAAACCGATCAGCGGCGGCGTGTAATTGAAAGCGTTGAAAAAACTGTAGGGCGCCAGATTGAGCACGCCCTCGCCGCTGCGCGAGGCGATCCAGCCGATCGGACGCGGCCCGACAATCGCGTTGAAGGGATCGTGCGGCAAGCCGTGGCCCTGCGCAGGTTCATAAAAATGCATGTGATCGGCCACGCTGATTCCTGAAGTGAGGGGCGCCGGGGATGGGGCGCCGGGAACGACAGCTTACTGGAACTGCCGCCACAACGTTGCCAGCCACCCGGCGCCAGGTGCGCAGCGCGACAATTGTATGGCGCGCTGCAGCACGCCTCGCTTATGATGGGGCAACTCAACCCTTCTCATTGCGCCACCACCCATGCATACCCTCACGCTGCACCAAAAAGTGTTCTTGCTCCTCTTGAGTATCGTCACCATCGGCTTTGGCTGGATACTGGCGCCGTACGCAGGCGCCGTCTTCTGGGGCATGGTGCTGGCGATCCTGTTTGCGCCCGTCTACCGCTGGCTGCTGGCCAAAACCAAGGGGCGCGCCGGCCTGGCGTCGCTGCTGACCTTGCTGTTGATCATCGTCATCGTCATCCTGCCCTTGTCGCTCATTTCCGTGTCGCTGGTGAACCAGGCGGCGGGCGTGGTGGAAATGGTGCGCTCGGGCGAAATCACGGTGGGCATGTTCTTCAACAAAATCATGGCCGTGCTGCCGCAATGGCTGATCAATCTGCTCGAACGCTTCAACCTGTCCAGCCTGGCGAGCCTGCAGGACAAGCTGGCCGATGGCGCCACGCAGGTCAGCCAGGTGGTGGCGGTAAAAGCCATCAATGTGGGCCTGTACACGTTTGAATTCCTCACCAGCCTGTGCATCATGCTGTACCTGCTGTTTTTCCTCATGCGCGACGGCTCGGCCCTGTCGGCACGCATCAAGGCCGCCGTGCCGCTGAGCCGCAAGTACAAGCAGCGCCTGTTTAACAATTTCACGACGGTGATCCGCGCCACCGTGAAAGGCAACATTCTGGTCGCGATCGCCCAGGGCGCCCTCGGCGGCCTGGCGTTCTGGTTCCTCGACGTGCCCGCGCCCCTGCTGTGGGCCGTGCTGATGGCCTTCCTGTCGCTGCTGCCCGCCGTCGGCGCCGCCCTCGTCTGGGCGCCCGTGGCCGCCTACTTCCTGGCCACGGGCGCCGTCTGGCAAGGCGCGGGCCTGGCGGCGTTCGGCGTCTTCGTCATCGGCCTGGTCGACAACGTGCTGCGCCCCGTTTTGGTGGGCAAGGATACCAAGATGCCCGACTACGTGGTGCTGCTGTCGACCGTCGGCGGCATGGCCCTGTTCGGCCTGAACGGCTTCGTCATCGGCCCCGTGGTGGCGGCCCTGTTCATCGCCGCGTGGGACCTGTTTGTCTCGGCCAGCGAATTCCAGGCCGAGGACTGACGCCTGGCCGCTGGGCGGCAGCCGGACATGGGCCGAAAAAGCCCTCCCCGTCACCGATGATGCGGCGCCCCGGCATGGCGGAAGGCGGCCCGGCATCGGGTCGCCGCCCCATCATGCCCACATAGTCCATCAGGAACCCGGTGCCGCCGGCAGTGTCACTTGCGTCGGCCAAAACAGGCTGCGGCAGCCTTGCTGCAGAGTGTCCGACGGCCCAGGCCAGTCACGGCAACTATCCACATGAGACCACATTTCGCAGCAACTATCATGTTGCAATGGTGCGATTTTAGCAACAGAATCAAAAATATAGTTTTTGACGCAGTTGGCGCCGCGGCGTAGTGTCGGTCCTCCCGACACCCACGTAATGAGGAGCCTCCCATGGCAAATCCACTGTGCTTGATGATGCCGGTGCTACCCGGCACCAATCCGATCTCCATCGCCGCAGCGTTGCAGGAATACCAGGCGAAGATCAATGCCGCCCTCACCGATATCGGTACCGTGCACTTTGCCCGTTTCACCCTGCTTGACCGCTCCCAGGCCAATCTGCTGCCCAACATTGGCTCGGCAGGCGCTTCCGGCACCCTGGTCATCGGCGTGATCACCGAGTATGACGGCAGTTTCAACAGCTACATCGAAGACTTTGTGGCCCAACTGGGCGAGGTATTCGACGCGCTGCTGCAGTTTGTCGTGGGCGGCAAGGCGCTGATGCCCGTTGCCGACCACGTGGCCGCATTTGAAGCCTTCATCACCGCCAACGACGCCGCGCAGCAGGTGCCCAATATCGGCCTGTATAGCGCCTATCCGCAGACCGTCCAGCAAATCCTCGCCTCAAGCTGAACCGCACCCCGCGCCGGGGCTGCGCTGACGGCCCCGCCATCTTGCCAGCCCCTGCCCCCGGAGAGACAGCATGGCCGATCCCATCATCGATTACGACGACGTGCAAGGCACGATACTGCGCGGCTACCGCGTCAACCTGGCGCGCCATTTCATCTTCAGCATCACGGATGCGGTACTGGCGCGGCGCACCATCGCGGCCCTGCTCGACGGCAGCGACGGACTGCCGTCGATTACCACCGCGCGCCACATCAGCCCCAAACCGCCGTGCTTCCTGAACCTCAGCTTTACCGCTCCCGGCCTGTCCGCGCTGGGAGTGGGCGCGGCCGACCTGGCCACGTTTGACCTGGCATTTCAACGGGGCGCCGCCGACCCGGCCAGCATCGCCGCCGTGGGCGACGTGGGCGACAGCGCCCCCGAACACTGGCTCGGCAACCTGGGAGCGGCCACCGAGGCCGGCCAGGTGCATGCGCTGCTGAGCCTGTGGGTCAGCGCATCGCCGGAAGTGCTGCAGGCAACGTCGGCCGCCCTACGGCATGCCTTTGCCGCCGGCTGGCGTGAACTGTATGCCCACGACGGCGTGGCCCTGCCAGGCAACCGCGTGCATTTCGGCTACCGCGACAACATCGCCCAGCCGGACGTCGATGGCGCCCCGCAGCGCAAGCATGAGCACGAGCCCGACCCGCTCAACAGCGTCAAGACGGGGGAATTCCTGCTCGGCTATCCGAATGAAAACGGCGGCACCTACCGGGTGCAGCCGCCGCAACTGTCCACCAATGGCAGCTATGCCGCCTTCCGCATCCTGGAGCAGGACGTGGCCCTGTTCGACAGCATCCTGAGCCAGGGCGCGGCCAGTTCCGGACTCAGCACCGAGATGGTGGCCGCCAAGATGTGCGGGCGCTGGCGCAACGGCAATCCGCTGGTGCTCAGGCCGGACGAGCCCGGCCCCGAGCTGCCGGATGCCAGCCTGAACCATTTTCACTATGTCGATGGCGCACAGCCGCAACTGGACGACACGCTGGGCCTGAAATGCCCGGTCGGCGCGCATATCCGGCGCAACAATCCGCGCGACGAAGGCGTCGTGGGCACCTCCGCACGCCACCACCGCATCGTGCGGCGCGCCATGCCCTACGGTAGCGAATATGATCCGGCCGCCCCCATCGCGGAACGCCGCGGCCTGGTCGGCTACTTCATCAACGCCAACCTGCGCAATCAGTTCGAATTCCTGATGGAGCAATGGAACGATGACGATACTTTCGTCAAATCAGCCGTCGGCCCGGCCGGTCCCGAGGCCGGCAATGCCACCTTCAACATCAGCGGCCAGGACGTGTTTTTGGGAATCAATGACCCGTCCGTCAGTTCCTTCACCTTGCCCGGCGTGGGTCCCAAGGGCAGCGGCAATACGACACTGCGGCATTTCTCGCGCAGCGTCATCACGCGGGGCGGCGTATATTGCTTCTTCCCCAGCATCACGGGACTGCGCTACCTGGCGAGCCTGGGCTAAGGATGGCGGCGGCAAGCGAAACGGCAGGTGCACGAACTGCCCGGATCGCTTGCTTTGAGCCTGACATTGCACTATCGTTGCAGCACGCGCGTGTTGCCAACCTAGCAAAATGACAGGAGATTCCAGCGTGTCACTCATACTCTACGGCCATCCCTTCTCCTCGTACACGCAAAAGGTGCTCATCGCCCTGTACGAGAATGCCATACCGTTCAGCTTCCGCTGCCTGGCGCCGGACATGCCCGAGCACCTGCACGAGTGGCTGGAGCGCTGGCCGCTGCGCAAATTCCCGCTGCTGGTGGATGGGGAGCGCAACGTCGCCGAGACCAGCATTATCATCGAATACCTGCAACTGGCCCATCCGGGTCCGCTGCGCCTGCTGCCGGACGACGCCATGCAGGCGCTGGACGTGCGCTTTCTCGACCGCTATTTCGACCTGCACGTCATGACGCCCGTGCAGCATGCCGTCGGCGCCGCGCTGACCGGCGACCCGGCGAAGGCCCGGGAAGGCCGCGCGTTTGCCGCTGAAAAACTGGAGCTCGCCTACGCCTGGCTGGAAACCCGCCTGGCCGGCAAGACGTGGGCGACGGGCGAAGACTTTACCCTGGCCGACTGCGCCGCCGCTCCCTCGCTGTTCTATGCGGATTGGACGCAGCCGATTCCAGCCACGCTGCCCCTGCTGCGCGCCTACCGCGCGCGCCTGCTGGCCCGCCCATCATTCGCCCGCGCGGTGGAAGAGGCACGTCCGTACCGCCACCTCTTCCCCCTGGGTGCGCCACAGCGCGATTGAGGCGGATCAGGCAAACACGGGCCGGAAAAAACTGCGTTCATAGCTGACGATGCAGCGCGTCTCTTCGGCATAGCGGAAGGCGGCCTGGCATTCGGCGTCCTGCATCGAATCAGTGCGGTACTGCTCGTACAAGGCCAGGCTGGGGAACGAGAACATGGCCAGCGCCACATTGCTGGTCCCTTCCGATGGCAAAAAGTAGCCGTGGTGCTGGCCGCCGAAGCGTTCGACCAGCGGTATCCACAGCTTGCCGTAGGCTTCGAATTCCCGCAATTTATACGGGTCGATGATGTAGCGCAAATAACAGGTGATCATGCGATTTCCTTGTGAACATTCAACTCCATCAGCACGCCAGACTCCCACGAGCCGATGGCGGCCAGTGGCGAGCCAGGCAAAAAGTCCAGCGCGCAGGGATAAATAAAGTTTTCCTGCGCCAGGACGTTTAACCCGGGCCAGCCGTAAAACAGCAGCTTGCCCTTGCCGATGCGTCCCAGCGCGCTGCCGTCGGGCAGCCAGCGCAAGCCGTTGCCCGTGCCGCCGCCCGCTTCCACGGGCACCCTGGCCAGCACGCGGCCATCGTCCATCGCCTGCACGGACAGATACTCCACGCCGCCGGCGTGGTGCAGCACGGCCAGGCGCGCGCCGTCCGGCGATGGCGCGCAGGACATGATGCCGGGCAGCGACAGCACCACGCGGCCGCCCCCCGCCTGCAGCGGCCAGTCCCACACGCTGCAATAATCGGGCGGCTGCACCTGCCCCTCGGCCACGGATTTGACGCCATGCTGGACCAGCAGACGCCGTCCGCCATCGATGGCGCAGGCATCGCGCAGCATCTCGCCCGGATGCTCCTGCATGAACAGCACCTCGCCCGTCTGCGCGTCGCGCACGCGCAGGCGGCCGTCCCAGCCGCCGTCGGCAAGCTGCTGCCCGCACGGCGACCACGCGGGGTCGGAGCCTTCGCGATCCTTTTTATTCTGGAAGTTGAGCAGCAGTTGCCCCGACTGCGCATCGACCACGGCCATCTGGCCCGTCGTGCTCTTGATGGCGATCCGGCTGCCGTCGGGCGAGAACGCCATGCCCGACATGTGCGCGATGAACTTGCCGCGCCACAGCTTGATCCGCGCCGCCACGTCCCACAGGACCAGGTCGCGTCCCAGCACGGCCAGGCGCGTGCCATCGGGCGAAAACTGCACGCCCTAGCTGCAGCCCAGCTTCAGGGGCTTCGGCCTTGCCGTCATGGGCGCGCCAGCCGGTACACGACGGTATCGAGGTCGTAATGGCGCTCCATGCCCTCGTACTGCATGCCCAGGCGCGTCATGACCTTGATCGAGGCGGCATTGTCCGGATGCGCCACGGCCACCACTTCGGGCGCGCCGACGACACCGAACGCATGCGCGACGATGGCGACCGCCGCCTCGCTGGCATAGCCCTGGCCCCAGCCCGTACGCGCCAGGCGCCAGCCGATTTCATGCGGTTTATTTTTGTCTCCATCGAGATGCTGCAGGCAAGCCATGCCCACCATCTCGCCGTCGTCGAGGCGGATCAGCGCCCACCACGAATAGCCCCACTCGGCCCAGCGCCCCATGGTGCGCGTAATAGCCGCGCGCGTCACCTCTTCCGACTCGGGCTGGCCCGCGTTCAGGTAGGTCATCACCTCGGGATCGGTGTTGAGCGTGCGCATGCGCTCGTAGTGGCTCTCGTTGATCGGTTCCAGGCGCAGGCGCGCCGTCGTCAGTATGGTCATCGCATTTCCTTGGACGAAAAAAAAGACGATACACGATCGTCTTTTTTTTGCAAGCGCGCACGCAATTACTTGCCTGCTTCGCCCTTCTTGATCCACGCCGCCAGCTGGTGCGGACGCAGGCCGTCGTAGTCTTCGAACGGCTGATGGATCCACGGATTGTGCGGCAGTTCGTCGAGGAAGTAGTCGGGACGCACGACGGAGCAGCCCTTCAGCCAGATCACGGCCGATTTGACTTCCGTCACATCGGGGAAGTTTTCCTTCAGGTGACGCGTGACCTTGTCCAGCGTGACGCCGGAATCGGCCAGGTCGTCGACCAGCAGGATGCGGCCGGCCAGCGGACCCTTGGTCATGGTCATGTACTTGGCGATATCGAGGTCGCCGCGCACCGTGCCCGCGTCCTCGCGGTAGGAGCTGGTCGACAGGATGGCCAGCGGCAAATCAAAAATGCGCGAGAACACGTCGCCAGGACGCACGCCGCCGCGCGCCAGGCACAATACCTGGTCAAATTTCCAGCCCGATTCGTAGACCTTGAGCGCCAGGCGCTCGATCAGGCGGTGGTACTCTTCCCAGTTGACCCAGAGATGTTGATCGTTCGATTGTGGGGTAGTCATGATAGTGGAATCTTATTATTAGCGTGATTAAAAAAATCCGCCTTGCGGCGGATTGTGTCCAGCAGCTTACTCGAATGGGTGGCGCAGCACGATCGTTTCTTCACGATCCGGACCGGTCGAAACCATGTCCACTGGCACGCCGACCAGTTCTTCGATGCGCTTGATATAAGCGCGCGCCGTTGCCGGCAGGGCCGCCAGCGATTTCGCGCCGACGGTGCTTTCCGTCCAGCCCGGCATTTCTTCGTACACGGGCACGCAACGGGCCGCTTCTTCAGCGCCCGACGGGAAGATGTCCGTGGCGACGCCATCGATGGTGTAGCCGGTGCACAGTTTCAGCGTTTCGATACCGTCCAGCACGTCCAGCTTGGTCAGGCACATGCCCGTCACGCCGTTGATCTGCACGGAGCGGCGCAGCAAGGCGGCGTCGAACCAGCCGCAGCGGCGGGCACGGCCCGTCACGGTGCCGAATTCATGGCCGACTTGCGCCAGGTGGTGGCCGACGCCCGCATCCGTTGGCAGTTCCGAAGGGAACGGGCCGGAGCCGACGCGCGTCGTGTAGGCCTTGGTAATGCCCATGATGTAGTGCAGCATGCCGGGACCGACGCCCGAACCGGCGGCGGCATTGCCAGCCACGCAGTTCGACGAGGTGACGAACGGGTAGGTGCCGTGGTCGACGTCGAGCAGGGAACCCTGCGCGCCTTCGAACAGCAGGTTGGCGCCGGCCTTGTGCGCCTTGTACAGCGCGCTCGACACGTCGGTGACCATCGGACGCAGACGCGGCACGTAAGCCAGCGCGTCGTCGAGGGTCTTCTGGTAATCGATGCGCGGAGCCTTCAGGTAGTGCTCCAGCACGAAGTTGTGGTAATCGAGGTTTTCCGCCAGTTTTTCAGCAAAACGGGCTTCGTTCAACAGGTCGGCGACGCGGATGGCGCGGCGCGCCACCTTGTCTTCATAGGCCGGGCCGATGCCCTTGCCGGTGGTGCCGATCTTGGCCGCGCCGCGCGCGGCTTCGCGGGCCAGGTCGAGTGCCGAGTGGTAAGGCAGGATCACCGGCGCGGCGTCCGACACTTTCAGGCGCGAGGCGACTTCAACGCCGACCGCTTCGAGCTTGTCGATTTCGCGCAGCACGTCCGGCACGGAAACGACCACGCCGTTACCGATGTAGCAGGCGACGCCTGGACGCATGATGCCCGACGGGATCAGTTGCAGCGCGGTTTTGACGCCGCCGATGACCAGCGTGTGGCCTGCATTGTGGCCGCCCTGGAAGCGCACCACACCCTGGGCGTGATCGGTCAACCAGTCGACGATCTTGCCTTTACCTTCATCGCCCCATTGGGTGCCGATGACAACGACGTTCTTTGCCATAATTTTCTTTGACATCACTCAACCTAAGTTTTTAAGAATCCAGCTACTACCATTATCGGCAAGTACCAGCACGCGATCGCACTCGAACTCGTCTTGTTCATTACTGTGACCCGGCATACTCTGGATCACGACCTCGCCCGCCTTGCGCAACTCGGCGATTTTTTCCTTCAATTCTGGCGCGCTGCCCCACGGCGCGCGGATCGAATGCTTCCGTTCCGCGGTCGGCAACAGGCGCGCCAGTTCGCGCAAATCGAGCGAGAAGCCGGTCGCGGGACGTGCCCGGCCGAACGCTTCGCCGACGTGGTCATAACGGCCGCCGCGCGCAACGGCGTTCGGCAAGCCAGGTACATACAGCGCAAACATCGCGCCACTTTCATATTGGTAGCCGCGCAGGTCGGCCAGGTCGATCGCCACTTCGGCGCGGCCCAGGGCAGATCCTGCCAGCGCGGCCAGTTCGGCCAGCGCCTTGAGCACGCCCGGCAGCGGCGGCAGCACTTCGCGCGCACGCGCCAGCACATCGATGTCGCCGTACAGGTTCGGCAAGGCCAGCAGCGCATCGCGCGTGACAGCATCGTAGGATGCGGTCAGGGCGCGCAGGCCCGGCGCATCCTTGGCGCGCAGCAGGGTGTACAGCGCAGCCTCGTCACGCACGGCAGCGGCATCTTGCGCAATGATAGCGCGCAACAGGCCGACGTGCGACAAATCCAGGCGCACGCTGTCGAAACCGGCCAGCGCCAGCGAGGCGAGCGCCAGTTCCTGGATCTCGGCATCCGCTTCCAGGCCGGCGTGGCCATAGATTTCGGCGCCGATCTGCAGCGGCTCACGGGTGGCGTGCAGGCCCGACGGACGGGTATGCAGCACGCTGCCGGCGTAGCACAGGCGGGTGACGGTTGCACGGTTGAGCAGGTGGGCGTCGATGCGCGCCACTTGCGTCGTCATGTCGGCGCGCAGGCCGAGCATGCGGCCCGACAGCTGGTCGACCAGTTTGAACGTGCGCAGGTCGGTATCCTTGCCGGCGCCGGTCATCAGCGATTCCAGATACTCGAGCAGCGGCGGCATGACCAGTTCATATCCGTACAGACGGAAATTATCCAGCATGAGGCGGCGCAGCTCTTCGATCTTGCGCGCTTCCGACGGCAGAACATCGGCAATATTTTCGGGCAAAAGCCAATTCGGCATGAGGGAGCGAGATACGGAAGAAAGTTGAAAAATGCATCATGCGAGGCAGCGGCGGGCGCGCCAGGCAAGAGGCCGAACCTGATATTTTACGCGAAAACGCGGGCCTTTAGGGATAAGTTGTCCGAAACGGTGACGCGCAGGGCTAAAAACACTGCATTTTACGCCTTCCCGCAACGGTGCGGCGGGCACAAAAAAAARCGGGGCCGGCATCGATGCCGGCCCCGCCGCGGCTGCCACCCGCCCTTGCGGCCGGGTGCAGTGTCGATGCTGCCTTACTTCTTGGCCGGACCGGCTGCGCCGCCGCCCTTGAAGTACTTGAAGAATTCCGAACTCGGGTCGACCACCATCACGTCACCCTTGTCCTTGAACGTGGCGCGGTAGGCTTCCAGACTACGGTAGAACTTGTAGAACTCGGGGTTCTTGCCGAAGGCTTCCGCATAGATCTGCGACGCCTTGGCGTCGCCCTCGCCGCGGATCTTCTCGGCTTCGCGATACGCTTCGGCCAGGATCACCGTGCGCTGCTTGTCGGCGTCGGCGCGGATTTTCTCGGAGTCGGCCGAACCGGTCGAACGCAGTTCATTGGCCACACGCACGCGCTCGGACTTCATGCGCTCGTACACGGAGTTGTTGATCTGCTCGACGTAGTCGACGCGCTTCAGGCGCACATCGACGATGCCCACGCCGATGGCTTCGGCCTCGGCCGCCACCTTGGCCTTGATCGCCTGCATCACCTTGCCACGCTCGCCCGAGATCACTTCGCGCACCGTGCGCTTGGTGATTTCATCGTTCAGCGCGGCCTTGACGATTTGCGACATGCGGTTGCGGGCGCGGCTTTCATCGCCGCCGAAGCTGCGGAAATAGGTCTTCGGATTGACGATGCGCCACTTCACATACGCGTCGACGAGGATGTTCTTCTTCTCGGCCGTGATGAAGCGTTCCGGCTCCGGCGTGTCGAGCGTCAGGATGCGCTTGTCCAGGTAGATGACGTTCTGGAACGGCGGCGGCAGCTTGAAGTACAAGCCAGGTTTGCTGATTTCTTCCTTGACTTCGCCAAGGGCGAAGACGATGGCGTATTTACGCTGATCGACGACGAACACGGTCGAGGAAAGGAGCATGATCGCGATAAAGCCCGCGATCAGGGCGGCAACGATACGGTTCATTAGCGGCTCTCCCGTTCACGCGAAGAGCGGCTGTCGCGGCGCTGATTCACTTCTACTGTCGGCATGGCTTCCTGTGGCAAAACGGTATTGGCTGCGGGCGAGGACGCTGCGGCGCGCGCTGCCGCGGCCGAGGCGTCCGACGCCGCCTGCTGGGCGATCAACTTGTCGAGCGGCAGATACAGCAGATTGCTGCCCGTCTTGGCGTCAACCATGACCTTGCTGGCACTGCTGAACACTTGCTGCATCGTTTCCAGGTACATGCGGTCGCGCGTGACGGCCGGCGCCTTCTGGTACTCGACCAGCACCTGCTTGAAACGCGACGCATTACCTTCGGAGTTCTCGGTCACCATGGCCCGGTAGGCCTCGGCTTCCTGCACCAGGCGGAATGCTGCGCCGCGTGCTTTCGGAATGACGTCATTGGCGTAGGCCTGGCCTTCATTCTTCTGGCGCTCACGGTCCTGGCCGGCCTTGACGGCATCGTCGAAGGCGGCTTGCACCTGCTCCGGCGGCTGCACGGCCTGCATCGTCACGTTGTTAATCAACACGCCAACCTTGTAATCATCAAGAATCTGCTGCATCAATTTCTGCGTATCAAAAGCCACTTTTTCGCGGCCTTCATACAGCACGAAGTCCATCTTGCTGCGGCCGACCACTTCGCGGATCGCCGTTTCGGCGACCTGGCGCAAGGTGTCTTCCTGCTCGCGCACGTTGAACAGCCATTCGACAGGATCTTTCAAGGTGTACTGCACCGCAAACTGGATGTCGATGATGTTTTCATCGTCCGTCAGCATCAGCGACTCGCTGGCCTGCTTGTTGCGCAGCGACGTGCGATAACCGACTTCCACGGTGCGCACCTGCGACACGTTGACGGTTTCATCGGTCTGGAACGGATACGGCCAGCGCCAGTTGAAACCGGCCGGCGCCGTGCGCGTGACTTTGCCGAACGTCAGCACGACGCCGCTCTGGCCCTCCTGCACGATGAAGGCGCCGCTGGCGAGCCAGATGAAGACGGCAATCACGCCGACCACGCCGGCGGTGATGCCGGCGCCCTTCATGTCGGGACGCGGGCCGCTGCCGCCGCCGTTGTTATTGCCGCCGTTGTCGGGACGGTTCTTCTGTCCGAAAAAGGCGTTCAGGCGCTGGTTGAAATCGCGCCACAGCTGATCGAGGTCCGGCGGACCTTCGCCGGGCTTTTTGCCTTCTTGGGCTTTCTTGCCGTCGTCCTTGCGATTGCCCCAGCGGGGATCGTTCAGGGACAACTTCAAGCCTGTTTTTTTGAGTAGGGAGACAAGCATAACTATCGTGTTCCGACTTTGGAGTGGGTGGAAAACCTATCGTCCTCGCCAGGCTCTTCGGCCTGGTCCGGGGCGGCGCCATCGTGCTGGTCGTACTGACCGTCAAACTGATCTTCCTGCTGTGCTTCATCGCTCTGATAGAGGTGGGCCGAACGGGGCGCCTTCTTCGCCATCTCGACGATGGCATCGCGCAGCAGGTCGAGACCGCTGCCCTTCTGCGCACTGACGAACACGCGACTGATCGTAGCATATTCGTCGCGCTCCACCGAAGGCTCCAGCCCGGCCGCATCGATCTTGTTCCACACGAGGATTTGCGGAATATGATCGGCGCCGATCTCCTTCAGGACCAGGTTGACCTGTTCGATCTGCTCCATGCGCACCGGCGACGCGGCATCGACGACGTGCAGCAGCAGATCGGCATGGATGGTTTCTTCAAGCGTGGCGCGGAAGGCGGCCACCAGCTGGTGCGGCAATTCGCGCACGAAGCCGACCGTGTCGGAGATCACCACGTTGCCCACCTCCTGGCCCAGGTAAACCCGGCGCGAGGTGGTGTCCAGGGTAGCGAACAACTGATCGGCGACATACACGCCGGCCTTGGTCACGGCATTGAACAGGGTCGACTTGCCGGCATTGGTATAGCCGACCAGGGACACGGAGAATGTGTGATTGCGGCCGCGCGCGCGGCGCTGCGTTTCGCGCTGCTTGTGCAGTTTTTCCAGGCGCGCGCGCAGCGCCTTGACACGCTCGCCGATCAGCCGGCGGTCGGTCTCGAGCTGCGTCTCGCCGGGACCGCGCAAGCCGATACCGCCCTTTTGCCGCTCAAGGTGAGTCCAGCCGCGGATCAGGCGCGTAGCCAGATGCTGCAGCTGGGCCAGCTCGACCTGCAGCTTGCCCTCGTGGCTCTTGGCGCGCTGCGCAAAGATGTCGAGAATCAGGCTGGTACGGTCGAGTACCCGCACATTCAGGCGCTTTTCCAGATTGCGCTGCTGGGCGGGCGAGAGGGCATGGTTGAAAATGACGATTTCCAGGCCATCATTGACGACGACGTCGCCAATTTCATCGGCCTTGCCGCTGCCGACAAAATAGGCGGAATCGGGGCTGGAACGCTTGGCCGTGATGGTGGAAATCGGGTCCGCACCGGCGGAACGCGACAACAGCATCAATTCCTCCATGCTGGCGGCAAAGTCGCTGTGACCGAAGTCAACCCCGACTAGTGCCGCGCGCATGATGGCATCAGATGAGTTGCGGCGGACGCCGACGCCGATGCAAACGCATCAGCGCCGCTGGCGCGGACGGGAGCGATGGAGGGTGAAAGGCGCCGGGCCGTCAAGCTCAACGCTTTACTCCGCTTCAGATTCAATATTGAGATTGACGGCACGGGCCGGCACCACTGTCGAGATGGCGTGCTTGTACACCATCTGCGTGACCGTATTGCGCAGCAATACGACATATTGATCGAACGATTCGATATGGCCCTGCAATTTAATGCCATTGACCAGGTAGATCGAGACAGGAACATGCTCTTTGCGTAATGCATTGAGGAATGGGTCTTGTAACAGTTGCCCTTTGTTGCTCATAACAGCTCCGTTGTTTATGTTGTTGTATAAGAATTGGAGGCGACTCGCTTGATTTCAAGTGCTCTCACACCTTTCAAAGAGAGAAAGATGCATCACAGCTACTGTAACCTGTTTTCGCGATCGCTGTCGCGCATGGCGCATTAACACTTTATTATTTCCGTGCAAATGGCCATCTTTATTTGCTGTCGGCGCCGCATTATCGCTGCGGCGCCTTAATTGATGCTTAACCCAGCACGATTTTACTTGCTTGGCGTGCGCGCAAACGGGTTTTTGCCCGTACGCAATTCGATGCGCAACGGCGTGCCGACCAGGGCAAAGGTATCGCGGAAATGTTTTTCCAGATACCGTTTGTACGGATCGCCAACGGCGTCGAGCGCATTGCCGTGAATCACGATTACAGGCGGGTTCATGCCGCCCTGGTGCGCATAGCGCAGCTTCGGACGAATCGAGCCCTTGCGGCGCGGCTCCTGCTTCTCCACGGCCTCGATCAGGGCGCGCGTCAGCTTCGGCGTCGACAAATCGCACATGGCGGCCGCATAGGCGGCGTTGAGCGACTTCATCAGCGGGCCGATGTTGGTGCCTTTCAGCGCCGAAATGAAATGCATCTGCGCGAACGACAGGAAATCGAGCTTGCGGTCGATATCGATCTTGATTTCATCGCGCTGGTGCGATTGCAGGCCATCCCATTTGTTCACGGCCACCACCAGCGCGCGGCCCGATTCCAGGATGAAGCCGGCGATATGCGCGTCCTGCTCGGAAATATCCTGCTGCGCGTCGAGCATCAGCACGACCACGTTGGCTTCGGAAATCGACTGCAGCGTTTTCACCACCGAGAATTTCTCGATTGCCTCGAACACCTTGCCGCGGCGGCGGATACCGGCCGTGTCGATCAAGGTGTATTGCTGGCCATCGCGCTCGAATGGAATCTCGATCGAATCGCGCGTCGTGCCCGGCATGTCGAAGGCGATCACGCGCTCTTCGCCCAGCAAGGTGTTGATCAAGGTCGACTTGCCCACGTTCGGACGGCCGACGAGGGCGATCTTGATGCCGCGGTCGGTCTTTTCCAGCTCTTCAGGCTCGTCCGGACGCTGCGCGAACGCCAGGTCCAGCATCACTTCGACCAGATCGTTGACGCCGTCGCCGTGCGCCGACGAGATCGCATACGGATCGCCCATGCCCAATTCATAGAATTCGGACACGACGGCCGTATAGCGCATGCCTTCGCTTTTGTTGACCACCAGCAAGACCGGACGGCCGCTCTTGCGCAGGAAGTCGACGATGGTCTTGTCATGCGGGGTCAGGCCTTGACGGCCGTCCACGATGAATACCACCACGTCGGCCTCGGCCACGGCCTGCTTGGTCTGCAGTGCCATCTGGTGCATGATGCCTTCCTTGGCGACGGGCTCGAAACCACCCGTATCGATGACCAGGAAGGGACGTTCGCCGACACGGCCTTCGCCATAGTGACGATCGCGCGTCAACCCAGGCAAATCCGCCACCAGCGCATCGCGCGAGCGGGTCAGACGATTGAATAAGGTCGATTTCCCAACATTGGGTCGACCTACTAGTGCAATTACCGGCTTCATTGTATTACTCGACCGCAAGAGCGGTCACTGTCCCTGATTGGGTTTGAAAAATCAAATTCGAACCGGCGACAACGGGAGCCGAAACAACCGGGCTGCCGTCGGTACTGATCCGACCTATTAATGCGCCATCTTCCCGTGACAGGAAGTGGATGTAACCTTGATAGTCGCCGACGGCGACGCTGCGGCCGTAGGAGGCCGGCGTCGACAGGCGGCGGCGCGCCAGCGCCTCGTTCTTCCAGGCGCTCTGGCCGCCTTCGCGGCTGAACGCCACCACGGCGCCCTGGTCATCGGCAACAAACACGAAACGCTGGTCGACGGCCACGCCCACATCGGACGAGATCGGCTTGGTCCAGCGCGGCACGCCCGTGACAGCGTCGAAGCAGCCTGCCTTGCCCTGGTACGTGACGGCGCACACTTCGCCCTCGAACACCACCGGCGTGCCGGCGATGTCGGAGACGCGCTCCAGTTCCGTGGCGCCGCGCGGTTCGCTGACGACGATCTCCCAGCGTACCACACCGGTCGCCGCCGTCAGTGCCAGCAGCTTGCCGCCTGGCTGGGCCACGTACACATTCGCGCCGCCCGGCACCATGCCCGGCGCATTGCGCAAGGTCAATGCCGGCGTGGCGCGCTGCACCGTCCACTTGCGTTCGCCCGTCTTGGCATCGAGACCGACGATGCGGTTGTCCACGCTGCGCACCACCACCACGCCCTGGGTGACCACTGGCGGGGTCAGCACTTCGCTCGATGCCTGCGCCTTCCACAGCTGCTTGCCGTCGGCGTCGAAGGCCAGCACGGCGCCTTTCGCGGCGCCCACGGCCACCAGGGTGCCATCGCTGCCGGCGCCGGAGGTGATGTCGCTGCCAGCCTTGATGCGCCACGCTTCACGGCCCGTAGCCGCATCCAGGCGCGCCAGCGCACCGTCGGCGCTGACCACGTACAGGCTGCCGCCGGCCAGGGCCGGCGTGAACGCGTACACGCCGGCCTTGCCGATCGAATACTTCCAGGCGTCGCGCACGGCGATGCTCGATTTTAACTCGACCAGCTTGGCCGGCTCGACTTTCGGATCTTTCGAGGCGAACGGGTTCCAGGACGAGCAACCGGCCATCAGGGCCAACAGACTTGCAGCTACCAGCTTTTCAGTGACACGCATAAGTGTTATCCAACCTTTTTCTTGTACTTGTAAGGGCAAGGCCAGCGGCGGAAAACGCCGCACGGCCGAACCGTCAGTGTTCCTGTCAGGCGGCAGCCTTGTCAGCCTTGGCCTTGTCTTCCGGCACCGTGCCACCGATCGCTTCCAGTTTGACCTGGATCAATTGATGGCCTGGATTGTTCTTGTCCGTCGCGGCTATCGCGGCCAGGTAGGCGGTGCGGGCATCGGCCAGCTTGTTTTGCGCCACCAGGACGTCGCCCTTGCGGTCGGCCACGGCGCCGGCAAATTGCGGCACAGTAACAGCTGCCAGCACTTTCAGCGCTTCATCGTAGGCTTTCTCGTCCAGCAGCACGCCGGCCAGGCGCAGTCTGGCGATGGCCTTGTACTCTTCCGTGCCGTGCTCGGCCACCCATTGCAGCTGGGTCTTCGCCGTTTTCAGGTCATTCGCGTCGAACGCCACCTTGGCCGCGGCCAGGGCGCTCATCTGCGCATACGCCGTGCCGCCGAAGCGCGACTGCATGTCGCCGGCCGCGCGCATCACCTTGGCCGTGTCCTTGGCGGCGATAGCGTTCTGCAGCTCGTCGTACAACTGGCCCGCTTGCGCCGCCTGGGTGCGCTGGTAATACTGCCAGCCGGCCCAGCCGCTGTAACCTGCCAGCGCCACGATCAGGACCCAGGAGGTCAGATTGCCATTGCGCTGCCACCAGGCCTTGAGGGTTGCCAGTTGTTCTTGTTCTTCGTGATCGTATGCCATGGGTCGTCAGTTTTAATGAGTAGTTGATCGAGGGTAGTACGGTCTTGCTTCAAATCAATGGTGGTGATGCACATGGCCGCCAGGACCGTGGTCGTGGCCGCAATCGTGGTCGCCGATGATCTGGTCCACCACATAATCGACGACATCGTCGAACGGTACCGTGTTCTGCTGCGCGCCGGCATCGGCTTCGCGCATGGCTTTCACCGTGGCGACGTTGTTGGCGATTTCATCGTCGCCCAGGATCACGGCAAACGCCGCGCCGCTGGCATCGGCCTTTTTCATCTGCGTCTTGAAGCTGCCGCCGCCATTGCTCGCCGCGCAATGTAGCACAACGTCCAGGCCTGCATCGCGAATCCGCTCGGCCAGCACGAAAGCTTGCAAGCCTGCCTGCTCGCCCTGGTGCACCAGGTAGACGTCGCACTGGGCTGGCTGTTCCGGCTCGGCCGCATCCTTCATCAGCAGCACCAGGCGCTCGACGCCCATGCCGAAACCGACGGCCGGCGTCGATTTGCCGCCAAACATTTCCACCATGCCATCATAGCGGCCGCCGGCGCAGACCGTGCCTTGCGCGCCCAGCTTGTCGCTGACCCACTCGAACACCGTGCGGTTGTAGTAATCGAGGCCGCGCACCAGGCGCGGATTGATGGTGAATGGGATATTGTTGTGGTTCAAGATCTTCTGCACGCCGTGGAAGTGGGCCAGCGATTCCTCGCCCAGGTAGTCGAGCAGCTTCGGCGCGCCATTGACCAGGTCCTGCATGGCAGGATTCTTGGTGTCGAGAATGCGCAGCGGATTGCTGTGCAGGCGGCGCTTGGCCTCTTCGTCGAGCTGTTCGCTGTGGCTTTCCAGATAGGCAATCAGGTCGGCGCGGTGGCGCAGGCGCTCGGCCGCGTCGCCGATCGAGTTCAGTTCCAGGCGGATGCCTTCCAGGCCCAGGTCATCCCACAGGCGGCGCGACAGCATGATGATCTCGGCGTCGATATCCGGGCCCGTGAAACCGATGGCTTCCACGCCGAACTGGTGGAACTGGCGGTAGCGGCCCTTCTGCGGACGCTCGTGGCGGAACATCTGGCCCTTGTACCACAGGCGTTTCGGGCCTTCGTAGACGAGGTTGTGCTCGACCACGGCGCGCACCACGCCGGCCGTGCCTTCAGGGCGCAGGGTCAGGTTGTCGCCGTTCATCGAATCGGTGAACGAATACATTTCCTTTTCCACGATATCGGTCACGGCGCCGATAGCGCGCGCGAACAGCTTCGTTTCTTCCACGATTGGCGTGCGGATCTGCTGGAAGCCGTAGCTTTGCAGCACGGATTGCGCCGTATTTTCAAACAATTCCCACAACGGGGCATCGGCCGGCAGGATATCGTTCATGCCTTTGACGGCAGTGATCTTATCGAGTTTTTTATTTTCGGACATAGTGTTCTTCTTTGCTTTTGATCGGATCAGGCTCAGGCAGCAACCGTTTTTCCGTAGTGACTCTTTACATAATTCAAGACGATGTCCTGGAATTCCTCGACGATGCGTTCGCCGCGCAGGGTAACGACTTTCTCGCCGTCAACAAACACGGGCGCAGCCGGCGACTCGCCCGTGCCCGGCAGGCTGATGCCGATGTTCGCATGTTTCGATTCGCCGGGACCGTTGACGATGCAGCCCATGACGGCCACGTTCATCGCTTCCACGCCCGGATACGATTTTTTCCACTCCGGCATCTGCTCGCGCAGATAGGTCTGGATATTGTCGGCCAGCTCCTGGAAGGTGGTCGACGTCGTGCGGCCGCAGCCGGGACAGGCGATCACCATGGGCGCGAACTTGCGCAAGCCCATGGTCTGCAGGATTTCCTGGCCGACGATGACTTCGCGCGTGCGGTCGCCGCCCGGCTCGGGCGTGAGCGAGATGCGGATGGTGTCGCCGATGCCTTCCTGCAGCAGCACGGACAGTGCCGCCGTCGAGGCGACGATACCCTTGCTGCCCATGCCCGCTTCCGTCAGGCCCAGGTGCAGCGGATAGTCGCAGCGCCGGGCCAGTTCGCGGTACACGGCGATCAAATCTTGCACACCAGAAACCTTGCACGACAGAATGATCTTGTCGCGGCCCAGGCCCAACTCTTCGGCGCGCACGGCGTTCTCAATGGCCGACGTCACCAGCGCCTCGTACATGACGGCTTGCGCCGGCCACGGTTCGGCGCGGCCCGCGTTTTCATCCATGATGCGCGCCAGCAAGGCCTGGTCCAGGCTGCCCCAGTTCACGCCGATGCGCACCGGTTTGTCATACTTGCAAGCCGCTTCGATCATCTGCGCAAATTGCGTATCGCGCTTGGCGCCCTTGCCCACATTGCCTGGATTGATGCGGTACTTCGACAGCGCGCGCGCGCAATCGGGGTAGTCGCTCAGCAGAGTATGGCCGTTATAGTGAAAATCACCCACCAGCGGCACGTCGATGTCCATCTTGTCGAGCTGCTCGCGAATGTAGGGCACGGCGGCGGCAGCTTCAGGACGGTCCACCGTCAGGCGCACCAGTTCCGACCCGGCGCGTGCCAGTTCCTTGATCTGGATCGCCGTGCCGACGGCGTCGGCCGTATCCGTGTTCGTCATCGACTGCACCACCACGGGGGCGTCGCCGCCCACCCAGATCTGGCGCTGGCCGTGCGCGATCAGCACCTTGCGGCTGTCGCGCCGGTCGGAAGGGCCGGAACCGATCGCTGTTTTCGAGGTAGCCATAATATTATCTTGTGAGTTTGCTTACTTAAACTGCCGGTTTATACGCTGCTTGATGCTTATTTGATACTTACGCGCGAGATCGTGCCGCCCGCAACGGTCGGCAAGTCCAGCTTGGCGCCGCGCAAGGTTGCCTGCACGACACCCGGCTTGCCCACCACCAGGGTGGCCGGGCCCGTGATATCAAAGGTTTCCGTGCTGCCGGCCTTGACCATGCGCGAAATCAGCGGCTTGGTGCCGGGGCGGCGAATCTCCACCCAGGAATCCTGCTCCACTTTCAGCACCAGCGCATTCGCGCCCGCGGCGACGACGGGCGGCGTG
>NZ_NEGZ01000057.1 GCF_002127585.1 Janthinobacterium sp. GW458P
GCCTCGCGGCTGGCGGCGCACTGGCGCGCGCGCTGTCGCAGCAGCTGGCCAGCGCGCCACGCCGGGGGCAGGCTGTCAGCATCGGCATCACGTTCCGCACGGCCGACGGTCAGTTCTGCCGCAGCTTCACGCTGCGCGACGGGCCGCCCGAAGCGTCGGCCCTGGCCGGCCTTGCATGCCGGGCGCCGGCGGGCGGCGACGGCTGGCTCATACCCGTGCTGGTGGAAACACGCGCGGACACGGCGGCACCGGCGACTTACCGCATGGCGGGCAGCGCCGCGCCGGCCATTTTGCAGGCGATAGACGAACGCATCGCCGGCCAGCCCCTCGATGCGGCCGCCGAGCGCCAGGCGTTGCAGCGCAACTGGCGGCCTTGACGGCGGGTGCCGCTCCTGCCTGCACGGGCCGCCACGCCCGATGACGCGGCCATGTCCCGATCACTTTTCGGCATCGAGGCTGTTTAACGGCTTCGGCGCGTACAGGGCGTTCTGGAATTCCGGTACGTACTCATATTTCATCATCTTCCCCAGCTTCAAGGACTTGATATAGCGGGAAAAGCTGCCGTCGCCCAGCTGCAGGTCGACGGCATCGGCGCTCGTGCTCGACGCGTGGCTGAGCTGGCGGGAGACGGCATAGCCATACGTGAGCGCTCCGGCGCCATCGCGGTTGGTGAAGCTGTTGCGCACCAGTTCGGCCTCGTGCGACAGCTGGCCCAGTCTTTTGCCTGTAAAAACAAAGTCCAGCTTGCCCGTTTCGCTGTCCATGACCTCGAAGGCCACGCTGCCTTCCGTTTCCTTGTGCTCGATGCCGGTCAGCCATTTCGGCAGATTGTAGCCGACCACGCCGCGCACCCGGGCCAGTTCCGTGTTGACGGGAAGCTTGAGCACATAGCCCCAGAAGTCCCGTGACAGCGATTGGCCCAGCAAGGTGAAAGGACCAAGACTGGCCGTGCCGGGCTTGCTGGTCACGATCGCCAGGGAGATCTCGTTATAGCTGTCGTTGTCGCAGTATGCATAGGCGTAGGCCGTCAACGCCACGGCGCCCCGGCCCGGCCACACTTGCAGCGGCTGGACCTGCTGCAGTATGTCGGCCGGCATCAGTTCCTTCAGCCGCGCCAGGTCGGCCGTGAATACTGCCGTTATTTTGCTGTTCTTGTAATAAAAATTCGGCGAATACGACGCAAAGCCGATGTCGACCTTGTCCTTCCTGATGCCCTTGAACCAGCTCAGGTCCAGTTCCGGCGCTTCCGCCGCAATCACCGATAAAGGCGGATTCGAGCGAAAGCGCGCATACAGGCCGCCGGCGGCCACCGGCACCTCATGGCCGGCGATATCGATGATCAGCGGCGTGCTGGCGGCCGCCGCGTCGGCCCGGGACGGTGCGGCTGTCGTACCGAGAATGCATCCGGACACTGCTGCCGCGGCGATTTTCCTATGCATGTCGAGCCCCTTCCACGTTTGATCTGGAACAATGTGAATCATACGCCGCCACGCATCATGCGGCGATACTGCCAATTCCTGACTTTGGTTTCCAGTTGCTGCTGCAGCAGCGCCAGGGCGGGCGCCACATCGGGCCTGGTTTTTCTGCCCTGGCTCAGGCGGCGCAGCTGGTACTTCACCATTGCCATATAGGCGATGGACGACAGCACCTTGTTTTTCCAGGTGATGGCCCGCAGCGCGGGGCTTGCCGACCGGTCCGCCAGCCAGGCCCTGGGCAGCTGCGGATCGATGGCCAGCGCCGTGCCCATGCCCGCCATGGCGATGCCGCTGTCCAGCACCTGCTCGACCACCGGATAGCGGCGTATGCCGCCCGTCACCATGATGGGCATGCTTGCCGCCGTGGCGATATCCCTGGCAAATTCCAGGAAATATGCCTCGCGGGCCAGGGTGCGGCCGTCGCGGGTCTGGCCATGCATGGCAGGGGCTTCATAGCTGCCGCCGGACAACTCAATCAGGTCCACGCCCAGGGTGTTGAGCATGGAAACGACTTGCCTGGCGTCCTCCGGAGTGAATCCGCCTTTCTGGAAATCAGCCGAATTGAGTTTCACCGCGACGGCAAAGTCTTGCCCCACGGCTTGCCGCACCGCCTTGACGACGTCGACCAGCAGCCGCGCCCGGTTCTCGAGCGAGCCGCCCCAGCGGTCCGTGCGCTGGTTCGTGACAGGGGAGAGGAACTGGCTCAGCAGGTAGCCGTGCGCCGCATGGATTTGCACGCCCGTAAAGCCGAAGCGTTCCGCCAGCCGGGCGCTGTTGACAAAGCGCTGCTGCACGTCGGCAATGTCGGCTTCCGTCATCTGCCGCGGCGCGGAAAACTGCTTGGAAAAGTTGCCCAGGTCCATGGGCACGGCCGATGGCGCCATGGTTTCCTGCCCCATGGCGGCCGGCATCTGGCGTCCCGGATGGTTGATCTGCATCCAGATGTGCGCCCCGCGGGAACGGGCGGTCCGCGACCACTGCTCGAAGCGGGCGCCAAATTGCTCAGAATCGAGCACGACGCCGCCCGGTCCTGTCATGGCGCGGCGGTCGATCATCACATTTCCTGTGATCATCAGGCCAACGCCGCCGTCGGCCCAGGACTGGTACAGGCGGATCAGCTCCTTTGAGGGCGCGTGGTCCTTGTCAGCCATGTTCTCTTCCATGGCGGCTTTGGCGAGGCGGTTCGGGATGACGGCCCCATTGGGCAGCGTCAGTGCGGTAAAGGGTTGCATGGAGATCTCCAGGGTTGCGATGGGCTCACGATAAGCTTTAAGCTAACTTGAAGGTCAAGCCCTGAAGGAGATTTTTTTGCATGTGTGCCGTTTGCGCCACGGCGTCGCGCAAATGCCGGCCAGCCCCGCTTGACACTCAAGCCGGCTTCAAGCTTATAGTGACGCACGGCCCCGCGCTCACGCCGCAATGGCAAGCCACGACAATTGAGCAGCAATAGAACGATGAAAATAACAGAACGATGAAAATTGGTGAACTGGCCAAGCGCAGCGGCCTGGCGGCGTCCACGATACGCTTTTACGAAGCCAAGGGCCTGTTGAAAGCCGTGGACAGGCAATCGAACGGCTACCGCGACTATCCGCTGGAAGCGGTGGCGGTCCTGTCCATTATCAGCGACGCCCAGCAGGCGGGCTTTTCCCTGGACGAAATCAAGCAAGTCTTGCCGGAGGATAGCTCATCCTGGAAACATGAGGAGCTGATGGTGGCGCTCAGGAAGAAGATTGCCGATATCGAATCGCTGGAAGTGCGACTGGCCCAGAACAAGGCGCATCTGCTGTCCTTGATTCAACTGATCAACGCCAAACCCGAGGATGTGGATTGCAAGGACAATGCGGCGAGGGTGATGGAAAGCATGGGCATGGTAGCCAAGAAGTAAAGACGCGCGCCGAAGCCGGCGCATGCCCGCCGGGCCGGGCCGCCGCAAAGGGCGAGCGCGGCCCGGCCCGGGCGGCGCCTGACTGCCGCCGCGTCAGAAATCCACGGCGGCCGACAGTGGCACCATGCCGGGCGCCGATTGGCCGACCGCGTCTGACGCGACAAGCTAACGACTTTACTGAAGACGTATCAGAATAGATATCGTGCCTGAGTCAGGGGACTTTTCTCAGGCTGGCAGTCGGCTGTGGGCGGGCAGGAGGATCTGCCTGGTACCCTCCATCTTCAATTTGACATAATATAAATTATGCGAAGAATTAGGCGGATCTGAAAAAATCCCCGTACTGCCCGATATGGAATCGCAATACCGATTTACGGCCTTCGCTCCTTCACCGTCTCAGATAAGCAATGCGATGCCCAAGCCTGCGATGCGGCAAGCTTATTTTTCACCACGCCACGCACACTCCCGGGCCTATCTGGCCCGAGTCCTGCGCCGCGAAGCGCGCGCCGTGCATGGCTGGCTCGGCGGTACGGTAATCGGGCCTGCCTGCCGGGCTTCGGAAGCCGTGCCCCTGCGCCACAGATGGCGCAAGCTGACGGCGGCCGTCCGATGGATATGGCGGCGCTCGGGCCGTGCCTGGGCGTCATGCGCGGCAGCGCGCGGGCAAAAAAAAAGCCGCAAAATCAGAGATTCGCGGCTCGACGACTACGTGCAGATTGCGCTGTAACGGGTTTTACAGGGGGCGCCCGCAACACTTGCAGCGCTCACGCTTATTATTGATAATTTCAGCCCGGAAGCACCAGGCAGACAGCGCGACACCGATGACTATCAGAGCGACACAAATAGCGACGTCAGTTTGGTATGGAGTCATTTCATTCCTAACCATGCAGAAAAGAAAACTTATTTTATCAAGTAAATCGTTTTGTGTTGTTGTTTTATAGCAAAGGTTGTCGATCTGCTGGCCCTTGCCATGCCTGACGCGCGCGGAATGGCCCGTTGGCATGCCGCGCACGATAGGATTGCAAATCCATAAGGACCGGGATTTGCTCGTGTAAGATTGCCCGCCTTTCTGTTTTGCCGGACATGCTTGACTTCCTCGATGACATTTGCAGCGAAACATAACAATAGAATCAATAATTTACAGGCGATTGTGCAGGCAAAGTCTCAAGGTGCTTGCGTGGCGCCAGCTGCCCGGCGTGTTTATCGACCATGACCGGGGCCAGCGCCTGCGTGACCGCGTGCTGGCGGGCACGGCGCCCGTCCTGCGGCTGACCATGGCGGCCACCGTGCGGCAGGTGCAGACGCGCAACCTGGTCGGCATCATCCCCGGCAAGTCCGGGGAATTGATGGTGCTGGCTAGTCACACGGATGGCGCGAACGGGCTGGAAGACAATGGGCCGAACGCCATCGTCGACATGGCCCGATACCTGGCGCGCCTGCCGCAGGACAGCTTGCCGCGCAGCGTCATGCTGCTGCTGACGGGCGGCCATTTCGCGGGCGGCGCGGGAGTCGAGCAGTTTATGGATCGGCACAAGGACGACGGCTTGACGCAGCGCATGGCGGCGATGCTCACCATCGGGCACCTGGGCGCGCTGGAAGAGCCTGCTTTCACCAACGGTTATCTGCGGCCCACGGGCAGCTTCGAGCCGGCCTTGCTGTTTACGCCGCGCACGCCGGCCCTGATGGAGGCGTCCTACGCCATGCTCAGGCAAGCCGGAGCGGCGCCCGGGTTCGTATTGACACACAATAATTCTGGCGGCGACCGTGCCAGGAATGCCGCCTGGCCTGATGCAGGACAGACTTTCCCTGGCGTGCAGCCGATTCCCACGATGCATTACATCAAGGCGCCGGCCTGCCAGTTCAACTATGGCATCGGCACCGTGACCCGGGTGGATTACCGGCTGATGCAGCGCGAAACCGTGGCCTTGACGCAGATGCTGCTGGACCTGTCGCGCGTGCCGTACGCCGATTTGCGCAAGGAAACCGCGCCGTAGCCGCCGCAAGACCTTGCCCGGCATCCGCCTCCCTTCCCCGCCCTGCTCCCGGCGCCGGTTTTGCCCTGCCAGTCTCCACGGGACAGGACAACAGCGCCCCGGACGCCATTGCGCAGACCATACCAGCGCACCGGAAAACAGGCACTGGTATGGCCCGCATCGCCCATTGTCTGGGGCAAGGCTGCAACTGGTCTTGTGATCTGGCGCAAAGAACAAAACCAGTTGACTACCACCTGCATTGCTTGCACCCTGAAACAGCGGACGGTGTCCAGCCGCCCGGCCATGATAAAAACACACAAGGAGATGCAATGAACCGGACAGTCATGAATAGCCTCATCATTACCCTTTTCGGCGGCACGCTGGCCGCCTGCGGCGGTGGCGGCGATGGAGCCGGCGCAGGCGCCAGCGTGCTGCTGGCCGGCGCCACCGAAGCGGCCGCCTGCTACGCGCCGTGGAACAGCGGCACGGCCTACAACGGCGGCGGCAAGGCCAGTTATAACAACATCAATTACACGGCCAACTGGTGGACACAGGGGAATAACCCCTCGACCAGCAGCGGCGGCGCCGGCAGCGGCCAGCCATGGACGGCGGCGGGAGACTGCGGCACGCCGACGCCGACGCCGACTCCAACACCGACTCCAACTCCTACGCCAACACCCACCCCGACACCGACGCCAACACCTACCCCGACACCAACGCCAACACCCACCCCGACGCCGACACCGACGCCCACCGGCCTGGCGAAACATGCGCTGATCGGCTACTGGCACAACTTCACCAACCCCAGCGGCGCCACGTATCCGATCAGCCAGGTCAGCGACGACTGGGATGTGATCGTCGTCTCGTTCGGCGACAACGCGGGCGGCGGCAATGTCAGCCTGACCATCGATCCGGGCGCGGGCACGGAAGCGCAATTCATCGCCGACGTGGCCGCCAAGCGGGCGAAAGGCAAGAAAGTCATCCTGTCGCTGGGTGGGCAAAACGGTTCCGTTTCCGTCGGCAACACGGCCGAAGCGACGAATTTCACCAACAGCCTGTACGCCATCATTACCAAATATGGCTTCGACGGCATCGACCTGGACCTGGAAAACGGCGTGGCGCAAGGCGCGGCCATCCAGACTTATCTGCCGATCGCCGTGAAAAACCTGAAAGCCAGGGTCGGCAGCAGCTTCTACCTGTCGATGGCGCCCGAATGGGTGTACGTGGAAGGGGGATATACGAGCTACGGCAGCATCTGGGGCGCCTACATTCCCATCATCAACGCCCTGCGCAGCGAGCTGACGGTGCTGCACCCGCAGTACTACAACAATGGCGACATCTACACGCCCTACGCCACGGGCGCCATCAAGGCCGGTTCGGCCGACCAGCTGGTGGCCACGGCGCGCATGCTGATCGAGGGTTTTAATTATGGCGGCAACACCTTCGCCGGCCTGCGTCCGGACCAGGTGGGCTTCGGCGTGCCGTCGGGCCGCAGCTCGGCCGGATCAGGCTTCACGACGAATGCCGACGTCAGCAACGCCCTCAATTGCCTGACGCGCCTGCTCAACTGCGGCACCATCAAGCCGCTGCAGGCGTATCCGGACTTCCGCGGCGTGATGACCTGGTCGATCAACTGGGACCGCCACGACGGCTATAACTTCTCCGCGCCGACGAAAGCCGTGCTCAAGACCTTGCCGTAAGCGCCTTGGCCGACTGCGCATGGGGGCAACAAGCTCACATGCGCAGCAGCGCCGCGCCCAGCACGCGCATCTGCAGCGCAATGCCGTGGCGCAACGCTTCCCCTCCCCCCTGCGTGTGCTTGATGCCATCCATGGTGGCCACCAGCAAGGCGGCCACTTGCGCGGCATCCGCGTCTACCCGGCGCAGCGCGATATCGCCTGCCGCTTCGGCCTGTTCCAGCGCGCCGGCCAGCGACGCCGCCAAGGTCGCCCGCGCCGTCAAGGTGGCGTCGGCCGCCAGGGTCATGTTAGCGTCGAACAACTCCTGCCCGTGGGCGCTGGCGGAGATTTCCGCCATCAAGCCTTGCTGGAACGCCAGCAGCGCCGTTTCGATGCGCGCAAAGACGGGGCCGGATACGGCGAGCGCCGCAGTTACCTGCGCCATGACGGTGGCATGGGCCCGTTCGGAGCCGGCGCGGAACACGTCTTCCTTGTTCTTGAAGTGCAAATACAGCGCCGCGCGCGACATGCCGGCCGCCTGCGCGATGTCGAGCATCGACGTCTTGCGGTAGCCGTAGCGGCAAAACACGGCCAGCGCCGCATCGAGGATGTGCTGGCTTTTCAGGGTATCGGTCGTCATGCGGTCATATTGACACTTTGAGTATATAGTGTCAACATGACTTCTGGACAAAAACCGTCAAAGTGTCAACCACCCGAACAGGACTGCCATGCACGATTTCAATGCCGCACTGACTGAAGAACAGCAGATGGACCTGCTGCGCCATACGGAACGCCGCCGTTTGCGCGCCCTCGTGGCCGCCGATACGCAGGCGGCGCGCGCCCTGCACGCCGACGACTTCCAGCTGATCACGCCCATCGGCAGCATGCTGTCACGGGAACACTACCTGGGGGCCATCGCCTCCGGCCACATGCGCTACCTGAGCTGGGAGCCGGACGCGATCAGCGTGCGCCTGTACGGCACGGCCGCCATCCTGCGCTACTCGGCGCAACTGGAAATCGTCTTCGGCGGCCACGCCGTGCCGCGCGCCCGCTACTGGCATATGGATAGCTATGAGTGGCGCGATGGACGCTGGCAAGCCGTCTGGTCGCAGGCGACGGCTATACGCTGACTTGTTGAACTGCGGCAAGACGCCGCGGGCCTGGCCGGACTAGCGCGCCGCGATGCCGTGGCCGGGCGACGGCGATGGCCGCGGCAACGATCGGTGGTCCGGGCCATCGTGGCCCGGCCCCGCAGGGCGTCGCTGGCGCCCGGGAAAGCGTGCTTCGCACCGGCCGCTATTGCGGCCCGCGAGGCTTTGCCCTATTCTGCTGCTCTTCTGGCAATTCCTGGGGCCGTCATCTTCATGCTTACACTGCGCTGTGCCATCGATGGCCTGCGAACCTGCCTGTCCGCGCGACGATTGTGCGCTGCCGGGCTGGCTGCGCTATGCGAATTCAGCCTGTTTGCACTGTCCTGGGAAGATCCGCTATCGTATCTGGCCATGGCGGTTTTCCTGCCGGCGCTGGCGGCCTTGCTGGCGTATGGCGTGTTCGAGCGCTGGCCGCGCCGGTTGCCGGGCTGGCTGCCCCACTGGGTGTTGCAGGTGCTGGGCGTGGCACTGGCGATCGTGCTGACTCTGGCCAGCCTGTATCTGCTCAATACCGGGGCCGGTGCGCCGCCGTTCTGGCAGGTGCCGGAACGGTTGCAGAGTTATGTGGCGCTCAGCTTCCTCGGCCTGCTGCTGGGGCCATGGACGGCGATGGCGGCCCTGCTGCGCCAGCGCGATGCCCGCGTGCGCGAGGCCGAGCGCAGGCGCGGCGAGCTGGAACGCCTGGCGCAGGATGCGCGCGTGCGGCTGCTGCAGGCCCAGGTCCAGCCGCATTTCCTGTTCAATACGCTGGCCAGCCTGCAAGCCCTGCTCGATACGGGCTCCAGCCATGCTGCGCCCGTCCTGGCGCACCTGGTCACGTATCTGCGGGCCGCCGTGCCGCGCCTGAGCGAAGCGGCCACCCGCCTGGAACAGGAACTGGAGATGGTGCGCGCCTACCTGGTGCTGATGCAGCTGCGCATGCCCGACCGCCTGCAGTTCGGCATGGAGGTCGCGCCCGGCTGCGAAAAACTGCAGTGCCCGCCCATGACCCTGATGACGCTGGTCGAAAACGCCGTGCGCCATGGCATCGATCCCTGCCTCGATGGCGGGCGCATCGACGTGTTCATCACCGAGGCGCATGGCCGTTGCCATATCGAGGTCAGCGATACGGGCGTGGGCCTGCAAGCGGGCAGCCCCGGCCTCGGCACGGGGCTGGGCAGCCTGCGCGAGCGCCTGGCGCTGATGTTTGGCGGCGCGGCGGCCTTGCGCATCAGCGAACTGGCACCCCACGGTTTCCGTGTTTCCATAGACTGTCCCGCATGGCCATGAACCCGACCGCCCTGATTGCCGACGATGAACCCTTGCTGCGGGCCAGCCTGCGGCGCCAGCTGGCCGAGTGCTGGCCGGAGCTGCACGTCGTGGCCGAAGCGCGCAACGGGCCGGAGGCGCTCGAGCTGTTCGAGCGGCACCGGCCCGCGGTCTGCTTCCTCGACGTGCACATGCCGGGCCTGTCCGGCGTCGACGTGGCCAGCCAGATCGGCCGCCGCGCCCACCTGGTCTTTGTCACCGCCTACGACCAGTATGCGCTGCGCGCCTTCGAGCACGGCGTGCTCGACTACCTCGTCAAGCCGGTGCAGCTGGCCCGCCTGGCCGGCACGGTGACGCGCTTGCGCGAACGCCTGGCGGCCATCGAGCCCGGCGCGGCCAGCGAGCCGCTGTTGCGGCAACTGGCGGCCTATCTGCAGACCGGCCCCGCAGCGGCGCCGGTCCCGGTCCAGGCGCCGCTGCGCTGGCTGCGCGCCAGCGTGGGGGCGGCCGTGCGGCAGATCCCCGTCGATGACGTCGATTATCTGAAGTCCGACGACAAGTACACGCTGGTGGCCTGGCGCGACGGGGGCAAGCCCGCCGAAGCGCTGCTGCGCCAATCCCTCAAGGAATTGCTGGTGCAGCTTGATCCGGAACAGTTCCAGCAAATCCACCGCGCCGTGGTCGTCAATCTGCATGCCGTCCGACAGGTCGTGCGCGGCGCGCACGAGACGGCCGAAGTGAGCTTGAAGCACCGGCCCGACGTGCTGCCGGTCAGCCGCACCTTCCTCCACCTGTTCAAGGCGGAATAGCCGCCGGGCGCGGCAGGCCCGCGTCACTCATCGGGTACTGGCGTACTTCGGCCCCCCGGGCGCGTGACGCGTCGGATCGGCCTTGCCGCGGCGCGTCCCTGTGCCGACACTGCGCTGGCCGGTCCTGCCTGGACAGGCTTGAACCCACTCCGACAAAGGTATATCGATGAAGCAGACTATCTGCGCCGCCACGCGGCAACCCCCTCCCCTGTTCGCCTCGCCGCTGCAGGCTGGCCGCGCCGTCCTGCAGGGACGCTGGCTGGGTCTGGGCCTGCTGTGCATTTTCAGCCTGGGCATCTGGTCGAATTTCTGGCTGCAGGAGCAAGTATTTGCCGCGCCGGGCTTTCTGTCGCGGGCGGGCGGCATGCCGCTGCAGGTGGTGCTGATCGTCATGCTCGGTCTGCTCACGGCCTTGACCGGGCTGGCCGTCGCGGCCGCCCTGCGCGGCCTGTACGGCGAACAGCAGCCCCTGCTGAGCCGCTGCTACGTGGCGCTGGTGGCGGCGGCGCTGGCGACCAGCCTGTTCGAGGGCGCGCTGGTGCTGGCCATGCGCAGCCTGAGCGTCGCCTTCCTCGCCTCCGGCGCCGACGGCAATGCCTATGAGCCGGCGCGCGCGCTGCTGGCGGGACTGCGCAACGGCCTGCACTTTCCGGACAAGCTGTTGGGCGGAATCGGCGTGACCCTCATGTATCTGCTGCTGTACCGCGCCCGGGCAATCCCGCCCCTGCTGGCCCTGGCCGGCATGCTGGCCGGCGTGCTGCAGTGGACCGCCGTCGCGCGCGAACTGTTTGGCCTGGATGTCATGCACGCCTTGCTGGTTCCGCTGGGCCTGGTGTACCCGCTGACCGGCCTGTGGCTCTTGCTGCGCGGGCTGGCGCCGCGGCCGGCGCACGGCTGAGGTGCGCATCATCGAGGATGGGGCAATGGAATGCAGGCTATTAATAGTCTGCATCTATTGATTCGGTTGAAATATTTTACTTCCTTTTGTAAATGAGAATCGTTACTATCTAAATCAAGGATAAGCGAATTCAACAGAAAGGAGCGTCCCTTGTTCACAGCCATCAAAACATTCAGCCAGGTGTGCACGCACATGTCGATCGCCTTCGGCCTCGCGTATTTGCTGACAGGCTCGCTGGCGCTCGGTGGCTTGGCCGCAATCATCGAACCCGTCATCAACGTGGGCCTGCTGCCCTGGCATGAAAAAGCCTGGCACGCGATCCGCCGCCGCCACGCCGCAAGCCGCCTGGGCTTTGCCGCCCTGGCCGGCGAAAAACTGAGCCAGACGGCCTTGCACATGGGTGTCGCTTTCGGCGTCATGTATTGGGCCACTGGTTCCATGGCCTTCGGCGGCTTGCTGGCCGTGGTGGAACCGATCTGCAACGTGATCGTGCTGCCCTTCCACGACCGGCTGTGGGAGCGCGTTCGGTCGCGCATGGAAAGCCGCGGCGCGGCGCGTCTCGCCGCCCTGTAAAAGTTTCCCGCAGAAACAAGGACTGGGGCGGACCCGCCGGGCACGACCCCGGCTTCTTGTCGCTGGCCAAAGCCGCTATGGCGGCCGGCTTCAGCCGTCTGCTAGGCATGCTACACCTTGCCCGCCCACACGGGCGGCCGCCGCTGCCCCCACGGCGCCGCCTGTTCCAGCTGGCCGGCCAGGCGCAGCAAGGTACCGTCTTTTCCATATCCCGCCATGAACTGCATGCCGATCGGCAAACCGTCATCCGACATGCCCAGCGGCACGGACATGGCCGGCAAGCCCGCCACGTTGGCCAGCGGCGTGTACGGTGAATGTTCAAACAGGCGCGCCGTCCAGCCCAGCCCATCGAGCTGTTCTTCCCTTTCTCCGTAGCGCCCCAGCGGCCACGGCAGGTCCGGCATGGTGGGCGTGAGCAGCACGTCGTACTGGCCAAACAGGGCGCCGGCCTGGCGCGTGACGGTATTGCGCACGTCGAGGGCCGCGACGACATCGACGGCCGACACCGTCTGCCCGTACCGGTAGCAGGCCAGCGTTGCCGGTTCCAGCGTATCGAGCGAGACAGCACGAGCGCTTTCCTGCGCCAGGCCGTCTATCCACGGCACCAGGTTGGCGCACCAGATGCCGGCATTGGCGTGCACGAAGGCTTGCCACGACACGCCCAGCGCCGGTTGCACTTCTTCCACATGGTGGTCCAGGCTAGCCAGCAGGCGCACGGCGGCGTCCAGCGCGGCAGCTACGGCCGGCGCGGGACGGGCGCCATTGCTGGCCACGCGCTGCACGGCGATGCGCAGCTTGCCCGGCGCCACGCTCACCTGCGACAGCCAGGAGTAGTCGGGTGCATTCGTCAGGTACGGCTCGCCCGGCATGATTCCCTGCACGCAGTCGAGCAAGGCGGCGCTGTCGCGCACGGTGCGGCTCACGCCCAGCTGCACGCCCAGGCCGCTGAAGATTTCGTCCATGGCGGGGCCGTTCGACACGCGTCCACGGCTAGGCTTGAAGCCGAACAAGCCTGTCGAGGCGGCCGGCACGCGGATGGAACCGGCCGCGTCCGTCGCATGGGCCAGCGGCACGATGCCGGCCGCCACGGCCGCCGCCGCACCGCCGCTGGAGCCGCCCGCGCTCAAGCTGACGTTCCAGGGATTGCGCGTCGCGCCGTATAAAACGGGTTCCGTGGTGGTGGCAAACGCCATTTCCGGCGTGCTGGTGCGCCCAAAGGTGACCAGGCCTGCCTGGCGAAACTGCATCATCAGGTGGGAGTCGACGGACGCGACATGGCCGGCGCCCAGGCGGCTGCCCGCTTCGCTGCGCTGGCCCGCCATGCTGACGGCCACGTCCTTGATCAGAAACGGTACGCCGGCGAACGGCGCAGTGTTCTCTGCGCTGTCGCTGGCAGTCAGATCGGCCGGCCACAGCTCGACGACGGCATTGATCTGCGGATTGACGGCGGCGCAGGCGCGCATGGCGGCGTCGTGCAATTCGGCGGCGGAAACGGCGCCCTGGCGCAGCAGCTGGGCCAGTCCCAGACCATCAAAGCCAGTATATTCATGGAGTTGCATCAGTTAGCTCCTGTAAAAGATGAAGAGTGAAAGTCACAGGAACAACTGTAGGGCTTGCGCTATCATAGCGGAAATGAATACTTGATATACAAGGTATAGTCATGGACAATTTACGCAAGCTTGACCTGAACCTGCTGCTGACCCTGAACGCCCTGCTGATCGAGCGCAACGTCACGCGGGCGGCGGCGCGGCTGCACCTGAGCCAGCCTTCCGTCAGCGTGCAACTGGGCAAGCTGCGCGCGGCCTTCGACGATCCGCTGCTCTTGCCCGGTCCGCGCGGCATGCTGCCCACGGCGCGGGCGCTGGCCCTGCTGGCGCCCTTGCAAGCCGTGCTCGGCCAGCTCGAGCAAGTCTTGCAGCCCGAAGCGGCCTTCGATCCGGCCACGGCCCAGGTGCGCTGGAACCTGGCGGCGGCCGACGCCGCCGAATATGCGATCCTGCTGCCCATGCTGCCCGGCCTGCGCGCGCAGGCGCCCCTGTCGCGCATGGCCGTGTTCGAAGCCGTGCCGGCGCGCATGGCGCACGAGCTGGAAACGGGCCAGGTCGACCTGGGTTTCCTGGCGCAGGAAGAAGCGCCGCCCGGCTTGCGCCACCGTACCTTGTTTACCGAGCACTACGTGCTGGCGGGCCGCCACGACCACCCGCTGCTGCAATCGCCGCCCGACCTCGACCAGTTCTGCGCGCTGGAATTCATCGTCGTCTCGCCCAACGGCGGCGGTTTCCGCAGCAACGTCGATACGGCACTGGAAAAGCTGGGGCGCACGCGCAAGGTGGTGCTGTCCGTGCCGCATTTCCTGATCGTGCCGCCCTTGCTGGCAGAGTCCGACATGGTCGCCCTGCTGCCGTCGCGCCTGCTCAAGAACGCGCTGGGCGGCCTGCGCACATGGGAACCGCCCGTGACCCTGCCCGACTACGAGATGGCCATGGTCTGGCACGAGCGCATGCACCTGGACCCGGCGCACCGCTGGCTGCGCGATCGCATCATGGCTTCGCTGTGAGTTACATGGCTACATGATTTTCCGGCCTAAAACACTAGGGAAGATTACCTAGTTAATCGAAAGAAACTCCCAATTTTCGCCGTGGTGACGAATGCGTAAGCTTGCGCGTAATAATAAAGGGTCACCATGAACGCCAATTCCATCCCCCGCCGCGGCCCGCGCCGCTCTCCCGTATTTTCCTTTTCGATGACTTCCTGGCTGGCGGCAATGCTGCTGCTGGCCATGCTGGCCTTCTGCGCCAGCGCAACGGCGGCAACCGCCGCCGCGTCCGCCAGCATGCCCGCGGCGGCGGCCGGGCTGATCAAGCGCGGCGAGTATGTCGCCCGCCTCGGCGACTGCGTGGCCTGCCACACGCGTCCGAACGGCGCCGCCATGGCCGGCGGCCTGGAACTGAAAACGCCGTTCGGCACCATCTACAGCACGAATATCACGCCGGACGCGAAGACCGGCCTGGGCACGTACACGTTTGCCCAGTTCGACCGCGCCATGCGCAAGGGCGTGGCGGCGGACGGCCACAACCTGTATCCGGCCATGCCCTACCCTTCCTACGCGAAGATCACGCCCGAGGACATGCAGGCCCTGTACGCCTATCTGCAGCGGGGCGTGGCGCCCGTGGCCCAGCAAAACCGCGAAACGGACATGAAATGGCCGTTCAGCATGCGCTGGGGCTTGTCGCTGTGGAATGCCGTCTTCCTCGATGACGCGCCGTTCAAGCCCGACAGCGCCAAGTCGGCCCAGTGGAACCGGGGCAGCTACCTGGCCCAGGGCCTCGGCCATTGCGGCTCCTGCCATACGCCGCGCGGCCTGGCGTTCCAGGAAAAGACCATGGGCCAGGACGGCGGCAATGGCAAGCTCTACCTGTCCGGATTTACCTTTGACGGCTGGCATGCGGTGAACCTGCGCCATCTGTGGACGCCGGGCGACATCGTGCAATTGCTGAAAACCGGCCACAACAGCTTCGGCACGGCGGCCGGCAGCATGACGGAAGTCATCACCCACAGCACGCAGTACTTCACGGACGGCGACCTCGACGCGCTGGCGCACTATCTGCACGGCTTGCCCGCCAGGGACGGGGTGGCCGCGCCACCCAAAAAGACGGCGGCCCTCGCGGCTGCCAGCAGCGATGCGCTGTACAACACGCGCGGCGGCCTGGGCTACCTGCAATTCTGCGCCACCTGCCACCGCCGCGACGGACGCGGGGTGGACAACATCTTCCCGCCGCTGGCGCAGAACGACTCGGTGCAGTCGAAGGACGCGACTTCCGTCATCCATATCGCGCTGACGGGCTGGCAGTCGGCCGTCACGCAGCACTCGCCCCGCTCGTTCGGCATGCCCGCGTATGACCGCCTGTCGGACACGGAGCTGGCGGAAATCCTCACCTTTGTGCGCGGCAAGTGGGGCAACCAGGGCGCACCAGTGACCCCGACGCAGATCGCCAGGGTGCGCAAGGAGCTCAAGCTCAAGGCGCCGGACGCGGGCGGCTTCGTCACGCCCCGCTTCGCCGCCCTGATGGCCGATCCGAACGCCAATCAATTGATCCACGGCATGCAGCTGATGACGGAAACGCGCGCCCGGCTGCCGCAAAACGTGGGCAACGACCTCAATTGCAGCAGCTGCCACCTGAATGGCGGCACGGTGGCCGGCGGTTCGCCCTTCCTCGGCATTTCCGCCTTCTTCCCGTCCGAAGCGCCGCGCGCCGGCAAGGTCATCAGCCTGGGTGAGCGCATCAACGGCTGCTTCCGCCGCTCCATGCACGGCAAGCCGCTGCCCGTGGACGGCCCCGACCTGCAGGCCATGGTCGCCTACATCGACTGGATGAAGGGCGCCACGCAGGCGGGCGACAAGGTGGCGGGACGGGGCGTGGCGAAGATCGACCGCGCTCTGCTGCCCGATCCCGTGCACGGCAAAAAAGTGTATGCCGAGCAATGCGCCGTCTGCCATGGCGCGAATGGCGAAGGCATCCGTGGCGCCAACGGCGTCGCGGCCTTCCCGCCGCTGTGGGGCGAGCGTTCCTTCAATATCGGCGCCGGCATGGCCCGCACCTACACGGCGGCCGGTTTCGTCAAGGCGAACATGGTGATGGGCCACGGCCAGAAATTCCCGCTGGGACAGGGCAACCTGTCCGACCAGGACGCCGTCGACGTGGCCGAATATTTTACCCACATGCCCCGTCCCGACTTCCCCGACAAGGTCAAGGACTGGCCCAAGGGCGGCAAGCCCAGCGATGCGCGCTACTGAGGCGTGAATTTGCCGGGCGGCGCCCCTTCTGGACGCCGCCCGCCTGTGGTACGCTGCTGCCTACATTACACAGGAGTGACGCATGCACAGCGACAGCGGCCACGCGGACGCCGTCCGCAAGCAGGCAGCCCCTTCCGACACCTGGCTGGGCAAGCTGGGGCCGGGCCTGATCACGGGCGCGGCCGACGACGACCCCAGCGGCATCGCCACGTATTCGCAGGCCGGCGCCCAGTTCGGCTTCGGCATGCTGTGGACCGTCTGCCTGACGTTTCCTTTGATGTTGGGCATCCAGGTCATCAGCGCCAAGATCGGCCGGGTCAGCGGCCATGGGCTGGCGACGAATATCCGCCGCCACTATCCCCGTTCCCTGCTGTACGCCATCGTCGGCTTGTTGCTGCTGGCCAATGTCATCAATATTGCCGCCGACGTGGCCGCCATGGGCGACGCCCTGACGCTGATCATCGGCGGCCCCACGCATCTGTACGCCGCGGGCTTCGGCTTGCTCTCGCTGCTGCTGCAAGTGTTCATTCCCTATCAGCAGTACGTGCGCATCCTGAAATGGCTGACCCTGGGCTTGCTGGCCTATGTGGCCACCGTGCTCACCGTGCATATTCCGTGGGGCGACGTGGCGCTGCGCACCGTCTGGCCCCAGTTCGCCTGGTCGGCCGCCTCGGTGACCATGATCGTGGCCGTGTTCGGCACGACGATCAGCCCCTATTTATTCTTTTGGCAAGCCTCGCAGGAGGTGGAAGACCTGCAGGCCGATTCCAGCGCGCAAGCCTTGCGCCGCGCCCCGGAACAGGCGCCACGGCAATTCCAGCGCATCAAGATGGATACGGCCATCGGCATGGGCTTTTCCAACCTGGTGGCCTTCTTCATCATGCTGACGACGGCCGTGACCCTGGGCGCGCAAGGCATCACGCATATCGACACGTCGGCCCAGGCCGCGTCCGCCCTGCGCCCGATTGCCGGCGAATTCGCCTTCGCCCTGTTCAGCCTGGGCATCATCGGCACGGGCTTGCTGGCCATTCCCGTGCTGGCCGGTTCGGCCGCCTACGCCATGGCGGGCGCCTTTCACTGGAAAAACAGCCTGGAACTGGCGCCCCGGGCCGCCAAGAAGTTTTACGGCATCATCGTCACGTCCACCGTGATCGGCGCCGCCCTGTGCTTTTCGCCGCTCGACCCCATCAAGGCCCTGTACTGGAGCGCCGTCATCAACGGCGTCATTTCCGTGCCCATCATGGCCCTGATGATGGTGATGGCCTCGCGCCCCGCCATCATGGGCACCTTGACCATTTCGCGCCGCCTGCGGGCGCTGGGCTGGCTGGCTACCATCGTCATGGCGACGGCCGTGCTGGCCATGTTCGCCACCATGGCGTTTTGACTTCCTGCCTTGCTGACGACATGTCACCGGCAAGCCATCAGCGAGCTGATGCCGGGAGTTCGGCACTGAGGAGCAGCGAACCCCAGCCCAGCGCCGATCGATAATCCCGACTGGATGCCGCCATCTCTTTGCGTGGCGCTGTCATGGGTAATTTCAAGATAAAACGTTGCAAAACTGCTGAAACCTTGATCTAAGCGCAGGCCGATAGTCGGCTTCCATGTCTTATGTGAAGCTTCATGCATCCGGACATAGCGGAAAGGAATGCTGAGGATGGTTTCCGTCTGAGGCAGGATGACGGCGCCGCGCAGCGAAAAACCTGCATCGTTGCCAAACGGGGAGTGGGAAGCGTGAACACCGCCAAGCAGGGCCAGATTCAATGAATCCCGTTTCTCGTTCGCATTCCCAAAAATAAGACGCTCGAACAGGATCGTGGATCTGTTGTGCTGGTCGCCGAACAGCATGTCATCAAAGCCGATACTGACCCCGTAAATGGGATCATTTCTTTCATAACCGTATATTTTTGGAATATTTTCCACTTCATATTTTACAGGGCCGATCGTCGCGGTTAATTGTGACGGTCCGATGAAAGCGACCACCTGCCCCGCTGTCTTATCCTTTTCAAACCAGAACCAGTTGTTGTTTTTAAAGGAGTCCACGATTTTCACCCTGGCTTCGCCATTTTTATCAGGCTCCTGCAGCATGCTGCTTTCAAGGATATCCAATATGGAGCGTACTTCGGTAACCAGCAGCAGCAGCCGCTGTTCTTTTTGCATGTCATCCCATAAAAAATCATCTCCCTTGAGTGTTATCTCCTTCGCCTGGACCAGGGATTCCGCGATATTTCGCAGATACAGCAGCTGCTCGGCTGGAGACATCGACGTACAGCAAGTCTCCTGCCGATCTTTTTGCTCGGCCAGCAGGAAGTAATTCCTGACGCTCCGCGCCAGATATGGATTGTTTTTTTCATCCGCTCTTTCCAGCAGTTTATCTGTAATTGTCGTTGCCAACCCGTCTATTGTGATGGCGTTCATCTTCGCGAAGAATTTTTCATCGATCGATGCCCGCGCGCCCAATCTATTTCTCTTGTCGTGAAAAGCATTTGCCGCGACATCGGTCAGCCTGCTGCGCCATGCGGTAATGTGGCCCGGAGCGAAGCTGTCGTGAAGATAGTGATCGGATATGGCGTTCGCAGTCAGCGCGCCAAAGATATTTTTTTCAGAAACCCGTAAACTCAGGGCCAGAAGATGCATATTGCGTTGAGATAAAATCAGTTCAGACTGGAAATGCGTATGGTTCATATGCGCGGCACGGTTACCTTCGAAGTTCCACAGCGCTTTGAAGCAACGATTGGCCACCGACAAGTCCAGATCGACTCTTTGTTGTGGATAAAGGTGAATTGCACGCTTCGGCTCCGGATACTTCTTCAATTTGTTCAGCGACTTGAACAAGCTGCTTTCACTGCCCGCCATCATTTTTTCCGGCGTCAGGAAATAGTCGACGCAACCGACAACATCCCCGTAGCTGATTTTCTCGTCAGTATACTTTTTTTTGCGGTCATCCTGGTCGCCGGAATAAATTGGATCAAAGAAGAAAGTACTTTTCCAGCGAACGATCTGCAATTCATTCCTCTTCTTGCAATAATTCGCCTTTTTTTCTTCCGCGCACTCCTTACGCAGCGCTTCATGCAATCGATTCAAATTTTCCTTGTCTGTGTCATTTTTCTCTATCTCGGCAGCTATGTCATCGAACAGTTCGCATGTTCTTTTTAATTCCTGTGTTGCACATTGCCTCCCCAGTTCTTTTTCGCGCATGTTTTCGTCGGGGGTTTCACGGTTAATGGTCCGACACTCCAGCGGCGGAGAGTTTTTTGCAAAACAATGAATCTCCATGGCCAGATAGTAGGCCAGGTCGCCCATTCTCTTGTGCTCCCACTGTTCGAAAGCCCCGGCGTTTGCCATTGAGAAAAAGAGAGCGATTACTGTTAAGATTTTCATGACATCCCTTTTTGACAGAACGCATCATTAAAGTCATCTGGCAGGGTCGCGCATGGATAGCCAGGCAACACATGCCAGGTGAGAAAGTGTGTCTACAGGTGGGAAATCGCATGGGAAATGCACAGATCCATGGCTGACGCCATGCCAGGTTTGATGCCGGAATATTAAATGAGTTCCTCTGCCATGCTTATTGACCGTTTGCCGGACTCTTTGCCGGTGGCAGCAGTGTTTCTTCAACGTATAAAACGGCCGCTTCGGCCAGCGGCCCGCGCGGAAAATCATTCATGTCGATCAAGGTATGAGCCAGCAGCGGCATGTGTTGCACAAACGGCAAGGCGATGGCGAAGTGGTCGGCGTTCACATAGCCGAGCAGCGTGGCGCCGGGCAGTAGCGCATCAAAGTGCAGAATCTGGCCATCGTTGCGTGGATCGATACGCGACAGGGCTGCATGCATCGGCAGCAGCACCCTGGAAACCCGATCCGGCGTCGGTGTCGCGACGATGGAAAACAGCGCGGGTTGGCGCGGCACCGGATGTGAAACCAGCCAGTTGAGCCGGTACTCACGGGTGAGGTCTGCGATCTCGCCGCCATCAGTCACTGGACATGCCTGATCGGGAATGGCGGCGAACAGACGTTCATACAGGCCGCGATATTGATCAGCCAGCGGCGATCCGTTCACGGCACCGGCAAAACTGATGACGGCAGCGATGTCCGCCGCCAGTTCCGGGTGACGCTCCAACGCGGTGAGCGTGTCGATCGCCCCTTTGGAGTAGGCCAGCACCACGAATTTCCTGTTTTTTTGGCTGCTACGAAGTGCATTGACGGTTGTGTAGATGATGTCCGCATTGAATATAGCGCTCGCGCGTCCCTTCACGGGAACATAATCCACCGCATACCCCAATTGGCGGAAGCGCCCGACTGCGTCCGCAAATGCGCGCACGCGGGGCAGGCATTCGGAAAAGACGCCGCTCACGATCAGCAGATCGAATGGCCGCGGACCTTGGTGCGGACCTTTTTCCGCTTGCAGCAAGACGCTGGCGGGCGCGGGCAATTCGTCGTCGAGGCGGCGCAGCCAGAAGTCGCACGGCTGTCGGGATGCTGGCGACGAACCTGCCAGCACTGCGCAAAACAGCGCCCGGAACGGCGCCCTGGCATCGCTGATGCCGGCACGCGCGACAGGGACATAGGCCATGGCCGGGTCGTGTCCGCCATACCGCTGCATGGGCGAAGAGCAGCCCGCGAGCAGCAGGCAGCAGCAGAGCCCCATGCGCATGCGGGCTGGTCGGCTGTATGCCATGTCCGAGACCTTTCTTGTGAGGTCGCCCGGCGCAATTTTTCAGCTGGCGCCGTGTCGACTGCCGCGGTTCTGACATCAATGTCCTTGGCCAGCGGGCTTCCAGTGTCTCTTTCAATAAACCATACTGTCTTGCGGCGCATCAGACGGAAGCGCAGAAGCAATTCCGGGGGGCAAACAGTCACGCCCGCCTTGCACCTCCCTGTTCTCCCCTGTTTCAGCGAGCGAGCGTTACGCCGCCCTGCCCCTTCGGCTTGAGCATGGCTTGCACGATGCCCAGCACGGCCTGACGGGGCAGCAAGCGCGGCAGCCAGGCCAGCAGCCGGTTGGGCCGGCCCGCCACATGGCTGCTGCGGCCCCGGTCCAGCGCGCGCAGCGCTTCGTCGACGACGGCTTGCGGCGCCATGCGCTTGCCCACGGCCGCCTCGGGCGCGGCCACGACGTCGAAGAAGGCCGTCTCCGTGGCGCCCGGGCACAGCGCCAGCACGCGCACGCCGCGCTGGCGGTTTTCCGCCCACAGCGCTTCCGAAAACGACAGCACGAAAGCCTTGCTGGCGCCGTAGACGGCCATGTAGGGATCGGGCTGCAGGGCCGCCGTGGACGCCACGTTGATGATGGCGCCGCGCCCCAGCGCCAGCATGTGCGGCAAGGCGCAGTGCGTCAGTTCCATCAGGGCCGTGCAATTGACGGTCACTTCGGCCGCCTGGCGCGCGAGAGGGATGGTCTCGAACCTGCCATGCGTGGCGAAACCCGCATTATTGATCAGTACGTCGGGCGGCATGCCCAGCGCGCACGCCTGCGCATGGGCGTTCTGGGCCGCGCCGGGCAGGCTCAGGTCGGCCACCAGCGCGTGGGCGCGGATGCCGTGGCGCTTGGCAAGGTCGGCGGCCAGCGTCTCGAGCACGGCGCCGGAGCGGGCCAGCAGCAGCAAATGCGCGCCGCGCGCGGCCAGGGTTTCCGCAAAGACGCGGCCGATGCCGGACGAGGCGCCCGTGATCAGCACGGTCTGGTTGGTGTAATTGAAAGCGGTCATGGCAGCGGTGTGGAGTGAATGAGGTTTTCACTGTAAACTGTGGTCTTTAGTCCACGGTCAACAGAAAAATCATGCGCATCGGAGAAATCACCCGCCTGACGGGCGTCAGCAAGGACACGGTGCGCTTCTACGAGCGCCAGGGGCTGCTGGATGAAGCGCCGCAGCCGGGCATGACGAACAACTACAAGGAATACTCGGCGCAGGCCTTGCGCCGGATCGAGCTGATCGGCCACGCCAAGGCCCTGGGCTTTACCTTGAAGGAAATCGCCGAAGTCATTGCCGTCTGGCAGGAAAATGCGCTCGATGCGGCCACCAAGCGGGCCATGCTGGAAACGAAAATCGCCCAGATCGACGACAAGGCCCGCTCGATGGCCGTGCTGCGCGCCGGACTCGTCGATGCGCTGGCCAAGGTGGAGACGGGCTGCGACGATGGCGTCGCGGCCGCAAGACACTACAAGGATAATCCATGACTTATTACACGCAGTACCGCCACCTGGCGCTCGAGGGCGCCAAGCCTGCCCCCACGGCGCAGCAGATCGCCGCCATCGAAACTCTGCTGGAAGCACCGTTGCCGCCCGCTTTCCTGGCTTTCCTGCAAGTGGCCAACGGCGCCTGGTTCGACTACACGACGGATGTACCGGACGGCAACGGCGGCGTGGAAAAAATGGGTTTCAATACCTTTTTCAGCGCCGACGAAGGCGATTTTTGCGATGAAACTTTCGTCGGCGAAATCCGCGCCGCGCGCCAGCATGCGGGCATGCCCGTGAAAATCCTGCCCTTCGCCCGCGATGGCGGCAATTCCATGGTCTATCTGGACCTGACGGAGGAAGGCGGCGGCCGCGTGCTGGCCTATGTGCAGGAGTTGCCGGGCTGGACCGGCAAGCGCGCCCACGGCTTGATGGCGCTGGCGCCCTCGTTCGACGCCTGGCTGGACAGCCTGTACATCGACCGCGACACGGTGCTCGATGAACTCGAACACAGCGTCTCGGAACCCTCGCACCTCGACGCGATGGCGGAATGGCTCGACATCGGCATGCCCGCCTGGCGCCGCGATGCCGGCATCGCCGCCTTATTTGCGCTCAAACAAGTCGAACTGTGCGCCAAGGAACAGGACTAGTCCTACTGGCGGAATCGAAAGTGTCCTATGGGTGTGCGCGGGCTGCCGGCTTAATATTGTCATCAGCTTGCATAAAAATTCACTCATGACATGAAAGGAATTCCCATGCGTATTTCCACCACGAGTTCCCACACATCCTCCCTGAAAAGCGTGGCCATAGCCGCCGCCGTGGCCTTGCTGAGCGGCATCGCCATCAACAGCATCGCCGCCGCCGCGCCCGGCGCATACGACAAGCAATTCCTCGGCAAGGCGGCCGATGCGGGCAGCACGGAAATTGTCGCCAGTAAATTGGCGCAAAGCAAAAGCAGCAATGGGGACGTGAAGAAGTTCGCCGATGCCATGGTCAGGGACCACACGGCAGTGGCAGACGAGCTGAAACAGCTGGCCAGCAGCAAGCACATCGAGGTCAGCGACCAGCCCGGCAAGAAGCACCAGGCGCAGATCGACAAGCTGGGCCGCCTGGAAGGCCAGCTCTTCGACAAGGAATACGCGGCAAGCATCGGCGTGGCCGCGCACAAGGATGCCGTCAAACTGTTTACCGACGCCAGCCAGAAGGCCAGCGATCCCGACATCAAGGCTTTTGCCGCGAAGACCTTGCCAGCGCTGCAACACCACCTGGAAATGGCCCAGGCCTTGCAGGCGGCACTGGCGAAATAAACGGCCATACGCAGCAATAAAAGGGGCAATGCATGCTGTACGTGCTGTACGGCAAGTGTTTCCGATCTTGACATACAATGCGGCTCACTCCGTTTCCGGCTCCGCCATGACCTCATGCAGCTACTCAAGAAAACCAGCCTGATCGCCGCCGCCCTCCTGTTCGCCATCATGCTGGCAGGCTGGCTGTTCATCAAGGTGGCGGCGGCCCGCAACGCCACCGTGTACGCCCAGCAATGGAACGAACAAGGCACGTGCGTGATCAAGACCTATGTGCCCCACTACGGCGACGGCGTGCCGCAGAACATCGTGCGCGCGCTCAGCACGTCCACCTTTTTCCGTGTTTACCACAAGGATGGCACCTTGCTGGAAAGCACTGAATGGGTGCTGGACATGCATGAGGACGGCATCCTCGACCATGCCCGCTGGGGCCAGAACCAGACCCGCGCCATTTACCCGACGGACATGGGCGACGAAGGCTGGACCTTGCCCGCATGTGCGTAAATATTTAGCAATCAAACGAAAGACTCCCATGCTGCGAGGCCCCTGGAGCGACGCTCCCTATCTGCCCACGCTCCACTATTTCCTCGGCCCGTTCGACGTGTATGACCGCGAAGAAACCCTGGGCGTGGAACTGGATAGCTGGGACATGAACGACCCGCTCCAGCGCGCTGCGCTGATACGGCGCGACATCAGCTCGCAGTACAAGGAGCTCAGCTACCGCCATCGCCATGCGCTGGTGGCCGTGCTGGCGCAGGCGCTGCTAGACCCTCACTATGACTTCCAGGCCATCCTCGAACATGACCCCGAGAGTACGCACGCCCTGCCCGCCCGATGGGATGAAATGGACGACCCGCGCGCCTTTTTCGCCGATATCTACCGGCTGGTGCAGCAGGACTGGCGCGAGGACCTGGCGCGCGCGGCGGCGGAAGACCCGTCCGACTGGTAGCGCGGCGCGCGCGCCACACTATCGCCACGATAGCCTGGCCCCTGCTTTTCACTCTGTAAACGCGATTGCGGCCATGCGCACGCAGCGTTGCAAAAACGCCCCACTCAAAAAAAATCTGTTGCACCAGCGCATGCTCGCTGGCATCGCGCTACCATGCACCGACGGCACTGCGCCAGACGCCGTCTCGCCGCACCGGTTCACCACCGGCTTCCCATGCCGCAATTTGAAGGAGACTGTCATGCCCAAGTTCGCCCCCGCCCTTTGCCTGTCGCTCATCGTTGCCGCAGCTGCGCTGCCCTGTGCCGCCGGCGCTGCCGAAGGCGGCGCCACGCGCGCCGACGCCGAAGCCATGGTCAAGAAAGGCGTGGCCTACATCAAGAGCGCCGGCGACGCCAAGGCGTATGGCGAAATCACGGCCAAGTCGCCGCAATTCATCCTGCATGATTTGTACCTGGTCGTCTACAAGCTCGACGGCACGGTGGTTGCCCATGGCGCCAACCAGAAAATGGTGGGCAAGAATTTGATTGAACTCAAGGATATCGACGGCAAGGCCTTCGTCAAGGAGAGAGTCGAGCTGGCCAAGAGCAAGGGCACCTTCTGGCAGGAATACAAATTCACGAATCCCGAAAACAAGAAGATCGAACCGAAGGCCATGTACTGCGAAAAACTGGCCGACACCGTCGTCTGCGGCGGCATCTACCTGTAGCCTGCCGCCGCGCCGCCAGCACCGGGATGGTTTTCCGCTCTTTTGACGATATGGGCTACGATGAAAATCGCACACAAGATGTTGATCGTTCCGGTGGTCGCGCTGGCTTGCCTGCTGGCCATGGGAGCCTTGTCCTATTTCGCCATGCAGCAAAACGAAAGCCGCATGCGCGACCTGAAAGACGTCACCCTGGCGGCGGAGCGGCTGGCCAACCAGCAAGCCATCGCCCTGGGCCAGGTGCATGCCGATGCGTTTGCGAAGATCGCCATCGCCGCCAGCCTGTCGGATGAGCAATTCAAGCAATTCGGCGCGCAGACGGATGGCCAGCTGAACGCCATTGCGCAAGGCTTGACGGAACTCAAGAAGTTTTCCGGCGCCGCCACGGAGGCGGCCCAGGCATTGCCGGCCATCGAGCGCTACCGGGCCAGCGTGGCGCAGGCGCTGGACCTGGCCTCGATGGACCCGAATACGGGCGTGGCCGCAATGCAAAATGCCGCCACGCACTATCAGCAAGTGCGCGTCCAGCTGCGCCAGGTCCTGCTCAACCTCGATCGCCGCACCGTCGACGCGCTGCAGGAAACAAAAAATGCGGGCCAGCGCGCCGGCTGGCTGTCGCTGGGCACCATGGCCATCGGTTTTGCCTTGCTGGCCCTGATCGCCACCTGGGTGGCGCGTTCCGTCGTGCGCCCCATCGACGACGCCTGCCGCGCCGCCGAGTCGCTGGCCGCCGGCGACCTGACCACGCGCATCGACGCCCGGGGCGAGGACGAGGTGGGCAAGCTGTCGCGCGCCCTGGCCACCGTGCTGAAGAACTGGAACACCGTCTTGGGCGACATACGCCAGGCCGGTTCCACCATCACGGTGGAGGCGAGCGAAATCGCGCTCGGCAATGCGGACTTGTCGGCCCGCACGGAGGCGCAAGCCCACTCCCTTCAGGAAACGGCGTCGTCCATGCACGCCCTGACGGACACCGTGCGCGAAAACGCCAGCCATGCGCACCAGGCCAACCAGATGGTGCTGTCGACGTCGAACGTGGCGCTGGAGGGCGGCCGCGTCGTGGGCCAGGTGGTCGAGACGATGGGCTCGATCAAGGCCAGTTCCGGGCGCATCGTCGACATCATCGCCGTCATCGACGGCATTGCCTTCCAGACCAATATCCTCGCCCTGAACGCGGCCGTGGAAGCGGCGCGCGCGGGCGAACAGGGACGCGGCTTTGCCGTCGTCGCCACGGAAGTGCGGGGCCTGGCGCAGCGCTCGGCCACGGCGGCGCGCGAAATCAAGCAACTGATCGAGGATTCCGTGGCCCGCATAGAAACGGGCAGCGAACTGGCCGACAGCGCCGGGCGCACCATGGGCGACATCGTCGCCTCCGTGCAGCAGGTGACGGAAATCATGAACGACATCACGGCGGCCAGCCAGCGCCAGAGCAAGGGCATCGAGGAAGTCAACAATGCCATCACGGAAATGGACGAATTGACCCAGCGCAATGCCGCCCTCGTCGAGCAATCGGCCGCCGCCGCGCAAAGCATGCAGGACCAGGCGCATGATTTATTGCGCGTCGTCGATGCTTTCCGCCTGGGCGACGGCGGCCCGCCGCTGCTGCCCCGTTAGTCGCGCTAGTACCGCTGCGGCATGGCGGCCCGGGAACAGGCTTGCATGGCCTTGCCTGTCTCGACCAGCGCGGGGTCGGTTTCCCGCCGCAAGACATTGCCCATGCGGAATTGTTGATGGTAATCGCCGAGCATGGCGGCATACAGGAAAACCTGATCCCGCCGGCGCCAGACGGCACTGTAGTTGCTGCCGGGAGCGACGGGCATGGCGCCGATGAAATAACTGTACAGGCCGCTAATCTTCTTCTTGTGCAGCCATTCCATCAATTGCACGATGCGGTACTGTTCCAGCAGGCTCAGTTCGCTGACATTGGCGCCGGACAAGGCGTAATACAGTTCCAGCCTGGCCATCCAGTTGCCCTTTTCGCCTGCCGCCACCAGCGCATTCCAGGCGGGGCCGGCGCGTAGCTTGCGTACCTCGTCAGGCGATCCCAGCCAGGCCTCGACGGCAGCCTGGTCCGGCACGGAGCCATAGTAGGCGGGCGCGCGGCAGACGAACTGGCGCGCGTCTGGCCCGTCCTCACTGAACTCGTCGGCGATGTACCTGGTGACCTTGTCGCCGATGCCCAGCAGGCGCTTGCCATAGCCGTCCAGGGTCCAGCTCGAAGGCAGGCGGCCCAGCCAGGCCAGCGCATCGTCGTTGGCCCGGGCTTCCACCGCATAGGCGGCGATTCTGGCCTGCATTTTCACTTCTTTCTGCTGCTCCGCCAGCTTGAGCGCCTCTTGCTCCTCGTCGTAGCGGCTGCTGGTCTTGGCCAGCTTGACGCAGTCCAGGAAAGCCTCCGGCGCGCCCTGCCAGCACCGGGCCGGCACCTTCAGCTGCCAGCGCATGCTGACGGTTTTCAACATATAGTTTTCCTCGCCCTCTTCCCCTTTGACATAGGCGCGGCCGTCCGCCTTGGTCACGCCCTTTGTCAGCTGCTTGCCGCCCGCCGTGCTCCAGGTGTACGGGTCATCGTCTTGCGGCACGCCGGGGGCGGCGTACAGGGTCAGGTAATGGCCGGCGGCGGCCGGCGCATCGGCCGCATGGCACAGCGGCGACAGCAGGGACAAGGTGAATAAAGTTCTTGCAGGCAACAGTTTCAGCATGTAGCAATCGTATCAATGAAGTTCGGTATGGCAGGCGCAGTCGTGGCCGCTGGCCGCCTCGGACAGGTTTTGCAGGATGGCGCAGTCTTGCGACGGCTGCGGCTGGTCGCACTGGTGGCGCAGGGTCACCAGCTGCTGCTGCAGGGTTTGCAGATTCGCCATCTGCCCGGCGATGCGCAGGATATGGTGATCAAGCAATTCATTGACTCTCTGGCAACCCTCGGCCGGATTGTTCTTAAATTCCAGCAAGGCGCGGATATCGGTCAGGCCGATCTGCAAGGAGCGGCAATGGCGGATGAATTGCAGCCGCTCCTGGTGTTCTTCCCGGTATTCGCGGTAGCCGGCGCTGTTGCGGCCCGGTTCCTGCAGCAAGCCCGCCTTTTCATAGTAACGCACGGTTTCCACGTCACAATCTGTCCGTTTGGCCAGTTCTCCGATACGCATGGCATCCCCTTTTCATTCTTTCGTGCAAATTCTCTTGACCCTGTAGCGGCTACAGGGTTTCTAATGAAAGCATACACGAAACCGGAAGGATGAATGCGATGCCGCACGATAGCCACGATCATACCCACGAGCACAAGCAAGACCATGAGCATGCGCCCAAGGCGACCAGCTGCTGCTCCAGCCAGCATGCGTGCTCGTCCACGCCTGCGGCCATTGCTGCGCCAGCCCTGCCCAGCGCCCCCATCGCCGGCGCCCACACGGCCAAATACCGCATCTCCAACATGGATTGCCCCACGGAGGAACGCCTGATCCGCAACAAGCTGGCCAATATGGCGGGCGTCGTGGGCCTCGATTTCAACTTGATGAACCGCGTGCTCGACGTGCACCATACCCTGGCCTCGCTGGCCACGGTGGAAGCGGCCCTGCACGGCATCGGCATGCAGGCGATTCCCATGCAGGCGGACGCTGCTGTCGCGCGCGACCCGAACGAAGGCAAGCTGTCCGGCATGCAAAAGGGCTTGCTGGTCGTTTCCGGCCTGGCCGCGTTTGCTGCCGAAGCGCTGGCGTGGACCACGCATGAAGACGGTTCACCCCTCGTCATCGCCCTGGCCCTGCTGTCGATCGCCACGGGCGGCTGGCCGACCCTGAAAAAGGGCTGGATCGCCCTGAAAACTTTCACCCTGAACATCAATTTCCTGATGTGCCTGGCTGTTTTCGGCGCCGTCGCCATCGGCCAGTGGCCGGAAGCGGCCATGGTCATCTTCCTGTTCGCCATCGCCGAGCTGATCGAAGGCTTGTCGCTGAACCGCGCGCGCAACGCCGTGCACAGCCTGATGCAGCTGGCGCCCGACACGGCCACCGTCGCTGGCGCGGGCGGCGCCTGGAGCCAGGTGAACGTGGCCACGGTGGCCATCGGCACGCTCATGCGCGTGAAACCGGGCGAGCGCATCGCCCTCGACGGCGTGGTGGCCAGCGGCGAGTCGTCCGTCAACCAGGCGCCGATCACGGGCGAGAGCATGCCGGTGGACAAGACCGTGGGCGATGTCGTGTATGCGGGCACCATCAATGAACGGGGCTTGCTCGACGTCACAGTCACAGCCAACAGCGGCAACAGCACCCTGGCCAGGATCGTCAAGGTGATCGAGGATACGCAGGGCAAGCAGGCGCCCACGCAGCGCTTCGTCGACCAGTTCGCCCGCTATTACACGCCGGCCGTCGTCGTGTTCGCCATCCTCGTGGCCGTGCTGCCGCCCTTGCTGCTGGGCCAGCCTTTCATGGCCTGGGTGTATAAGGCGCTGGTGATGCTGGTGATCGCCTGCCCGTGCGCGCTCGTCATTTCCACGCCGGTCACGGTCGTCAGCGGCCTGACGGCGGCCGCGCGGCGCGGCATTCTGGTGAAAGGCGGGCAATTCCTGGAAACGGGCTACCGCATCAAGGCTATCGCCGTCGACAAGACGGGCACCCTGACCATGGGCAAGCCGGCCGTGACCGATGTCGTGGCGCTCGACGGCAGCGACCGCGACGCCATCCTGCTGCTGGCCGCCAGCCTGGACGCCAATTCGGCCCACCCGCTGGCCGCCGCCATCGTCAAGGCGGGGCCGCCCGCCGGCAGCCACCTGCCCGTCACCCAGTTCGCCGCCCTGCATGGACGCGGCGTGCAAGGCAATATCGATGGCCAGACATATTACTTGGGCAATGCGCGCCTGATGACGGAATTGAAGCTCTTGACGCCGGCACTGCAAGCCGTCCTGTTGCGGCTGGAACAGCAAGCCTACACGGCCATGGTGCTGGCCAGCCCGTCCGGCGCGCTGGGCGTGATCGCCGTGGCCGACGTGCTGCGCCCGACGGCGGCGTCCGCCATTGCCCGCCTGAATGCGCTGGGCGTGACCACCGTGATGCTGACGGGAGACAATTTGCTGACGGCCCAGCGCATCGGCGATGAAGTCGGTGTCAGCCTGGTCAAGGCGGAATTGCTGCCGGAGAATAAACTGGATGAAATCAAGGCCTTGCAGCAGCAGTTCGGCGTGGTCGCCATGCTCGGCGACGGCGTCAACGACGCCCCGGCCCTGGCGCAGGCGGACATCGGCTTCGCCATGGGCGCGGCCGGCAGCGATACGGCCATCGAAACGGCCGACGTGGCCCTGATGGACGATGAATTGGGCAAGTTGCCTGAATTCATCAGCCTGAGCCAGCGCACGCGCAGCATCCTCGTGCAAAACATCAGCTTTGCCATCGGCATCAAGGCCGTCTTCTTCGGCCTGGCGCTGGCCGGCATGGCGACCCTGTGGATGGCCGTGTTCGCCGACGTGGGCGCCAGCCTGCTGGTGGTGGCGAACGGTCTCCGCTTGCTGCGTGGCAGCAAGAGCAACTAAATCCTGTCAGAAATATTTCAATCTGGACAATTGCTGTGAAAAACGCTACTTTGGCGGCTGTTCCCCACCACCGCCAAAGTAGCCGATGACCTTACTGCCCCGTTTGACCCTGCTGGCCACCCTGCTGGCTGGCGCCTCCCTGCACGCCGAACCGATGTTCTTCACCCCCTGCTCCGACATGGCCGTGCCCGGCAGCCTGTGTTCGGGCTTGAACGTACCGGAAAGCTACGATGTCCAGGGCCGCGCCGTCGGCGAGGCGGATGCCATGCACGTCTTCGTGCGCAAGTTTGCCGCCGATGTGCCTGCCGGCAAGCCCGCCAAGGGCACGCTGTGGCTGGTGGCGGGCGGCCCCGGCGAATCGGGCGCCTCGTTCTACAGCCTGCTGCCCACCCTGCGCCGCAGCTTTCCCGGCTTTGAATTCCTGATCCCCGACCATCGCGGCACGGGCCATTCCTCGCGCCTGTGCAAGGTGGAAGAATCGGAGCAAAGTCCCGGCGGCCGCGCCCTGGCCGGCGCCGAATGGGCCAGCTGCTTCAATGGCATCAACTTGACGCCGGAATACGCGGGCCAGTTTTCCATCACCACGGCCGCGCGCGACCTGAAGGCGCTGATCGAGGGCGAACGGGGCAAGAGCAAGCGGCCCGTGTATGTATACAGTGTATCGTACGGCACGCAGCTGCTCTTGCGCACCTTGCAGCTGGGGCCGCTGCCCGTCCAGGGCGTCATTTTTGATTCGCTGGTGCCGCCGCAAGCGGATGCGCGCTGGGACCTGAGCCAGCGCTCGCGCGTGGTGAACCAGGCCGGCATGCAGGTGCTGGCCCGCTGCGACGCGGATGCGGCTTGCCATGCGGCACTGGGCGAGCCGGCTGCCACCTTGTACCGCCGCGTGCTGGACAAGGCGCAAGCGGATCCCGCCCTGCTGGCGCAGATCCCCGGCAAGAACCTGAAAAACTTCCTCGGCGGCATGCTCGACGTGCCGGCCGCCCGCGCCCGCATCCCCTACCTGCTGCAGGACCTGGACCGGGGCGGCGAGACGGAGCTGGCGGCCGTGCGCGCCACGTTGACGCAGGCGGCGGCCAGCCTGGGCAGCTATCCCCAGTCGCCGCTGTCGATTCCGCTGGTCAATATCATCAGCAATTCGGAAAACAATCTGCAGCCCACCTTGCGCCCCGGCTGGACCGCCGCCGACCTCGAGCGTGAAGAGGCGGACTTGCTGTTTACCAGTCCCCTGCCCCGCATCCTGCTGGGCGGCGGCTTGCCCACCTACGCGCGCGACGCCTATTTCGGCGCCCTGCCGGCGAAAGTGCCGCCAACTCTGGTGCTGCAGGGAACCCTGGATCCGAAGACGCCATACGCGGGTGCGCAGGCGCAAGTGCAGGCCTTGACGCAGCGCAAGGCCGGCAAGGTGTCGCTGTCCAGCGTGCACAACGCCCCGCATTTCATCCTGTGGACGGCGCCCGCCTGTTTCGAGCAAGCCACTACCCGCTTTATTGCCGGCAAGGCGGCGCAGGATTGCACGCTGTAGTTTCCGCAACATATTGCCGGCGCATTCACGGCAAACCGTCCTGGTCGATTTGCGCCGTCAGCCGGCGCTCGAAGTCCATCAGTTCCGGCACATTGAGGTCGGAAATGAGCCGATACTGCATGCCGGAGCGGCTCCAGCGTATCAAGTGATAGCCCTGCCTGACGGTCAGGCGCGGCGACGCATCGCGCTGCGCCTGGTCGGGCCACACATACAGGTTCAGCACATGCTGGTGCCGCCGGTACGCGAGCGCGGCCACGGGGCGCTGTTTGATATAGTCGAGGCGCCCGCCGATCAGGGGAAAGCCCGCTTGCGCCAGGTCAACCACGGGCGGTGAAAAGTCCAGCCTGCCGCTGAACCAGGGTTTGACCGTGTGCTGGTCGGACGAGGCCACGTCGGCCAGGTGTTCGGGCATCAGCGAACGGAAATGGCTGGCCACGATCTCCTGGTCCAGCCGTTCCGCGTCCGACGGCACGGACAGATACAGCGCCAGTGTGACGGCAAACGCCGCCGTGCTGGCGCCGGCCACGCCAAGATTGATCCATGCCCACGGCAGTTGCGCCCATTTGCGGCGACGCGGAACTTCCTTCGCCGCGCTCCCCTCTCCCAGCAGCGCCTGGCGTATTTGCTGGTGCAGGGACGCCGGCGCCGCATGGCGGGTGCCATGCTGGCGCACCGCCGCGCGCAAGGCCAGCAGCTGTGCGCAAGCCTGCGCGCAGTCGGGGCAATGGGCCAGGTGCCGCGTCAATTGCCGCGCCGCCAATGCGTCGAGTTCGCCATCGGCAAAAGCGGACATCCTGTCGCGTGATTCGGTGCACTCCATTTCATTTCTCATCAGTATGTTGTTTCAGGTATATCAACAGCAGCTTGCGCCCCCGCGCCAGGCGCGACATCACCGTGCCGATCGGGATGCCGACGATGTCCGCAATCTCCTTGTAGGACAAATCGTCGAGCTCCTTCAGCACCAGCACTTCCCTGTAAGGCCGCGGCAGCGTTTCCAGGGCGCGGTTGACGCCTTCCTTCACGTCGGACCGGGCCAATATGTCTTCCGGGTTGCCGCCTGCCGCATCCGGCGCGATGCCGCATCCGTCCTCATCCTGGCCGTGCAGCTCTTCGTCAAAGCCGATGTCGTCGCGCTGCGCCCGCCTGTCGCGCAGCGACGTGTAATAGGTGTTGCGCACGATGGTCAGCAGCCAGGCGCGCGCGCCGCCGGCATCACCATGGTAGCCGTCCATGAAGCGGCAGGCGCGCAGGAACGCCGTCTGCACCAGGTCCTGGGCATCCTGGTCATTGCGCGTGAGCCATCGGGCCAGGTTGTAGGCAGAGTCCAGATGAGGCATGGCAATTTTTTCAAACAACCTGGTTTTATCGATGTCATTCAAATCAACACCCGTAGGCCTGTCGACCGTCTCATTGCATAAGACTCGCTTTGCCTGCCGTTTATTCCCGATGCAGCGACAAAAATAGACGGCATGGACGGGAATATTTTCTCCGCCTTTGGAGTTATAGCATTTGCAGGCCCCGATTGCGTGGGGTCCATGCCAGATAGCTGCAAATTGAAGGGAGTCCGCCATGACATACCCGTACTTCATCGCTGGCCCGGCTGCGGCCGTGCTGATGGCTGCCAGCGGCGCGGCCAGCGCCGGCGACGCCATCCACGGCCAGGCGCTGTACAAAACCATGTGCATGTCCTGCCACTCGATCGACTACAACGGCGTGGGGCCAGCGCACAAGGGCGTGTTCGGCAGGAAAGCCGGCAGCGCCGCCGGCTACGGCTATTCGCCTGCCGTGAAATCGTCCGCCATCGTATGGAGCGAGAAAACCCTCGATCTATGGCTGACGAACCCGGAAAAACTGATTCCCGGTCAGAAAATGGGCTATATGGTGCCGTCCGCGCAAGACCGCGCCGACCTGATCGCGTATCTGCAGCAGGAAGGCGCGCGGGCCAGCCCGGCCACGGCCGCCAAATAGCGCTTGCTTTAATACCGCCTGCCAGCCAGGCCATGCATGTCAAGGAAACAAGGAGAGATATCATGATGGACCGCAGAAGTTTCATGAAACTGACCGCCATCGGCGGCGGCGCCGTGTTCATGTCCGGACTCTACGGACACGCGCCGGCAGCGGCGGCCGGCAAGATGGCCGCCGCCTACGACGATTTTTACTTCGTCCAGCTGTCCGACATACACTGGGGCTACAGCGGCGCCGCCAATCCCGACGCTATCAATACCTTCCGCAAGGCCGTCGCCACGGTGAATGCGCTGGAGGTGCAGCCCGACTTCATCGTCTTCACGGGCGACCTGACCCACACGACGGACGACCCGAAGGAGCGCCGCCAGCGCATGGCCGAATTCAAGGAGATCGCGGCGGGATTGAAGGTGAAAAGCGTGCGCTTCATCCCCGGCGAGCATGACGCCTCGCTCGACAGCGGCGCCGCCTTCCAGGAGAACTTCGGCCCGTCCAATTACGCGTTCGAGCACAAGGGCGTGCACTTCATCGCCCTCGATAACGTCTCCGACCCCGGCGCGCGCATCGGCGACGCCCAGCTGGAATGGCTCAAGAACGACCTCGACCAGCAGGCAAAGGACGCGCGCATCGTCGTCTTCACGCACCGGCCCCTGTTCGACCTGGTCCCGAAGTGGGACTGGGCCACGCGCGACGGCGACAAGGCGATCGCGCTGTTAATGCCTTACAGCAATGTGACTGTGTTCTACGGCCATATTCACCAGGAACATCACCACATGACGGGGCAAATCGCGCACCATGCCGCCAAGTCGCTGATTTTCCCCCTGCCGGCGCCCGGTTCGCAGGAAAAGCGCACGCCCCTGCCGTGGGACCCGGCCGCGCCGTACAAGGGCCTCGGTTTCCGCGAGGTGGAAGCGGAATCCGCGAACAAGGCATACGCGCTCACGGAATTTCCCGTCACGAGGACGTAAGCCATGGACCGCGCCAGAAGACACCTTTGTGCCAGGCTGGCCTGCGGCTTCGGTGCGCTGCTGACGATAGCCGCCATCGACGCCCAGGGGCTCAGGAAAATTGCCACAAAGGAAAGGGTTATCGCCATCGAGGCCAGGAAATTCGTCTACACGCCGCATGAAATCACTTTGAAAAAGGATGAAACCGTCGTGCTGGCGTTCACGGCCGTCGATTTCATCCATGGTTTTTTCATCCCGGACATGCACATCCGCGCCGACCTGAAGCCGGGCCAGGTCACCGAAGTGCGGCTGACGCCGGGCAAGGCCGGTGAATACGCCTTTTTATGCGACAATTTTTGCGGCAGCGGCCACGAGGAGATGAACGGGAAAATCATCGTCACGGCGTAAGGAATGCGGCGGGCGATGATTGTTCGAATCATCATTCAGGCGGGCGCGCCCCGGCATCGCGTTGCGCCTGCCGCGCCGCCGCCAGCGCGCCGGCAAAGGCGGCGTCGCCCGCGGTGCAGGCGCTGGC
>NZ_NEGZ01000058.1 GCF_002127585.1 Janthinobacterium sp. GW458P
GGCGCTGGCGCTGGCGGCGGTGACGGGGCATCGCCCAGCGGTTCCAGGCTCAGGCCGCTTGCCGGCGGCGCTGGCGCCACCGGTGCGGGGCGCAGCGGCACGGCATCGGCCGGCGCCAGTTCCAGCACCTGGTCGTAGGCCTCGGACGGTTTTTCCAGCTCCTCGTCCGGCAGGCTGTTCTGCTTGGCGCGCTCGGCCTTCTTCAGCGCCTGCATGAGCAAGCTCATGGCAAATCTCCCTGCAGGCGGGCCTGCGGCGCGGCGGCGGGCGCCGGTCCGTCGGCGTAGGGCTGCTTGTTGAGCGGAGCCTGGTCGGGCAGCAGGTAGCGGTAGTCGCGGTAATCGCCGTCGATGCTGGCGTCCTTGACCACTACGGGGCGCATGAAGATCACCAGCTCCGTCTTGCTGCTCGCTTCGTTGCGATAAGTAAATAGATTGCCAACCAGGGGCAGGCTGGACAGGCCGGGCACGCCGTCCTTGGCGTTATCGACGGAATCCTGCATCAGGCCGCCCATCACGGCGATCTGGCCGTTGCCGACCTTCATGATCGACTCCAGTTCGCGCGCCTGGATCACGGGCACGCGGCTCTGCACGCTGGCCGAGGTCAGGGCGGGATTCGGGTCCTGCACGTAGCCGACGATGCGCGTGATGGTGGGGCGCACATTGAGCGTGACCTCGTCGCTGTCGGAAATCTGCGGCGTGACGCTCATGACGAAGCCGACGGGCACGGTTTCCAGTTTCGACTCATAGGTGGCCGGCGTGGTGACGGTGCCTGTCGAACTGATCACGGCGGGCGTCACCTTGATGGTAAAGAAGACATTGTTGTCGACCACTTTCAGCATGGCCGTCTGGTTGTTCAGCACGCTGATCTTGGGACTGGACAGCACTTTTACCTTGCCGAACGATTCGAGCAGCTGGATGGTCGTGCTGAAACTGTCCTTCATGTAGTTGAGCACGAAGATGCCGGGCGAGGTACCCGGCAGGACGCCGCTGGGCAGGGGTTGGGTGCCGACGCGGCTCTGGTTCAGGCTCAGGTTGCCCGTCAGGCGCGACCAGTTGATGCCTTGCTGGTACTCGTTGCTCAGGCGCACCTCGATGATGGTGGCCTCGATCAGCACCTGCCGCTTGGCGCTGTGCAGCACGACGTCGAGGAAAGCGGCGATCTTCTCGTGCTGGCGGCCCGTGGCCCGCACGGCGATCAGCCCCCCTTCGGCATTCACCACCACCGACGAGGGACTGCCCTTGTTGGCCAGTTTTAACAGCGGCATGCCGTTCGCGTCGGTGGGCTGGGCCGGCGACGCATTGCCCTGCTGCTGGCCCGGCGCATACTGGCCGCCCGACGGCATGGGGGGCTGGGCGCCGGGCTGGCCAGCGTATTGGCCGCCATACTGGCCCGCGCCGCCGGCCGCCGGCGCATTGCCGCCCTGGGCCTGTCCTGGCTGGCCCGGCTGGCCCTGGGCACTGCCCTGGGCGTTCGCCAGTTGCTGGTTCAGTTGCGCCAGCGGGTCGACCTGCACATCGTTGAGCGTGGTTTCGCGCAGCAGGTCGCGGATATTCCTTTCCAGGCTGTACCAGAAATTATTTTCTGAACGATTCACCACCAGGGTAGTCGAATTGTTATTGCCGTTGCCGCCGCTGCCTTGCGTGCCGCCGACCGGATTGCTGGCGTTGTTCGAGCCGCCGCCCGCCGTGGAAATCTGCGTGGCGATGTTTACGCTGCTGTTGGTGCTGCGCGCCATGTTGACGTAATCGACCTTGTAGTTGCGCCACACGGGCGCATCCGGCAGCACGAGCAGGTTCTTGCCGTCGATTTCGTAGCGCATATCGACTTGCTTGCTGATACGCGTGAGCAGCTGCGGCAAGGTCTGGTTGAGCGCGTTGAGCGTCACGCTGCCTTCGATCTGCGGGTGGATGTCGACATTCATGCCGGCGTCGCGCGCGAGTGCGAACAGCAGCGACTGCACGGGCACCTTGTGCACGGTGACGCTGTAGGTTTCGGCCTTGGCCGCAGGCAATGGCGCGGCCAGCACGCTGCTTTGCTGCACGGGCTCGGGAATGGCGCCCGCAGGGGGCGGCGGCGCATTCAGATGCCCGGGCGACAGGGGCATCTGATGCGAGGCGCAAGCTGCCAGCATGACGCAGCAGGCAACGGTGACGCAAGAGGCCAGCACAGGAATAGGGTGTTGAGTCATGAAAAGTTCGCCCTTGAAGTCGTGTTGTGCTTTTGTAATTTTAACCACCATGATCCTCTAAAAGCAATCGTATGTGCAGGCCAGGGAGGGAATATGCAGAAATAAAGTTGACCCCCGCCACGTCAAGGTTTTCGCTGGGAAACGGGTTTCATTTCCGTGCGGATACTGTCTATGTTGCTCAGCAATAGTTTCTGCGGCGACGCCGTCGCCAGCCGCGCCCAAACGGCTTCGGCGCTGGCGCGGTCGGCGAAGCTGCCATAGACGATGGTCAGGCGCGGCGCCATCGCTCCGGGCCTGGTTTGCTGAACGCGGAACACGTGGATGTCGCCCAGGCCGATGGCCAGCCGCGCCTGTTGCAGGAACGCTTCCGCCGCCGCCGTGTCCGTGGCAGGGATGCTGGCAATCTGCAGCACCAGTTGCTGCGGCGCCTGGCGCGCCAGCCATGCCTGCGATGCGGCCAGACTGCTGTCGAGCAGCGGCGTGGGCGCCGGCCGTCGCGCGAGTGCCGCTGCCTGGACGTCTGCCCTGGCGTCTATCGGCGCGTCTGCCGGTGCGTCTGCCGGCGCGCGGCTTGCCTCGGGCGCCAGTTCGCCGGCCGCATCGCCCGGCACACCGGCCTGGACGCTTGTCGGGCTGTCCGCCGGCGCCCTGGCTGGCGCTGACGCAGCCAGGGGCGCGGCGGCCGCTGTCATGGCTTGGGCTGGCACATGCGTGGGCGCGGCAGGCCGTGCTGGCGCTGCGGCCGGCGCGGCGCTGCGGGGCGCCAGCCATTGCCACAGCAGTGCGCCGGCCAGCAGCAGCATGACGGCGATCAAGGCGCGCGCCAGCGGCATGCCCGCATGCCAGGGTACGGGGCGAAACGGGCTGTCGGCGATCGCCAGGCGCAGGTGGCGCGCGTCGATGCGTCCGGCGTCGTCGGCATAGGCGGCCAGCAGAGCTTTGTCGGCGAGGATATTGATCCGCCGCACGATGCCCTGCGAGGCGCGGGCCAGCTGGCGCAGCGCCGCCGCTTCAAAGACGAGCGGCGCGGCGCGGCCCGCTGCCGCCAGCCGGCATGCCAGGTAGTCGTCCAGCAGGGCGGGCGGCAGGCGCGGCACCGTGAAACTGTGGGTGATGCGTTCCTTCAATTGCCGCAGCTGCGGCAAATCCAGCGTGCGCTCGAGTTCCGGCTGGCCGAACAGCACGATCTGCAGCAGCTTGTGGCTGGCCGTTTCCAGATTCGTCAGCAGGCGCAGCGCTTCCAGCGTGTCCACCGGCATGGCTTGCGCCTCTTCGGCCAGCAGCAGCACCTGGCGGCCCGCCGCATGCCGGCTGATGAGTTCCTCGTGCAGGGAACGCAGCACTTCGTCGGCGCGGCATGGCGGCAGCTCCAGGCCCAGTTCGGCGGCGATGGCGTGCGCGACTTCATCGGGCGCCAGGCCGGGGTTGGGCAGGTACAGCACGTCGACGTGGGCTGGCAGCCGTTCGGCCAGCATGCGGCACAGCATGGTCTTGCCGCTGCCCACTTCTCCCGTCAGCTTGATGATGCCTTCGCCTTGCGTGACGGCGTACAGCAGCGCGTCGAGCAGGGCGCCGCGCGTATTGCCGGTATAAAAGAAGGCGGGGTCCGGCGTGATGCCGAACGGCGCCGTGCGCAAGCCGAAGTGGCGCAGATACATGCCGTGCGGCGATGGCGCGTAGCGGCTGTCCGCAGCGGTGCGCGCGTCCGCATTCATGCCGCGATGCAATTCAAGAACGCCTGCTCCAGGCTGGCGTCGGCCGTGCCGCCGTGGCGCGCGCGGCATTCGGCCGGCGTGCCCGTAAACAGCATGCGCCCTGCGTGCAGGATGGCCATGCGGTCGCACAGCTCTTCCACGTCGGCCAGCGCATGCGAGGTGAGCAGGGCGCCGCGGCCCTGCGTCCGCGCCTCGCGCAGCACCTGCTTGAACCTGGCCCTGGCTTTCGGGTCGAGTCCGCTCATCGGTTCATCGAGCACCAGTTGTTGCTTGCCCGATAGCAAGCAGGCAGCCAGCCCCAGTTTCTGCATCATGCCCTTCGAATAATCGCGCGCGGGGCGCCGCAAGGCGTCGGGCGCCAGATCCAGCACCGCGATAAGCTGCTGTACCGCCGCTTCGTCATGGCGTACATTGTGCAGGCGCGACAGGTAGCGCAGGAAATCGCCGCCCGTCAGGTAATACGGCGCCTGGAAACGTTCCGGCAGGAAAGACAGCGGCTGGCGCGCCGCACTGTGTCCGTGCGCCTGGCCGAAGATGGCGATGGCGCCCTGGTCCGGCGTGCAGAAATCGAACAGGCATTTGAGCAGGGTGGTCTTGCCCGCGCCGTTCACGCCTACCAGGCCGAACAGCTCGCCCGCGCGCACCTGCAGGTCGACGCCGCGCAGGACGGGGCTGCCGGCCAGCTGTTTGTGCACGTTATGAAACTCGATGGCGCAGGCATTCATGGGGCGTAGGGGGCAGGGCGGACGGTGAATGAATGCCATTATTGCCATGCGTGCCGGCGCCCGGCAAGTGTTTCCTTGCTGAGTGGCGAAATGCGTGAAAATCAAGCCGTGAAATGTATTTTCTTTAAGAAACAACAGGTTCTGGAATAAAATACCAGCGCGCGCCGCGGGCGTGCATCGTCTGTCGAATTTGTTTGTCGAGGAGTAAACATGGCAAGGCCAGAGAAAGTCCGGCTCGGGGAAATCCTGGTGCAGCAGAAATTGCTGACCGAACAACAGTTGGGCGAGGCCTTGACGGAACAGAAGCGCTCGGGGCGCAAGCTGGGCCGCGTTTTTGTCGAGCACGGCTTTGTCACGGAAGAGCAGATTTCCGGCGCGCTGGCGCGTCAGCTCGACATTCCCTACATCAACCTGAAGTTTTTCAACATCAATCCCGAGCTGGTGCGCCTGCTGCCGGAAACCCAGGCGCGCCGCTTCCGCGCGCTGGTGCTGGAAGACCGGCGCGATGGCTTGCTGGTCGGCATGTCGGACCCCACCGACCTGTTTGCCTATGACGAGATTTCGCGCCTGGTCAAGCGCCATATCGAGCTGGCCGTGGTCAATGAAACGGAAGTGCTGGCGGCCATCGACCGCATCTACCGCCGCACGGAAGACATTTCCACGCTGACGCGCGAGCTGGAGCAGGACCTGGGCGACGTCTCCGTCGACTTCGGCGCGCTGGCCGTCAATCCTGGCCTGGAAGAGGCGCCCATCGTCAAGCTGCTGCAATCGGTGTTCGAGGACGCCACGCAGGTGCGCGCCTCCGACATCCACATCGAGCCGCAGGAAGGCCGGCTGCAGATCCGCTTCCGCATCGACGGCGTGCTGCACCTGCAGACGGAAGCGGACAGCAAGATCGCCAGTTCGCTGGCGCTGCGGCTGAAACTGATGTCGGACCTCGATATTTCCGAGAAACGCTTGCCGCAGGATGGCCGCTTCGCCATCCGCGTGAAAAACCAGCGCATCGACGTGCGTATTTCCACCATGCCGACGCAGTACGGCGAATCGGTGGTGATGCGCCTGCTGAACCAGGGCGGCACGACCTTGCGCCTGGACGCCATCGGCATGCCGCCCGCGCTGGTGGAACAGTTCCGCGCCATCGTCAGCCGTCCGAACGGCCTCGTGCTGGTGACGGGGCCGACGGGCAGCGGCAAGACGACGACCCTGTATTGCGCCTTGTCCGAACTCAATTCCGTGGAGAAAAAGCTGATCACGGTGGAAGACCCCGTCGAGTACCGCTTGTCCGGCATCAACCAGGTGCAGGTCAACGACAAGATCGAGCTCAATTTTGCCCGCGTGCTGCGCTCGGCCCTGCGGCAGGATCCCGATATCGTGCTGGTGGGCGAGATGCGCGACCAGGAAACGGCGCAGATCGGCTTGCGCGCCGCCATGACGGGTCACCTGGTGCTGTCGACCCTGCATACGAACGACGCCATCAGCACGCCGCTGCGCCTGATGGACATGGGCGTGCCCCGCTACATGGTGGGCAGCTCGCTGCAAGCCGTGCTGGCGCAGCGCCTGGTGCGCGTGATCTGCGAAAGCTGCAGCACGCCGTACGCGCCCACGCCCAACGAGTACGAATGGCTGCGCCTGGAACTGGGCGAGCTGGTCGAGCGCAACCAGTATTTCCACGGCAAGGGCTGCTCGCATTGCAATGGCATGGGTTACCGGGGCCGCACGGGCGTGTACGAATTGCTGGAAATCACGCGCGCCGTGGCCGACGCGGCCAACCATGCCGACCCTTCCCACTTCATGAAGGTGGCGACGGCGCAGATGGCGGGCGCCACCTTGCGCCGCCATGCCGTGCAGCTGGTGGTTGCCGGCCGTACGACGGTGATGGAAGCGATGCGCATCAGCAACCAGAGCGAGGATTGAGGTGCCATTTTTCTCCTACAAGGCGCGCAACGCCAGCGGCGACCTGCTGACCGGCGTGATGGAAGGCGCCGACAGCGGCGCCGTGGCCGATCAATTGTTTTCCACGGGCGCGACGCCGGTGGAAATCCTGGCGACCCGAAAGGCCGCCACCACCGGCGCCGATATCGGCTGGTGGCAACGACTGACGGAGAAAAAAGTCAGCTCGATGGACGTGCAATTGTTCAGCCGCCAGCTGTACACCCTGCTCAAGGCGGGCGTGCCCATCATGCGCGGCCTGGCCGGCCTGCAGGAGTCCGCCATCAGCCCCGCATTCGGCCGCGTCATCAAGGACGTGCGCGAATCGCTGGACGCGGGCCGCGAACTGTCGGCCGCCATGGCGCGCCACCCCAGCGTATTTACGCCGTTTTACCTGTCGATGGTGCGCGTGGGCGAGATGACGGGGCGCCTCGATGAAGTCTTCCTGCGCCTGTTCGACCACCTGGAATTCGACCGCGACATGCGCGCGCGCGTCAAGTCGGCCACGCGCTACCCCAGTTTCGTGATCGTGGCCATGATCATCGCCATGGTCATTGTGAATATGTTCGTGATTCCGCAGTTCGTGCAAGTGTTCGCCACCTTTAACGCCGAATTGCCCTTGATGACGCGCATCCTGATCGCCACCTCGGCCTTCATGGTGGCGTATTGGCCTTTGCTGCTGCTGCTGACTATCGGCGCGATAGCCGCTTTCCGGGCCTGGCTGCGCACGGTCAGGGGCCGTTATGCGTGGGACCGCTACAAGTTGCGTTTTCCCATTGCAGGGAAGATCATCCTGAAAGGCACCATGGCGCGTTTTGCGCGCAGCTTCGCCTTGTCGAGCACCAGCGGCGTGCCCATCGTGCAGGCGCTGACGGTGGTGTCGCAAACGGTGGACAACGCCTATCTGTGCGCCCGCGTGGAACAGATGCGCGACGGCGTCGAGCGCGGCGACAGCATCCTGCGCACCTCGGTGGCGGCGGGCGTCTTCACGCCGGTGGTGCTGCAGATGATCGCCGTCGGCGAAGAGTCCGGTTCACTCGATGATTTGATGAATGAAATCGCCCAGATGTACGAACGGGAAGTGGATTACGAATTGAAGACCTTGTCCGCGCAGATCGAACCCATCCTGATCGCCTTTCTTGGCGCCATGGTGCTGGTGCTGGCGCTGGGCATCTTCTTGCCGGTGTGGGATCTGGGCAAGGTTGCGCTGCATAAATGAGGTCATGCCTTTCGCCAAAAAACAACAGCGTGGCCGGCAAGGCGGGGCAGGCGGGCTTTACCCTGTTTGAACTGGCCGTTGCCGTGTCTGTCATTGCCGTGCTGGCGACCATGCTGCTGAGCCGGCTGGTGGCATACCAGCACGAAGCGGAGCGGGTCGCCGTGCAGCAAACGGTGCTGGCGCTGCGCGCGGGGCTGCGCATGAAAGTGCTGGAATTGTATGCGGCTGACCGGCAAAATGCGTTGCCTGCGCTGGCCGGACAAAATCCCTTCGATTGGCTGGCCGAGAAGCCGCCCAACTATTTGGGGGAATATGCGGCGCCGGAGCTGGAAAAACTTCCCCAAAGACATTGGTTTTTTGATAGAAGTAATGCAGAATTGATATATGTATTAAATCGAGGCAACACTTTCGGCCTTGGCCGTTCCGAGTTGCTTCAATTCAAGGTAAGCTTGCGGCAAGCCTCCGCTACCCGGGCCCAGCCCTCAACCCCGGTGGATGCGCCCGAAGTGGCGCTGATACAGCTTGGTGATGCGGGCGGGCTGAAATAGTTCTTTTATTCTGCCGGCAAATTTTGCCAGCATTGTTTTTTGATTTTTTGGAGATCAGCATGAAACTGCAGTCAATTCGTCGTTTTCAACAAGGTGGCCAAGCGGGCTTTACGCTGATCGAGTTAGTCGTCGTCATCGTCATCCTGGGCATTCTGGCGGCCACCGCGATTCCCCGCTTTGTCAATCTGTCGGCCGATGCGCGCCTGGCGAAAATCAACGGCGCTCGCGCCACGGTGCAGGCCGCCGCTTCCCTGGCCCATGCGCAATGGCTGGTCAACAATGCTGCCGTCGGAGTAATTCCTCCTGTGGTAATGGAAGGTACGACCATCACCATGGTGAACGGTTATCCTGATGCGGCCGGCATCGTGCTAGCTGCCGGTGGCTTGGGCGACTACAATGTCTCGGGCACGGCGCCGGTATCGATCGCCGCCGATCCCAACCACCTTACCTGCGCGTTTACTTACACTGTCGCTACGGCGACTGCGGCGGCGGCGGTGGGCGTCGCGCCTGTTCTTGCCAGTTGTTAATGACGTGAATCTGCATGCAGCGGCAGGTCGCGCCGCATGCAATCCGCCTGGTTCGCCAGGCGTTTTTCATTCTTCCAGGCATGTTTCAGCCGGCATGCCGCTCATTGCCATAGGTGCGAGTACACGATGCTGTCTCCAGCAGGTTTGATATTTGCCGGGCCTGCCAACCGTGGGCGCCTGCAGCGCGGCTTCACCCTGGTCGAACTGATCGCCGTGCTGGTGGTGGGCGGGCTGCTGGCTGCCGTCGTCGCTCCCCGTTTCTTCCAGCAAGACAGTTTTGATGCGCGCAGCTTTGCCGATCAGAACGTGAGCATGCTGCGCTATGGGCAAAAACTGGCGATCGCGCAAAACCGGCCCGTCTTCGTGCAGCTCGACGGCGCGCGCATCGCCCTGTGTTTCAATACAGCCTGCGACGCGCCCAACCGCGTCTTGCCGCCCGCTGGCGGCAACAGCGGCCGCAAAGCCACCTTGGCCGCCTGCGCCAATAGCGCGGCGTGGCTGTGCGAAGCGGCGCCCGGCAATATCAGCTACAGCGTGCCGGCGGAGGCCGCCTCTTTTTATTTCAACGCCCTGGGGCGTCCTTTCAAGGCGGGCGACGCCGAGCCCGTCTCGACCTTTCCCGCGCGCGTCAGTATCGGCGTCGTCGGCGGCGGCATGACGCGCAACATCATCGTCGAAGGGGAGACGGGCTATGTCCATTACTAGGATAGCCGTCTTGCGCAGGGCAGGGCAGCGCGGCGTGACCCTGATCGAACTGGTCATCTTCATTGTCATCGTCTCCATCGCCGTGCTGGGGTTGCTGCAGATTTTTACCCGCACCACGGCGAGCAGCGCCGACCCGCAATTGCGCAAGCAGGCGCTGGCGCTGGCCGAGGGCATGCTGGAAGAGGTGGCCATGGCGCGCTTCACGTTTTGCAATCCGGCCGCCGATCCGGCCGCAGATGCGGCGACGAATGCCGCGCCGCTCAGTGCCGCCAATCCCACCGGCTGCAACACGCCGCAGAATGTCAGCGCGACGGCGCCCGCCACGGGGCGGCCCTATTACAATGTCAGCGACTACGTGCGCGCGTTCGATACGCCCGTAAACTACACGAGCGATGCGGCCGGCAGCAGCTTTCCTGCGGGCTATGCGGTAAGCGTGACCGTCAGCCCTGATGCGGGATTGGGGCCGGCAGGCGCCACCTTGCCTTCGGACGCCACGCCCGTCAATATGAATGTGCTGCGCATCACGGTCACCGTGACTTACGGCGCGAATCAGCAACTGGTGCTGGCAGGCTACCGCGCGCGCTACGCAGGCAATGCCGTCCCATGATGACTTTTGCACGCCCCCGGCAGCGCGGTTTCACCCTGATCGAACTGATCGTGGTCATCATCATCACGGCCGTCGTGGCCGGCATGGTGACGGTATTCATCCGCGCGCCCGTGCAAGGCTACCTGGACGTGGCCGCCCGGGCCGAACTGGCCGATGCCGCCGATATGGCGTCGCGCCGCATCGCGCGCGACGTGCGCCTGGCGCTGCCCAACAGCGTGCGCGTGACGAGCAACGGGAGCGGCAGCTATCTGGAGCTGCTGCTGACCAAGACGGGCGGCCGCTATCTGTCGGAAGACGACAACCTCAGCTTGACACCGGGCAATGTGCTGGCCTTCGATCCCAGCACGCCGGGCGCCACCGCCAATGTGTTTAGCATCGTCGGCGCCGTGCCTGCCGGCTTGCAGACCATCGTGGCCGGCGACTTTATCGTCGTCAATAATCTGGGCGACCAGCCTCCCGTGGATGCCTATAACTGCAGCGGGCAATGCAACCGCGCCCAGGTCGCCTCCATCAGCGGCAACAATGTCACGCTGGCCAATAACCCCTTTGTCGCGCAAACGCCATCCATGCCTTCCCTCAGCTATCGTTTTCAGGTGGTCAGTACGGTAGTGACCTATCACTGCGCGCCGAATGCGAACGGCACGGGCACGCTGACCCGCTATGCGGGCTATGCGATCCAGCCCGTCCAGCCGGTGAGCGCCACCGCCGCGCCCCTCAATAGCGCGCCGTCGGCGGCGCTGATGGCGATGCAGGTCGCCGGCTGCGGTTTTTCCTTCACGACGCTGCCCAATGTGCAGCGCGGCCTGGTCAGCATCGGCCTGACCCTGGGCGCGCCCGGCGGCAATGCCGGCCAGATCACGCTGGTGCAGCAGGCACAGGTCAATAATTCGCCATGACGAAACCCGCTACCGCCATCCCCATGCCGCGCCGCCGCCCCGCATGCCGCCCGGCGCGCGGCTTCAGCATCATCACCGCCATCTTTCTGCTGCTGGTGCTGTCCGCGCTGGGCGCGGCGCTGGTTTCCATTTCGACCATGCAGCATGCCGAATCGGCGCTCGACGTGCAGGGTGCGCGCGCCTACCAGGCGGCCCGGGCCGGCATGGAGTGGGGGGTGTATCAGCAGCGCGTCAATAACAGTTGCGCCGCCAGCCGCGATTTTGCCTTGCCCGCGGCTGGCGCCTTGAACGGTTTTTCCGTCACCGTGCGCTGTACGCAGACGGCGGGCGCGGTGCCGCGCTACCAGGTGATCGCCACGGGCTGCAATCAGCCCGTTGGCGGCGTTTGCGCCACCGCCAACGCCACCAACCATCCCGATTACGTGCAGCGCGTCGTGCAGGCGGAGTTTTAGGCGAGGCAAACCAAAGGAGCGACATGCAGGCAGTCACGGCAGTATGGATACATGCACTGGGGCGCCTGGCCTTGCTGGCCATGCTGTGCTGCACGCCGGCACACGCGGTGACGTACGCCAATACCAGTTTTGCCTACAACTGGGTCGACGCCAGCAATCATGCCAGGCTCGGCTACAACACCTCGCCATACAAATTCAATGGCGCCACCGGCTGCGGCACCACGCCGCCCATCCTTGACGACACCCTCAGCGACGCCTTGCCCATCGGATTCAGCTTCATGTATTCAGGCGTGGCCTTCAGCAGCTTGCGCGTGATGACGAATGGCCGGGTGCAGTTCAACAACAACGTCACGTGCGGCTACGGCAGCCCCGTCCAGACGCTGCCGTACCCGGACAGCAGCCTGAATTACACCATGCGCATCTATGGCAATGATCTCGACCCCACCTCGAAGCTGGAATTGCCCTCCTACAATACCGCCTGCGCCAGCCGCGCCACCTGCTATGTCAGCTACGCCACCATCGGCACGGCGCCGTACCGCAGTTTTGTCGTGACGTGGAATAATGTGCCGGAGTGGACCACGGGCGCCAATCCGACCGGCTCCTACAGCCTGCAATTGATCCTGCAGGAAAACGGCGAATTCATCTACCAGTACGGCGCGGCAGTGGCGGGGCCTTCCGCCAAGCTGGGACAGATCGGCTGGCAAGCCGACAGCAACGATTACGACACGCCGCAGACAGGCTTTCCCGTCAGTAATTCTGCCATCAAGTTCTATATTCCCCGCCCCGTGATCGAATACCGCATGGAGCAGCCCAGCTGGAACAATACGCCGGGGCAAGTTAGCGATTCCAGCGGCAACGGCCGCGACGGCACGGTGCTGGGCGGCGCGCAGACCATCGCCGCCGGCCGCGTCTGCCGTGCCGCCAGCTTTCCCCTCAATACCAGCGCCGCGGCCATCGACGCCATCGACAGCGCCCTGTCCGTGCCCGGCACCATGGGCGGCGCCGGCACCATCACGTTCTGGTACAAGGCCAATACGGCCTGGTCCGGCAGCGGCGCGCGCGATGCGCAGCTGCTCGACGCGACACAGATGAACAATGAATGGTTTTTCCTTGTGCGGCGCAGCACGGGCGCCTTGCGCTTCGTCGTCACGGATAGCCTGGGCAACCAGCGTGCGGTGGAAACGGCCGCCAACACGGTGGCCGCCGGCACCTGGAAGCATATCGCCGTGAGCTGGAGCTTCAATGCGCTGGCCGCCGCCAACAGCGACCACTTGCGCATATACATCGACGGCGTGCTGCAAAAGGAGACGGCGTTTACCACGGCGGCAGTGGTGTCGCCGCGCATCGGGACGCTGTTTATCGGCGACAACCGCAGCGCATTCACGGGGCAGAACGGCAGCGGCAACTCCAGCGACGGCGCCATCGACGAATTGCGCGCCTATAACTACGAGGGCGGACTGGCGCTGGTGCAGCGCGACCAGAATCTCAGCCAGGCGGGCTGCCTGAACCATTATGCGGTGACGAATACGGGCACCGGCCTGACCTGCCAGCAAAGCACGGTGACGGTCACGGCGCATGACGTCAATCACAATAATATCGTGATGCCGAACAACACCACGCAAATCCAGCTGAGTACCTCGAACGGCATCGGCGACTGGGCCCTGATTTCGGGCTATGGCGTGCTTGCCAACGGCACGCTGAACGACGGCGTGGCGACCTATCTGTTCAACGGCGAGTACCAGGCGGTGTTTGGCCTGAGCAGCGGCACGGCGGCCACCGTCAGCGTGAATGTAACGGATGGGCAGTTCACGGAACAGGAAGACCAGTCGCTGGTGATCAAGGCGTGCGCCGTGGCGCGCTTCAACGCCTGCGAGGCGACGTCGCCCCGTTGCGTGCCCAGCACCAACAGCCTGAGCTATGCGCGGCTCAATACCAAGCTGGCCGACACGGCCTTCAAGCTCGACCTGGTCAAGCTGAAGACCGATGCCAGCCTGGAATCGAATTTTGCGGGCGCGGCGACGGTCGATTTGCTGGCCAATACCGCCACCGGCGTGGCGCTGGGGGCGAATAACTGCCCGCTTACCCAGACGGCGGTGATTCCGCTGGGGCTGGTGGCGTTCACGGCCGGCTATTCGAGCACGAGCGTGAGCATCCCGGCCAGCGCCATCAGCGCCGTGGCGCCCCGGTACAGCGCCTACCGCGACGTGCGCGTGCGCGTCACTTGCACCGCGGCCGTGTGCGGCACCGCCAATGTGGGTTGCTCGACCGATAGTTTTGCAGTGCGGCCACAGCAGTTTACGCTCAGCTCCAATATGAGCAACAGCGGGCTGAGCGGCACACCCAGTCTGGCGGCCGGCGCCCCGTTCACCCTGGGCGCTGCCGCGGCCGCTGGCTATAACGGCACGCCGCTGGTCGACAATTCCGCCGCCGGCCAGAAAATCACCGGTTTCCTCAGTGCCAGCGACTACACCGACCGCCTCGCATCGACGGCCAATGCCAGCCCGTTCCCGCTGGGGCAGGCGGTGCTGGCCAGCGGCCTGGCCAGCAACGGCGGCGTGAGCTACGGCGATGTCGGCACCTTCCGCATGCTGCCCGAGGCGGTGCTCGACAATTCCTACACCAGCGTCGACCAGCCCGGCGACTGCGTGATCGGCAGCAGCAGCAATACGGCCGTCAATGGCAAGTTCGGCTGCAATATCGCCAACCAGGCGCAAACCCCGGTGCCCGTCTTCGGCCGCTTTTTTCCTGACCACTACGCGCTCACGGGCGCCCTGACCGCCGCCTGCGGCGACTTTACCTACATGGGCCAGCGCGAACTGGGCATCGTGCTGGGCGCAACGGCATTGAGCTACAACAACCAGATCCTCGCGCGCTATGGCAGCGGCTATCCCGCACTCGCCAGCGTCAGCGTGGGCGCGGCCAATGCCGGCGCGGCGCTGGCCATCAGCCGCCTGGCGCCGGCCTTGCCCGCCTTCGCGTGGAACCAGGGGCGCAGCGGGCGTTCCTACACGACGGACGGCGCCGCCTATGCGTCCGGCAGCACGCAAGTGGCGGTGACCGGCAGCGGCGGCCTGTCGGCGGGGGAACTGATCAAGTTCGGCGGCGACAGCGCCATCTACACCGTGCAGGCCGGCACTGCCGGCGCCGGCACCATTACGCTGGCCGCGCCTGGCTTGCAGCAGGACATTCCAAGCGGCGCGACCGGCATCACGGTGCTGCACAGCTTTAACCGGCTGGCCAGCGGCCAGGATGGCCCGTATGACGATTTTTCGCTGGTGGTGGGCATCAGCGACAGCGACGGTGCGCTCATTTCCAGCGTGAATGGCCTCGCGGTCGCGCCCGCCGCCAGCGTCGCCGTCGGCGATACCAGCCTGCGTCATGGCCGCTTGCGGATCAACAATATGTATGGCTCGGAACAGCGCGCGCTGCCGGTGCCGCTGGCGGCGCAATACTGGAACGGCAGCGCGTTTGCCATCAATACGCTGGACACATGCACGGCCCTGCTGCGCAAGAATTTCGCCCTGAAGGATTACCTCAACCTGACGGATGCGCAGTTGCCGGCCGCCACCACCTTGCCGCTCGACAGCGGCTTGCTGCAGCAGGGCAGCGGCAGCCTGCTGATGGCCAAGCCCGCCGCGCCGGTGACGAAAAAGGGCACGCTCACGCTGCAGTCGCTGATACCCTACCTGCCGGGACAGGCGCGCCAGACCATCGGCACGTTCAAGAGCGACGTCATGTTGTACATGCGCGAAATTTATTGAAGGGCGCGCGATTTTTCGGCCTGCCGTGACATTCGTGGCGTTTTCCTGAAAATATGTTGTCAATTGTTTCTTTTTTAACCTGTTCATACCTGCTATGAATTAAAATTGATTCAATGCATCATTCGGGCGGCACCGCTGTCGTAGCATTTCATTATCTGGATCGGTGGCATGGGTTTATTCGCAAAAGCAAAAAAACACGAGGGTTGGCTGGCGACATCATTTTCGGCGGAAGGTGTGTGCGCCGCCGTGGTCAAACGGCGGGCGGATGACAAGCCGCTGGTGCAGGCGGCGGTCATGTATGCCGGCCGCAAGCCGCTGCCATCGGCCACCCTGGAAAAATTGAACCGGGATGTGCAGGCCCAGTCTTACCGCAACACCACCTTGCTCGGTGCGGGCGAGTATCAGCTGCTGACGGTCGACGCGCCCAACGTGCCGCCGGAAGAGCTCAGGACGGCCGTCCGCTGGCGCCTGAAGGACATGCTCGACTTTCCCGCGGCGGACGCCACCGTCGATGTCGTCGATATTCCTGGCGACAAGAACGGACCGGGCCGCGCGCAATCGCTGTTCGCCGTCGCGGCGCGCAACGGCGCCGTTGCCCAGCGCCAGGCGCTGTATGGCGCATGCAAGATTGCCCTGTCGGTCATCGATATCCCGGAAATGGCGCAGCGAAATATCGCCGGCTTGATGGAGACGCAGGGCCGCGGCCTGGCCATGCTGTCTTTCGATGGCGAAGGCGGGCTGCTGACCGTGACGTTCGACGGGGAGCTGTACCTGGCGCGCCGCATCGACGTGACCGTGGCGCAGCTGGCCGATGCCGGCGACGCCCAGCGGCAGCAGTATTACGACAAGATCACGCTGGAACTGCAGCGTTCCTTTGACCATTTCGACCGTCAATTCCATTTTATTACCGTTGCCAGGCTGGTACTCGCGCCCACCGGCAGCGATGGCCTGCATGCCTACCTTGCGGACAATCTGTACATGCCGGTCGAGGCGCTGGACCTGGCGGCCCTGTTTGATTTTTCCAGGGTGCCGGAGCTGCTGCCCCCTGCCGGCCAGGCGCGCTTTTTCCTGGCCCTGGGTGCGGCCCTGCGGCAGGAGGAGATGCCCGCGTGAGCCAGCAAATCAATCTGTTCAACCCGGCCTTTGAAAAACAGAAGCAGGCGCTGTCGGCAGCGGGCTTGCTGCGGTGGCTGGGGCTGATCGCCGCCGCCAGTGCCGCGCTGGTCTGGTATGGCGCGCACCAGGTGGCCGCGCTGGAGCAGGCGGCGGCCGACGCCAAGCGCATGCTCGACGCGCGCGAGGCGCGGCGGGCGGACGTGTTTGCACGGTTTCCCGTACCCGGCAAGGACCCGCTGATCGCCGGCGCGCTGCGCCAGGCCGAAGCCGACCGCGGCGCCTTGCTGGAAGCCGGGCAGATTCTGCAGGGCGGCGAACTGGGCAATACAAACGGCTATGCCGACTATTTCCGCGCCTTCGCGCGCGCCAGGGTGACTGGCTTGTGGCTGACGGGCGCGAGCATCGCCGGCGCGGGCAAGGAGATCGGCTTGCAGGGACGGGTGATGCAGCCGGACTTGCTGCCGCAGTACATCCTCGCCTTGTCCCGAGAACCGGTGCTGCGGGGGAAATCGTTTGCGCGCCTGGACATGGCCAGCGCGCAGCTTGCTGCGCAGACTTCCTCGCCGGCGCCGGCGTTGCCGGCCGCTGTGCCGGCGTTGCCGGGCGTTGCGCCGGCCGCTGCCGTGGCGGCATCGGCGCCGCGTTTTATCGAATTCAGTTTGCAATCGTCGGCGGCCCCGGCCAGCGGCGCGGGGACGGTCAAGGAATGAAACAGCAATGGCAAAAATTTGCCCTGAAATTTGATGCGCTCAGCGTGCGCGAACGGGCCATGGTCTTTGGCGCCAGTGCGGCGCTGCTGATTTTCATGGTCGTTTATCTGTTCGTCGATCCACAGTCAGCCCGGCGCAAGGCGCTGGCCGATACGATTGCCCAGCGGCAGCAGGCCGTCGCGGCCACCGATGTTGAGGTGGCGCAAAGGATGGCCGCGCATGCGGTCGACCCGGACCAGCAGGACCGCGTCCGGCTCGAACGGATCCGGCAGGAAGTGCAGCAGAAACGGCATGCCTTGCAGTCGACGCAACATGGCCTGGTGGCGCCGGAGCGCATCGTGCCGATGCTGCAGCAGTTGCTGAAACAGCAGGCCAACCTGCGCCTGGTGTCGCTGACCACGCTGCCTTCCGGCGCCATGGGACAGGGCGGCCATGTGGATGCAAAGGCGCCGTTGCCGGCGGCCGCGTCTGCCGCCACTCCCGCGCCGGCCGGGCCAGCGCCGGCGCAGTCCGAGCCGGCGAAGTCGCCTGCCGTGCTGTACCGTCATGGCGTGGAAATTGTCTTGCGCGGAAATTATCTGGATATGGTGAATTATATGGATGCCGTGGAGGCCATGCCTGCCCATGTGTTTTGGGGCAAGGTCAACATGCAAGTCGAGCAGTACCCGAATGCCACGCTGAGCCTGACCTTGTACACGCTCAGCCTGGACGAGAAATGGATCGCGCTGTGATGCGCGCCCGTTGCCGTATCGCCCTTGCGGGCGCGCTGCTGGCGCTGGCGCCGGGGGCGTTTGCCCAGGCGCTGGCCGACCCCACGCGGCCGCCTGATGCACCGCCCGTCCAGGGCGGCGCGGCGACTGCCGGCGCGGCGCGGCCGCAGCTGCAATCGGTGTTGATTGCCAATCAGCCTGGCGGGCGGCGCCTGGCCGTGATCGACGGGCGCAGCGTGCGCGCGGGCGACAAGCTCGACGGCGCAGTCGTCGTCGGCATCGGCGAGGCGAGCGTGACGTTGCGGCGCGGCAAGACCCTGGAAACGCTGCGGCTGTATCCGAAGGCGGTCGATGCGAATGATGCAATGCATGTGCGAAGGAAACAGGTTCATGTCACCCAATAAACACAAGGCGGGAATGCGGAAGATATTTGAAATAAGCAAGCGGGCGGGCGTCCTGGGACTTGCAGCGGGTTTGTGCGCCTGCAACGTCGCGCCGGTGAAGCGCGACACCTACAATGCGATCAAGGAGCAGGTGGCGGGCGCAGCGGCCACCACCGGCCCGGCGGCGCAGTCGGCGGCCGTGGAAAACGCGCTGCTGCCGCCGGCGTCCGCGCTGGCCGCGCAGCTGCCCAAGGCGCGCGGCGTGCTCGACGAGCGCTTTAACGTCGCTTTCAACAACGTCCCGGCACGCCAGTTCTTTCACTCGCTCGTCAGCGGCACGCGTTACAACATGCTCGTGCATCCTGATGTGCAGGGCACTGTTTCCGCCAACCTGAAAGATGTGACCCTGTTCGAGGCGCTCGACGCCGTGCGCGAGCTGTATGGCTATGACTACAAGGTCGACGGCACGCGCATTACGATACGGCCGCTCACCATGCAAACCCGCATGTTCCAGGTCAACTACCTGACGGGCAACCGCAAGGGCATGTCGAACCTGCGCGTTTCCTCGACGTCGGTAGCGAACGCCGGCACCAGCACCAGCGGCCAGAGCGCGAACAACGGCAACCAGCAGGCGCAGCAGAACCTGCCGCAGCAGCCGGGCCAGTCGGGCCAGCAAGTGGTGCAGGACAGTTCCAATCTGAGCACCACGTCCGAAAGCAATTTCTGGGCCGAACTGAAAGACTCGCTGGGCGCCATCATCGGCGGCACGGCCGATGGCCGCAAGGTGGTGATCAGCCCGCAGTCCGGCGTCGTCGTCGTGCGCGGCATGCCCGATGAGTTGCGCGCCGTGGATCTGTACCTGAAGGCAACGCAGCTGTCGGTGGACCGCCAGGTGATCCTGGAAGCCAAGATTCTCGAAGTGGAATTGAACGATAATTTCCAGACGGGCATCAACTGGGCATCGTTCGCCTCGATCAAGAGCGGCCACACGAACCGCATCTCGACGGGCTTCATCCAGCCGGGCGGCACCCTGGCGCCGCTGCCGTTCAACGGCGGCCAGCCGCCGAACATGACGAATGGCAGCGGCCTGACGGCCAGCAGCGGCTTTGGCCTCAGTTCGGCGGCAAATGCGGCCGGCTCGATGTTCGGCCTGGCATTCCAGACGGCCAATTTCGCCGCCATGATTACGTTCCTGGAGTCGCAGGGGGCCGTGCACGTGCTGTCGAGTCCGCGCATCGCCACCATGAACAACCAGAAGGCCGTGCTGAAGATAGGCACGGACGAATTCTTCGTCACGGGCGTGAGCACCACCGTGACCTCCACCGGCACCACGGGCGGCACCACCTCCAGCCCGAACGTCACCCTGCAGCCTTTCTTTTCCGGCGTGGTGCTGGACGTGACGCCGCAGATTGACGAGCAGGGCAACATCATCCTGCACGTGCATCCATCCGTCAGCCAGGTCACCACCGTCAACAAGCAAATCGACCTGGGCAGCGCCGGTTCGCTGAAACTGCCGCTGGCCGCGTCCAGCACCTCCGAGATGGACAGCATGGTGCGCAGCCAGGATGGGCGCATCGTCGCCATCGGCGGCCTGATGCGCCAGGCCACCACCTCGGACCGTTCGCAAGTGCCGGGCGCGGGCGATATTCCCGTGCTGGGCGCGCTGTTCCGCAACACGGGGCAGGTGATACAGAAGCGCGAACTGGTGGTGCTGATCAAGCCCACCATCGTTGAAGGCGCCAGCAGCTGGAACGAGGACTTGCTCGATGCGGGCAAGCGCATCGAGGCGCTCGACCCGCGCCGGCCGTCGGAGCGGCGCTAAATGTACCAGGCCCATTTCGGCTTGCGCGAGGCGCCGTTCGGCCTCACGCCCGATACCAGTTTCTTCTTCAATGGCCCGCAATCGCAAAAGGCGCTCAACACCTTGCTGGTGGCGGCGCGCAATGGCGAGGGTTTCATCAAGATCACTGGCGAAGTGGGCACCGGTAAAACGTTTCTTTGTCGCAAGTTCATGCAGTCGCTGGGGCCGGAATTCGTCACCGCCTACATCCCGAATCCGAACTTGCCGCCCCGTTCGCTGATCCTGGCCCTTGCCGACGATCTTGAAGTATTGCTGGAGAAAGATGCTGATCAGCATCAATTGCTCAAGTCTCTCAACTTGCGCCTGCTCAACCTGGCGGCGCAGGGCAAGCGCGTGCTGCTGTGCGTGGACGAGGCGCAAGCCATTCCCGTCGACAGCCTGGAAGCGTTGCGCCTGCTGACGAACCTGGAAACGGAAAAGCGCAAGCTGCTGCAGATCGTGCTGTTCGGCCAGCCGGAACTGGACGTCAAGCTGGCCCTGCCGGAAATCCGCCAGCTGGCGCAGCGCATCACTTTTCACTATCACCTGGGACCCTTGTCGCGCGACGACGTGGATTTTTATGTGGCGCACCGTTTGCGCGTGGCCGGTTTCGATGGCGCGCGCCTGTTCAGCCGCGGCGGCGTGAGCAAGCTGTACCAGGCTTCCGGCGGCATTCCGCGCCTGATCAACATCATGGCGCACAAGGCGCTGATGGTGGCGTATGGCGAAGGCCGGCAGCAGGTCAGCGGCCGCCACGTGGCGCTGGCCGCCAGCGACACCCTGGCCAGCAAGCCGCGCTTCTGGCAAGCGCCCTGGCGCCGCCCCTGGCCCTGGCTGGCGGGCACCGGCGTGCTGGCCGCCGCCTGCGGCCTGAGCTGGACTTTATTGAACCGATGACGAAGATGAGCCTGTAGATGAGCCTGATTAACAAGATGTTGCAAGACCTCGACGCCCGCGGCACCCCCGACGGACGCGGCGACGCGGGCGGCATCCGCTCCGTGCCCGAACGCGAGCGGGGCGTGTCGCGCGTGCTGGTGTTCGGCGGCGCGGCCGGCCTGACGGCGGTGGCCANGGCCGGCCGGAGGGCGGTGGCCATCGCCGTGGGCGGGGTCTACCAGAGGCGCCCGGCCGTGCCGCCGGTGCTGGTCAGCGTGGCCAGCACGCCGCCGGCGGCGGCGCCGGTCCCCGCGCCGGTGTCCGCCCCTGCACCTGCCGCTGCGCCAGTCGTGAGCCCTGCGCCTGCGCCGGTTGCCGCGGCGCCGCTGGCACCCGAGCCGGTACTCCAGGCCGGGGAGACGGTTGCGTCCGCCAAGATGCGCGATGCCGAGATCCGCCGCATCACTGGAAAGCCGGCCAGGCCTGCCGAGGCGCCCGTGGCCAAGGTGGCGGTAAGGGCGGCCGCGCCCGCCGCCAGCGAACGCATTATTGACGGAAAACAAGTCACGCCGCAGCAGCGCGTGGAGAATGAATACCGGCGCGCGCTGGCCCAGTTGCAGGACGGCCGCGTGGCCGAAGCATTGCTCGGTTTGCAGCAGACCCTGCAGCTGGACCCGCGCCACCAGGGCGCGCGCGAAACCCTGGTGCGCCTGCTGCTCGAAGCGCAGCGCCCCGATGAAGCGGCGCGCCAGTTGCAGCTGAGCCTGGCACTGGACCCGAAACAGCCGGCGCAGGCCATGATGCTGGCCCGTCTGCAGCTGGACAAGGCCAACGGCGGCGCGGCCGCGCTCGACACCCTGACGCGCAGCCTGCCGTACGCCGCCGACAACGGCGAATACCACGCCTTCCTGGCCGGCGTGCTGCAGCGCGAACAGCGCTACCGCGAAGCGTCCGAGCACTATCAGCAGGCCCTGCAGGCGGCGCCCGACAACAGCGTCTGGTGGATGGGCCTGGGGATAGCATTGCAAGCGGACAACCATCCGGCCCAGGCGCGCCAGGCGTTCGAGCGGGCCAGGGGCTTGCAAACCCTGTCGCCCCAGCTGCAGGCCTTTGTCGAGCGCAAGCTGGTGCAGCTGGCGGCGGCCAGGTAAGTGCGGCCGATTGCGGCGCCGCCGTTGGCAGGCGGGGCGGGCACGATACGAACGCGCGTGCTGTCGGCGGCGTTGCCGGCGTTATGGACTGCCGCTGCCCCAATTGAAACGAATGTATCCGTGGACAGGGCAAGATGAGCTTTGCCTGGACATTCCCCGATGCCCCGAATACGGCCAGCTTCACGACCACGGAGGTCTGGAACGGCGCTCCCATCGTCCTGGTGTCCCATGACTACGAAGGGGATTGGCAATTTCACGCCGCCTCAAATGAAACGCTGTTGAGTTCAGTCAAGATTGTCTGTCTGGCAGACATGCTACGAAGAGATGACTTGCTGGCAGAGTTGCATGACTTGCCCTGTGGCTGGGGCGCGCAGCGGGATGGCGGGGCGGGACACTGGGAGCGTTTCAAGGACAATCCGTTTCCCGCGTTTGCCGAACAGGGCTATTACCCGGAAGACGCCGTCTGGCTTTCCCGCTATTTGACGGATAGCGAGCCGCCGCCGGCCGCGGTACGCGAGGCGCTGCCCGTCGGCGCCTGCGTGAAACGCGTGCTCCGCGTTGCCGCCGGGGATGGCGCGCGCGGCGACGGCCAGTGCGAACGGATGTGGGGGCAGGTGACCGGCATCGATGAAGACGAGGGCTGCTGCCGCGGCACCATCGCGAACCATCCGCGGCATGCGGCGGCCAGCTGCGGCGACCTGCTCGCGTTCCCCCCCCCCTGCATGTGGCGGATATTGCTAGTGAACAAGATTGAAAGGACGCGCCGTGCGCAATGAACGCGAGGGGGCGAAAGAGGCGCGCCGGGAAATCAGGCGCTACCAGGAACATATCAATTCGCCGCGCCTGTGTCCGGACCAGTGTTACCGCTTGGCCAGCCCGACGTATGCGCTGGTGTGCCATGTCAACCAGGTGACGGGCCTGTTCCTGAGCAAGAACTATTACGTGATCCCCATTTTCCTCCAGCGCGCCCATGCCACACTGCTGGAGTTGAAGGCAGAACGCGTCAGCGAGCCGTATCGCAAGCTGGTCGAGCAGTATCTGAGCCATATCGCGCATTTCATCGTCGATTTTTCATGCCTGGCGGAAGACGAACGGCAAGCCGCGCAATATATCCCGCCAGCGCTGCTGGCCCTCATGCCCGAGACCTTGCCGGAAGACTTGCTCATGGCGGGCGAGTTTTGATGTTGTAGCGCGGATGTATTTTTGGCATGATTGGAACAATATCATTTCTGTTTCAGATTGTTGATATCATCGCGCCATCACTGACTACCTCAAGGAACTCCGTTTGAAATCCTTCAGCCTGCTGCTCGCACTCTGCTGCCTGCTCAACAATGCCCTGGCCGCCCCCGCCAGCGCGCCTGCCAGCTACGTTCTTGACAATACCGAGGTGCGCGACATCCGCGCGCAAGGATTGAAGCGCGACTACCAGGTGTACGTGGCCTTGCCCGATTCCTATCGGCAGGGGAATAAACGCTATCCTGTGCTGTTCGTCGTCGATGCCAATTATGCGTTTCCCGTCGTGCGCAATATCGCGCAGCGCCTGAACAAGCATGCGGGCATGGAAGAGGTGGTGGTGGTCGGCCTGTCGTATGCCAACGGCGATGGCGGCGTGTACAGCCGCCGCCGCGATTACACGCCCACCACGCCGCGCAAGCACGATTACCGCTCGGACATGCCGGGGCGCCAGCCGGCGTTCGGCGAAGCGGCGGCCTATGGCCAGTTCGTCTCGGGCGAGGTGTTTCCCTTCATCGCGCAACACTACCGCGTAAACATGCAGCGCAAGGTGTTTATCGGCCACTCGTACGGCAGCCTGCTGGGCCTGCAATTGCTGCTGACGGAACCGCGCACCTTCGAGCACTACATCCTCGGCAGTCCCTCGCTGTGGTACGACGCCGGCGTCATGTTCGACCGCGAGCAGGCGTATGCGGGCAGCCACAAGGACTTGCCCGCGTCCGTGTTCTTCGGCATCGGCGGCCTGGAAAAGTTGGCGGCAGGCAAGAAGCGTTCGCGCTCGGAGGAAGACGCCGACATGGTGGCCGACTTGCGCGAGTTCGACGGCAAGCTGAAATCGCGCAAGTTTCCGAATCTGAAAACGCGCTTGCGCGTATTCGAGGACGAAGACCATGCGAGCGTGTTTCCGTTTGTGCTCACGCATGGCTTGCGGGCCTACCTGAAGTCCTCGAACTGAAACTGGTTTCACTGGAAATAATAAACCAAGCCGGGATATCTCCATGAAAACGACAGATGCTGGCAAAAGAATGACTTCATCACTGATGATGTTGGCGCTTTCCTTCTTGTTGACCATCCCGACGTGCGTGCATGCGCAGCTTGGCAATAATGCGCATGCGGAAAAGACAGATGGCTACGCCGCGGAAATTGATCGCTTGATCCAGGCAACAAGTCCGAGAAGTTTTAATGGCGTCATTCTCATCACGAAAAACGGCAAGACGACATATTCAAAAGCCTTTGGGTATGCGGATGTGGAAAACAAAATACCATTGCGGCTGGAGGATAATTTCAGGATCATGTCGAATAGCAAGCAGGTTACGGCCGTGCTGATCTTGAGGGAAGTTGAAAAAGGCAACATTGATTTGCACCGTCCCGTCAGACGATATTTGCCCGATTTGCCGCAGGCCTGGGCCGACGAAGTGACCGTGCATCAATTGCTGAACTTTTCGGCAGGAATAACCGACGTCGACAAGCCGCTGCGCTTCAAGCCCGGAACGGACTTCCTGTATGGCGTGACGACCTACACCATGCTGGGCACTATTTTTGAAAAAGTCAGCGGGAAAACGTATATCGAGGCGGCCAATGACTTGTTCAAGGAACTGGGGATGCACAACAGTTTTTGCTATGAGGAAGACAAGAATAACAATGTCATCAAGGGCTATGTCAATTCAAACAATGTGTTCGAGTTAAAGGCGCATCCCGTGCAGGGGGCAGGCTGGCTCGGTTTCATGCCAGCCGGAGGCATCGTTTCCAATGCAAAGGACTTGGCTGTCTGGGATGATAAGCTTCACAACGGAAAGATCTTAAAACCGGCCAGCTATAGGCTGATGACTGACTACAGCATATCCAGCCAGCATGTGGCTTTTGGCACTGAAGATGTGGGATATGGCTACGGTGTGTATGTGAGCGATAAAACAGCTGTTCAATACATCGGGCACTCTGGAAAAGGATTGGGGTTTGCTTCGATCAAGGTCTATTTTCCTGAAAAAGATGTCGATGTTGTCGTCCTGGAAAATCAGTTCAGCGAAGATAGCGCGCTGCACTACTATTTTGAAATAAAAATAAGGGAAATAGTGATGAATAGCAATCTTGTGCGATAGTCAGATTGCTCCGGCATCATCAGTGCCGAAGGTTGCGGCTGTGGGCCACGCGGATGCGGCATGTTGTCGCGGCCGGCAGTGTGCGAAAAACAATAGCGCCGAAGCGGCAATGTCCGCAGCGCCCTTGCGCTCCCGGACTGCCGCGAGCGCGCATCGATAAGGTCAGATTACATGCGTACATTGAATGAATTACTCGATAGCGAAGACCCGGCGTTTCCCCTGATCAGGCAATGGGCCGCCGAGGCCGACTTGCCGGTGGAATTGCTGCCGCCCTCGGCCGGCAGGGAGGATGTGCTGCTGAGCTTGCAGGTCACCACGCGTTCTGCCCTGGGGGCGATAGCCTATGAAACGGGGGGCATCCTGGTGGATGACGGCTGGCTGCGCATACTGGGGTCGGGACATGCCAGGCTGGGGCGGGATATTGCCGCCTGGAACAAAGGCAAGGCCGACGGTTTTCTGCTGGTCGCCGATGACGTGCTGGGCGGCTTTTTTGCCATCAACGGCGGCGCGCTCGGGGCTGATCAGGGCAATATGTATTACCTTGCCCCCGAAACGCTGGAGTGGGAAGCGCTGGAGATCGGCTTCACGACGTTTGTCGAGTGGGCCTTTACCAGCCAGCTGCGGCAGTTTTACGGCCGCCAGCCTGGCGACGCGGAGGACTTTGACGAATTGCCCGAATTGCCCTTGGCCGGCGAGCTATGCCTGAATTTTTATCCATTCCTGTGGACGCAAGAGGGTTCCCTCAAGACCAGTTCGCGGCGCGCCATTCCCGTGCAAGAGCAGTGGGCGCTTAACCTTGATCTGCAACAGAAGTTGCTGGATGCGCCTGCGAGCGGGCGCTGAGGCAGGGCTGCGGGCATATCTGAACGCATCGCCATGCGCATCCCGAGCCTGAAAATGGCATTTCAATCCAGCAATCCGGCGTTTTGTCGCAATGGCATGCTATATAAAAGGGCAAGCAGGTACCATGCAGTGGGCCTTCTCGTGATGCGCGGCCCGCAAGCGGGCGTTCGATACTGCCGCAGTCATCACCGGACGCTTCCCAACGACCATGACCAGGATGAACACGCATGAAATTGCCCCTTTCGCATCTTCTTTCCACCTGCCTGCTGGGCGCCTTGGGCGTGATCGGTGGCGCGCAGGCGGCGCCCGCCGACACCGAACTGCTGGCCCTGGTGCAGCGCCATGCGCAGGCCCAGAGCAGCTTCGATCAAGCCGCCTTGAAAGCCATCACGGCCGAGAATTATGTGGAAATATCGCCCGTCGGCGAGGTGGACGGCCGTGAAAAAATGCTGTCCTTCTATGCGCCGGAGCAGAAGCGGCCGGGTCCGCAAGTCCAGGTCGATGAACCGGCGGTGCGCCTCTTGGGCGATACGGCGCTCATCTCGGCCCGGCTGTCCTACCGGCTCGACCAGGAAGGGGCGGCCCGCACCTTCGCCATGCGCGCCGGCTATGTCGCCCGGCTTGTCGACAAGCAATGGCTGCTCGTCAGCGCACAGTACACGGGCATCCGTCCGCCTAAACCGTGAAATAACACTGTGCGGCGCTGGCTCCGGCGGCGTCCAGCCAGGCTAGAGCCGCGCCTCGTCGCCCCACACATTGCGCATGCTGAAATGCACGCCGGCGTCGTCTTCATGCAGCGACGAGACGATGGCGAACTGGCTCTCGCCCGTGTTGCGCGGCGTCATTTGCGACAGGTCGGCGGCGGCCAGGGGCGCACCCAGCGGGTCGCTGAGCGGGTGGACCAGGGCGGCGCCCCGCTGCGTCACCACCCCCAGTTCGCCGTTGCGCAGGCGGACTAATGTGCCGGGCGGATATTTGCCCAGCAGCTTGACGAACTGTTCGCCCAGCAGCGGGTCGATGGGCACGCCCTGGTCGAGGAAGATGTGCTGCAGCGCCTGGTCGGGCACGATGGAGCGCCGGTAGTTGCGCGCCGAGACGCGGGCGCAATAGCGGTCGGCCAGGCCGATCAGCTTGGCGTTTTGCAGGATTTCATCGGCCGTGCGCCCTTGCGGGTAGCCGCTGCCGTCGTCGTTTTCATGGTGCAGCAGCACGCAACTGAGCCATTCCTCGTCATCGACGCCGGCGCAGCGCAGCAATTCCGAGCTTTCCTGCGGGTGCTGGCGCACGATGCGCATTTCCTCGTCATTCAGGGGGCCGCGCCGGTCCTGGAAGCTGTCGTGGTGGCGCAGCATGCCCACGTTCATCGTCAGCGCGGCCGCGCCGATCAGCAATAGCTCATCGTGGGACTTGTGCATGCTGCGGCCCACCAGCATGGCCAGCAGCGCCGTTTCGATGCAGTGGCGCACGGCGTAGCTGCCGGCGATCTGGTTCAGCAGGATGCTGGCCAGGGCAATGTCGGCATCGTGCTCGAGGGCGCGCAGCAGTTCGCGGGCGATGTCGCGCACGTCGCGCTCGGCATTGCTTTCGCCGCGCATGTCCAGCAGCAGCCGTTCCAGGCGCTGCGCCGCTTCATTGAGCAGGCGCAAGACGGATGGCTGGTCGGGCGCGCCCACGTACAGGCCCAGCTGCATCAGCCGGCCCAGCTGGGCGCCGTCCGTGATGATCTGCCCCTTGCGCAGTTGCGGGCCGGCACTATGGTCAGCCAGAAACAAATCCCAGGGCAGGGGTTCGCCCGGAACCAGGTCGGCCGGGCCGATGCGACGCTGTACCATGCTGTCATCCTTTGCTCCGCCGGGGCGGGGCAGTACTGTCGTTAAATGCTGCGCAGGCGCTCCAGCGCCAGGCGCAAGGTCTCGTCTTTCTTGGCAAAACAGAAACGCACGATGCCCGACTCCTTGCCCTGCGCGTAAAACGCGGAGACGGGGATGGCGGCCACCTTGATTTCCGCCGTCAGCCATTCGGCGAACTGCGCTTCAGGCTCTTGCGAAATGGCATCGTAACGCACGCACTGGAAATACGTGCCGTCCGCCGGCAGCAGGGTAAAGCGGCTGCCGGCCAGGCCGTCGCGGAACAAGTCGCGCTTGCGCTGGTAGAACGCGGGCAAGTCCAGGCAGGGCTGCGGATCGGCCATGTAGCCGGCGATGCCGTGCTGCATCGGCGTGTTGACGGTAAACACGTTGTACTGGTGCACCTTGCGAAACTCGGCCGTCAGGGCCGCGGGCGCCGCCACATAGCCGACTTTCCAGCCTGTCACGTGATACGTCTTGCCGAAGCTGGACACGATGAAGCTGCGCGCCGCCAGTTCAGGGTTGCGCGCGAGCGACTCATGGCGCACGCCGTCGTACACCATGTGTTCGTACACCTCGTCGGACAAAATCAAAATTTGCGTGCCGCGCACGATGTCGGCCAGCGCCGCCACGTCGGCGGGGCGCAGGATCGTGCCCGTCGGGTTGTGCGGCGTGTTGATGATGATCAAGCGCGTCTTGCTGCTGACGGCGGCGGCCAGCTTGTCCCACGGCACGCTGTAGCCCTGTTCGCTCACTTCCATGGCCACCAGCACGGGCACGCCGCCGGCCAGCGCGATGGCGGGCAAATAGCTGTCGTAGGCCGGCTCGATGACGATGACTTCGTCGCCCGGGTGCACGCAGCACAAAATCGCCGTGGTCAGCGCCTGCGTGGCGCCGGCCGTGACGGTGATTTCCGCGCCCGCGTCATAGCCGTGGCCGTACAGGCTGGCGATCTTCGCGGCGATGGCCTCGCGCAGGGGCGCGGCGCCCGTCATCAGCGGATACTGATTGTGGCCGGCGCGCATGGCGTTGCTGACGAGATCGACCAGGGCCGGGTCGCAATCGAAGTCGGGAAAGCCCTGGCCCAGGTTGACGGCGCCATGCCGGGCCGCCAGGCCGGACATGCGGGTAAACACGGTGGTGCCCACGGCGGGCAAACGGGTGGTCAGGGCGGGAGTCAGGTGGGGCAGGGACGGGCTGTTCATGAACGGTAGGGGCGCGGTGCGGAAAGTGGAAACGTTTCCCATTCTAGCGCAGCGCGCCTCGTTGCGTGCGGGGCTTTGGCGGCTCAGCCGGGCAATGCCCAGCCTTCCGGCAGCATGATCCTGAACATGCCGGCCTTGGCCGTCTTGCGGGCCAGTTTCAGCAAGGCCTTGTCCTTGGTGATGAGGATGTCGGCGTTGGCGTCGCGCGCCAGTTCGAGGAATTTCTGGTCATCCTTGTCCGTGCAGACGGGCAGGCGCACGCCGGAGACGGGCGGCGCCACGACGCTGATGTGGGCGTCGAAGCGGGCGGCGGCGACAGCGCGGCTGGCTTCATCGAGCGGCAGGTGCTTGTAATGCAATACGACAAGATATTCCGCGCGGCAATCTTCGCGCGTGATGGCGTGCACGGCGCCGCTTTCCATGGCCGCCAGCAGGCCCGCCCAGCGCGGGTCGTTGAAGACGAACAGGTCGAGGCAGACGTTGGTGTCGAGGACGAGTTTTTGTGGAGCAGGTATCATGTCGGCAATTCTATTCTGTAGTGATAATTTATGTTGATCGTGCTTTCGCCCGCCAAGAGTCTCGACCTGGAGACGCCGCCAACGACCACGTTGCACAGCACCCCCGATTTCCTCGACCATTCCGCCCAGCTGATCGCCCGCATGCGCCAGTTTTCGCCCGCCGAAGTGGGCAGCCTGATGGGCATTTCCGACGCCTTGTCCGCGCTCAACGTGGCCCGCTACGCATCCTGGACCCCGCAGCTGGAGGAGGCGCGCCAGGCCATCATGGCCTTCAATGGCGACGTGTATGCCGGTTTCGAGGCGCGCAGCCTGCAGCCGGCCCAGCTCGACTATGCCCAGTCGCGCGTGCGCATTTTATCGGGCCTGTACGGCTTGCTGCGCCCGCTGGACCTGATCCACCCGCACCGCCTGGAAATGGGCACGCGCCTGTCGACCGCGCGCGGCAAGGATTTGTATGCGTTCTGGGGCGACACCATCACCAACGGCCTGAACCGTACAGCGAAGGAGCAGGGCGCGCAAGTGCTGGTCAATCTTGCTTCCGAAGAATATTTCAAATCCGTCAAGCCGCGCCAGCTGGACGTGCCCGTCATCGCGCCCGTGTTCGAGGACTGGAAGAACGGCAAATATAAAATCATCTCGTTCTACGCCAAGCGCGCGCGCGGCATGCTGGCCCGCTATGCGGCCGTCAACAACATCCGCGATCCCGAGCAGCTCAAGCAGTTCGATGTGGATGGCTACGGTTTCGTGCCGGAAGCGTCGAACGACACCAGCTGGGTGTTCCGGCGCAAGGTCGGCGAGTAACCCTGAAGCAAATGCTGGGGTCGTACCCGACGGGGGAATGCGTCCCAGTGGGACGCATTCCAATCGCGCAGCGAACGACCCCGGTCCTTGCTTTTGGGGCTGACGCAAGAAAAAAACCGGAGCAAGCTCCGGTTTTTTCATTTTACTGCCAGAATTTCCACCACTTGCGTTCCTTGTTCACCCCTTCCGGGCTGAGGAATGCCGTGTTCGGGTAGTTCTTGGTCAGCACGCGCAAGGTATCGTCGCGCAGGTCGGTCAAGCCCAGCTTGTCGTACGAGCGGTACATGATGAACAGCGCTTCTTCGATGGCCGGCGAGGCGCGGAAGTCGCTCACCGTCGTTTGCGCGCGGTTGGCGGCGGCCAGGTAGGCGCCGCGGCGGTAGTAATAGCGCGCCACGTGCACTTCATATTTCGCCATGGCATCGATCAGATAGTTCATGCGGGCCAGCGAATCGGGCGCATATTTACTATTTGGAAACTTGTCGACCAGTTGCTTGAAGGCCGCAAACGCTTCGCGCGTCGCTTTCGGGTCGCGCTCGGTCGGATCTTGCTCGTACAGGAAGTTCAGGAAGCTGATCTGGTCGTTAAAGCTGATCAGACCCCGCAAGTAGTACATATAGTCCACATTGGCGTGGTTCGGATGCAACTTGATGAAGCGTTCGACGGCGGCCAGTGCCTGCGCCTGGTCTCCCGACTTATAATACGCGTAAGCGATCTCCATCTGCGCTTGCAGAGCATAGTTGCCGAAAGGATAGTTAGCCTCCAGCTTCTGGAACAGGCCGATTGCAGCTTCATAGTGCTGCCCGGCCATTTCTTCACGCGCCTCCGAGTATAATTTCGTAACGGACCAGTTTTTGGTCTCATCCACTTTTTCAGGCAACAAGCTGCAAGCGGACATGCCGAGCAGAACGACTGAAGCGACTACCAACGATAATTTTTTTTGCATGACGTTTTGCAAGAAGGTTTTAACCAAGATTTTACAATAGGCTGATTATAGCCGATGGGAATGCTGTGATATTAACTCCGAAGCCTAATTTGGCTGACCCCGCGTTTGACTCCCTTTCTGACCATGCCGCCGAAGAGGCGTTTGACGGCGATTTTGCCGCCGACGACGTCTTCGAGGAAATGGCCCCGATTACATTGGAACTGACGCCGGACGCCTGCGGCCACCGCCTCGATAAAGTCATCGCCCAGCTGGTGCCGCAATACTCGCGCAGCCGCTTGCAATTGTGGCTGGAAGCCGGTTTCGTGACCGTCGACGGAAAAGTTGCCAAACGCAACATGACCGCCTATGGCGACGAGAAGATCGTCATTCTGCCGCAAAGCGCGCCGGAAGACGAGGCTTTTAAGCCGGAAGCGATGGAATTGAACATCGTGCACGAAGATGAGCATATCATCGTCATCAACAAACCGGCCGGACTGGTCGTGCATCCGGGCCCCGGCAACTGGTCGGGCACCCTGCTCAACGGCCTGCTGCACCACTGCCCGCAGCTGGCCGGCGTGCCGCGCGCCGGCATCGTGCACCGCCTGGACAAGGATACCAGCGGCCTGATGGTCGTCGGCAAGACCCTGGCCTCGCAAACGGACCTGGTGCGCCAGCTGCAGGCGCGCACCGTCAAGCGCGAGTATTTCGCGCTCGTGTGGGGCACGCCGAAAATGGCGGGCACCATCGACGCGTCCATCGCGCGCCACCCGCGCGACCGGGTCAAGATGGCTGTGTCGGAGAATTTCACCGCCAAGCCCGCCATCACGCACTATGAATTGATCGGCAGCGGCGAACTCGACCGCCGTCCCGTGAGCCTGATGCAATGCCGCCTGGAAACAGGCCGCACGCACCAGATCCGCGTGCACATGCAGCACCTGGGCTTTGCGCTCGTCGGCGATTACGTGTACGGCAAGCAGCACCTGGTGTCCGTCTTCTCGCGCCAGGCCTTGCAGGCGCGCCGCCTGGGCCTCGTGCATCCGGGCACGCTGGAAGCGTGCGAATGGATCGTGCCGCTGGCCGATGATTTCGCGCAACTGATCGCCACGGCCGGCATTCCCGAGCCGGAACAGGTCTGATGACAGCACCGTTGCCTTGCATTATTCCCCATTGGCCGGGCTTGCCCGCCAACGTGGGCGCGCTGGCGACCGTGCGCGCGGGCGGCGTCAGCCAGGAGCCATATGGCGACGGGCAGGGCGGCGGCGGCTTGAACCTCGGCACGCACGTGGGCGACGATCCTGTTCGCGTGGCGGCCAACCGCGCGCGGCTGGCGGCAGTCTTGCCGGCCGAGCCGGCCTGGCTGTCGCAGGTGCATGGCGTGGCCGTTGCCGACGCGGCCAGCCTGCGCGGTTGCGTGCCCGATGCGGACGCCAGCGTCGCCACGCAGGCGGGCGCCGTGTGCGTGGTGATGACGGCCGATTGCCTGCCCGTGCTGTTCAGCTCAAGCGATGGGCTCGTCGTCGGCGCGGCCCACGCGGGCTGGCGCGGCCTGGCCAACGGCGTCTTGCAGCGCACGCTGGACGGCATGCGGGCGCAGGGCGCGACGGAGATCCTCGCCTGGCTGGGGCCGGCCATAGGTCCACAGCAATTCGAAGTGGGGCAGGAGGTGCTGCAGGCATTCCGCGACGGCGCGCGCGACGATGCCGAGCGACAAGTGTTGTCCGCTGCGTTTGCCGCCGTCGCCGGCAAGCCGGGCAAGTACCTGGCCGACATCTATGCGCTGGCGCGCACCATGCTGCTGCGTGACGGCGTGGCGCAGGTGGCCGGCGGCGAGTACTGCACCGTCAGCGATGCGGCGCAGTTTTACTCGTACCGGCGCGACGGCGTCACGGGAAGACAGGCCAGTTTGATCTGGCGCAAATAATCTGCACGGCAGGCACTTATGTGTCTGCCGTTTTTGTTTTATCGTCTGCTGAGGCGAGGGCGCGCGCCTGCCGTTCGGCGGCGTGCTCAGCTTTGCGTTTGCGTCGCCGCGAACCCGTCAGATAGAATAGGATGGACAGCGGGATGACGCAGTACAGCACGAAGGTCATCACCCCGGCGACGATGGAAGGTTCCGTCAGCGCCATGAGGCCGACGACATAGATCCAGGCAACAGCGGTCATGAGCATCATGAGTAGTGGCAGTCAGTAAAGGTTTGCATGCAGTTGATCCGGAAGTGAATATTTATTTTTGACGACGTTTGCGACGCCGGACAAAACCCACGCGCAGCAGGTTTTGTCCGGCGTCCCTCAATTTTGAATGGACTTAACTATCTATGAATATGCCCGATCCTCAAATGATGACCAAGGAATGGATGGCGCAGATCAGCAATCCTGAGCAGTGGAAGACATGGTTCAACATGGTACCGCAGCCGGCCAGCAATCCGATTGCCGGCATTTTGCAGGACGCCGGCGCCAGCATCAAGCCGGAAGTGATCGAGCAACTGAAAAACGCCTACGTGGCCAAGCTGACGGGCTTGTGGGCGGACTTCATGGCCGGCAAGACGCCGGAGCTGAAGGACCGCCGCTTCGCCGCCCCCGCCTGGCATGCGAGTCCCCTGTCGGCCTTCAACGCGGCCGCCTACCTGCTGAACGCGGAATTTCTCACCGCCATGGCCAACGCCGTGGAAGCGACGCCGCACCAGAAGCAAAAGATCGCCTTTGCGGTACAGCAAATCGTCGACGCCATGTCGCCTGCCAACTTTCTCGCCACCAATCCCGACGCCCAGCAGACCCTGATCGAGACCAAGGGCGAAAGCCTGGCCAAGGGCTTGAGCAATATGCTGGCCGACATGCAGAAGGGCCGCATTTCGCAGTCCGACGAATCGGCCTTCGAAGTGGGCCGCAACGTGGCCACCACGCCGGGCACGGTGGTGTTTGAAAACGCGCTGTTCCAGCTGATCCAGTACACCCCAGGCACGCCCACGGTACACCAGCGGCCGCTGTTGCTGGTGCCGCCGTGCATCAATAAATTCTATATCCTTGACTTGCAGCCGGAAAACTCGCTCGTGCGCTACGCGGTGGAGCAGGGCAATACCGTGTTCCTCATGTCCTGGCGCAATCCTGACCTGAGCATGCAGCACCTGACGTGGGACGATTACGTGGAGCAGGGCGTGATCGAAGCCATCCGGGTGGTGCAGGACATCTCCGGCCAGGACAAGCTGAACATGTTCGGCTTCTGCGTGGGCGGCACCATCGTCTCGACGGCGCTGGCCGTGCTCCAGGCGCGCGGCGAGAATCCGGCCGCCAGCCTGACCCTGCTGACCACCTTCCTCGACTTCTGCGACACGGGCGCGCTCGACGTCTTTATTGACGAACCGCAAGTGGCGCTGCGCGAACAGACGCTGGCCAAGGGCGGCCTGATGACCGGACGCGACCTGGGCAGCACCTTTTCCAGCCTGCGCCCGAACGACCTCGTGTGGAATTACGTGCAGTCGAATTACTTGAAGGGCAAGGAGCCGCCCGCTTTCGATCTGCTGTACTGGAACAGCGACGGCACGGGCTTGCCGGGCCCCATGTTCTGCTGGTATCTGCGCAACACCTACCTGGAAAACAGCCTGAAAGTGCCGGGCAAGCTGACGGTGGCCGGCGAAAAGGTCGACCTGAGCAGCATCGACGCGCCCGCCTTCATCTATGGCTCGCGCGAAGACCATATCGTGCCCTGGGGCGCGGCCTACGCCAGCACGGCCCTGCTGAACCCGAAAAAGCCGAAAGCCAACCGTTTTATTCTCGGCGCTTCCGGCCATATCGCCGGCGTGATCAACCCGGCGTCGAAGAAAAAGCGCAGCTACTGGAGCAATGACGCAGGCAAAGGCGCGCGCACGGCAAAGGCCAAGCCCCTGAGCGCCGAGCAATGGATGGCCGGCGCGACCGAGCACGCGGGCAGCTGGTGGCCGGAATGGGCGGCCTTTTTGGCCGAACATGGCGGTGCCGACGTCAAGGCGCCCGGCAAGCCCGGCAACAAGCGCTACGCGCCGATCGAGGCGGCGCCGGGCCGGTATGTTAAAGTCAGGGCGGATTAATTCACAAAGCGTTTTGCCGGACAAGGCCGGCGTAATCTCCGGTCTTGTCAATAATCTACTTTTAGTTGCGTTGCAATAAATGCGGGAATCTACTACCCTGATGTGCAATGGAGCCGTTTTCCACTCTATAATGGAAAACGTAGGCAGGTGCGAAAGCGGACCCACGTTCGCTTTTTTTTCGGATCAACTCAGTATGCGCTGCGGCGCAATAAGTGGAACTTGTGATGAGTAGTGCAAAAAAAAGTATAGACCGCCTGATTAAAAAATACCCGAACCGCCGTCTGTACGACACGCAAACCAGTTCCTACATCACCTTGACGGACGTCAAGCAGCTGGTGTTGGACAATGAGGAATTCACCGTCGTCGATGCCAAGTCCAGCGAAGATCTGACCCGCAGCATCTTGCTGCAGATCATCCTGGAAGAGGAAGCCAGCGGCGTGCCCATGTTTTCCAGTGGCGTGTTGTCGCAGATCATCCGCTACTATGGCCACGCCATGCAGGGCATGATGGGTTCCTACCTGGAAAAGAACGTGCAGGCGTTCACGGACATCCAGCACAAGTTCACGGGCACCTCGGCCGGCAGCTTCGAAGGCAAGCCATTCAGCCCGGAAATGTGGACCCAGTTCATGAACGTCCAGGGCCCGATGATGCAGGGCATGATGAACAACTACATCGACCAGAGCAAGAGCCTGTTCGTGCAGATGCAGGAACAGATGCAGAGCCAGAGCAAGAATCTGTTCGGCACGTTCCCGTTTGTCCCGCCCGTCCCGCCGACGGACAAGAAGTAAGCAGAGGCAAGGCGATGGGCGGCAATGCTGCCCATACGCCTCAACACATCTATTTTTGATATCGAATCTGTGTCATTCGCAGCATAGTTCTGCCGGCAAGGGGCGGCTCGGGGTACAATAGCCGATTCGCCTCACCATTTTACTAGCTGCCAACTATGTCTGAAATTCACCGTATTCCCGTTCCTTCCGCCCAGCCCGAGGCCATGCTGGCCATGCCAGGTGCGGCGCCGAAAGTGGGCTTTGTCTCGCTCGGCTGCCCGAAAGCACTGGTCGATTCCGAACAAATCCTGACCCAGCTGCGCGCCGAAGGCTACGAAACGGCGAAATCCTACGCTGGCGCCGATCTGGTGATCGTCAATACCTGCGGTTTCATCGACGCCGCCGTGCAAGAGTCGCTCGACGCCATCGGCGAAGCGCTGGCCGAAAACGGCAAAGTGATCGTCACCGGCTGCCTGGGCGCCAAGAAAGATGCTGCCGGCGACGACATCATCATGAAGGTGCACCCGAAAGTGCTGTCCGTCACGGGCCCGCACGCGCTGGCCGAGGTGATGGATTCCGTCCATTTGCACCTGCCGAAACCGCATGCGCCTTTCCTCGACCTGGTGCCGCCGCAGGGCGTCAAGCTGACGCCGAAGCACTACGCCTACCTGAAGATTTCCGAAGGCTGCAACCATCGTTGCAGTTTCTGCATCATCCCGTCCATGCGCGGCGACCTCGTTTCGCGCCCGATCGGCGAACTGATGATGGAAGCGGAAAACCTGTTCAAGTCCGGCGTCAAGGAATTGCTGGTCATTTCGCAGGATACCTCGGCCTATGGCGTGGACGTGAAATTCCGCTCCGGCTTCTGGAACGGCCGTCCCGTGAAAACCCACATGACGCAGCTGACGGAAGCGCTGGGCGAACTGGCCAAGTCCTACGGCGCCTGGGTGCGTTTGCACTATGTGTACCCGTACCCGCACGTGGACCAGATCATCCCGATGATGAGCGGCGGCCACATCCTGCCTTACCTCGACATCCCGATGCAGCATGCGCACCCTGACGTATTGAAACGCATGAAGCGCCCGGCCAGCGGCGAGAAAAACCTCGACCGCATCCAGGCCTGGCGCGCCATCAACCCGGACCTGACGATACGCTCGACTTTCATCGCCGGTTTCCCTGGCGAAACGGAAGCGGAATTCGAGTACCTGCTCGACTTCCTCAAGGAAGCGCAGATCGACCGCCTCGGCTGCTTCGCCTATTCCCCGGTGGAAGGCGCGACGGCCAATGAAATCGCCAATCCCGTGCCGGAAGAAGTGCGCGAAGAGCGCCGCGGCCGCGTCATGCTGCTGCAGGAAGAAATTTCCAAGAAACGCCTGCAGGCCAAGGTCGGCAAGACCGTGCGCGTGCTCATCGATGAAGTCACCCGCTCCGGCGGCGTGGGCCGCTCGTCCGCCGACGCGCCCGAAATCGACGGCGTCGTCTACGTCAAACCGCCGTTCGAGCCGCACCGCAAGCTGGCCGTCGGCCAGTTCGTTGATGTGAAAATTACTTCAGCGGACGCGCACGACCTGTGGGGCGCTGCGGAATAAATATTTTTCGCAGGTGTAACACTCTGTCAGACGTACGGCAGGCAAGGGCATAAGCCCTTACAATCAAGGCGGACCAGCACAGGCTGATCCGCCTTTTTTATTTGCCGACGATGCCATGACCACACCCAAATCCCCGCAGACCGCGCTGATCCACAGCGATTACCAGGCGCCGCAAGGTTTTGCCGCCTTTCCCAACGCCATCCATCACGCGTCGACCGTGCTGTTCAAGGACGTGGCGGCCATGCGCTCGGGCGACTGGAAAGAAAAGAACGCCTATACCTATGGCTTGCACGGCACGCCCACCACGTTCACGCTGGAAGCGCGGCTGGCCGGGATCGAAGGGGGAAATCACTGCCTGCTGGCGCCGTCGGGACTGGCGGCCATCGCCATGGCGGACTTTGCCCTGCTGAAAACGGGCGACGATGTATTGCTTCCCGAAAATATCTACAACCCGAACCGCGAACTGGGACGCTGGCTGGCGCAGGATTTCGGCATCACGGCCCGCTATTACGATCCGCTCATCGGCGCCGGCATCGCGGCATTGATCCAGGAGAATACCAAGCTCATCTGGACGGAAGCACCGGGCTCCGTGACCATGGAAGTGCCGGATTTGCCCGCCATCTGCGCGGCCGCCCATGCGCGCGGCGTGCTCGTCGCTTTGGACAATACCTGGTCGGCCGGCCTGGCCCTGCGCGGCTTCGACCTGGGCGTGGACATCATCATGCAGGCGCTGACGAAATACCAGTCGGGCGGCTCCGACGTGCTGATGGGCGCGCTCATCACGCGCGAGCGGGCGCTGCACGAGCGCCTGGCGCAGGCGCACATGCGTCTGGGCATGGGCGTGGGGGCGGACGACGCCTACCTGGTGCTGCGCGGCTTGCCCACGATGAAGCTGCGCTTCGACGCCCACGACAGGGGCGCGCGCACGGTGGCCGCCTGGCTCAAGGGCAGGAGTGAAATTGCCACGGTGCTGCATCCGGCTTTTGCCGATTGCCCGGGCCACGCCATCTGGCAGCGCGATTTCACGGGCGCGGGCGGCCTGTTTTCCGTGCTGTTCGATGCCCGCTACACGGAGCAGCAGACGGACCGCTTCGTCGATGCCCTGCAATTGTTCAAGATAGGCTACAGCTGGGGCGGCGCGAACAGCCTGGTGATGCCGTACCGCATCGCCGCCATGCGCAAGGGCTGGCAGCTGCCGGGCCAGCTGGTGCGCCTGAACGTGGGACTGGAAGAGCCGCAGGATCTGATCGCCGATATCGAACGGGCGTTCGCGGCGATGTAGCGCAAAGGCTTGCCCGAACGGCAAGTGCTGGCTTTACATGGGCACGGGGCTGTTGTTGTTCAGGTCGATGAAGCCGCGCAGCAAACGATACGCTTTCCACAGCCAGGCCACGCCCCAGACGACGAAGGCCAGCGGAATGCCGATGATGGTGACCCACAGCACGGCGCCGAGGACGACCCAGGCCAGATACCACCAGAAGGAACGGATCATCCAGCTGTGATGGCTGTAGACGAAGGTCCCGGCCGCCTCGTCCCGCTTCACGTAATTGATGATGAGCGGAATGAAGGAAAACGCGCCCAGCGAAAACACGAAGCTGGCGCCATGTATCAGGTACAGCCACCAGGCCAGGTTCCTGGTCTGCTGGAGTTGGGTATCCAAAATAATATCTTGTGACATGAAGCCTCCCGTCGTTGCTCAATTTTTAATTGTAACAAGCAAAGCGGCGCGGGAGCGCCGTCCATGGCAAAAAGGCAGAATACATTGTTAAAACGAAATCAATATTCCACCCTGGCCGCGCGCGCCAGGTTTTGGCTGCGCCGCGCCGTGCCGGCCTTGCTGCTGTGCTGCACCACGGCGGCGCATGCCGCCGGCGGCACCCTGGAAGCGGAGTTTGCCGCCGGCTTGAAGGAGGAGGGGCTGGCGGGCGCCGTCTGGAGTGAAGTCTTGCCTGATGGCACAGTCAAAGTCGGCGCCTCCGGCCTGCGCGATGCCGCCAGACAAGTCCCCATGCAGGCGGACACGCGCGTGCAGGTGGGTTCCGTGGGCAAGGTGGCGCTGGCGCTGGGCGTGCTGCGCCTGGTCAGCGAAGACAAGCTCACGCTCGATACGCCCTTGCAGCAGGTGCTGCCGGAACTGGCGCTGAAAAACCCGTGGCTGGCAAGCGACCCCGTGCGCATCCGCCACCTGCTGGCGCATACGTCCGGCCTGGACAACGCCCGCTTCTGGCAGGCGTTCAGCCTGCACCCGGCGCCGGACGCGCCGCTGGCCGCCGCTTTTGACGGCGGCGGCAATCTGCTGCGCGTGCGCACGCGGCCCGGCAGCCGCTATGCCTACTCGAACATGGGCTATGGCTTGCTGGGCATGGTGATCGAAAAAGTCACGGGCCAGCCGTATGAACGCTACCTCGATGCGCAGCTGCTGCAGCCGCTGGGCATGGCGGACAGCACGTTTGGCTTTGTCAGCCAGACAGGCGCGCACGCGGACCCGCGCCTGGCCATGGGCTACTTCGAGCATGGCGCGGCGCAGCCGGCCGTGCCGCAGTATCTGCGCCCGGCCGCGCAGTTCACCACCACGGCGGCCGACATGGGCAAGCTGGCGCAGTTTTTAATGGGCGACGGCAAGCTGCAGGGCGCGCAGTTCATCGACCTGGCCCTGATGGGCGCCTTGTCCGAGCCGGCCGGCACGGATGCGGCGCAGGCGGGCCTGGCGACGGGCCACGGCCTGGCGCTGGCCATGCGCGACCGCCACAACGTGGTGGGCGCCTGCCACCCGGGCACGGCCGTCGGTTTTCGCGCCATGCTGTGCATCTATCCGGAGCAGGACAGCGCGTTTTTCGTGGCCTTCAATACGGATGCCGAGCATGCCGACTATGAACGCTTCAACCGCCTGCTGCTGCGCGACCTGGAGCTGCCGCTGCGCGCGCCGGCCCCGCGCGGCACGCCCGCGCCCACGGTGGAAAACTGGCAGGGCGTCTACGTGCCGTCGCCCGGCGCCATGGCCAGCATGGCCTGGGTCGATGCCGTCTTCGGTTTTACGCGCGTCAAGTGGGATGGCGAAGCGCTGTTCCTGATTCCGTTCCAGGGCGAACCCAGGGAACTGGAACCGGTGGGCGGCCTGCTGTTCCGCGCCAGCGACCGCAGCACGCCGTCGCACGTGCTGATGCAGGAAGATGGCAAGCATATCCTCAGCGACGGCTTGCGCAGCTATGAACGGGCCTCGATGCTGCGCATGCTGGTGCTGTGGGGCAGCCTGGCCCTGGGCGCCGCCGGCTTGCTGTACGTGCTGCTGGTGGGCGCCTGGCGCGCCGCGCGGCGCGGCCTGGGACGGGGCGACCATCTGTTCGCGCCCTTGCTGTCGCTGCTGGCGCTGCTCCTGCCGCTGCCGTTTTTCTATTTCCAGTCCTTCCTGCGCCTGGGCGACGTGACGGTCGCCAGCGTGCTGCTGGCGCTGGCGACGGGCGCGCTGCCGCTGGCCATGGCGTTCGGCCTGGCGCGCTGCTGGCGCAGCCGCGGCGCGGCGGCCGAATCGGGCACATTGGCGACATGGGATTGGCTGGCCTTGCTGGCGGCGCTGCAGCTGCTGCTGGTGCTGGCCTGGTGGGGCTTGCTGCCGCTGCGTTTGTGGCATCTGTAGCCGCGGGCGCTCAGCGCCGCACTGGCAGCAGGCGGCGCCACCAGCGTTGCGCCGGCTTTTCCAGCGTGCCGCGCGCGGCGCGCTTGGCGCCGTAGCTGGCCGCCGCCAGCCGCAGGCCGACGCGGTCCATCGCGGCCAGCGCGTCCGCTTCCTGCGGCGACAAGCCATGCAGCAGCGCTTGCGCACGGGGTTCGAGCAGGAAGGCGTCACGCACGGCGTCGTCCGTGTACAGCCTGGCCAGATAGGTTTCCAGGGCGGGAGAACTCATGCGCTGCGCCCCGCGCGCAAGGCCGCGCGCGCCAGTTCCAGCTGGTCCAGCACATGCTCGAATGACGGGTAATTGCCGTCGCGTTCGACGATCACCGTCAACGGTTGCGGCGCGTGGCGCGCCAGCACGGTCAACAGCTCGAAGACGGCGGGCGGCACATCGTGCAGATGGTCGTCCAGCAGCCGCTGGCCGCCGCCCGGCGCATCGATCCAGTGCCCGCCGCTCAGGTGCACGGCGCCGACCCTGGCCAGGGGCAGGCGCAGCAGCATCTGCTCCGGCTCTTCGCCAAAATTGACGGCGTTCGCATACAGATTATGCAGGTCCAGCAGCAGCGGCACTTGCGCGCCGTCAAGGATGCGCGCCAGCCACTGCGCTTCGTCCAGCGTGCTGGCGGGCGGCTGGACCAGGGTGGCGATGTTTTCCATCAGCGGCGCGCTGCCGACGATGCGCGTGGCCAGCGCGATATTGGCGATGGCGCCGGCCGCGCTGTGCGGCGTGCGCGGCGGCGCGGCCAGGTGGCCGATCTCGACGCCGCCGGCGCGCACGAAGCTCAGGTGCTCGGACCACGACTCTGCCTGCACCATCTTCATCAGGCGCGCCATCGCGTGCAGCCGGCGCGGCTCGGCGGGTATCGTCGAGGCCAGCCCCATGCCGACGCCGTGCAGGCTGAGCGGCACCTGGCGCGCCAGGCTGCCCAGGGCGGCGATGCCGGCGCGCGAGGCGCGGTAATAATCGTCGGCGATCACTTCCAGCACGTCGATCCGCGCCAGGTTGGACAAAATACCGGCAGCCAGTTCGCCGCGCCAGCCCAGGCCGACGCGGTCGCGCGCTGCCCTCAACTCAACTGCCACAGCCGCCGCCACCGCCGCAACCGCCGCAGCCGCTGCCGCCGCCATCGCCGCCGCCATCGCCCGATGAGGAGCCGCCCGAGTCGCCCGAGCCGCCGGACGAGGAGTCGCCGCCGGTGCCTTGCCGCGGTACCGGATACAGCCCGGCGACGTAGGCATACACGGACGGGGGCAGGGCGCCGATGCCGAAGATGGCGGCCAGCAGCGCCATGTCGGCGCTGTTGCTGCCCGCCTGCAGGCGCGACGCGCGCATGTTCAGGCGGCCAAACAGCATGCGCAAGTCGCTCAGCAGCCGCTGCGCGCTCCAGCTGGTCGCCTGGGTGCGCAAGCCGCGCAGCATCAGCAGGAATATCGCCAGCAGCAGCGCCAGGAACAGCAGCTTGTAGTGCTGGCGGCCGATGGCGATGACGGCCTTGGTGACGGCCACCGTCAGCAGCAGCCAGTGCGCGGGCCGGGTGAGGCGTTCGCGCCGGCGCAGCAGCGGCGGGCCGACCAGCAATTCCTGCTGCGTCAGGGTCTCCTGGTAGGCGCGGCACGCGGGCAGCGTCCCGGCCTGCACGGCCAGTTCCCGGCTGTGGCCCTGGCGGCCCAGGTACAGCCGCAGCACGTCGCGTTCGATGTCGTGGCTGGCGAAGCGCAGGCTGTCGGCGCTGGCCGTTTCCAGCAGCGGGCCGTCGGCGCGCAGCAAGCCCCGGTCGACCAGCACGATGGCGGCGATTTTCACGGCTTCGAGCGCGCCGCCGCGCAGGAAGGCGATGCGGTAGGGATCGTCGGCCAGCGCCAGCCGGGCATGCGGATTGCGCAATTCGATGCGGATCAGCAGTTCGCGCACGCCGTAGTACACGAGCAGGCCGAAGATCAGGTAGGCCAGCAGGAACCAGGGCCCGCTCCAGTCGAACGGATTGACGCCGCTCACCGCATGGTCTCCGCGTGTTCGCGCAGGTGTTCGGTAATCGTCATCAGGCCCGTGAAGGCGGGCAGCGCCTGCCCCGGCGCCAGGCGCGCCGTTTCGCGCGCCGTCGACATCGCTTGCAGGGCTGCGTGCAGCGATGGTTCGCCCAGCTGGTCGACAAACGCTTCGAGCGCCTGCTTGCCGGACAGCGCGGGCTTGCCCTCCAGCTGCGCCAGCGAGGCGGCGGCCGAGCGCAAGGGGCCGGCCGCGTCGGCGATGGCGCCGGCCAGCTGTTCTTCGTTCACGCTCAGGAGCAGATAGCGTTCGCGCATGCGCAGTTGCTGGTTCAGCAGCACTTGCCGCAGCCGGCGCAGCACGGCGTCGCGGCTGGTGTGCAGGCTGGCGAAAGGATTATTGCCCAGCAAGACCCGGTGGCGCGCGATGATGTCGGCAAATTTGACGGCGAAGGCGTCGGCGGCGTCGGCCAGTTCGTTTTCTTGCAAGAACATCACCTGCAAATCGATGGCGGCGTGTGCCAGGCGCAAGGGGCTGCGCAGCGCGTCGGCCGCCTGCGGCGTAAAGCGCTTGAGCAGCAACAGCAGGTTGACGTCGGACGTGGCGCGCAGCTGGCCATCGGCGGCCGAGCCAAACAGCACGGCGGCGGCCAGGTTGGCGCCAAAAGCGTTTTGCGCAGCGGCGACGAACACATCCAGGTGGCGTTGTATTTCTTCTGGCAGCGGTGGCGGCATGCGGTGTTCTTTCACGGAGGGCTGGCGCGATGCGCATAAGTTTGCAATATAGCAAACTTATGCCATCGTGCGCGCACCGTCCGTTCCCGCGCCAGAGAGCGCCGGCCCAGGCCAGCCCGGTTTAGCTCAATACGTTGAGCAAGCCGTCAAGGCCCACAAAGTTCAGCGCCACGTCCGCCTGCGAGCGCACCACGGGCTTGGCGCGGAAGGCCACGGACAGGCCGGCGATGCCCATCATTTTCAAATCGTTGGCGCCGTCGCCCATGACGATGGCTTGCGATGGCGCAATACCCATCTCGGCGCATACGCGCTCCACGGTGCGCTGCTTTTCCTCGGCGTCGACGATGCCGCCCAACACCTTGCCCGTCAGCTTGCCGTCGACGATTTCCAGTTCGTTCGCATGCGTGTAATCGAGGCCCAGGCGCTCCTTCAGGCGCTGCGTGAAGAAAGTAAAGCCGCCCGACACCAGCAGCGTCTTCAGGCCTGCCTTTTGCACGGCCGCCAGCATGGTTTCGGCGCCCGGCGACAGCTGCAGGCGTTCATCGTAGACGCGCTGCAGGGCCGACGCGTCCAGGCCTTCGAGCAGGGCCACGCGCTGCTTCAAACTGGCGGCGAAATCGAGTTCGCCCCGCATGGCCGCTTCCGTGATGGCCGCCACCTGCGGTTTGAGGCCCTGCATGTCGGCGATTTCATCGATGCACTCGATGGTGATCAGGGTCGAATCCATGTCCATCGCCACCAGCTTGAATTCACTCAGTTCGCGCTGGCCCATCATGTAGGTGGCGTCCAGCTGCGCCGCCTGCGCCGCCACTTCGATGGTGGGGCGCAGCGCGGGCGAATAGGCGATCTGCTCGCAGCGCACGGCGTTCGGCCCCAGGCGCGTGACGGAGGTCGGCGCGGCCAGGGCCGCGATGCGCTCGAGGCGGGCGCTGTCGCCGTCCAGGCCCTGCAGGATCAGGTTCATGGTGATGGAAGTCGTGTTGGTCATGGGTCAGGCCTGCATAAATGATATGAATGGTCTACACCGTCAATTGCTTGATGGTGGTCTTGATCTGCGTCACGCGCGCGGCCAGGTCCGGCATGGCGGCCGTGATTTTCAGCTTGTCCTGGCCATGCAGCTTGATGTGGCGGTTTTTYTGGATCAGGCCGATGATGCGCATCGGATCGATGGGCGGCTTGGCCATGAATTGCAGGGTGGCCGCCTCGCCATGCACGTCGATCTTGACGATGCCCACGGTTTTCGCCGCGATGCGCAATCGGTGCGTCTCGACCAGCGCCTTGACGGCGTCGGGCAGCTTGCCGAAGCGGTCGATCAGCTCTTCCTGGATATCGTCGATCTTCTCTTGCGTGGCGCAGTTGGCCAGGCGCTTGTAGATCGACAGGCGCTCGTGCACGTCGCCGCAGAAGTCGGCCGGCAGCAGGGCCGGCACGTGCAGGTTGATCTCGGTGGTCGACGCCAGCGGCGCGGCCAGGTCCGGCTCCTTGCCGGCCTTCAGCGAGCGCACGGCTTCGTTGAGCATGTCCGAATACAGCTGGAAGCCGATTTCCGTCATCTCGCCCGACTGGCTCTCGCCCAGCACCTCGCCGGCGCCGCGGATTTCCAGGTCGTGCATGGCCAGGTAAAAGCCGCTGCCCAGTTCTTCCATCTGCTGGATGGCGTCCAGGCGGCGCTGCGCCAGCTTCGACAGGCCCTGCACGTCGTGCACCAGCAGGTAGGCGTAGGCCTGGTGATGCGAGCGGCCCACGCGGCCGCGCAGCTGGTGCAGCTGCGCCAGGCCGAACTTGTCGGCGCGGTGCATGATGATGGTGTTCGCCGTCGGCACGTCGATGCCCGTCTCGATGATCGTCGTGCACAGCAAAATATTGAAGCGCTGGGCGACGAAGTCGCGCATGACCTTTTCCAGGTCGCGCTCGTGCATCTGGCCGTGCGCCACGGCGATGCGCGCCTCGGGCAGCAGTTCGGTCAGCATGGCCAGGCGGTTCTGGATGGTTTCCACCTCGTTGTGCAGGAAGTAGATCTGGCCACCGCGCTTGAGTTCGCGCAAACACGCTTCGCGGATGATGGCTTCGCCCTCGCTGCGGACAAACGTCTTGATGGCCAGGCGCTTTTGCGGCGCCGTGGCGATGATGGAAAAGTCGCGCAAGCCTTCCAGCGCCATGCCCAGGGTGCGCGGGATCGGCGTGGCCGTCAGGGTCAGCACGTCCACTTCCGCGCGCAAGGCCTTCAAGGCTTCCTTCTGGCGCACGCCGAACCTGTGTTCTTCGTCAATGATGACCAGGCCCAGACGGGTAAACTTCACATCATCGGACAGCAGCTTGTGCGTGCCGATGACGATGTCGATGGTGCCGTCGGCCATGCCCTTGAACGCCTGCGTGATCTCCTTGCCGCTGCGAAAGCGCGACAATTCCGCGATGCGCACGGGCCAGTCGGCGAAGCGGTCGGCGAAGGTTTGCGCGTGCTGCTCGGCCAGCAGGGTGGTGGGCGCCAGTATCGCCACCTGCTTGCCGCCCATGACGGCGATGAAGGCGGCGCGCAAGGCTACTTCCGTCTTGCCGAAGCCGACGTCGCCGCATACGAGGCGGTCCATCGGTTTGCCGGAGGTCATGTCCTTGATGACGTTGCGGATGGCTTCGGCCTGGTCCGGCGTTTCGTCGAAGCCGAAGCTGTCGGCGAAGCGCTGGTAGTCGTGCGACGAGAATTCGAACGAGTGGCCCTGGCGCAGCGCGCGGCGCGCATACAGGTTGAGCAGCTCGGCGGCCGTGTCGCGCACCTGTTCGGCCGCGCGTTTCTTGGCTTTTTCCCACTGGCCCGAGCCGAGCGAGTGCAGCGGCGCGTCTTCCGGCGAGGCGCCCGAATAGCGGGAAATGACGTGCAGCTGCGACACGGGCACGTACAGTTTGGTGTCCTTGGCGTATTCGAGGTGCAAAAATTCCGTTTCGCCTTCGCCCAGGTCCATGCTGGTCAGGCCCATGTAGCGCCCGATGCCGTGGTTGATGTGCACGACGGGGTCGCCGATCTTGAGTTCCGACAGGTCGCGCACCATCGACTCGACCTGCGTCACGCCTTCCTGTTTCTTGCTGCCGACGCGGCGGCCGGAACCGGCATACAGCTCCGTCTCCGTGATGAAGGCCAGATTGCCGTCCGGCGTGAACAGTTCAAAGCCGGCATGCAGCGGCGCCACGCCCAGCATCAGCTTGGCGCTTGATTGCAAAAAGCCGTCGCTGCCTTCCACGGGCGCCAGGTGCAGATCGTATTCGCTGAAGTACTGCTGCAGGGTTTCGCGGCGGCCGTTCGATTCGGCGCAGATCATCACGCGGCGGCCCGCTTGCAGCAGGTAGCTGCGCAGGTTGGCCAGCGGGTCGTCGGCGCGGCGGTTGACGGCGATGTTGGGAATCGGCGCCGACAGTTCGGACGCCAGCGCGTCGTTCGATTTCGTGATGGCCAGGCGCGGGTACGGCTTGGCCAGGCCGAAGAACTGCTCGTCGGACAGGAACAGCGCTTCGGGCGGCAAAATCGGCCGCTCGCGGTCGGCTTTTAAAAAGCGGTAGCGCGACTGCGTATCGGTCCAGAAGCGCCCGATGGCGGCGTCGATCTCGCCCACCAGGGCCAGCGAGGCGTCCGGCGGCAGGTAGTCGAACAGGGTGGCCGTCTGCTCGAAGAACAGCGGTAAATAATATTCGATGCCGGCCGAGGCGATGCCGCTGCTGATGTCCTTGTAGACGACCGAGCGCGACGGGTCGCCCTCGAACTGTTCGCGCCAGCGGTTGCGGAAGGTGGTGCGGGCCGCCTCGTCCATGGGAAATTCGCGGCCCGGCAGCAGCCGCACTTCGTGCACGGGATACAGCGAGCGCTGGGTGTCGGCGTCAAACGTGCGGATGGTTTCGATGGTGTCGCCGAACAGGTCGAGCCGGTAGGGCAGGGCGGACCCCATGGGGAACAGGTCGAGCAGGCCGCCGCGCACCGAGTATTCGCCCGGCGACATCACTTGCGACACGTGGCTGTAGCCGGCCAGTGTCAGCTGCGACTTCAGGCGCGCCTCGTCCAGCGTTTCGCCCTTCTTGAAGAAGAAGGTGTAGGCGGCCAAAAAGGACGGCGGCGCCAGGCGCACCAGCGCCGTGGTGGCCGGCACGATCAGCACGTCGCACTGGCGCGTCTGGATTTCGTGCAGGGTGGCCAGGCGTTCGGAGACCAGGTCCTGGTGCGGCGAAAAGGCGTCATAGGGCAGGGTTTCCCAGTCCGGCAGCAGATGGCAGCGCAGCTGCGTGCCGCCAAACCACGGAATTTCATCGAGCAGGCGCTGGCCGTCGCTGGCCTGCGCCACCACCACGGCCAGCATCTGGCCACGCGCTTTCAGTGCCAGCGCGGCCAGCGCCAGGGCATGGGCGTCGGATGAACCATACAGGGCGGGCAGCGCATAGCGGTTGCCGGGCTTGGGGAGGGCTTTTGTTAAGTCTAAGGACATGCAGGCGATGACACTAGTGGCAGAGGCAGTTGAGTGGAACAGCTGTGGTGCGCGCCGCGCCGCCAGTGACGGCGCTGACAGGCGAGATTATAGACCATCGCCCGCACCTCCGCGCTTGAGAAAACCGTCGCGAGCGGCAGCGATTTGTGGTCAAGAAGCGCAGCCGTACGCTAGTACGGTGAGCATCGCAGGCCGCAAGGCGCGACGCGCAGCAGGTTTTATCCTGCGCGGACATTGGCGATGCCGAATGGGACATGCACCATCGGTATCGTGCCGCCCGCCGATTTGAGGTGGCTCAACTGGTCGTCGAAGAAGATATGCGGCTTGAACACGGCCAGCACGCGCGACTTGTCCATGCCGCCGAGGAAAAACGTCTCGTCGGCCGCCACGCCCCAGCTTTTCAGGGTCGTCACGACCCGTTCGTGCGAGGGCGCGTTGCGCGCCGTGATGATGGCGATGCGCAGGATCTTCCTGTAGCCGGGGTCGCGCCGCTGCGCCCTTTCTTCCAGGCGCTGCATGGTGGCCAGCTTCTGGAACAGGTCGGCCAGGGGGCCGGGGCGGTGCGGCGTGCCCACGTTCAGGGTTTCATGGGCGTGGAATTCATCGACGTCATTGTTGCGCTTGAACACGGTTTCCGCTTCGTCGTCGGCGATCACGCCGTCGAAATCGAAGGCCACGCGCAGTTCCTCGTCGTTTTCATCGTCTTCCGTGCGCGACGGCAGCACCAGGCCGGCCGGATAGTTGCAGGCCAGGGCGCTGCGCACGTCGTCCTCATTCGCGCTGAGGAAGAGCGAGGCATTGAAGGCGGGCAGATACGGATACGGCGACTTGCCCGTCATGAAGGCGGCGCGCGAAATGTCCAGGCCGTAGTGCGCGATCGAGTGCATCACGCGCAAGCCCGTTTCCGGTGAATTGCGCGAAAACAGCACCACTTCCACGGGCGACTGGCGCGGATAGTGCTTGTTGATGTTCAGGAAACGGCGGATGAAGGGGAAGGCCACGCCGCGCGGCAAGACCGTGTCGATATGCGTTTCCTGGTACTTGCGGTATTCCTCGGGGCCGCTGTCGAGGTAGACCTGGTGCGATTCGGACAGGTCGAACAGCGCGCTGGACGCGACGCCGATCACCAGTTTGTGTTCGATAGGATAAGCCATGGTCTGCCTGTTGTTTGCTTGTTGCTCATCTTATACGACTATCAACTGCGCAGCCAATAGGGGCGCGCGGCGATTTATTCCTGTTAAAGCATGACATTGCGGCAATCTGGGATGCTTCTGTACAAGGCGCGCCACAGTAAAGAAAGAAATCTTGTCCTGTATCAAGTATGTAGCAGCCAGCGCGCGTATTTTCCACTATGCTTCCAGTTATGAATTCTCGCCAATTGTAACGAAGCGTACGCCCCAACCCCGCCACCTTTATACAAGTGTCAGCCGTTCTACCCGAACATGCCAGCCTCAACCTTGCCAGCAGCCGTTTTGACTAATAAAGGATACCGCGATGTTTAAGAATTTACTGATCAAGTGGAAGTTGGCGACCCTCGTCGCCGTGATGATGGCGGCCCTGCTCGTGGTTGGCGTCTGCGGCTACACGGGCATCGCCACCGTGGGCAACGCCGTCAATGAAATCGGCGTGGTGCGCCTGCCGTCGATCCAGGGCCTGATGATGATGAACGAGGGCCAGACGGCCGTCGCCGCCGCCACCCTGACGGCCGCCATCTATGAAAACAATTACCAGTCGCAAGACAAGTTCGCGGAAGCGCTGCAGCTGCGCACCAAGGCCTGGAGCAATATCGAGGCGGGCCGCAAGCTGTACGAACCGCTGCCGCAAACGCCCGAGGAAGCCGTGCTGTGGAAGCGTTTCCTGGAGGAATGGGCCGCCTGGAAGGGCGAGGACGACAAGGTGCGCGCCATCCTGCGCCAGCTGGCCGATAACCGCGACGAGCAACGGCAGAAAGAGCTGTTCGTGGCCTTCTACAAGACCTACCTGGATTCGCGCGGCCTGTTCGGCAAGGCCGAGGCCTCGCTCAATGAAATCATCAAGCTCAATAACGGCGTGGCCGACGCCAGCGTCAAGGAAGGCAGCGCGGCCGTGATCCGTTCGGAAAGCCTGATGCTGATCCTTGGGCTGCTGGCTTCGGCGCTGGGCATCGGCTGCGCCGCCTACATCACGCGGGCCATCACGCAGCCGATCAATTCGGCCGTGAAAGTGGCGCAGACGGTGGCGTCGGGCGACCTGACGAGCCATATCGAGGTGCACACGACGGAAGAAACGGGCCAGCTGCTGCAGGCGCTGAAAGACATGAACGCCAGCCTGGTGAATATCGTCAGCCAGGTGCGCAGCGGCACGGAGACGATCGCCACGGCGTCGTCGGAAATTGCCAGCGGCAACCTGGACCTGTCCTCGCGCACGGAAGAACAGGCCAGTTCGCTGGAAGAGACGGCGTCGTCGATGGAGGAACTGACCTCCACCGTGCGGCAGAACGCCGATAACGCCCAGCAGGCCAACCAGCTGGCGCGCAGCGCCTCGGGCGTGGCCGTCAAGGGCGGCGAGGTGGTGGGCAAGGTGGTCGACACCATGGACGCCATCAACGATTCCTCGCGCAAGATCGTCGACATCATCTCCGTCATCGACGGCATCGCCTTCCAGACGAACATTTTGGCCCTGAATGCAGCCGTGGAAGCGGCGCGGGCGGGCGAACAGGGGCGCGGCTTTGCCGTCGTGGCCTCCGAAGTGCGTAATCTGGCCCAACGATCCGCTGGCGCGGCGAAAGAAATCAAGACGCTGATCGGCGACTCGGTGGAAGCGGTGGACGCGGGCAGCAAGCTGGTGGCCGAGGCGGGCAGCACGATGGCGGAAATCGTCACCAGCGTGCAGCGCGTGACGGACATCATGGCGGAAATCAGCCTGGCCACGCAGGAGCAGAGCTCGGGCATCGACCAGATTAACCAGGCCATCGGCCAGATGGACCAGGTGACGCAGCAAAATGCGGCCCTGGTGGAAGAGGCGGCGGCGGCCGCTGAATCGCTGCAGGAGCAATCGGGCCAGCTGGCCGGCGTGGTCAGCGTCTTCAAACTCGATGGCGCGCAGGCGCCTGCCGCGCGCGCAAACGCGAATGCCAAGCCGGCCGCGCCGCGCGCCGTGCTGGCCGGCGCGGCGCCGAAGCGTCCGGCATCGCGCCCCCCCGCTGGCCGCCCGGCCCTGCACGCCGTGCCGTCCCAGCGCCAGAGCGCGCCGCGCGACGACGAGTGGGAAGTGTTCTGACGGCTTGACGGCGTCAGCGCACGCTTTCGGACGGCCGCCATGCGCGGTCGTTTTTGCATGTGCGCGCAGGCTCGCACTGCGGCTTATCCTTATTAAAAAAACAGCGTTATATAAATAGCTGTTTTGCCATCTAAGCAAATCTTTTCAAAACTTAACGCGACATTGCTTGTGAGATAACTCACACTGCCTGCCGTACCACCCTTGTTCCCGCCTCGGCCACATCCCGGCTGACCCTTCCGCCTGCTGCGTCCGGCCATTCGTGGCAGGCGGCAGCCATTGCCGTCAGCCTTGCATGCGAGAGCGGCGCGATGGCCGATGCACCACATTGAAGGATGCGAATACAGATGGCAAATATGAAAATCGGCACGCGCCTGCGCTGCTCCTTGTTGACCTTGCTGCTGCTGGCGACCGCCGCACTGGGCATGCGCGACGTGATCGATGATAAACATCCGAAAATCGAGGCGGCGAACCTGCTGCAGGTGGTCAGCGTATTTCGCCTGCGCCAGGGGCCGGCTGACGCCGTGCCGCGCCGGAGCGCGCCGGCCGTGCCGCGCCAGCTGGCCTAGTGGCGCGCCTGGCAAGGTTCTGGCGCGGCCC
>NZ_NEGZ01000059.1 GCF_002127585.1 Janthinobacterium sp. GW458P
GCGCCGCGCGGCGCGGCGGCTGCCCCGGCCGCGCCGATGATCTTCCATGCCGAAGAGATCAAGCCCGTCGTCATCGATCTGAGGAAATAAGATGGCCGCGAGTCTGCGCAGTCTGCAAATCCGGCAGACCTTGATCCTGATCGTCCTGACGATCATTTATTTGTGCTGCGAGCTGGGCTTCAATGCCCGTTTGCTCGACGTGGTGGGCGGCGACGTCAAGCCGCACGACGTGGAAGGCGTGGAATTTTATGGCCGCAGCCTGTCGGGCATCGCCGCCGCGCTGGTGGTGCTGCAGCTGATGTGGCGCCGCCGCCTGAAGAACAATGGCAGCGGCCCCGGCTGGAAAAAGATCGTCTTTTGCTGCGTCGCCACGGCCGCGGTCGTGTTCGGCATTCTGAAGACGACGGTCACGGTGCTGGTCGAAACGCGCGATGCGCAATTTCGCCGCCTGGCCTTCAATACCACCCTGATGCAGCGCTCGCTGGTGGGCGGCAGCCTGCAATTGCAGGGCCTGGTCGATGATCCCACCCTGTTTGCCAAGCCCGAAGGCAAGGCCTTCCTCGCCCTGTTTCCGTTCCTGGCCGTGTCGGTGGGCCACCTCGACGAGCGCATGGAGCCGGCCAAGGAGCAGTTGATCAACTTTAATGTCCGCAAGATCGCCGGCGGCGCGGCCGGCTACTACGACAAGTATCAGCAGGCGATCGGCGAAGTGCATGACAAGTGGAAATTGTATTCGGGTATCATTCCCGACGACGATGCGGGCTTGCGCCAGCAGCAGGAATCGGCCTGGAACGATTATCGGCAAAGCCTGTCGCGCCACGGCTGGCAGCCGCATTCCGTGCCGGCGCGGCGCAAGGCAGCCGTGGTCAACAATGTGCGCAAGAAGGTGCCCGTGTCGGCCAACTGGCATCCGGCCGATCAATTGAGTTTCCGCGCCGCCGTCAAGCGCCGCTATGCGTCGGAAGCGGCCGGCAAGGGCTTGACGATCAAGGGCGACCGCATTCCGCCCGGCTTGTCTTTCCCCGCCTTCGTGGCGCGCCCCGGCATCCAGGCCGTGCTGCGGGACGGGCCGGACGGCGGCGACGGCAGCGAAGCGGGCAAGGGCTTGCGCTTGCCCAAGGGCGCCGTGGTGCAGGCGGCGTATGCGAGTCCGGCCGAGTTCAGCCGCCTGTTCGACCAGTTCGCCGCGCGCCAGACGGCGGAAAAGCTGGTGGAGTACCGCGCCAGCCGCAGCGACTTCGAAGTGCATGGCAAGTATTATGCGGAGGGCAAGGAAGCGGCGCGCGCCGCCATCGTGCCGCCCGTGGCCCTGTTTTTCTCGCTGCTGGGCGCCATCGGCCACTTTTCGAAACTGCTGTACCTGATCGCCACCGTGGGCTTGCTGGTGCTGGCGGCGCGCCGGGGCGAGCAGGCGGGCGCCGATGGCCAGCTGAGCCGCCGTTCCGCCTGGATCGCCACGGGCGTGCTGGCCGGCGCCTTCCTGGGCACCTGGGGCATCTTCAGCCTGTCGGACAACAATGTCACGAAGAGCGAGCTGTTCCGCCAGATGCTGGACTGGAACCGCCAGGCGGCCGACGACAGCACGCGCTGGCAAATCGCCGGCAAGGGCTTGCTGGCCAATATCACGCACGTCGTGGCGGTGGGGCAGGGCTACAGCTACCCCGTCAACGAAGCGATCCGCATCAATGTTTTGCAGGGACTCGAATATGGTTATCACCCGCAACAAAAATAAGGCGGCCGCGCTGGCCTTGCTGCTGTGCATGGCCAGCACAGCCGTGCAGGCCGACTGCCTGGGCATGAAGGTGCACGCCCACCGTGGCGCCGGCAATGCGCCGGAAAACTCGCTGAGCGCGCTGCGCAACACGTATTTCGGCACCTGGGACGGCGTCGAGACGGATTTGCAACTGCTGGGCGACGGCAACTGGGTCGTGCACCACGATCTGTTGACGGGCAGGGTGGTCGACACGGGCGCGCCCCGCACCGTGAAACAATTGACGGCCGACGACTGGCGCGCGGCCAGCATGAAGAACCGGGGCGTGCCCACGCCGGAAACGCCGCCCTTTGTGAGCGACATCGCCGACCTGGCCACCGCTTTCCCGGCCAAGACCCTGAATGCGGAAATCAAGGATGTCATGCCTTCGTGCGCACCGATCGCCACCCTGGTGGCGCAGTTGCGCGGCATCAAGCACGGCAACTGGTTCTTGACGTCGGGCGTGCCGAACAACCTCGCTTGCGCGCGCCGCGCCGACCCGCAAGGCTACCTGGGCCTGCTCGTGTTTGACGCGCGCAATGCGCAGGCGGCCGGCGCCAACCGGGTCAGCCGCTACATTGCGAAAAACGCCCGTCCGCCCAGGCTGGACAAGCCGTGGCTGCAGCGCGTGCAGCAGCAGATCGGCATGCCCGTCGGCGTGCACGTCGATGCGCGCAGCCTGGACGCCAATCCGAATCTGCTGGCCGATGCGGCCGGCATGAACATGCCCGTCTTCGTCTACGCCGTCGATGGCGACTCGGCCCTGGCCGCGTCCTTGCTGCGCGCCCAGCAGCGCAGCCACCGCCTGCCCAGCGGCGTCATTCTTGACGGCAATCCCGAAACGTTTTGCGCGATGATGAAATAATCACTTTGATCGACCGGGAGACCCTGCCATGACACTGCCACAGACCGACCCTGCCGCCGCTCTTGCCCGTAGCGCCATCGGCGCCATGTTCTTTTCCCTGTTCGGCGGCCTGTGGGTGGCCGCCTGGTGCGTGCAGACGTATGGCGCCCAGCCTTTGCGTCTGCTGCCGGTGGCCGCCGTCACCGTCCTGCTGTTCATGCTGGCGTGGCGCCAGTTCCGCCGCCACCGGGCCGCGCATGCGGCGGCGGAACAGACGCCGCAAGCGAAGCGCGCGGGCCGGCTGTTCAATATGGTGAACGCGGGACAATGGATCGCCATCTTCATCGTCGGCAATGTCCTGAAAAACCTGGGGCTGCAGGCGTGGTTCATCCCCGCCGTGATCCTGATCGTGGGCCTGCATTTCTTTCCGCTGGCCTGGCTGTTCAAGGCACGCCGCCATGTGGCCATCGGCATGGCCCTGTGCGTGTGGGCCATCGGCTATCCGCTCACCGTGCGCCACGGCCCCATGCATCCCGTCGGCTGCCTCGGCGCCGGCCTGATCCTGTGGGTGGCGGCCCTGTCCGCCGTGCGCGCCGGTTTTGCCGTGCAGCAGAACACCTTGCAAGCGCAGAAATAGCTGCGTCAGACGGCCCGCACAGGGCCGTTTTTGTCTCCGTTAAGTCTCTTTTCCTGCCTGTTTTTTGCGCATCGCAGCATCGATAATGTTTGCATCGCGCGCCGTGCTGGCCTATAAATGTAATCGATTACATTTATGTGAAAAGCCCCATGCCGCCAGCCGTCCCGTCTTCCTTGCCGACAGAAACCGTCTCCATCAGCGCCGTCGCCGCGCATGCGGGCGTGTCGGTGGCCACCGTCTCGCGCGTGATGAACGAGCAGGCCGGCGTGCGGGCGCCCACGCGCGACAAGGTGCTGGCGTCCGTGGCCGCGCTCGGCTACCGCATGAACCACCTGGCGCGCAGCCTGCGCACGGCCGAGAGCCGCATGCTGCTGACCATGGTGCCCGACGTGGGCAACCCTTTCTATGCGCAGATCGTGCGCGGCATCGACACGGTGGCGCGCGAGCACGGCTACTTTGTATTGCTGTGCGACACGGGCGCCGATGCGGGCCGCGAGCGCTCCTACTTCGACCTGCTGCGCATGCACCGGGCCGACGGCGCCATCTGCCTGGACCCGGACACGGTGCAGCATGCGTTGTCGCATGAGTCCGCCAGCCTGCCGTGGGTGGCCTGCTGCGAATTCGACCCCGGCGTGGCCGTGCCCTATGTCGGCATCGATAACCACCGGGCCGCCACCGACGCCGTCGCGCACCTGCTGGCGCGCGGCCACACGCGCATCGGCCTGATCAACTCCGACGAGCGCTATCTGTACGCGCGGCAACGCCAGCAAGGCTATCTGGACACCCTGGCGGCGGCCGGCCTGCCCGTGCGGCCGCAGTGGGTGCACACGGTGCAAAGCCTCGATTACGAGGCGGGCACGGCCGCCACCCTGCGCATGATGGCGCAGCCCGATGCGCCGACGGCCATCTTTGCCGTGTCCGACACCCTGGCCATCGGCGTCTTGAGCGCGCTGCGCCAGCTGAACCTGCGCGTGCCCGAGGACGTGGCCGTCATCGGCTTCGACGATATCGCCATCGCCGCGCAGATGGCCCCCGGTTTGACCACCATCGCGCAGCCGATGCGCGAGCTGGGCGAGACGGCGGCCCGCCTGCTGCTGCAGCGCTTGGCGGACCCGGCAGCCAGCGTGCCGGGCGTGCTGCTGCAGCACCGCTTAATTCTGCGAGGGAGTGCATAGTGAGCGTTGCCGTCGGTTTCGAGGGGGTGTGCAAGGATTTCGGCCCCGTGCGCGTCTTGCATGGCGTCAGTTTTACCCTGGCGCCCGGGCGCGTGTATGGCTTGCTGGGCGAAAACGGCGCCGGCAAGTCGACCCTGATGAAAATCCTCGCCGGCTACGAGGGCGTGAGCGAAGGGCAGCTGCTGATCGATGGCCAGCCCCGGCGCTTCGCCAGCTCGCGCGCGGCGGAGGCCGCCGGCATCGTGCTGATCCACCAGGAATTCAACCTGGCCGAGCACCTGACGGTGGCGCAAAACATGTTTTTAGGACACGAAAAGACGCGCGGCTGGCTGTTGGACGAGGCCGCCATGCGCGAGGAAGCGTCGCGCTATTTGAAACAGGTGGGGCTGGACGTGTCGCCCGACACCAAAATACGCGACCTCATCGTTGCCGAAAAACAGCTGGTGGAAATCGCCAAGGCCTTGTCGCGCCGCGCCCGCTTTTTGATCATGGACGAGCCGACGGCCACCCTGACGTCGTCGGAAACCCAGCGGCTGTTCGCCGTCATGGCGCAGCTCAAAAGCGATGGCGTGACCATTTTGTATATCTCGCACAAGCTCGATGAAGTGGAGCGCAACACGGACGAGGTCATCGTCATGCGCGACGGGCGTTTCGTCACGCGCGAGCCGACGGCCAGCCTCACGCGCCAGCAGATGGCGAACCTGATGGTGGGGCGCGAATTGTCCGACATGTTCCCGGCGAAAGTGGCGCTGGCGGCCGATGCGCCCGTGGTCTTGAGCGTCGACGGCTTGTGCGTGCCCGGCTGGTCGACAAACCTGTCGTTCGAGGTGCGTGCCGGCGAAGTGCTGGGCTTTGCGGGCCTGGTGGGCGCGGGGCGCACGGAATCGTTTGAAGCGCTGCTGGGCTTGCGCCCGCGCAGCGCGGGCTTGATCGAGATCAATGGCCAAGAGGTCGATATCCGCACGCCCAGGCAAGCCATGCAGCATGGCCTGACGTATCTGAGCGAAGACCGCAAGGGAAAGGGCTTGCATGTGAACCTGGGCTTGCGCGAAAACCTCACGATGATGACGATGGAGCGCTATGCGCGGCCCTGGCTCGACGTCAACGCCGAGAAGCAGGCACTGGCCAGGGCCGTCGGGGATTTCAATATCCGCACGGGCGACCTGGACAGCCGCGCGCGCATGTTGTCTGGCGGCAACCAGCAAAAGCTGGCGCTGGCGAAATACCTGCATTCGGACCCCCGCGTCGTCGTGCTCGATGAACCGAGCCGTGGCGTGGACGTGGGCGCCAAGCGCGACATTTACTTCTTGATCCACCGCCTGGCCGCCGAAGGGCGCGCCGTGATCGTGATTTCATCGGAACTGATCGAATTGATCGGCCTGTGCCACCGGGTCGCCGTGATGCGCGCCGGCACCTTGCAAGCCACCCTGTCCGCCGACCACCTGACCGAAGAGGAGTTGATTGCCCATGCAACCGGCACGCACTGACACCACCGTATCCCCGATGGCCACCGCCGTTGCCCGCTTCGGCGCGCGCATCAAGGGCTTGGGCCCCGTGCTGGGCTTGTTATCTCTGTGCATCGCGGGCACCTTGCTCAACGGCGACTTCGCCACCGTGGACAACCTGATGAACGTGCTCACGCGCACGGCGTTCATCGGCATCATCGCCGTGGGCATGACCTTCGTCATCATTTCCGGCGGCATCGACCTGTCGGTCGGCTCCATGGCGGCCCTGATCGCCGGCTGCATGATTTATTTCATGAATGCGCTGGCGCAAGGCGCGGGCGGCAACCTGGCGCCGATCACCATGCTGGTGCTGGGCATCGCCATGGCGCTGGTGCTGGGAGCTGGTTTCGGCCTGATGCACGGTTTATTAATCAGCAAGGGCAATATCGAACCGTTCATCGTCACCCTGGGAACGCTCGGCATCTTTCGCGCCGTGCTCACGTATCTGGCCGACGGCGGCGCGCTGACCCTGGATGCCACCCTGTCCGAGCTGTACAGCCCCGTCTACTACACGAGCGTGCTGGGCGCGCCGATCCCGATCTGGATCTTTCTGTTCGTCGCGGCGGCTGGCGCCGTCATCCTGAACCGCACGACCTTTGGCCGCCACGTGCAGGCGATTGGTTCCAACGAGCAAGTGGCGCGCTATGCGGCCATCAATGTCGACAGAGTGAAAATTGCCACCTACATGCTGCTGGGCATCTGCGTGGGCATTGCCACGGTGCTGTACGTGCCGCGCCTGGGCTCGGCCACGCCGACCACGGGCTTGCTGTGGGAACTCGAAGCCATCGCCGCCGTCGTCGTCGGCGGCACTGCCCTGAAGGGGGGAGAAGGGCGCATCGTCGGCACCGTGATCGGCGCCATCCTGCTCTCCGTGATCAGCAATATCCTGAATTTGACCAGCATCATCAGCGTCTACCTGAATGCCGCAGTGCAAGGCGTGGTGATCATCGCCGTCGCCTTCCTGCAGCGAGGCCGCAAATAAAACCACAGCGGCGTTCTGAAAGGGCGGCCACCGGGCGCCCACAACCTTGGAGGAGAGCAGCATGAAGAGCTTTATACGGGTAGCAGGGATGGCGGTGCTGGTGCTGCAGGCGTGGGCGCTGCCGGTGGGACCGGCGCAAGCGGCTGACAAGCTCGTCGTCGGCGTGGCCATTCCCACGGCCACGCACAGTTTCACGTCGGGCATCGTGTGGTGGGCCAACCAGGCCAAGGCGGAGCTGGAAAAAGCCCATCCGGGCGTGAAAATCATCGTCAAGACGGCCGCCACGGCGCCCGAGCAGGCGAACCAGCTGCAGGACATGTTGACGGTGAACAAGATCAACACCCTGGTGATCTTCCCCATCGAATCGGCCTCGCTGACGCAGCCCGTGGCACAAGTAAAAAGCAAGGGCGTGTACGTGACGGTGGTGGACCGTGGCTTGACGAACACGCAGTCGCAGGATGCGTACATCGCCGGCGACAACACGGCCTTCGGCAAGCTGCCGGCCGAATACCTGGCGAAAAGCCTGAATGGCAAGGGCAATATCGTCGTGCTGCGCGGCATGCCGACCACGCTCGATAACGAGCGCTACGACGCGTTTTCCGCCGTGATGAAGGGCCATCCCGAGATCAAGGTGCTCGACGCCAAGTACGGCAACTGGAACCGCGACGACGCCTTCAAGGTCATGCAGGATTATTTGACGCGCTTCAAGCACATCGACGCCGTATGGGCCGCCGATGACGACATGGCCATCGGCGTGCAAAAAGCCATCGCGCAAGCCAAGCGCACGGATATCAAGCAGGTGTTCGGCGGCGCGGGCGCCAAGGGGGCGGTGAAAAAGATCATGGACGGTTCCGACCCGCTGATCGTGGCCGACGTGTCGTACTCGCCCAAGTTCATGTACGACGCCATCAAGCTGACGACGGAAGCGCGCCTGAAAGGTGATAAATTGCCGGCCAACACGATCATCCCCTCGGTGCTGATCACGCGCGAGAACGCCAGGCAGTTCTACTTTCCGAACTCGCCTTTTTAATCACACCCCAAGACCAGGGCTGGGGTCGTACCTGAAGGGGGAATGCGTCCCAATGGGACGCATTCCGATCCCGCAGGGACCGACCTTCCAATTTGATTTTAAGGAATTTCCATGAAAACCATCCAGGGCCCGGCCATTTTCCTGGCCCAGTTTCTCGGCGACGAGCCGCCGTTCGACTCGCTCGGGCACCTGGCGCAATGGGCGGCCGGCCTGGGCTACAAGGGCTTGCAGCTGCCCACGGCACCGCGCCTGTTTGACCTGCAACAAGCGGCTGCAAGCCAGCAGTACTGCGACGACGTGAAAGCTCTGCTGGCGCGCCACGGCTTGCAGGTGACGGAATTGTCGACGCATTTGCAGGGCCAGCTGATCGCCGTGCATCCGGCCTACGACGCGCTGTTCGACGGCTTTGCGCCAGAACAGGTGCGCGGTGATCCTGCCGCCCGCACGGCGTGGGCCACGCAGCAGCTGCTGTGGGCGGCCATCGCCTCGCAGCGCCTGGGATTGCAGGCGCACGTGACGTTTTCCGGCGCGCTGGCCTGGCCGTATCTGTACCCGTGGCCGCAGCGCCCGGCCGGATTGGTGGAAACGGCGTTCGCCGAACTGGCGAAACGCTGGCTGCCCATCCTCGACGCGTTCGATGCGGCCGGCGTGGACCTCTGCTATGAATTGCATCCGGGCGAGGACTTGCACGACGGCGTGACGTTCGAGCGCTTCCTGGCCGCCGTCCACGACCATCCGCGCGCGTCCATCTTGTACGACCCCAGCCACTTCGTGCTGCAGCAGCTCGATTACCTCGCGTTTATTGACATTTATCATGCGCGCATCAAGGCTTTTCACGTCAAAGATGCGGAATTCCGGCCCAGCGGGCGCCAGGGCGTGTATGGCGGCTATGGCGACTGGCAGGACCGGGCCGGGCGCTTCCGCTCGCTCGGTGACGGGCAGATCGATTTCAAGGCGATTTTCTCGAAGCTGGCGCAGTACGACTTCCCCGGCTGGGCCGTGCTGGAGTGGGAATGCTGTTTGAAACACCCGGAGGACGGGGCGGCCGAAGGCGCGCGTTTCATCCGTGACCACATCATCCGCGTGGCCGAACATGCGTTCGACGATTTCGCGGGCAGTGCTGTTGACCAGGATCAAATCCATCACTTGCTTGGCCTAGGCCCGGCCAGGGACTAGGAGACTGACATGCAGCGACGTTTACGGCTGGGCATGGTAGGGGGCGGGCAGGGCGCATTCATCGGCGCCGTGCACCGCATCGCGGCGCGCATCGACGACCAGTACGAACTGGTGGCGGGCGCCCTGTCGTCCGACCCGCAGCGGGCGCGCGACAGCGGCGCCGCGCTGCACCTGGCGCCGGAGCGTTGCTACAGCGATTACCGCGCCATGGCGCAGGCGGAAAGCCAGCGTCCGGACGGCATCGAGGCGGTGGCCATCGTTACGCCGAATCATTTACATGCGCCCGTCGCCACGGCGTTCCTGGAAGCGGGCATCCACGTAATCTGCGACAAGCCGCTGGGCATCTCGCTGGCGGAGGGGCAGGCCTTGGCGGCGCTGGCGCAACGCAAAAATTTGCTGTTTGCGCTCACGCATACCTACAGCGGTTATCCGCTGCTGCGCCATGCGAAGGCGATGGTCGAGGCGGGCGACATCGGCGAGCTGCGCCTCGTGCAAGTGGAGTATTCGCAGGACTGGCTGGCCGATGCGATACACGCGGGTGGCATGAGCGAAGGCAACTGGCATAACGACCCGCTGAAAGCTGGCCCGGGCGGTACCCTGCTCGACGTGGGCTTGCACGCGTATCACCTGGCGCAGTTCGTCAGCGGACTCACGCCGCACGCCGTGCTGGCCGAATTGTCCACCTTTGTTCCGCACCGCACCCTGGACGACCATGTGCAGGTGATGCTGCGCTACGCGAATGGGGCGAAAGGGACGCTGTGGGCCAGCCAGGTGGCGACCGGTTGCGAAAACACGGTGCGATTGCGCCTGTTCGGCAGCAAGGCGCAGCTGGACTTTGACCAGGAACAACCGAATGCACTGTGGGTGACGCCGCAGGGCGGCAACCGCCAGTTGCTGCGTCCGGGCCGGGTCGACAGCGCCGCCGCGCGCCACGCCACGCGCGTGCCGGCTGGCCATCCGGAAGGGTATCTGGAAGCGTTCGCCCAGCTGTACCTGGATGCGGCCTGGCACATGCGGGCCTTGCAGGCGGGCTTGCCCGTGCCCAAGGAAGCCAGCTGGCTGCCCACCGTCCATGATGGCGTGGCGGGCCTGGCCTTTGCGCAAGCCGTGCTGCGCAGCCATGCGCAGGGCGGCAGTTGGAGCGCCTTGGCGGACTGTTAAACTGGGCGCATGAGCGCGCCCCTGACCACCTTTATCATCACCATCGTCCCGCAAGGCTGGCAATTCCCGGCCGGGGCGGGCACCACCATCGTGGCCGCCGCCGAGCTGGCCGGCATCCGCCTGCTCAGCTCCTGCCGCAACGGCACTTGCCGCACGTGCATCTGCCACATGCCTGAAGGAAAGATCCGCTACACGGTGGACTGGCCCGGCATCAGCCCCGATGAACGGCTCGACGGCTATATCCTGCCCTGCGTGGCCGTGGCGGAAAGCGATCTCACCTTGCAGGCACGCGCCGTGCGCCCATAGATCGTTGCCGTGATTATGTGTTAGATTTTTGCAATATTTCCCATGCTATAACACTCAGTCCCGGTTTCCAGCACACCTCCATTGGGGAGGAAATGAAACCTCAACATGGACCCTTGCATGCGCACATTATTCCCTTCGTTGTGGCAGGCCGCCGCATTGCCGCTGGCCATCATGACTACCTTGTCCGCCTGTGGCGGCGGTTCCGGCAGTTCCGTTGGCGTACCGCCCGGCTTGCAGGAAAAAACCGGCATGAGCCTGGCGGAGGTGAGCGGCAGCTGCACGGCCCAGCCTGGCGCTACGTGTGACGACATCCACGTGACGGTGCGCCTGGCCGATGGCGTGAGCGATGCGCGTCCCCAGCCGCAGGAAAAACCCGCCAGCGGCACGGCGCTCGTGCTGCAGGCGGCCGAGCGCCAGAAGCAGGCCGATGGCAGCTGGCTGCTGACGTTCAAGACGGTGCCTGGCCTGGCTCCCGGCGAGTACGCGGGCAAGATCGAGCTGTCCTTGCCCGCCACGGCAGGCCTGTACAAGACGGAAAGCATGGGCTACAAGGTCACGGTCGCGCCGCTTGCCGGCAGCATGGGCGCCTTGCAAGCCCTGTCCGGCGTGGGCGACTGGGAAGGCGTGAATGGCAATGCCGCGCATACGGGCCTGGTGCCGGTCACCCTCGACAGCCGCCGCTTCACGCGCCGTTGGACCTGGCTGGGCGCCAGCTCCCCGCGCGCGGTCGCTGGCAGTCCCGTGGTGACGGCCAACGGCCTCGTGTATATCAGCCAGCAGTCCGCCGTGCCGGTGGAAGGCAGCAGCAAATATGTGACCACGTCGACGGTGACGGCGCTTAACGAGAGCGACAGCCAGGCGCGCTGGACGCAATCGGTGACGCCGGACGGCTATCTGGGGGCGCCCGCCGTCTCGGGCGGCAAGCTGGCCATGGCGGGCAGCGACAGCGTCTACGTGTTTGACGCGCTCGCTGGCGGCGTGCCGGCCAGTGTGCGCCCGCCGAATACGAATGGCATGTTGCTGGGGGTGTCCCTGTCGACGGCGCCCACCTTCTTTGGCGGCAATGTCTACGTGGGCGGCAATAACGACGTGCAGGTCATCGGTGCGGCGACGCAGACGCTGTGGTCGGCCAGCCTCGGTTTGCCCAAGCTGGGCAATGTCGATGAGTGGGCGCCGGCCGTCAGCGCGGACACGGTGTACAGCCATGCGGCAGGGACATTGACGGCCTTGAATATCGCCGATGGCGCGACGCGCTTCAGCGTGGCGGTGCCAGGGCAGGTGCTGGGCGGCTTCAATAAGAACAGCTTGCGCCAGGCACCCGTGCTCGCCGATGCAGGCAGCGTTCTGGTGCTCAATCAGCGCCCGGTGGCCGGCGAGGCGGCTGATAACAGCCTGAGCCTGGTCGATGTGGGCAGCCGCGCCGTGCGCTGGGCAGTCAAGGGGCAGTTCAGCACGCAGCCGGTGGTGGCGCGCGGTATCGTGTACGTGGGCAATCAGGCCAGCAAGGCGCTGGAAGCGCGCCAGCTCGGCGATGGCGCGCTCTTGTGGAGCTGGCCGCTCGACGTGGTCCGCGACCCGTACTTTGGCGGCGACGTGATCGTCACCGATAACCTGCTGTTCGTTGGCGGCAGCAACACGACTTATGCGATCGACCTGGCCAGCCGCAAGACCGTCTGGACCTACCGCATGGGCGGCAACCTGGCGCTGTCGCGCCATGGCGTGCTGTATATCCGTCAGAGTACGAATTTGCCTGACAGCAGGATGGTGTTGACCGCCATCAACCTGCAGTAGCGGGCCGCCGCCGTGCAGCGCTCAGGGTCGGCCCGGGTTCTTGAGCCGCTGCAGCAGCGCCTCCACGCTGTCGCTGACGGGCAAGCCGTGGCGGCGCAGCAGCTGCACGTGCAAGACGAGGTTTTCCAGCACCAGCTTGGCCGCCACGGCCAGCAGGGCCAGGTTGCGGTCTTCCGGCGTAAAACTTTCCATGGCGTCGGCCATCTCGCACAGGTGGTTGGCGATCAGGCCGCGCAATTCCTGCTCGTTGAAGGGCAGGTCGGCAAAGTCGATGGGATCGGCCACTTCCACCTCCTGCATCAGCACCGCTAGTTCTTCCGGGGTAATCGTCATGCCTGGCCTCCTTGTGTGCTTGGCCCTATTTTAGGGCATGCGCCATTGTATCGTCGGCAAAGCGGACTAGAATGAGGGCTGGCCGATGACGTCGAAGGGCAGCATGGCGCACTTGCATTTTACCCAACAACTGGCGCGTTTTCTCGATGTGCCCACGCTGGACGTGGCCGCGCCCCGCCTGCGCGCCGCCCTGGATGGCGCCTTTGCGCAGCAGCCGCGCCTGCGCGGCTACGTGCTCGACGAGCAGGGCGCCTTGCGTCCCAACGTGGTGATCTTCATCGACGGCGTGCGCTGCCGCGAGCGCCGCGACCTTGACGACGTCTTGCGGCCCGACAGCCAGGTGTATATCTTGCAGGCACTTTCAGGAGGTTGACGCCATGACAGCAGTTCCGCAGCGCGCGTATCTCGGCACCCGCAAGGGGCTGTTCCGGTTCGATGTCGATGCGGCCGGCGTCTGGCAGCTGGCGCTGGTGCAATTCGCCGGCGACCCCGTCTCCATGCTGCTGCACGACAGCCGCGACGGCACGCTGTACGCGGCCCTGAACCTGGGCCACTTCGGCGCCAAGCTGCACCGCCTCGACGCGGGCGCCGGCGCGTGGCAGGAAGTCGCCGTGCCCGCGTATCCCGCCAAGCCCGAGGGCAGCAGCGATACCGTCGACTGGACCTTGCGGCAGATCTGGTCGCTGGCGGCCGGCGGCGCGGACCAGCCCGGCGTGCTGTGGGCGGGCACCCTGCCTGGCGGCCTGTTCCGTTCCAGCGACCGCGGCGACAGCTGGCAGCTGGTGGAAGCGTTGTGGAACGTGCCGCAGCGGGCGCAGTGGTTTGGCGGCGGCTACGACGTGCCCGGCATCCACAGCATCTGCGTCGACCCGCGCGACAGCAATACAGTGCTGGTCGGCGTATCCTGCGGCGGCGTGTGGCAGACGCTGGACGGCGGCGCCAGCTGGGCCCTGAGCGCGACGGGCATGCGGGCCGACTACATGCCGCCCGAACTCGATGAAAACGAAGCCGTGCAAGACCCGCACCGCATCGTGCGCAGCGCCGGCACGCCGGAAGCGCTGTGGTGCCAGCACCATAACGGCATCTGGCGCTCGCAGGACGCGGGCTGGCACTGGCAGGAAGTGACGACGGCGCCGCTGTCGCATTTCGGCTTTGCCGTGGCCGTGCATCCGCGTGACGGCGACACGGCCTGGTTCGTGCCGGCGCAGGCGGACGTGCTGCGCATTCCGCTCGACGGCGCGCTGGCCGTCACGCGCACGCGCGACGGCGGCAAAACCTTTGACGTGCTGCGCGCGGGATTGCCGCAGCAGCATTGCTACGACCTCGTGTACCGCCATGGGCTGGCGCTGGCCGACGACGGGCGCAGTTTATTGATGGCCTCGACGACGGGCGGCGCCTGGTATTCGGGCGACGAGGGCGAGCACTGGCAGACGCTGTCCGCCCACTTGCCGCCCGTCTATGCCGTCTGTTTTGCCACGCCGTAATAGCACAGGAAGATATCGACGGCCAGTTCCGTCACTTCGCGCCGGCGTGCCGGGCCCAGCAGAGGCTCACCGAGGGTGATCTGCGGCCAGAAGGCAAAGGTCTTCAGTGGAGCCATCAGCAGATGCCCCACTTCCAGCGTCTCGCCCGCCTTGATGCGCCCGTCCTGCTGCGCCGCGCGGATCCAGATATTCAGGCCTGTTTCCTTTTCATTCAGGCGCGCCACCATCGCTTGCGCGCGCGCGGGCGAGTGGATGGTTTCGCCGAAGATCACGCGCGCCAGGTCGATGAACGCCGGGTCGCACAGCAAGACCATCTTCTGCTCGACCAGGGCCAGCACCTGCGGGCGCAGGGGCTGGTCGGCCACATAGGGCACGGCGGGCTGGGCCACGCTGCTTTCCCACATGCGCTGCAGGATTTCCGCGAACAACTCGTCCTTGCTGGGGAAATGGTTGTACACGGTGCGCTTGGAAACGGCGGCCGTGGCGGCGATCCTGTCCATGCTGGTCGCATCGAAACCGTGCTCGCGGAACTCGGCGATGGCGGCATCGACGATGGCGACGCGCTTGCGGTCGGTGAGGCGTTGCGGTGCGGCCATGGCTGAAAATCTCCTTTGAAAACAATATTTTACACCTCCTGGTTTACTTTGCCAGAAATAGGAACTACACTGTGTAGTGTAATTTAATCCTTGTGTTTCATAGACCGGATCGCATATGCACCGCATCTTATTCTTGGGAGTCCTGATCATCATGAGTTCTTGCACCTTGCGCGCCGCGCCTGCCGCACCGACCGAATCGGCGCAACGCCACGAAGGCAAGTTCCGCAATCCCGTGCAGATGCACAAGCTGGGCACGGCGGCCACGCTCAAGCTGATGTGGACTTTCTTCTTTGACAAGCCTGACAGCACCGTGCCGGCCGCTGCCGTGCCCGTGCAAGCGCTGACCCGGGCGCAGCTGCTGGCCGCACCGGACAACAGCCTGTTTCGCCTCGGCCATTCAACGCTGCTGTTGAAACTGAACAATGAGTTCTTTCTCACCGACCCCGTGTTTTCCGAGCGCGCCTCGCCGGTCCAGTGGGCAGGTCCGAAGCGTTTCCACCAGCCGCCCATCGGCATCGCCGACTTGCCGCCGATCAAGGCCGTCATCCTGTCGCACGACCATTACGACCACCTCGACCATGCGGCCGTGCTGCAGCTGGCGGCCAAGACGGCGCACTTTGTCACGCCGCTGGGCGTGGGCGATACCCTGGTGTCCTGGGGCGTGCCGGCCGCCAAGGTGCGCCAGTTCGACTGGTGGCAGGGCACGACGATAGCCGGCGTGAAGCTGGTGGCGACGCCGTCGCAGCACTTCTCGGGACGGGGCCTGTTTGACGGCAATCAAACCCTGTGGGCGTCGTGGGTCATCGACGCGCCCGACGTGCGCGTGTTTTTCAGCGGCGACTCCGGCTATTTCGATGGATTCCAGCAGATCGGCGACAAGTACGGCCCGTTCGACGTGACCATGATCGAGACGGGCGCGTATGACAAGCTGTGGCCGGACGTGCACATGCAGCCCGAGGAAACCCTGCAGGCGCACCTGGACTTGCGCGGCAAGTGGCTCATGCCCGTGCATAACGGCACGTTCGACCTGGGACTGCACGCCTGGCATGAACCGTTCGACCGCATCACGGGCCTGGCGGCAAAACAGCGCGTGCACCTGGCCACGCCGCGGATGGGCGAGACGGTGGATTTGCGGCAGCCGAAGCCGGGCGAAAAGTGGTGGCTGGCGATGCTGGAAGAGGAAATGCTGCGGTAATTTACGCCGTCACGTCGATCAGGCGCCCCAGGGCCTGGCCATAGCCGTTCAGCTGGGGCGTGCTTTTCGGCGCCGCCTGAGTCAATTGCTGCGGCACGGCCACCTTGATCGCCTGGTCCAGCTGCGGCGCCTTGACGGCGGGCTGGGCGCTGGCCTCGGCTTGCTGGCTGCTGCGCTGGGCTTGGCTCAACTGTTCTTTTTCCCGGCTCAGCAACTGGCGGCTTTGCGCCAGCTGTTCGCTGTCGCGCTGCACCTGGTTCTGGCCTTGCTCGACTCTCCGCTGCGCCGTGGCCAGCGATGCCTGCACATTGTTGACGGAAGTTAGCGAGACCACATTATTCACCTTTGAAAGTATGCCCAGGCATGCGCAGAAGAAGAAAGCGCCAGCCGGGAGGCGCGACATGTCTGCAGGTAATCTTTACCTGAATCAAGAATAGGACAAATTCTCGCACAGTTCCAGTAAATATGTTTTCTTGATAATTTTATCGTGCGCGCCCGGCGTTGCTGCAATCGCAAGATGACGGTGCCCGGGCCGTTGGCATAGTGAGTACCCGCTTCCGTTTGCCTCACCGCGCCGTCTGCCATCGGCCATGCCGCGCTGGGCGGATGGTAAAAGTGGCCACATTTAAAATATTGCTTTTTAAATAGTCAATGCATTGTTGTTTTTATACCATGTTGATGTGCAGTACTGCGCTGCCTGTTTGACGCTCTGGGCTATAATTGACGGTCAGAGTTGGTTTCTTTTGCCGTACAGACAGGTAGTTAATACATGAATCTCAAGAGCCTCGCAATTGCCCTCGGCATGTCGAAAACGACAGTCAGCAGGGCGTTGAACGGCTATCCGGAAGTCAATTCCCGCACCCGTGAAATCGTCCTGGCGGCCGCCAAGAAGGTAGGCTACCGGCCCAACCCGCTGGCGCGCAGCCTGGCCGTCGGCCGCACCAACGTGCTGGGCATGATCTATCCCCTGCTGCCCAGCGACCTGGGCGACAGCGTCTTCCTGTCCGTCGTGAATGGCATGTCGGACGCCGTCGAAGCGTCGAAGATGAGCCTCATCATCGCCCCCGTGTCGCCGCAGAACGAACAGCCCTCGTATGAAACCATGGTGCGCGGACGCCAGGTCGACGGCCTCGTGGTGGGCCGCACCAGGGTGGTCGACGAGCGCATCGCCTACCTGACGAAGGTGGATTTTCCGTTTGTGGCGAACGGCCGCACACGCATCGATGCGCCCTACGCGTATTTTGACTACGACAACGATACGGGCATCGACCTGGCCCTATCCTTCCTGTTGGCCCATGGCCACCAGCGCATCGCCTTGCTGAGTGCGCCGCTGGATTTGCATTTCGCCTATGAGCGCAAGGAAAGTTTTATCCGTTGCATGGCGCAGGCGGGCTTGCAAGCCGACCCCCGCTATCTGCTCGACAACACTTTTGATCGCCGCAGCGGCTACCAGGCCATGCAGCAATTGCTGGCTTGCTCGCCGCGCCCGACGGCCGTCATCGTCGACAACCACCTGTCCGGCGTGGGCGTGGTGCGCGCCCTGATGGATGCCGGCATCGAGATCGGCAAGGAAATCTCCGTCATCGTCTGGGGCAATGTGGAAGATACCTTGATCGGCATCAACGTCACCACCATCGACCAGCCCGACCTGCGCCGCGCCGGCGCCAAGATGGTGGAAATGCTGCAATCCTTGCTGGCCGGTACGCCGCCGGAACGGCTGCAGGAAATCTGGCAACCGGTGCTGTTGCCGGGGGCCACCGTGGGGCGCTGCGCGGATTGACATCGGCTCATGCCCAGTATGGGACGTATTCCGCGAATTTATTGCCGCTGGTGCTGTCCTTGCGCTTGATGCGTCCCGCTGCGACAGCATCGGCGATCAAGTTGGTGATTTGATTGCGCTGGCGCTCGCTGACCTTGAAGCGGGTACGCAAGGTGGTATTGGTCAATGTCTGGCTGGAAAAATACTGCAAAACGGCATGTTGATAGCAAGCTGTTCGTTTGCTGGCCGGATTGACCCTCTCAGTTTGACCCTCCCTCCATGTCCTCGCGAACGCCGCGACCCTGTCGTAAGACCCCTCAAATCCCAATTCCTTCAAGTCTTCATGGATCTGTTTCAGCGTGCGCCGCTGCTTGCGTGATCGCGCCGCCTCGGTTTTTAGGAGCGCAGAAAGCTGAAACGCGTATTTGTCGATGGCCCGGACGGAGCGCCGCTCAGAGTAGGCTGGCTCAATGGTTTCCGATCGCAGATAGCGTCGGACGGTGTTTCTAGAGATGCCCAAACGCCTGGCTATCTCTCTCAAAGGGACCTGGTCGCGAATGTGCCAGCGTCGAATAATGCCTAGTAATGCCACGTCGATCACTCCAATTCCCCACTCAATGTCATGAGCAGGATTGTGTCTTATACGTGGGTCAGTTTCGTGTGCAAATTATGCGGTGAAGTGGGTCAGATTTCGCTGCAAATCAACAGACAATTGGAGAAGGCGATCAGATGTTCGATTAAGCGCTCTTTGTTGCCGGACAACGATAGTTTCCAGTCCAGTTCATTGATCTCATGGGGTACGGGATCCCTTAAGTAGCGCTATTACCTGGACGACCCAATGTTTTACCATGTGATTGTAAGCGGCTGATTTTTATGGTTATTTTGCGTCTGTCGTTTTTCTGGTGTGATAAAGCGAGTGAAATAAATGGCAGGATCAGGATAGTGAATACAACGCTGCCAGGCAAGCCACCTGGCAGCGTTGTATTCCAGAGTCACCTAGGCCGCGTGCTTGCTCCCATCAGCCAGCTTTGCCAGCAATCTCGCCTTGTCGTGGCGATACGTGGCGACAGCCGCTTCCTTGACGTGGCCGAAGCCGCGGATTTTTTCGGGCAACGACGCCAGTTCCACGCAGGTGGCGATATTGTCCGCCGTCAGGTTGGCCAGCAGGCCTGCCAGCAGTTCGCGGTATTCGACGATCAGCGCGCGCTCCATCTTGCGCTCGGCCGTATAACCGAAGACGTCGAAGCTGCCGCCCCTTAGCCCCTTGGCTTTCGCCAGCAGCTGGAAGGCGCGCCACATCCAGGAACCGAACTCCGCTTTCACCAGGTGCCCCTTCGCATCTTTCTTGGCAAACAGCGGCGGCGCCAGGTTGAATTTGACGGAGAAGTTGCCTTCGAACTGCTGCTGCAACTGTTCCACGAAACGGCCATCCGTGTACAAACGCGCCACTTCGTACTCGTCCTTGTAGGCCAGCAGCTTGAAGTAGCTCTTGGCGACGGCCGTCGACAGCTTCTGGCCCAGTCCCAGGGTATTTTCGCGGTCGCGTACCTGTTTGACCAGGGTCACGTAGCCATCCGCATATGCGGCGTTTTGATACGCGGTGAGGAATTCCACGCGCTTCTTGATGACGCTATCGAGGCTTTGCGGCATTTGCACGATGATCGCCTGCGACGGCGTGGCGATCTGGGTCACCTTGCGCACGTCGACGGCGGCGCGGCGGCCCCACAAAAAGCTCTTCTTGTTCGACTCGATGCCCACGCCATTGAGTTCGATGGCACGCAGCAGGGCCGCTTGCGTCAACGGGATGCGGCCCTTTTGCCAGGCGTAGCCGAGCATGAACAGGTTGGCGGCAATCGAATCGCCCATCAGTGCGGTGGCCAGTTTCGTCGCGTCGATGAAGTCGGCCGCGTCCGCGCCGCCCACGGATTCTTCGATCAGCTGGCGTACTTCCGCCGTTGGATATTGCCAGTCCGCATTTTGCGCAAACGTGCCCGGCGGCTGCTCGTGCAGGTTGACGACGGCCAGGCTTCTACCCGGGCGCATTTTCGACACGGCATCCTGCGCGCCGGCCGTCAGCATGTCGCAGCCCAGAATCAGGTCCGCTTCGCCCGTGGCGATGCGCTGGGCACGGATGTGGGCGGGGGACTTGGCGATTTTCACGTGCGAGGTGACGGAACCATTCTTTTGCGACATGCCCGTCATGTCCAGCACGGAGGCGCCCTTGCCTTCCAGGTGGGCCGCCATGCCCATCAGCGCGCCGACGGTGATGACGCCGGTGCCGCCGATGCCGTTGATGAGGATGTTGTACGGCGCCTCGCAGGCGGGCAGTACCGGTTCCGGCAGTTGGCCGAAGTCGTCCGTCTCGCCCGGCTTGCCCGCGCCTGTCTTGGTCTTCTTCAGGCTGCCGCCCTCGACGGTGACGAAGCTGGGGCAGAAACCCTTGGCGCACGAATAATCCTTGTTGCACGAGGATTGGTCGATGGTGCGCTTGCGGCCAAATTCCGTCTCTTTCGGCAGGATGGACACGCAGTTCGACTGCACGCCGCAGTCGCCGCAGCCTTCGCAGACGGCGTCGTTGATGACCATGCGTTTGGCAAGGTCCGGATATTCGCCTTTTTTCCTTCTCCGGCGTTTTTCGGCGGCACAGGTCTGGTCGTAGATCAGCACGGACACGCCTTGTACTTCGCGCAATTCGCGCTGCACGGCGTCCATGTCCTTGCGGTCGTGCAAGGTCACGTGGGCGGGCAGGTTGCTGCGGTCGCTGTAGCGTGATAAATCTTCCGTCACCAGCGCGATGCGGGCGATGCCTTCGGCCGCCACCTGCTGCGCCATCATCGGTACGGTAATCAAGCCGTCCACGGGCTGGCCGCCCGTCATGGCGACGGCGTCGTTGTACAGTATCTTGTAAGTGATATTGACCTTGGCCGCCTGGGCGGCGCGGATGGCCAGGTAGCCGGAGTGGAAATACGTGCCGTCGCCCAGGTTCTGGAACACGTGCGGCAGTTCGGAAAACGCGGCCTGGCCTATCCACGGCGCGCCTTCGCCGCCCATGTGCGTGGTCAGCTTGTTCATTTCCGGGTAGATCGACGTGGCCATCACGTGGCAGCCGATGCCGGCCAGGGCCAGGCTGCCGTCGGGCACCTTGGTCGACGTGTTGTGCGGGCAGCCGGAGCAGTAGAAGGCGGGGCGGAACGGCGTGTTCACGGCTTTCTTTAATACCGCATCCTTGGCGTCGAGGAAACTTAATCTTGCCTTGATCAGGTCGCAGGTGACGGGGTCGGAAATCAGGCGCGCGATGCGGCTGGCGATGACACGCGCCACTTGCGAGACGGAAAAGTCGGCCTTCGAGGTCAACAGCCATTCACCGCGCGGCGCCACCCATTCGCCCTTTTCGTCGAACTTGCCGATGACACGGGGGCGCACGTCGTCGCGCCAGTTGTAGAGTTGTTCTTTCAACTGGTATTCGACGATCTGACGTTTCTCTTCTACCACGAGAATTTCATCGAGACCTTGCGCAAACTCACGCACGCTGTCCGGTTCCAGCGGCCACGGCATGGCCACCTTGAACAGGCGCAAGCCCACGTCGGCCGCCATCTGCTCGTCGATGCCCAGCTCTTCCAGCGCTTCGAGCACATCCAGATACGATTTGCCGGACGCAATGATGCCCAGCTTGGCGTTCGGACTGTTGATGGTGGTGTGGTTGAGCTTGTTTTCGCGCGCGTAGGCCAGGGCCGCATAGATCTTGTAGTCCTGCATCAGCGCTTCCTGGTTGCGCGCCTGCTGGCCCAGCGGGATGCTCGACAGGCGCGCGTTCAGGCCGCCTTCGGGCATGTGGAAGTCCTGCGGAATCTTGACTTCCACGCGGAACGGGTCGGCGTCGATGGAAGCGGACGATTCGACCGTGTCGGCCAGGGCCTTGAAGGCCACCGTGCAGCCGGAAAAGCGCGACATGGCCCAGCCGTGGATGCCCAGGTCCAGGTATTCCTGCACATTGCATGGATACAGGACGGGGATCATCGAGGCCGAGAACAGATGGTCGGACTGGTGCGGCAGGGTCGACGAATATGCGCCGTGGTCGTCGCCGGCCACCAGCAGCACGCCGCCCAGTTTGGACGTTCCCGCATGGTTCATGTGCTTGAAGACATCGCCGCAGCGGTCCACGCCCGGGCCCTTGCCGTACCACATGGCGAACACGCCGTCGTACTTGGCCGGGCCGATCAGGTCGACCTGCTGCGAACCCCAGACGGCCGTGGCGGCCAGGTCTTCGTTGACGCCGGGCACGAACTGCACGTGGTGCGCTTCCAGCTGTTTCTTGGCTTTCCACAGGTTTTCATCGAGGCCGCCCAGGGGCGAGCCGCGGTAGCCGGAAATGAAGCCGGCCGTGTTCAGGCCCGCGGCCTGGTCGCGCAGGCGCTGCATCATGGGCAGGCGCACGAGGGCCTGGATGCCGGACAGGAAGATGGCGCCGGAAGTGGCCGTGTATTTGTCGTCGAGGCTGACGGTGGTCAAACGGGAAGTGTCGGGGGGCGTAGATGGCGCGGCACCGGCGTTTCTAGCGAACGCTGCGGAGCCGTTTTCCGTGGTCACGGACATGGCTGTCTCCAAAAGGGTGTTTCAGATGACGGCTGTACAAGGGGCGCGCCCGGTAAGGCGCGCGCTGTGCAGACGGGATGGCCGCGTGTGGGCGGCACATAACTATTTTAAATTTAAAATAGTTAATGTGGTCAGTGTAGAACGACCGTGGGGAAGGGGCAAATACGCTTTGCCGATGGGGGTATAAGAAAAAATGATGGCCTGCCTCGCGCCGCAAGACAGGCCCTGGCTGCCGTGCCCGCTTAGGGCTGCGTCCAGAAAACCGGACGGGGCCGCTGCGGGTGGGAGGCGGGCGTCGCTTCCGGCAAGAGCAGATTGGTCGATTTCAGGGCCAGTGCCAGGGCTTCTCCGGCATCGATTCTGTCCACATTCGTCTTGTTGAACATCCCCTTGGATAAACGCAGATACACGGGCGCGCCGCCGGCCTGGATCTCCACGCCATACGGTTCTGCCGTGAACGAGATGTCGTACTTCCCGGGGACTAATTGCAAGGCAACGTAGCTTCTGTAGACGGCATTGTAAAAGGTGAGATTGGCCTTTTTCGGCAAGTGCTGCCCCTTCAGACTGTAATAGCGCCCCACGTACGCGTCGCTGCTGTGCTTGCTGCTGTTGCTGTAGTCGTTGAAGATGACCAGGTTGGCTTTGGTGTTCAGGGCCGTGCCAGGAGGGGCGATGGCGGGGTCCGCTTCCAGCGCCGTGCTGCGCAGCACGCCGGCGGCGTCGGCGAGCTGCGCCCAGTTTTCCCCCAGCACGGGAGTGAGCGCCCTGGAGATCGCCTGCGCGCCCATGGCCGGGCCGGTCTTTTCATCATAGTGGTCGGAGAAGATGGAATTGGGGATGTTCTGGATCGAGTGCCAGATCAACTTGTTGTCGAGGCGGTCGACGACGGCGATTTCGCTGCTCATGGTGAAGGAAAACACACAGGCGATGAAGCTGCAGCTCGACGTCGACGAGACGTTCTCGATATGCCAGTCGACGAGGGCGGCATAGCGGCGTCCCGTCGGGCTCGCTGGCAATGCCTGCGCGGTAGCCAGGGCGGAAGGCTGCTTCACGCTCGACAGCGTGGGGATGAACGCCAGCTTTTGCGTGGGATCGGCGGCCGCTTCCATCAGTGCGCGGCAAGTCCAGCTGTGCAGCATGGAAGTATTGTCTGCCGCCAAGACTTTGCCAAACAGGTTCTTGGTGGTGGCCGGCGTGCATTCTTCCGGCGACATGAAGACGACGACGTCGATATCCTCATTCTTGATGGGCTGCGTGACCTCGCGCAGCAGCAATTCGAAGGCGGGCATGGATTTTTCTGGCACGCCGGCCATGGCGCCATGCCATGCGCCAAGGGCGCCCGTGCAGACAAACAGGCAAGACAAGAGAGGGCGAAGGTATGGCATAAGGCATTATTATGAAATAGATAATGCGGTATGATATTTCTTTATGGAAATAATTGATAGTATTTTTAGCATGGCGATGTGCGGACGATACTATGCGGCCAGCACGTGCGCCCCCACCCAGCGCCCGCTGCCGCACAGCTCGGCGGCCACCTGCAGCACGAGGTGCTTTACGGCGTTGCCCGCGTTCGTCAGCGGTATATTTTTTGACGCGCACAGGGCCACCGTGCGCGACAGCACGGGACTGTGGATGGCGTAGCTGCGCATGGCGCCGCTGTCGAGTTCGGCCAGCAGGGGCGCGGCCGGCAGGATGGTGGCGCCCATGCCGGCCAGGATGGCCGATTTCAGGATGGCGATCGAGTTGATCTCGATCACATTGGCCGCCTCCAGTCCCAGTTCGCGGGCGCGGCTGTCGATGCGCGGGCGCACGCCATGCTGCAGGCCCGGCAGGATCAGGGTGGCGGCCAGCGCCTGTTTCAGCGACAGGGCGCGGCCGTCGGGCGCGAACGGCGAATCGCTGCGGCAGATAAAACGCATCTCTTCTTCCACCAGGGGGCTGCAGGCAAACGGCGTGAGCTGGCCGTCGTCGAACAGCACGGCCAGGTTGATGCGCCCCGATTTCAGCTGTTCGTTCAGGTTGCCCGTGATTTCTTCCGTCAGCTGCAGCGTGATTTCGGGGTAGCGTTCGCGCGCGGCCAGCAGCAGGGGCAGGGCCAGCGCGCCGGAGATGCTGTGTGGCAAGCCCAGGGTGACATTGCCGGACGGCCGCGCGGCGCTTTGCGTGACGGCCGAGCGGGCGTCGGCCACCTGCTTGAGGATGGCCTGCGCATGTTCGTAAAACACCTTGCCCGCGTCCGTGCTGAGTACGCCCTGGGCCGAGCGGTGCAGCAGCTGCACGCCCAGTTCCTCTTCCAGCTGGCGCAGCTGCTGCGTCAGGGCCGGCTGCGCCACGTGCAGGATCAGGGCCGCGCGCGACAGCGAGCCGTGGTCGACGATGGCAACAAAGTAGCGTAATTGGCGCAGTTCCATGGGTCACGAAGCGGTGCGTGCCTTGCTGCGCGGCATGAGTGCCGGCAACAGTGCGGTGTAAGGAAAAACGGCATGTTGCGCTGCAGTGCCGAACGCGGCCCGCAGAATAACAATTTTGTTATACTCATTCTAGCGCCTTCGGTGCTCCAGCCGTTTATCGTGGGATGAAAGCATGCTTAAGAAAGTTGATTCCGCGCAATTAAAAGTGGGCATGTACATCCATGACCTCAGCTGCGACTGGATGACGCATCCATTCGTGCGCAACCGTTTCCTGTTGCGCAGCGACGATGAAATCCGCAAGATCGTGCAGGCCGGCATCCACGACGTGGTGATCGACAGCGGCAAGGGCCTCGACGTGCAGGATGCGCCCACGGTGGCGCAGGCGCGCGCCGAAACGGAGCGTGAACTGGTGCAGATCGCCACGGCGCCGCAGGTGGTCACGCGCGTGTCGCTGGGCATGGAACTGGCGCGCGCCACGCAGCTGCGGCGGCAGGCCTCAAGCCTGGTGCGCACGGTGATGGCCGATGTGCGCCTGGGCAAGGCCGTCGAGCTCGACCGCGTGCAGCACACGGTGCAGGATATCACCGAATCGATCCTGCGCAATCCCGGCGCCCTCGTCGGCTTGTTGCGCATCAAGACCAAGGATGACTATACCTTCCTGCATTCCGTCAGCGTGTGCGCGCTGCTGGTGGCGTTTTGCCGCTCACGCGGACTCGACGCCACGGCCACGCACCAAGCGGGCCTGGGCGGCTTGCTGCACGACACGGGCAAGGCGCTGGTGCCCGACAGCGTGCTGAACAAGCCGGGTCCCTTGACGCCCGAGGAATTTGCCCTGATCAAGCGCCATCCGCGCGACGGCTACGACATCCTGTGCCGCTCGCCCGAGCTGGGCGCCATTCCGCTCGACATCGCCCTGCACCACCACGAGCGGCGCGACGGCAGCGGCTACCCGGACCAGCTGGCCGGCGACGCCATCAGCGAACTGGCGCAGATGGCCGCCATCGTCGACGTGTACGACGCGCTGACGTCGGACCGCAGCTATCACAAGGGCATCGCCGCCGCCGAAGCCCTGCGCAAGATTTATGAGTGGAGCAAATTCCATTTCAACCCCGTGTTTGCGCAGGACTTCATGCGCTGCGTGGGGATCTATCCGGTGGGCACCATGGTGATGCTGGAATCGGGCCGCCTGGCCGTCGTCATCGAAGCGCACGAAAGCAATCTGCTGGCGCCGAAAGTCAACGTATTCTTCAGTACGAAAAGCAAGACCTACATCAAGCCCGAGACGGTCGACCTGTCGCGCGGCTTCGGCTTCGGCGGCGCCGACAAGATCGTCGGCCATGAGTCGGCCGCCAGGTGGCAGGTCGATCCCATGCGCTTTTTATCGCTGGCGGATGCATGAACGATGTGGGCTCTTTGAAAAAGAGCGCCTGAAAAACGTCAGGGCGAGGCGCTGGCGCGAAGACAGGACGACTGGTACGGCAAGCAACGGCAACGCCGCCATGGACGCTCAGGCGCGCATCTTCAGGAGATCAGAAAAATTCCGCCGTATCGTTCGAGGCGATGGTGGTGAGCAAGCCCTTGGCGACCAGCTCGTCGTAGTGGCAAGCCAGGTTGCGGCCGTGGCTTTTCGCGTAGTACAGCGCCTGGTCGGCGCGGCCGAGGATGATGACGGGCGCCTCGTAGGCGTTGATGCTGACGAAGCCCACGCTGACGGTGACTTTGCCCACTTGCGGGAAGTCGTGCGCCTCGACGTTGGTGCGGAAGCGGTCGATGATTTTCTGCGCATTTTCCAGGGTGATCGAGCGCAGCAGCACGACGAATTCCTCGCCGCCGAAGCGGAAGATGCGGTCTTGCGAGCGGAACGACGATTGCAGCTGGTTGGCGATCAGGATCAGCACTTCATCGCCGTACAGGTGGCCGAACTTATCGTTGACCAATTTAAAATGGTCGACGTCGATCACGGCCAGCCACTGCCGTTCCGTATCGGAATGGTGGCGCCGCTCTTCCTCGACGGGACGCGGCTTGTCCGCTTCCGGCTCGCCGCGGTTTTGCAGGATTTTCGCCAGCTGGTCGTCGAAGGTCTTGCGATTCAATAAGCCGGTCAGCGAATCGCGTTCGCTGTAGTCGAGCAGGTTCTGGAAATTGCGGTAGACGCTGACAATGCCGCCGATCACCTGGATGGTGGCGCCCGTGTACGGCGTGGGGTTGGTGATTTCCAGGCAGGTGGTGACCTGGTCGCCGATCCAGATGGGCAGCCACAGCAGGTGGCGGCCGTCGGCGCACAGGGTATCGGCGCTCGCTTCATGGCGATGGATGCAGGCGGCCAGCGCCGGGTAGTCGGACAGCGGTTCGCCCGGCAGCGCCGGATCGGCATTGTCTTCCATGCGGGCAACGTTGCCCGCCACGATGATGGCCCGCGACCGCACGAACACCTGGCCACGCACGGTGGTCAGGGCCAGCACACGGGTCTGCGACGCGGAAGCGAGTTCCTGGACGGCCGAGATCACGGAGATGTCGAGCATCGTGTGATCGCGGTGCCCTGTCATATCCACCATGTGTTTCAGTAGGGAATCCATTGTCGTTCTCTGGAAAGTAGTCACACAAGTGTCGTCATACCAGCATTGCATCAAGCAAGAGCATGTTCGCGTCCGTCTACAAGAAGCCAAGATTTATTTGGTGGCATGACGCTCTGTACCGCCGGGCGAGAGGCCTTTCCAAAGAAGAGCTAAGCAGGATAATGTCTTTTTGCCTAATAGGCAATTAACGTATGCAATATTTCATGTAAATACATGATATTGATGCAGCGCGTTGCAAAAAGTGCCCTGACGCAGGCTTTCAATCCTCAGCGCAACATTTGTCTGCGCCAGCCGTCATTTTCACAAGGTTTGATAATTTCCATATGGAAACTTGTGGCGCGTCAATTTGCCGAAACGTGGACGCTTTATAGTCAATGCAATGGCGCAGAAATTTACGGCAGGAAACATATTAGCAGGAAAGGGCAATGTTTCACACCCGATTGCGCCAGGGACTTGTGATTCACTTTTTGGGAGCTTGTCATGCATACCTTCCTGTCGGCAGCACAGCAGTTTATCAAGGATGAGGATGGCATTACGGCAATCGAATACGGCCTGATCGCGGCATTGATGGCAACCGCCATCACGGCCGGTTTCTTGCTGATCAAGACCAACTTGCTGGCCGTTCTCACCGACATTTCGTCGAACCTGGTGCTGACGCCCTAAGCGGGTGCCCGCTGCCGGCCGGCCGGCAGCGGGTTTTTCTTCGGGAGGTATGCCATGCCTGCAACTGCCTTGTGCGACCTGCTGTTGTTGTTTTTTGTGACGGCCGCCGCCGTCAGTGATTTGATCCACCGCAAGATTCCGAATGCCTTGGTGTTGTCCGGCATCGTCACCGCGCTGGCCCTGCATTTGTGGCTGTGGCCGCAACAACTGGCGCCGCTGTGGCTGGGCGGCATGGCCACGGGATTCTTCCTGTTCTTGCCGCTGTACGTGCTGCGCGGCATGGCCGCCGGCGACGTCAAGCTGATCGCCATGGCGGGCGCTTTTGCCGGCCCCTGGCCCGTGCTGCAGATCTGTTTTGCCACCTTTCTATTGGGCGGCCTGATGGCCGTGCTGATGATTACCTGGCAGGGCAAATGGCGCGCCTGCCTGCGCAATCTGCGCCAGCTGCTGTGGCCGATGATCGCGCGCACGGCCGGCATTGCCCTGGCTCCCACGCAGCTCGACAGCCATGCCAGCGTGGGCAATATGCCCTACGGCCTGGCCATCGCCCTGGGCTGCCTGGCCGTGCAGGGACGCCAGTATTTCTGAGTCGCATTCATTGCTCTTGATCAATGGGCGTGCGCCCCTGCTCGCTAGAATGAAATCTGTTCAATGCAGTCTTAACCGGCTAGGAGACGCAGCATGACCGAGGTCGACTATTCCACCACCGACAGTGTGCCGCGTCCCGCCGACGCGAACCTGATGCCGCCCTTGCCGCCGCAGCCGAAAAGCCTGCGTGAAACGGGGCTGGAGCGCCAGCTGGTGGTCGAACTGATCGCCAAGCTGATGTTTGTGAGCGGCAAGACGCACCTGTCCGTGCTGACCACGCGTTTGCGCCTGTCGATCAATGTCCTGCGCGAAGTGCTCGACTTCATGGTGACGGAGCAGATGGTGGAAGTGGCCTGGCGCGGCGAGTCCGAGATCGACGTGCAGTACCAGCTGACTGGGGCCGGCAAGCAGCGCGCCTGCGCTTTTCTCGAGCGCTGCGCCTACATCGGCGCGGCGCCCGTCACGCTCGACGCTTACCGCGCCATGGTGGCGCGCCAGTCGTGGCAGGCGCAGGAGCAGCGCGTGGCCAGCGACGACCTGGCGGTCGTGCTCGGCGGCGCGCATGCGGGGCCGGGCATGCTCGACATGGTGGGTGCGGCCCTGTATTCGGGCCGCTCGCTGCTGCTGTACGGTCCGCCCGGCAGCGGCAAGTCGACCCTGGCGCTGCAGCTGGGACAATTGCTGCACGGCCTGGTGGCCGTGCCCTACGCCATCGTCGTCGGCCACGACATCATCCAGCTGTACGATCCGGCGCAGCACCAGCCGCCCGCGCCGCAGCATGTCAGCCATGCGCGCCAGGCGCTGGAGCGGCGCAGCACGGACATCCGCTGGGTGCTGTGCCAGCGCCCCGTGATCCACGTGGGCGCCGAGCTCGACGCCGACATGCTGGAGCTGCGCCATGACGCCAGCGGCGGCTGCTACCAGGCGCCGCCCCATGTGCGGGCCAACAACGGCATGCTGATCATCGACGACCTGGGGCGCCAGCGCCTGGGCGCGCAAGAACTGCTGACGCGGCTGATGCAGCCGCTGGCGCGGGGCAGCGACCAGCTGGGCCTGCCTGGTGGCGTGAAGCTGAGCATGCCTTTCGACAATGCGCTCGTGCTGGCCACGAATGTGCCGCCGGGCGAGCTGTTCGATCCAGCCTTGCTGCGCCGCATCGGCTACAAGGTGCAGGTGGGACCGCTGGCCGACAGCGCCTACCGCGCCCTGTTCCGCCAGCAATGCCGGGTGGCGGGCATCGCGTTTGACGAGCAGGTATTGACTTACCTGCTGCAGCAGCTCCATGGCGCGCAGGGACGGCCCCTGCTGGCCAGCTATCCCGGCGAATTGCTGGCGCGCATCACCGACTTCGCGGGCTTTGCCGGCTGCGAAGCGCGTCTGACGGTCGCCGCCCTGGAGCAGGCCTGGAGCAGCCTGTTTGCCAGCTGCGACATGCCGTCCGCCAGCCTGTGCGAGCGTATCGCATGAAGAACCGGCGCGCCATCCTGATGATGGGCCTGGCAGTCGTGCTGGGCTTGCTGGCGGTGCTGCTGGCGTCGCATTGGCTGCTGCGCCAGACGCCGGCCGGCAAGGGCAAGATCGTCGTCGCCGCCAGCGACGTCAACCTGGGCCAGCGCCTGACGCCGGACATGCTGCGCCTGGCCGAGTGGCCGGCGGAAAGCCTGCCGCAAGGGGCGCTGCAAGACCCGGCAAAACTGGCGGGGCGGGTGCTGAAGACCAGCGTGCTGCGCGGCGAGCCGCTGAGCGAAGCCAAGCTGGCCCCGGCGGGCACCCTGGGCGGCCTGTCGGCCCTGATCACGGAAGGGCGGCGCGCCATCACCGTGCGCGTCAACGACGTGATCGGCGTGGCCGGCTTCGCCTTGCCGGGCAACTATGTCGACATCATCGTCAGCACCCAGCAGGATGCGGGCGACCGCGCGTTTCCGCAAAGCCGCAATATTTCCAAGATCGTGCTCGAACGCATCCTCGTGCTGGCCGTGGCGCAGGAGGTGGGGCGCGACGAGACCAAGCCGCGCGTGGTCAATGCGGTGACCCTGGAAGTGACGCCGGAACAGGCGGAAAACCTGGACCTGGCGCGCAGCGTGGGCAGCCTGTCGCTGGTGCTGCGCAACCAGGTCGACCCGCGGCCGGGCGTGACGGAAGGCGCCACCAAGCTGACCCTGCTGGGCGGTCCGCACGAAGCCGAGCCCGCTCCCGCGCTTGTGCCTGTCGCCGCCGTGGCGCCGCGTCCGGCGCGCGTGGCGAAGGCGCGGCCGGAACCCGTGCGCCAGTGCAGCACCGTCATCGATGGGACGCGCCAGTCGCGCGAATGTTTTTAGTTGCCCCGCTCAACCATGGACACGCTCATGAACCGCGCCCTGCTGACACTCTGCTGCCTGCTGTCGTGCCTGCCGGCAGCGGCTGAACCTGGCCCGCGCTGCGGCGGCGAAGCGGCCACGCCCGGCAACTTGCAGCTGCAGGTGGGCAAGTCGAGCATGTTGCGCCTGCCCGAGGCGGTGCTGGCGCGCAGCGTCGGCAATCCGGCCGTCGTGCAAGCCATGCTGGTGGCGCCCGACACTTTATATGTGGTCGGTGTCGACGTGGGCAGCACCAACATGATCATCCAGGGCAAGAGCGGCGTGTGCAGCGTCGTCAACGTCGGCGTCAGCATGGACCCGGCCGGCCTGCAGGCGACCCTGGCGGCCCTGATGCCGGAAGAAAAAGCCATCCGCGTGACGGCCGTGGCCGATACCCTGGTGCTGTCGGGCACGGTGCAGGATGCGGGCGCCGTGCTGCGCGCCACCGAGCTGG